>CALQJI020000055.1 GCA_943330855.2 Klebsiella pneumoniae
AGCGCGGCCTTGTGGGGCCGGCTCCATCAACGGTTCGAGTGACCGACATGAGGCGTGAGCGACTCGAGCTCCCCTGCGAACGCGTGGTAACGGTTCCTGAAGGCAACGAGCGCGCCCGCGCCGCCGTCCTCCCCCCTGCAGGGGGGGGGACGGCTCCATCTTTCTGTTTGGCTGACGCCAAACAAGGAAGATGGAAAGCAACATACAAGAGGGCCGGGGTGAGGGGTTCCGTGCGTCGGCGTTGGCGGCCCCTCCCCTCATCCGGCCTGCGGCCACCTTCTCCCCTCCTCCGAGGAAGGGAGCAGGCGCGCGACGTGGCGTCCGGTCAGCATTCCACCGACTGGCATTGGGAATTCGGGCGCCCCGCATCACCAGGTGGGATGGTTGTCCGCGTTTGGACGAACGCCCCTCTATCCGTGTCCAGCCGTGGTTGAAATGTAACTACTTCCTCCGCAAATGCACCGTCTGCGTCGGGAACGCGAACTCGATGCCTTCCGCCTCGAAGCGGCGTTTGATTTCCAGATTCAACTCCTGCATCCCCGCGAGGTGCGCCTTCGGCTCCACGCCGTTCCACCAGTGGACCACGTAAATGTTCAGCGCGGACGCATCGAACCGATTGAAGCTGATCCATACGTCCGACGTGAGCGGGTGCGCACGATAGATTTCCTCCAGCAGCGCGCTGGCCCGCTGCACCTTCGCCGTCGGTGTGTCGTAGGTGAGGCTGAGGTTCATCTCCGTCTTGATGTTCGGGCGCGCGGTGACGTTCGTGATGGTCGCACTGCCCATCGTCTTGTTCGGGATGGTGATGAGATGCCCGTCGAGGCTGCGCACGCGCGTGCTACGCAGGCCGATGGTTTCCACCTGGCCGTCCACCGTATCGAGCTTGATGCGGTCGCCCACGCGGAAGGGCTTGTCCGCGAAGATGGCCACCGCGCCGAAGAGATTCGCCAGCGTGTCCTGCGCCGCGAGGCCGATGGCTAGGCCGCCGATGGAGAGCGAGGCGATGGCGGCGGTCACGTTCACGCCGAGGTTCTGCATCGTGACCAGCGCGGCGATGACGAGGAGGAACGCCTTGAGGCCCTTGCGGATGACGATGAAGAGCTGGTCGTTCATCCCTTTCTCCAAGTCCACGGCCCGTCCGCGCCACAAATCCACCAGCACGTCCGTGACCTTGAGCGCCATGTAGGTGAGCGAGACGGCGAGGATGACGACGAACGCCTTGTGCAGCCACAACTCGGCCAGCGGCGGCCAGTGGAAAATGGACAGGCCAATGTGCAGGAACACGACAAAGGTAACGACTTTGATGGGGCCGTTGAGCAGTTCGAGTAACTGGTCGTCGACCGTGGTCTTGGTTTTGCCCGTGAACCGGCGCAGCCAGACGCGTGTGAGCCAGTCGAGGAACTTGGCCACGTAGAACGCCAGCACGATGTAGATGAGCGAGGCGAGGTATTGCCACAGCGGGTTGCCGAGGAACGTCGTGCGCAACGGTTCGAAGTTATCGAGGCCGAAGGTGAGCAACTCGCGGCGCTCGGCGGCGAGTTGCGTGAGGAGGTTCGTGGCGGGCGTGGCGCGCGCCGGGGCGTTGGTGGCGACGACCGCGTTCGTGTTCGTCTGCGCCGCCAGCCACGGCGGCAGCGCCAGCCAGAGCAACGTCCACAATACGGCGGACAACCCGAGGCACTTCCACTTTGAAGTCATGGGGCGAAGTGTGCGGAAGCGGAGTGCCACCCGGCAAGCGTCGCGTGGACGCTCCTTTCCTCCGTAGTCGCAACATTCAGTTACGCATGAGTCGCTTGGTTGCACGCGCAGGCTGAAACCTGCGACTACTGGACGCCGGTTAGCTCGCCGCGACCGCGCCCTCGGTGGTGGTGGCGGCCTTCTGAGTGAAGGTGAGCTTGCCGTCGGCGGCGGAGACCTGCACCGGTTCGCCGGGGCTCAGGTTGCCGCGCAGGAGTTCTTCGGCGAGCGGGTCTTCGAGATGTTTCTCCACGCTGCGGCGCATCGGGCGCGCGCCGTATTGCGGGTCGAAGCCCTTCTCCAAGAGGAGGTCCTTCGCCTTCTCATCGAGCACGAGCTGGATGTTCTTGTGCTTGAGCCGCTCCATGACCTTGGCGACTTCGAGGTCGAGGATGGTGATGAGGTCGGGCTTGGTGAGTTGGCGGAAGACGATGACGTCGTCGAGGCGGTTGAGGAACTCGGGGCGGAAAGCCTTCTTCGCCTCGTCGAGCGTCTTCTCTTTCATCTTCTCGTAGCTGAACTCGTCCTTGGAGGAGCCGAAACCGATGACGTTGTTCTTCTTGAGAGTCTCGGACCCGACGTTCGAGGTGAGCAGGATGATGGTGTTGCGGAAGTCAATCACGCGGCCCGTGTTGTCGGTGAGTTTGCCTTCCTCCAAGATTTGGAGAAGCATGTTCATCACGTCGGGGTGGGCCTTCTCGATCTCGTCGAAGAGGACGACGCAATATGGCTTGCGGCGCACTTGCTCGGTGAGTTGGCCGCCTTCTTCGTAGCCGACGTAGCCGGGCGGTGAGCCGACGAGGCGGGACACGGTGAACTTCTCCATGTATTCGCTCATGTCGAGTTGCACGAGGTTCTTGGAGTCGCCGAACATCTGCTCGGCCAGCGTCTTGGCGAGGAGGGTTTTGCCCACGCCGGTCGGGCCGAGGAGGGCGAATGTCCCAATGGGGCGCTTGGGGTCCTTCAGGTCCGCGCGAGAGCGGCGGAGGGCCTTGGCCATCGCGAGCACGGCGTCGGTCTGGCCGATGACGACCTTGGCGAGCACCTTCTCGACTTCGAGCAGGCGCTGCGTTTCGTCTTTCTCCATGCGCTTGAGCGGGATGCCGGTCCACTTCGAGACGATGTGGAGGATGTCGTCCTCGTCCACTTTGACGCGCTTCTCTTCCTTCGCGTCGCGCCAGAATTTGAGCGTGGCTTCGAGCTTCTCTTTCGCGTGCTTCTCTTTGTCACGATAGGAGGCTGCGCCCTCGAAATCCTGCTCCTTGATCGCGCGTTCCTTGCAATTCTTTAGTTCTTCAATCTCCGCTTCTTGGTCCTTCAAGTCCGGTGGGCGGGTCATCGCACCGATGCGCGCGCGGGAACCGGCCTCGTCCATCACGTCAATGGCCTTGTCCGGCAGGAAACGCCCGGTGATGTAGCGGTCGGAGAGCTTCACGGAGGCCTCGACGGCGGCGTCGGTGATCTCGGCGCGGTGGTGCTCCTCATACTTGCCTCGCAGGCCCTTGAGGATGGCGATGGCGTCGTCGATGGACGGTGGCTCGACCTTCACGGATTGGAAGCGGCGTTCCAGCGCGCCGTCCTTCTCGATGTATTTGCGATACTCGTTGAGGGTGGTCGCACCGATGCATTGCATTTCGCCGCGCGAGAGGGCGGGCTTGATGATGTTGCTGGCGTCCATCGTGCCCTCGGCGCTGCCCGCGCCAACGATGGTGTGCATCTCGTCGATGAAGAGGATGACGTTCTTGTTCTTCCGGATTTCGTCCATCACCGCCTTGATGCGTTCCTCGAACTGGCCGCGATATTTCGTGCCGGCGACCATTAGCGCGAGGTCGAGCACGATGACGCGCTTGTCGCGGAGGATTTCGGGGACGTTGCCCTTCACGACTTCCTGGGCGAGGCCTTCGACAATGGCGGTTTTGCCGACGCCCGCCTCGCCGAGGAGGACGGGGTTGTTCTTCGTGCGGCGGCAGAGAATCTGAATGACGCGCTCGATCTCGGTCTTGCGGCCGATGACGGGGTCCATATCGCCCTTGCGGGCAATTTCGGTGAGGTCGCGGCCGAAGGCTTTCAATGCAGGGGTCTTGTTCTCGCCCTTCTTCTCGCCGCCCTCCTTCTTCTCGCCTTCGCCGCCGCTGCCTGCGGGGGTTTCTTCACCTTGGTTTTGGAAATTCGGGTCCAGCTCTTTGAGGATTTCCTGGCGGACCAATTCGATGTCAATGTCCAGACCCTTGAGCACCTTGGCTGCGACGCCGTCGCCCTCGCGCAGCAGGCCCAGCAGGATGTGCTCGGTGCCGACGTAAGTGTGGTTGAGCGCCTTGGCTTCCTTCGAGGCGAGCGCGAGCACTTTCTTGACGCGCGGCGTGTAGGGGATGTTGCCGACCTGCTTTTGGTCGGGGCCGGCGGCGGAGAGCTTCTCGACCTCCTGGCGGACGGTTTCGAGGTCGAGGCCCATCTTTTGGAGGACGTTGACCGCAACGCCTTGGCCGAGCTTGATCAGGCCGAGCAGGAGATGCTCGGTGCCGACAAAGTTGTGGTTGAAGCGGTCCGCTTCCTTCCGGGCGAGTGCCAGCACCTGCTGCGCGCGCGGGGTGAAATTGCTCATTTCGTCGCTCATGGGTGAAAATTGCAGCGGTCAAACTGCTTTGTCCAGTTTTCCATCGGCAACCCGGCTGTGAGCTGAAGGAAAAACCTGCAAACCAGCATCATTACTTGGGCGGACTGGTCTTTTTTGGTGCGGCAGCTTTCGGCGCGGGCGCCACCTTCTTGTCCAAGTTCCGGTTCAAGTCCACCTCTGCGAACTCTGTCTTCGCGCCGTCCACCGGCACTTCGAGGCCCGCGCTCCAGAGGATGCCGTTGACCACGAGCTTGCGCTGGCTCTCGTAGCTCCAGCTTTTATGGAGGTCCACGCCGGTGAAGCCGAAGCCCCGCCCGCCGCCCGCGCGTTGCTGCGCCCACGCGATGACTTCGTCGCGCCCGTTGTGCTGCTTCGCGTCCCCGCTGGAGCGAGATTTGTCCGGCACTTGGCCGATGATGAGCGGGGCGAAACCCTTGGCTTTCTCCGCGAAGTGCAGGTTGTAGAGCCAGCCATCGCCGGGGGCGGCGAAGGGTTTCACGCCGCGCAACACGGGGTGCTCGCCCACCGGCTTCAAGTCCATGTCCCAATGTCCACGGCAGCCGATGTCGTTGAGAAACACGCCGCCGAGCCAGCCTTTGATTTTGTCGCTGTCCGGGCCTTTCGGGAAATCCATCCCCTGATGCATCAACACCAGGCCTGCGCCGCCGTCGAGCAACTGGTTCAACTTCGCCCAGCGCGTCGGCTCGATGAACGGCTGCTTCCCGCCGCCGTCGCCGAAATAGAGGATGCACTTCGCGCCATCGAGGACCTTTTCGTTTTTCGGCCAGTCGCGCGCCATCACGGGCCAGACGCCGGGCTGCTTCTTCAGCCAGTCCATCAGCAGCGCGCACCCGGCGAAGTATTCGTGCGCCATCGCCTTGCTGCTGGGCCCGCCCGCGAGCAGGACGATCTTCGTGAGCTTCGCGTCCGGTGAATCCACCTCCAGCGGCACGCCCGATTGGTCATGCGGGTCGGCGGCGCGGACGGTGGCGGACAAGACGAGGAGTAAGGCGAGGCGGAGCAACAAGTTCATGGGGGCGATTGAACCCATGAGCGAGCGCCAACGCAAGGCCAGCAGTGGCTCGTAGTTTTTGCCGAGCGAGCTGAAACCCGGCTTGCTCCTCGACCTTCGTGGGCTAGGCTGCGCGCGTGACTATTCGCCCCGCTTTTGCTCGTCGTGCGTGCGTCGTTGGCCTGCTGCTGTCAGTGAACAGTTTCAGTTTGCCACTCTTCGCCGCTGAGAAATCCAAATCCGCCACTGTGTCCACCAACGCCCCCGTCTCGAAAACCAAGCACACCAATCGCCTCGCGCAGGAGAAGTCGCCCTATCTGCGCCAGCACATGCACAACCCCGTGGACTGGTATCCGTGGGGCGAGGCGGCCTTTAAGAAGGCGCGCGACGAGGGCAAGCCCATCCTGCTCTCCATCGGCTATTCCACCTGCCACTGGTGCCATGTGATGGAGCGCGAGTCGTTCGAGGACGAGAAGGTGGGGGAGTTTCTGAAGAAGCATTTCGTCGCGATCAAGCTGGACCGCGAGGAGCGACCGGACGTGGACAAGATTTACATGACGGCGGTGCAGGCGATGGGGCAGGGCGGGGGTTGGCCTTTGAACGTGTTTCTCACGCCGGACTTGAAGCCGTTTTACGGAGGCACCTACTTCCCGCCGGAGCCCAAGTTCGGCCGAC
The DNA here is from genome assembly GCA_943330855.2 of Klebsiella pneumoniae. Taxonomy (GTDB): domain Bacteria; phylum Verrucomicrobiota; class Verrucomicrobiia; order Limisphaerales; family SXTU01; genus SXTU01. The sequence goes on from CALQJI020000055.1 coordinate 6,039, forward strand.
CCAGTTTCACGCAACTTCTCTCACGCATCTCCGAGCTGTGGGTGGAGAAGCGCAAGGACCTCGAAGAGAGTGCCGGACAAATCGCGGTGCAGCTCAAGGGCCTCGGCGAACACGAGGCGAGCAAGGACGCGGTGCTCGCGCCCACCGTCATCACAAACGCGCTCAAGCAGCTCGTGGCGGGATACGACCCGCGCAATGGTGGCTTCGGTCGCGCGCCGAAATTCCCCCGGCCTTCGCAGCCCGCGTTCATCCTGCGGGCGGCGGTGCGCCTCGGAGACGCTGCAGCGGTGAAGGCCGTGCTACACACCTGCGAGCGCATGGCGGCGGGCGGGATGTATGACCAGCTCGGCGGCGGCTTCGCGCGCTACTCAGTGGATGAGAAGTGGCTCGTGCCGCACTTCGAGAAGATGCTTTACGACAACGCGCAGCTCCTCCACCTCTACCTCGACGCACATCTCGTCAGCGGCGAGGCGCACTACGCGGACGTGGCGCGGGACATCGTGCGCTACGTGCTGCGCGACATGACGCATCGCGACGGCGGTTTCTATTCTGCCGAGGACGCCGACAGCGAAGGGCACGAGGGAAAATTCTACTGCTGGACGAAGGAGGAATTGACCAAGCTGCTCACCGCCGAGGAGTTCAAGGTCGCCGAGCGTTACTTCGGCATCACGGAGGAAGGCAACTTCGAGGACCACTCGCATCCCACCCCGCTGAAGAAACAAAACGTCCTCAGCATCGTTGATCCGAAGCTCTCTTCGGTGGAGGCCAAACTCCTCGCCGCTGCGAAGCAAAAGCTGTTCGCCGTTCAAGCCAAGCGCATCCGCCCGCACCTCGATGACAAAATCCTCGCGTCGTGGAATGGCCTGATGCTCGGAGCCATCGCGCGCGCGGGCGTCGTGCTGGGCGAGCCAAGTTATCTCGCTGCCGCTGAGAAGAACGTCGCCTTCCTCCAGGCCAAGCTTTGGGACGCGAAGACCAAGACGCTTTACCATCGCTGGCGCGACGGCGAGCGCGACAGCGTCCAGCTCCTCGACTCGCACGCTTACCTGCTCGAAGGCGTGTTGCATCTCTACGAGGCCACGCTGAACCCGAAGCACCTCGACTTCGCGCTCGCGCTGGAATCGGCGATGACCGCGAAGTTTTATGACGCGGCGCAAGGCGGCTTCTACCAAAGCCCCGCCGGTTCCGCCGACCTGCTCTTCCGTGCGAAGGAGGACTACGACGGCGCGGAGCCGAGTGGCAACAACGTCGCCACGCTCGCGCTGCTCAAGCTCGCCGCCATCACGGACAACAAAGAGATGCGCGCGCGCGCCGAGAAGACGCTCCGGCTCTTCGCCGAACGCCTGCAACGCATCCCGCAAGCCGTGCCGAACCTGCTGCTGGCTTTGGACTTCTTCCTGCACGAGCCGTTCCGCGTGGTCATCGCCTCGCCGGCCAAGGCGGACGCGGCAGTGACCACGGCGTTGCTCCGCGCTGCGCATGGAGTTTATCAGCCCAACAAAGTCGTGCTCGGCAACACGGGTGCGGTGGAGCCGTTCGCCAAGACATTGACGGTGAAGGATGGCACTCGTGTCTTCCTCTGCACCGGCACGGCGTGTCAGGCGCCCACGGCCGACCCCGCCAAGGTGAAGGCGATGCTCACCGGGAAGGCTCCGTGAGCGGTCAGTGGTCAGTGAACAGCGGTCAGCAGCAAATGGTGGAGGTTGTCATTCTCGCGGGAGGGCTGAGTGAGCGCATGGGGCAGGACAAGGCGCGGCTGCGGCTGCGCGGGCGTTCGTTGCTGGCGTGGGTGCGGGCGGCGGCGCGTGCGACTGGCTGGCCGGTGCGGGTCATCCGGCGCGATCTTGTGCCGCGCTGCGGGCCGTTGGGGGGAGTGTGGACGGCGCTGTGGCGCAGCCGGGCCGAGCGGTTGCTGTTTCTCTCGTGTGACATGCCGTTCGTCACGCCGGAGCTGATCCGAGCCGTGGCGCAACGGAAGGGCAAGGGAGTGTTCATGGAGTCGGGGGAGGGTGTGGGCTTTCCTTTCGCGTTGGACCGAGCCGCTGGCTTCCCAGTGGTGGAGGCGGCCATCGTAGCACGGAGGTTCTCGCTCCAGTCGCTCGCGAAGACGCTGCGCGCGAATCGCTTCAAGCCGCGTCGCGCACACCGCGAACTGCTGCTGAACCTGAACACGCCGGAGGACTTTACCCAAGCTACTGCGAGGCATGGGCGCGCTTCTGTTGGTTGAAAGTGAATCGGAATTATCCAGTTCAAAGCCTCACGCCTCACGCCAAGGCCGCGAAGGCCGCAAAGGAACTGGGAAGCTGCGTTCGGATAACAAGTCGCCGGACGGTGAGCGAAATTTTGGTGGAGACAGCTGGCTGGCTTGCTTCCTCTTTGCGCCCTTTGCTTCCTTCGCGTGAGGTTTTTTCTGTATGGATTCGGCTGAGTGGCCGCACGCCACGCTTCAGCGAAGCGGCTCCAACGGAGCCTCCGGCTCAAAGGCTACTTTTTCTTCGCGGGAGGGGGCGGCGGGGGTGGCGAAAAGGTGTCCGTGCGGAAGGGGCGCGCGGGCAGGCCGTCCTTGTTGAACAGGTTCACGACAGGGAAATCCGCCCATCCGTAGCGCACGGCGACGGGCTTCGGCACTGCGGCGGCGCTGACCACAATGGAGTTGTCCGGCTGAACTTGTGCATCGGCCCAGACGAATTTCTTGTCTTCGCCGCACACCGCAAAGCCCGTGAGCTTTCCTCCCCGCGCTTCGAGGCCCGCGCCAACGGAGTCGAAGTGCACGATGACTTTCTCGCCTTGCACGGCCAGCTCCTTGAAGACGGGTCCGCTCGACACAATCGTTTCCCCATAAGCCACCGCGCGAGCCGCTAGTGCGAGCCGCGCGCCGACCAAATCTTTCTTCGCGGGCGTCGGGTCGTCCTTCGCGCCGAGGTCGGTGGTGACCACGAGGGCGGAATTCGGAGCGGCCTTCGCGGCGGTTGCCTGAGCCTCGCGGAAGCGCGCCCAGTCGGAGTCCTCCGGCGCCGCAGTGATTTCTTCCAACGCGCGGTTACGGCTCTTGTCGAAGGGCGCGAGCTGCGCGGCGAGGAAAGCGAAGTCGCCCTGCTGCCCCCACGCCTGTCGCCAGCCTTTAATGAGTTCAGGGAAGAGCAATCGATACTGCCCTGCGCGGTCGGTGTTGGCCTCGCCTTGATACGAGATGACGCCGCGAATGCCGTAGGGAACGAGCGGCGCGACCATGCCGTTGAACAGTTCCGAGCCCAGCCACGCGGGCATCACCGGGGCCTTCGGCGGAGGGGAGCCGGGGCGCTTGCCTTGCTTCTTTAGCTCCTCGACCTCGGTGTTGAACTTTTGCACGGCTGCCCCGAAGTCAGCGCGCATCCGCTCGAAGCGATCCGTGAAATCGCGACGCAACTCGGGATGTTCGTTCAGACTGTTGCGGCTTGCCCATGCCTCCGTCGGCGTGCCGGTTTGATAGATGCCGATGAGTCCGACGGGCACGCCGATGGCCTTCTGCAAATCGCGCCCGAAGTAATAACCCACGGCGGAAAATCCTCCCGGCGTGCGGCACTCCTGCCAAGAGACGCGGACGTCAGGGAGGGGATCGTTCGCCTTCGCTCGCGGGACGGTGCAGAGGCGGATGAGCGGATGGCTGGCGGCGGCGAGTTCCTGCTCGGCGTCGGCGGATTTGTTGAGCGGAAATTCCATGTTCGCCGTGCCGGTGCAAATCCACACGTCGCCCACAAGGACGTTCTTACGTTCGACTCGGTTCTTGCCCTGCACGACGAGCGACGCAGGTGTGGCATTGGCCTTGAACGGGCCGATTTTCACCTGCCAGCGGCTCAACGGACTGGGCAATTGCCGGAACGCGGCGACGCTCACCTTCTGTCCTTGAAACTCGACCGTCACCATCTCGCCCTCGTCCGCCCAGCCCCAGAAAGTCAGCGGCAGTTCGCGCTGAAGAACCATGTTGTCGGAGAAAATTCCGGCCAGCCTCACGTCCGCGCGCACGGCGAAAGACCCCAGCAGCAAGAACAAAGATGCGCACAAGCCGGCGCGGCGCGAAAAGTCAGGATTCATCTTGGTTATTCAATGCTGCCCCACCAAAAGGTCAACGCCGAAAACCGGTTCAGAGGCCGCGGTTCGCCCGCCAGAGCAGCCAAGCGCCGATGCCTTGGAACAGGAAGTTCGGTGCCCAAACAATGAGGTGCGGATACATCTGGGGCCGTGTCTCCCACGATTGGCCGAGGATGATGAAGCTGTAATAAACCGCAGTCAGCAGCAGCGCCGCCGCGATGCCGAAACTCGTTTCACGCCGGTGCCCGCGCAGGCCCAGTGGGATGCCGATGAGGGTGAAGCTGATGCACGCGAAGGAGAACGAGACTTGGCGATTCAAGTTCACCAGCACCGGCGTAGCATCCAAGCCGCGCTGCTTGAGTTGCTTCAGCTCGGACCAAAGTTCGAGGGCCGTCATCTCGCTGATCTTCGGTTGCGCACGTGACGGTTGTGCGCCGGAGAGGTCGAGCCGCACAGGCGGCGCTTCATCGAAGAACACCGGGCTTAAATCGCCCACGGCATTCGTGCTGGCCCCCGCTTCGCCCACCGGCGTGCGTCTGAAAATCTCCGCCTCAAAAAGCTGGAAGATAATTTCTTGCTGCGCGGGATTGGCCGTGACTCGGGCGCGGCGGGCATGGATGCGTTGCACCAACTGCCCCTCGCGCATCTCGTAGAGCAGCACGCGCTCGAACTCATCTTCGCCGAGCCGCTTCCCGATGTAGATCGTCCAGCCGGGGAAGTCCGTGATGTAACGCTGCTCGACGAGGAGTGCCGTGGGCCGAGCCATTCCGAAGGCGTATTTCAGTTCGTTAAAGGCGACACGGCAGCGCGGTGCGATTTCCAGCGTGGCGAGCGCGGATAAACCACTGGCCAACACGCCGATGCACAGCACCGGTGTGACGAGAGCCAACAGACTCACGCCCCCAGCCCGCACAGCCGTGAGTTCCTGGTCCGCGCTCAAGCGCCCAAAGACCAGCAGCGTCGCGGTCAGCAGACCCATCGGCAACGCGAAGACCAAACCGAACGGTAGGAGCAACGCGACTGCTTGAAGCACACTGGTGAACGGCACCTGCGGACTGAGCAGCAGCGGCACGATATCCTTGAGGACATTGACGATGAGGAACAATCCCGTGAACACCGCCACAGTCATGGCGAGCGTGACGAGCACCTGCCGCGCGACATAGCGGTGCAGCGTCTTCATCAAGCACGCGAGCCGGAGCGGGAGATTTTCGGGAGAAACATCGGCCCGACCGTAGCCAGCCGCGCGGACGATGTCACGGCGGGAACAATGAACGCAGAGGGCAGAGGGCAGTGGTCAGCGGTCAGTTGCGAAAATCAGGCCGCGTAGGTTGACCTGCCTCGCCTGACTTCTGAACGCTGACCGCTAGCTTTCTGCCCACCTCTGCGGCAAAATAGCATTGCCACCACGAGTCCGGCTGCTAGGTTGCGCCCTCTTTTCGCCGGAAACGGCGGGAAGCAACGGCCTTAAACCAAACAACCCGTGCCCGTGTGGGCAGGGGTGGCCAACGTAACACCAGAATAAATCCCGAGTTCTGCGGGATGGCCGGTCGCACCAATTACGGCGAGCGATGCGGGCTGATAACAAACCGGAACTGTTAAGCATATGATGACCATCGGAATCAAAGAACTGTTGGAGGCGGGCGTCCACTTCGGCCACCAGACCAAGCGTTGGAACCCCAAGATGAAGAAACACATCTTCGAGGCACGCCACGGCATCCACATCATTGACCTCAGCCAGACTGCGCAGCAGCTCCAAGCCGCCTGCGAATTCCTCTCCGGCCTCGTCCGTGGTGGCGGCAACGTCCTTTTCGTCGGCACCAAGAAGCAGGCTCAAGAAGTTGTGAAGGAATCCGCCAAGGCCTGCGGCCAAATGTATGTCACTGAGCGTTGGCTCGGCGGCACGCTCACCAATTACAAGACCCTCAAGCGCTCCCTCACGCGCATGAAGAAGCTTGAGACCATGTTCGCTGACGGCTCCGCCGGCAAATACGGCAAGAAAGAACAATCCGCACTCGGCCGCGAACTCGAGCGCCTCGTCAAGAACCTCGACGGTATCCGCACCCTCGACAAGATGCCCGACGCCATGTTCATCGTGGACCTCAAGCGCGAGCACAATGCCGTGGCTGAGGCCCGCAAGCTCCGCATCCCGATCGTCGCCATTGTGGACACGAACGCCGACCCCGACCTCGTGGACTACCCCATCGCAGGCAACGACGACGCCCTCCGCTCCGTCCGCATCCTTCTCGCCGGTGTCACCGAGGCCTGTGGTACTGCCCGCGCCGAATACGAGGCCAAGCACAGCCGCAACAAACAGGTCGCCGAACCCGCTCCCGAGCCCACCCCGACCCTGTCCGTCGAGGCCCTCGCCTCCCTCGTCACCCCGGTTCAAGCTTAGTTTGGATTTCCAAAAATCGTGGCGGGCACCCTAGTGCTGCCCGCCTCTTTCAACTTTCAACACTCAATTTTTACCTCCCCACACATATGCCTGAAATCACTGCCGCAAGCGTAGGCAAGCTCCGCGAAATGACCGGAGCGGGCTTGATGGACTGCAAGAAAGCCCTCACCGAAAACCAGGGCAACCTCGACCTCGCCGTGGACTGGCTTCGCAAGAAAGGCGTTGCCAGCGCAGCGAAGAAGGCCGACCGCGCCGCCAACGAAGGAATCGTCGCCCAGCACATCGTCCCCGGCTCCAAGGTTGGGGTCCTGCTCGAAGTCAATTGCGAGACTGACTTCGTCGGCAAGAACGAACAGTTCCGCGGCTTCTGCGACGAGTTGGCCAAGAAGATTGCCGGGAACCCCGCCGCTGACCTCGAACCCGACCGCGTCACCGCCGTCGCCAAGATGGGCGAGAACATCCGCCTCCACCGCCACACCCGCTGGGAAGTCATCGGCAACGGCCTCATTGCCGCCTACATCCACACTGGTGCCAAGGTCGGCGTGCTCGTCGAAGTCGGTGCCACCAACGAGGCCACCGTCGGCAGCGATGCCTTCAAGGACCTCGTGCGCGACATCACCCTGCAAATCGCCGCCGGCAACCCTACCGCCGTGAGCCGCGAAGAGGTCTCCACCGAACTTCTCGACAAGGAGGACGAGATCGCGCGCAACTCCGACGCTCTCAAAGGTAAACCCGCCGCCGCGATGGTCAACATCCTCAAAGGTAAGCGTGAGAAATACTTCCAGACCGTCTGCCTTGTGGAGCAGGGCTTCGTGAAAAAGAACGGCGAGGTCACCGTGAAGGAACACATCGCCACCGTCGGCAAAGCCCTCGGCGACGAAGTCACCGTCCGCCGCTTCCTGCGCTATCAGATTGGCACGGCCTAAAGCGTTACCATCCATCAACGGATACAGACGGGCACCTCGCAAGAGGTGCCCGTTTTGTTGTCCACCAGCACTCCAGGCAAGACCCTCGTTCAGCGGCGGCGGGCCGAGAAATAGCTGTTGGATAAAGCGGAGCGGGGCAGGGGGAACGGCCCCTTCGTCTGCAGCCACAGTCGAACTCTTGCGGAGGGAGGCGTCCGCGCTCCACGTCTTTCGGCTACTTGTCCTCGGGGTTGTCGAACTTGAAGACGCCCGCCGCTTCCTCAGCCTGCAACCGCGCCGGCCAGCTCCTCTGCCGGGTAAGTCCAAATCTCCGCGAGTGTCGGGTGATAATGCGGCATCGCAGCGAGTTCGCCCACGGTCATCCGCTTGCACATGGCGGTGACGATCTCATGGATGAGTTCGCCGCCGCTCGGCCCGACACACGCGCCGCCGAGGATTTCGCCGGTGCGTGGGTCGGCGAGGAGCTTCACAAAGCCGTCCTTCGCCTCCATGAGCAGGGACTTGCCGTGGTCGGCGAAGGGGTAACTCGCCGTGATGAAGTCCCGCCCTTGAGCGCGCGCAGCCGACTCGGTCAGCCCGACGCAGGCGACTTGTGGGTCGGTGAAGACGACGCTGGTGAGGAGCCGGTAGTCCACCGTGCGGGGTGCTTGCGGGTGGAGGATGTTGTGTGCGGCGGCTTCACCTTGCTGGATTGCGATATGGACGATCTCGTGCGGCCCGGTGCAGTCGCCAGCGGCGAAGATGTGTGGCGCGGCGGTCTGCATCCGCTCGTTCGTCGCGATGCGCCCGCGCGAATCCATCGCCACTCCGGCCTGCGCCAAGGCGAGTCCGCTGGTGTTCGGTGAGCGGCCCAGGCCGTGGAAAACTTCTTCGCCGGCGACCGAGAGGGACTGGCCGTTGTGATCGAAGGCAATGTGCTTCAATCCCCCTTCGCAGCGCGCGTCGAGCAGGCGCGTGCTGGTGAACAACTCAATGCCCTCGCGACGAAGGACGGTCTCCACAACTCGCGCCGCGTCTGGATCGAAGTCGCGGAGTAGGTGTTCGCTGCGTTGCAGCAGCGTCACGCGGACGCCGAAGCGCGCGAAGAATTGCGCGAACTCGACCGCCACCGCACCGCCGCCCAGCACGATGAGCGACTTGGGCAGGCGGTCCATTATCATCACGCTGTCACTGGTGAGGAAGCCCGTGGCGTTCAGTTGCGGAAGCGGCACGGGAGCGGTGGCGGAGCCGGTGGTGATGACGAAGTGCGCGCTGGTGAGCCGCTGGCCGTTGTCCAACTCGACGGTGTGCGGATCCACGAAGCGAGCGTGGGCGCGGATGAATTGGAAGCGTCCGCTCTCCAGTTGCTGCCGGCGGTAGCCGGCGAAGTCGGCGACCATCGCGTTCTTGCGGGCCATGACTTGCGCGAAGTCGAAGCGCACTTCCGGCACCTGAATGCCCCAAGTGGCCGCGTGCTCGGCGAGATGCTTGATCTCGGCGGCGTAGAGCAGCGCCTTCGTCGGCATACAGCCGCGCAGGATGCAAAGCCCGCCGACTTCCTTGCCGCCCTCGATGACCACGGTCCGCAAGCCTCCGCGTGCCGTGGCGCTGGCGGCGGCGTAGCCCGCGCTGCCGCCGCCGATGACCGCGACATCGAAGTCGAAGGGGATCACAGAACTCATGCGCTAAGTTTAGGCGTGCGAGCGGCGCTGGTTCAACGCTGGATGCTGGGGAACGCAGCAGGCGCAGCCGGATAAATCGACTGCGCCTTTGCGAGGAGAGGCAAGAAGCGGTTATTTCGCCTTGCGGAGTGCCTCTTGGATTTGAGCTTCCAGTTGCTTGGTCTGCTGTTCGGCGCTGCGGGCGATGATGGCGATGGCGTGGCGGACTTTCTTTTCCTGCGGCGTCAGATTCGTGCCCGTCGCGAGGCGGTCGACCTGCTTCTCTACCTTCTGTAGCTCCGCGTGAGCGTGGTCTATTTTGTCCTTCAACGACTCATCCCCGGCGGTCTTGTCGCTGAGGTAGCGGACGATCTCAATTTCCAAGTCGGGCGCGAGGGCCTGGATTAGTTCGGGCTTGTTCTCCGCCGTGTGGAGCAAGGTGCGAATCTGCACGATGTGCGACTGGAGGAAATCGTCCAGGTGCTTGCCGAGCTGCTGGGAGGTGGCCGTGCAATGTTCTTTGAAGTCCTGCTCCAACCGTGCCTCCAGCGCCTCCCGATGGCGCGGCAGTTCGCGTTGCAAGTAGTCCGGCAGTCCGGCGACGAGCGCGGGGATGCGTTCCTTGACCTGGCTGGCGAGGGCGTCGGTCTTTTCTATGACCTGCGCGGCGATGAAGGTGGTGGCGAAGTCGGCGGCGGCTTTTGGCTCAAGCTGTTTGTTGAGCGCGCTCGCGACGAAGCTCATGTAGCCGATGACGATGACCACGACGATGGTGCCCGCGATGCGGGTGCGTTGCAGCGCAAGGCGCGCGGTGGCGAGTTCGCGCGCGAGGAACTGTTCGGCGGCAGAAGCGCCACTGGCCGGGGCCGCGGCCGGGGATTCAGGAGTGCTCATGGCTGGGAGGGTTTGACTGTCTTGGTGGACTTAGCGGGCTTGGCCTTGTTCTTCAATTTGTCGGGGACAGCGGGGGCCGCTTAATCCATGTGCAGGTCGGCGAATTCATCGCGGATGAGGTCGAAGACGAGCAGCGCCATATCCCACGAGGCGAGGTCATCTTTGGGATTGATAGTCTCGGTGCGCTGGATGTGCGCCACGTCCGCCATGATGCCGCTCAAGGACTCCAAGTGCGGCGAGAACAGGTGATGAGTCACGTGGTCGAGGCGCTCGTGAGTCAGTTCGGTCAAGCCCAGCATCAGCGTCGCGACCTTCTGCTCAGTCACGTCGGGGTATTGCTTGCGGATGTCGGCTTCGCGCTTCTTGAGCATCGTGCCGAAGGAGGCTTGCAGGACCAGCTCGCCCCGGCGGGGGATGTTGTGCATCAGGGTTTCGACCTCCTTCTTGAGCGCGCCCGCCATCTCCGGGGTGCGGTCGTTGAGGCGGGCGAGTTCCTTGTTCACCGCGTCTCGCGTCTCGCTGAAGGTTTGCTGGGCGACTTTTTCTACGACGGGGCGGACTTCCGTGTTCAGCCCATCGGTGAGTGCGGCGACGAACTCCTCTCGCGGCGGGCCTTCGTTGACGAGGCTCGCGGCGGAGTCGTAAACGGTGAAGACGCCATACGAGATGACGCTGACGGCGACGAGCGGGATAGCGGTCCTCCACAGCCGTAGCTGTGAGCGGACCGACTCCAGCTCCCGGATCTGGTTGGAAACCTCTTCGGGTGTCATAATGGAGGGACTTGCGGTGGTTGTGGGTTGGTAGGATTCGGATTTAACGCCTCTGTTTCACGCGTGTCAAACCCCGTGTCCGACGAGTGAAGGCGCAGTTCGGGCTGTTGCGTAGCCCAGGTGAATTGATCGGAGCAGCCGGTGTAGGACGAGATTGCAGCGGGCAAACCGGTTCATCGACTCGTGCCGAAGGGGGAATCCCTCCCACTTGTCTCAACGCTTCGCTCTCGGAGATTTCCATTCCGATGCGGGCTGTCACGACTTCTTGCTTGCCAGAGGGCAGGGGGTTTCTAGGCTCGCTCGAGTAACCAAACCAACCGGAAGAAACCAGTTTCCCCATACAAGATTTCACATGAAAACCACTCGCCGTTTCGCCCTGAAAACCGCCGCCGCTCTGGCCGGCGTCTCCGTGCTCACCCGCTCCAAAGTCCACGCAGCCGAAGGCGGGGACTTCTATGTGGCGAAGAACGGACGCATCAATCAGTCCCTGGTCACGTGGAATTTCCGCCCGCTTACCATTCCGGAACTCGCGAAGCTGTCGGTGAAGTTCGGCGTGAAATCGGTCGAGCTAATCGGGCCGGAGCATTGGCCGATGTTGAAGGAGTTGGGCCTCACCTGCGCGCTCGCCGGAAGTCACGGCTTTGCGAAGGGCTTCGCGCAGGCGGAGCAGCACGCGGAGTGTTTGAAGGTGTTGGAGCAACGCATCGAGCAATGCGCGGCCCACGGAGTGCCCGCCGTCATTACTTTCTCCGGCTTCCGCAAGGGGTTGTCGGATGAGCAAGGTTTCAAGAACATGGTCGCGGGGTTGAAGAAGATCGCGCCGCTCGCCGAGCAGAGGAAAGTCACCGTCGCGCTGGAGATGTTGAACTCGAAGGTGAACGTCGAGATGAAGGGCCACCCGGACTACTTCTGCGACAACATGGACGTGAGCATTGACATTCTCAAAGCCGTCGGCAGCGAGCGCGTGAAGGTGCTCTTCGACATCTACCACGTGCAAATCATGCACGGCGATGTCATCGCGCGGCTGCGCAAGTATGCCCCGTGGATCGCCCACTACCACACGGCCGGAAATCCGGGCCGCAACGAGATCGATGCGACGCAGGAGATCAATTACCCGCCCATCATGCGCGCCATCGCCGAGACGAAATACACCAGCTACGTGGGGCAGGAGTTCATCCCGGTGCGTGACACGGTGAAGTCCATCAACGAGGCGGTGAAGTTGTGCGACGTGTAGTGGGGAGGTTGGTTGTGCCCGGGAAATCTGTGCGAGCTGGTTGCAGCCGCTCCGTTGCGCGTGGACACGTGCGAGTTCACCGAGGTCTCAGCTCCTCAGGCCGGCCACGCGAGTGCTTCGGCACACTTTGAATCAATGCAGTTGCTCCGGCCAGCGCGCCCAGCAGGCCAGTTGAGCCTCGCGGTCGGGCAGGTCTTCGTAGTCGGGATTGTTCAGGAAACGCAGCGGGTAGCCCGGCTCCAGCGCGAGCACCGTCACGACTTCCCCTGCGACCGAGAAGAGAGCCTTCCACGCGCCGCAGCCGATGGTGAAGAGCGCGCTGCCGCGTCGCCGGATGCGCCGGGTCCGATGCGGCGTGGGGTCAATGGCGAGCAGTTCAATGAGGCGGGGGCGGAAGTCCACAGCCCAATGCGTCCACAGCCACCCGGCTTGCGTCGCGGCCAACTCAGCGAACTGCACCACGAACTTTGGCGGCACAGCCAGTGCCGTCTCGACCTCCTCCGTCCAGCCTCCGCCCGCATCCGGGAAGGCATCGTAGGCGGCGATGTAGGGCTTGATATCGAGGATCGGCGTGCCATCCACCAAATCGCACGGGCCGAGTAAGAGTCGCCGCCCCTCGATGCCGAGAAGCTGCACCGGGGAGAGGCCCAGCGGATTGGGCCGGTGCGGCGAGCGGGTGGCGAAGACGCCGCGCCGCCGGGCGGGGCCGCGTGGCGGTAGGACGAGTGGACGCCAGGACGGATTGCGATGGAACCACCAGAGGAGCCAGACGCGGGAGAAGCCAGCGAGATCCTGCAATGCCTGCTGATAGCCTGGCTCCGGCAACAGCTCTAAGACGTTGCGTTCCGGTTGCGCTTCGGCGGGTTGGTGCAGTGCCTGGAACTTCACCTGCTTGTGCGTGGTGATGAAGCCGATGGGGCGGAGTGTGAGCGGTGGTTGCAAGCGTCGGTTCCTGTCAGGCAGCAGTGACCGCGGAGACCCTCTGTCCCCGTGGACCCCGGCGCAAGCTTCCAACGTGGCGACCCACGGGTGGGCTTGGGGGTGGCTTAGTTTTCGCGAGGAAACGGCCCCCGGACACGGGGGCGTCCGCACGTTCGCGAGAGATGAATCCACGCCCGAGGTCGAGGCAATTGTTAAGAATGTTAAGAAACTGCTTTGGTTGTCTGATTCAGGCTGATAGGCTCCCCGCCCGATGCCTACTCAGCAGAAAAGCCCCTCGAAGACCCCGGCGCCCGCTATCACCTTTGAAACCGGCCAGATTTGGGAGATGGCGGAATCCAATCTCCGCATCGGCCTGATCGGGAAGACCCTCGTCCACTACAAACACTACCGGGGAGCCTCACCACGCGCTTCGGTGTCGCTCGCAAACAAGGGCGAACTGTCGCAGTTCCTCATCAAGAACAAAGCCGTCCTCGTCACTGCCGTGACAACAAAGTAGCGATTGGGTTAGCCTGCCATTGCCCGCCGACGAAGCGGGTTTTGCCTTCTCCCAGAGAAGGCGTGCTCCTCTTCGACTAAGATGCGCTCAAGCGCGCGTCTCTACTCCCGCCAGACGATTTTTCCTCCGACCACCGTGGCCGTTGCCCGGCCTTTCAGCGTCCAGCCGTAAAAAGGGTTGTTCCGTGACTTGCTCACTGTATCTGCCCGCTCAAAGACCCACTCGCGGTCGGGGTCCATGACCGTGATGTCAGCGTCCGCGCCGGGGCTGAGAGTCCCCTTTTTGAGCCGCAGCAGCTTTGCGGGGGCGACGGTATATTTCTCGATGACGGCGGAGAGACTCAATCGTTTGGCGTGGTAAAGCTGCATGAGCGAGAGCGCCAGTTCGTTCTCCAGCCCAGTGATGCCGAAAGGCGCGTAGTCGAACTCCACTTCCTTCTCGTAGTCACAGTGCGGCGCGTGGTCGCTGGCGAGGATTTCCAAAGTGCCGTCGGTCAGCGCCTCCAGGATCGCCTCGCGGTCGGCGGCAGAGCGCAGTGGCGGGTTCATCTTGAAGTTCGTGTCGTAGCTGGGCCACGCAGGACGCGAGTAACCACCTAGCTGGTAGCCGAAAATGTGCTTCCCGTCCTCCGCCCAAAATTTCTCGCTGCCTGCAATCGCCGCGTCCGTAAGTGTGAAGTGGTGGCAGCACGCCTCGCCGGAAATCGGGACCCCTCGCTTCTTCGCTTCGCGCAAGAGCCTCACGCTGCCCGCCGTGCCGAGATGCTGGCAATGAACGTGCGCCCCGGTGAGTTCCGCTAGCAGAATATTCCGTGCCACAACTGCGTCCTCGCCCGCTGCCGGCCAGCCGCGCAAGCCCAGCACCGTGCTCCAATAGCCTTCGTGCATCACACCATCGCTCACCAGCGCGTAGTCCTGACAGTGGTCCATGATGGGCAGGTCGAACATACGCGCGTATTCGAGTGCGCGGCGCATCAGCTCGTTGTTCTGCACGCAATGCCCGTCGTCAGTGATGGCCACGACACCCGCCCCCTTGAGTGAACCAATGGGCGCAAGCTCCTCGCCCGCGATGCCCTTGGTGATGGCCCCGGTGACATACACATTCACCACCGCGTCACGCGCAGCCTTCTCCCGCACGAGCGCGACCTGCCCGGCGTTGTCAATGGAGGGCGAGGTGTTCGGCATGCACACGATGCTGGTGAAGCCGCCCCGCGCCGCCGCCCGCGTTCCTGTGGCGAGCGTCTCCTTCGCAGACTGGCCGGGCTCACGGAGATGGACGTGTAAATCAATCAGCCCGGGACAAACCACCTTGCCGCGCGCGTCGAGTTCCTCGGGGACGAAGCCGGCGGGGATTCGTTGCCGCGCGTCTGGGCCGACAGCGGCGATGACCCCGTCCAACACAAGCACATCCGCGAGCGAATCGAGATGGTTCGCTGGGTCAATCACACGGCCACCGGCGATGAGGAGCGCTTTCATTCGGCGCGAAGGTAGCTGGCGACGAATTGACAGGGCAAGCCCGGTCGGTAGACTCGCGGCGGATTGCGGGTGTAGCTCAATGGTAGAGCGCTAGTCTTCCAAACTAGTTACGAGGGTTCGATTCCCTCCACCCGCTCCACTCCCAACTTCGACCAATAGAATCAGGGCTTTTGTGGCTTTACGGCTTGCGATCGGAGAGAAGAATGTAAGCAGAATGTAAGCAGAATGCCCATTTTCCCCCTCAACTGTTCAGCACGGTTCAATGCAGTTTGTAGCCCTGCAAACATTGGCTTTTGGCGTCCTCTTAGGGCAGCAGATCGTCGCTGTTGACGCCGGTTGATGGCCGTGGAAACCTCGGATTATGCGCTGAACCCCGTAACATGAATGGTCTTGATACTTTTATGAGATTTCCAGAGAGAGCCAGACGCCTTGTCGGTAACAACCGCATCCGCCTGTCAGTAGTAGTTTTCGCACTGTCGTGCCTTGTCGTTTATTGCAGTGCCGGGGACAACAGAGACTTTCCTTTGCAGGAGCTGCGAGCCAAAGAAGCACCGCATGGTCAGGTTTACACCCTCTACCGTAACTCAGTTACTAACCCCAGCATGCGGATTCATGTCGCCACTTTTGATGCCCAAGAGGCAGCCGTATACAACTTGGGAAATGCCGAACAGGCTCGGTCCTTATTCCAAGCTCAACCCGGCGTGGCAGTGAAATTTTGGTGGGAAAAGGGTAGATATAGTAAGGTCTTGAAGTAGAAAAAAGGGTAGGCCCGGCGCACCGAAGCGTCTAAGTTTTTGCAAATGAGGTGGCTGCGTGTTCGCCAATGCGTCCTTAAGCCTCCCCGCTCTTCCCCGCCTCAAGGGATGCTCCAAGAACGTCCGTTTGGCTGGAATCGGCCTCACACGAGGGGAATCTTACTCAGTGGGGGTGCCGGTTCCTCCCACCCGGTCGTGGGGGAGGGGGGGGAGCGATGGCTCAGGGGGCTCAGGGATGCCCTAGGAACGATCCTGATGACCAGCCTGCGTTCTGCCTTTTTGCCACTAAGACACATTAACGACTCCTGATGGCAGCTAGAGGCCTTAGCTGGCGGCCAGCATTACGGCGTCCGGGTGCGCCTCAATAAACCAACACCAGCACGGTGGCTTGCTCCACGGACTTCACCACGTCCTCGAACTTGCGGTCCTTCGCGTGGGCTTCCTTCAGCTTGGCGGCGACTTCGGGGACGGATTCGAGGAAGCTCAGGAGGTAGCTGCTCTTCACGGCGTAGTTCACGTTCTCGGCCAACGCGCCGCTCGTGGCGAGAGCGGCCTTCTGGCTCAACTTCGCCACCACCACGCCGATGACGTTGCCCCGCTCGTCCACCAGCGCGCCGCCGGAGTTGCCGGGCTGGATGGGCGCGCTGGATTGTGAACCAGGTTTTCGGTCTGGAAGTTTGCGTGGGGTTGCGGCGGGTGGGTAGAAACACGGGGCAGGGATGCCTGCCGAACGCCCGTGGCGAAGAATTCTGTTTCGCTGGTGGCGATCGGCAGGCGATAACGGTGCGGTAACAATGGAACTGCTCGTCGGCGGATGCCGGCGGGGCAGGGGACCGGGGCGTCGGGGGACGTGGCCGGCGGGGATTCGGGATCGTCAGCCGTTATCATGTGGATTGTCCGTTTAGCGTTGCGCCGCCCTTACACCTTCGTGGTGGGGGCGCTGGTGTTGTTGTTGCTCACGCCGTTCGTGTTGCTGCGCACGCCCACGGACATTTTTCCCGCCATCAACATCCCGGTGATCAGCGTGATCTGGCAGTATGCAGGGTTGAGCGCGGTCGAGGTGGAGCAGCGGCTGATTTACAATCACGAGCGGTCGTTGAGCGCGACGGTCAATGACATCGAGCACATCGAGTCGAATGCGTTCAACGGGGTCGGGGTGATCAAGATTTTTCTCCAGCCGGGCGCGTCGGTGGATGGCGGCGTGGCGCAGGTGACGGCCATCGCGCAGACGATCATGCGGCAGATGCCGCCGGGGCAGACGCCGCCGCTGATCATCCGTTACAACGCCTCGACGGTGCCGATTCTCCAGTATGCGGTGACGAGCAAGAAGCTGTCGGAGCAGGAGCTGTATGACCTGGCGCAGAATCAGATTCGCATCGGGCTGTCCACGGTGCAGGGCGCGTCGGTGCCGTGGCCATATGGGGGAAAAACACGGCTGGTGTCGGTGGATCTGAACATGAACGCGCTCAAGGCGCTGAACCTGACGGCGCAGGACGTGGTGAATGCCATCAGCGCGCAGAACCTCGTCCTGCCCGCGGGCAGCGCGAAAATCGGCGCGACGGAATATGACATCGAGCTGAACACCAGCCCGCGCGTTCTCGAGGAACTCAACGATCTCCCGATTAAATCTGGCAACGGCGGGACGATCTTCATCCGCGACGTGGCGACGGTGCGCGATGGCTATGGACCGCAGCAGAATGTCGTGCGGCAGGACGGTGTGCGCGGGGCGTTGCTGACGATTTTGAAAAGCGGCTCGGCCTCTACGCTGGACGTGGTGAAGCGGGTGAAGGAGGCGATGCCGCGCATTCGCGCCGAGCGATTGCCGCCGGAGCTGGACGTGCGTGAATTTGCGGATCAGTCGCTGTTTGTGCAGGCGGCGATTGATGGCGTGGTGAAGGAGGGCGTGATCGCGGCGGCGCTCACGGCATTGATGATTCTGCTCTTCATCGGGTCGTGGCGGAGCACGGTGATCATCGCGGTGTCGATTCCGTTGTCCGTGCTGAGTTCGCTAGCGGTGCTGAGCGCGCTGGGGGAGACGATCAATCTGATGACGCTCGGCGGGTTGTCGCTGGCGGTGGGGATTCTGGTGGACGACGCGACGGTGGAGATCGAGAACGTCCACCGGCAGATGGCGACGGGGAAGCCGCTGGAGCAGGCGATTCTCGACGGGGCGGAGGAGATCGCGTTGCCGGCATTTGTCTCGACGCTGTGCGTGTGCATCGTGTTTGTGCCGATGTTTTTTCTGAGCGGCGTGGCGCGGTATCTGTTCGTGCCGCTGGCGGAGGCGGTGGTGTTCGCGATGCTGGCGAGCTACGCGCTGTCGCGGACGCTGATCCCGACGCTGGTGATGTGGTTTTACCGGAAGGTGCATCGCGAGCACGCGCAGGCGGGCGCGGAGGACGAGGCGTGGGCGTCGGGCGGGACGATGTTCCGGCGGCGCGAGGTGCGGCGGATGGCGTGGGTGTTCGCTCCGTTCATCGCGTTCCAGGGATTTTTCGAGCGGGGCTTCGCGCGGTTTCGCGCGGGCTATCGCACGCTGCTGGCGGATGTGCTGGCGCATCGCGGGGCGTTCGCGGTTTTCTTTTTGCTGCTGTGCGTCGCGACGGGATTCATGACGCCGTGGTTGGGGCAGGATTTTTTCCCGGCGGTGGACGCGGGGCAGTTCCGGCTGCATCTGCGCGCGCGCAGCGGCACGCGGATCGAGGAAACAGTGCAACTGGTCGAGCGCGTCGAGGCGGCGATCCGCCGCGAAATCCCTGCGGACGAACTGGCGGGGATGCTGGACAACATCGGCGTGCCGAGTTCGGGCATCAGCCTGAGCTACAGCAACAGCGGCCTTATCGGCACGGGCGACGCGGACATTCTCGTGTCACTGAAGCCCGAGCACGCGCCGACGGCCGAGTATGTGCGGCGGCTGCGGCTGCGGCTGAACCGCGAGTTTCCCGGCACGCTCTTTTATTTTCTCCCGGCGGACATCGTGAGCCAGACGCTGAATCTGGGCCTGCCCGCGCCGTTCGATGTGCAGGTCGTGGGGCGCGATCAGGTGCGCAATCGCGCGGTGGCGGCGCGATTGGCGGAACGCATCCGCGCGGTGCCGGGCGCGGTGGACGTGCGCGTGCAACAGCCGGCGGACCAGCCGAAGGTGCGGTTCGCGGTGGATCGCACGAAGGCGTCGGCGATGGGTTTGACCGAACGGGACGTGGCGAACTCGGTTTTGCTGGGCTTGAGCGGGAGCGGGCAGGTGCAGCCGGGTTACTGGCTGAATCCGCGCATTGGGATTCAATATCTCGTCAATGTCCGCGTGCCCGAGCACGTGATGGATTCGTTGTCGGCGTTGAACTCGATCCCGGTCAGCGCGGGCGATCCGGGGCGGGGCAACGGGCAGTTGTTCGAGAATGTCGCTACGTTCACGCGCACGAACGGGCCGCCGGTGATTTCGCATTACAACGTGCAGCCGGTGATCGATGTCTTCGGCGGCGTGAGCGGGCGCGATCTCGGCGGCGTGCTGCGGGACATCCGGCCGCTGGTGAAGGAGGCGGAGAAGGAACTGCCGCGCGGCAGCTACATGGTGTTGCGCGGGCAGGCGGAGACGATGAACTCGAGCTTCATCGGGCTGGGCCTCGGGATGCTGGTGGCGATTGCGCTGATCTATCTGCTGCTGGTGGTGAATTTTCAGAGCTGGCTGGATCCGTTCATCATCATCATGGCGTTGCCGGGCGCGCTGGCGGGCGTGGTGTGGGCGCTGCATTTGTCGCAGACGACGCTGAGCGTGCCGGCGCTGATGGGCGCGATCATGAGCCTGGGCGTGGCGACGTCGAACTCGGTGCTGATCGTGAGTTTCGCGCGGACTTACATGCGCCAGGGGCACACGCCGGTGATGGCGGCGTGGGAGGCGGGCGCGAGCCGGTTGCGGCCGGTGTTGATGACGGCGCTGGCGATGATCATCGGGATGCTGCCATTGAGCCTGGGGCTGGGCGAGGGCGGCGAGCAGAATGCGCCGCTGGGGCGCGCTGTGATCGGCGGACTGGTGCTGGCGACGTTTGCGACGCTGTTTTTTGTGCCGGTGATTTTTGGATTGCTGCATCGCGATCCGAATGCGGATTCGCTCGAGGCACAGATCGCGGCGGGGGCGGCGCGCGCGGGTGGCGGGACGCGGGGTGACGGGCCGGTATCTGATTTTGCGACATGAACTCTCTTGAATCGAACGAAGCGGAATTGCTTTCGGCGGCGGGACGCCGGCCGGACACGCCGGCGCACCAGGCGCAGGGTCGCGGGTCGCGGCTGGTTTTTCTCGGCGTGGTGATCGTGGTGTTGCTCGGGCTGGCCTATGTGGCGGGCTTGCTGCCGCGGCGGCTGGCACGAGCGCAGTTGAACAAGGACACGCGCGAACTGGCAGTGCTCTCGGTGTCGGTGGTGAACGCCGCGCCGTCGAAGGCCGCAGGCGCGCCCGCGTTGCCGGCGGAGGTGAAGCCGTGGGTTGAGGCGCCGATTTACGCGCGGGCCAACGGGTATCTGAAACGCTGGACGGCGGACCTCGGCGCGACGGTCGAGGCGGGGCAGTTGCTCGCGGAGATCGAGGCGCCGGAGATTAATCAGGATCTGGCCAAGGTGCGCGCCGACCTGTCGCAGGGCGAGGCGGTGTTGACGCTGGCGAAGACGACGGCGGCGCGGTGGGAGCTGTTGCGCAAGGCGGGCACGGTGAGTGAGCAGGAGCTGTCGGAAAAGCAGGCCGACCTGGCGCTCAAGAATGCGGCCGTGACCGCCGCGCGCGCGACGGTGACGCGGCTGGAGGAGATGCTGTCATTCACACGGATCGTCGCGCCGTTCGCGGGGATGATCACGTCTCGGCGAACGGACGTGGGCGAATTGATCGTGGCGGGCAGCGGCAAGGAGCTGTTCCGACTCGCGCAGACGGGGCGGTTGCGCGTGTTCGTGCAGGTGCCGCAGACGATGACGGCGCGCATCGTGGTGGGGCAGGCGGCCGAACTGCTGCTGCCGGAGCTGGCGGGGCGGGCGATCCCGGCGCGCGTGGCGCGCACGTCGGGGATGGTGAACGCGGATTCGCGGACGGTGTTGACGGAGCTGGAGGTGGAGAATGCGAAGGGAGAAATCTTGGCGGGGAGTTATGCACAAGTGCGGTTTACGGAGACGCGCGGTGATGCGGTGCTGTCATTGCCGGCGCACTCGCTGCTGTTCCGCTCTGACGGTGCGCAGGTGGGGGTGGTGCGCGCGGATGACACGGTGGAGTTGCGCAGCGTGACGATGGGCCGCGATTTTGGTGCGACGGTGGAAATCCTCGCGGGCGTGGCGCCGAGCGAGCGGGTGATCTTGAATCCGCTGGATTCGCTGGTGAACGGCACGCGCGTGCGGGTGGTGGAGCTCCCGAAGGTGGATGCGGGAAGGTGAGGCGGGGGTTTGAGCTTCTAGCCCCTGCGGGGACGAGTGGGAGGGGGGCTAACGGGGTGCCCGTGGCCGTCTCCGCGCCTCCCTGCGGCGCGCTCTTGAACGAGGCAAGGCTACGCGCTCACCACAACCTCGCGGCCTTCACGGTCTCCAATCCGTCTTGCACTTCCTTCGGCAAGTCCGGGTAAAATTCCAAGCCGGTGTGCCGTTTAACCTCTCGCACGCTCGTGAGGAACTGGGCCAACGGCTCGTGGCCGGTCATGGTCTGCGGCGCGAGGAACGCCAGCACGCGGGGTTGGCCGTTCTCCTCGTCGAGGACGATGCGATAGAAGGCCGTGGGAATATCCACGCCGCTGAGTCGGAATCCAGGAAGCAAATTCAACAGCCCGGCGTGCTGCCGTCCAGATGGATCTCCGGGTGCGCCGCGTGTTCCTCCCAGTTCCAAAAACATTTCGCCGCCCGAGACGGATGCCCGATCTTCGGCTTGGCACGCTCGGATGATTCAGCCTGCACGGCGAAGGGCTTGCGTTCTGATTGCCCCGGCGGTTTGCTTCCCTTCATGCAGCCATCCATCGGTTCATCGCCCTCCGAACCACGCCACGATTCATGACACTTCTACGTCGCCTCCTGTTCACCGGTTTGCTTTCCGCCGCGCCCTTCGTCCAGGCCGAACAGCCCTTCCACGTTTACGCGCCCAGTCACACCACTGGCAAGCTGCTCGTGGTGTCCGCCACGCCCTCGGCTGGCGGGCTCGAACTCAAGCTGGCGCAGGAGATCAAGGTGGGTTTTCCGCTGTCCACCATCACCCAGCATCCCACCAAGCCGTTGCTCTACCTAGCACCTCCTTCCGGCGAAAAGGGCAAGGCCAAAGGTGCGGTGATCACGCTCCAGAATGACGGGACGTATCTGCGGCATGCGGAAGTTAACTTCACCCACCCCAGTGCCTACCTCAGCCTCGACCGGACCCACCGGTTTCTGTTGAGCGCGGATTACGGCAAGGGCTTTGTGGATGTCTATCCGTTGGACGAGGCCGGCCTCCCCGGCAAGCCCGTAACCGCCCTCAACGAAGGCCGACCCACGGCCCATTGCATTCGCACTTCCCCGGACAACCGCTTCGCCTACGTGTCCTATGTGAAGGAGAACAACGCCCTCTACCAGTATCGCTTTGATGCGAAGACCGGCCAGATGACTGCGCTTGAACCCAAGAACGCCGGCCCGCCCGAAGGCACCGGCCCGCGCCACATGGCCTTCCACCCTTCGAAGCCGGTTTTATACTTCAGCAACGAGCAGCAACTCGGGATTTCGGCCTACCATCTGGAACCCTCCGGCCAGCTCAAGCTGCGCCAGGTCTGCGATGCCGTGGGCAAGAACGAGCCCCGGGATGGCGTCAGTTCCTCGGACCTCATCGTTACCCCGGATGGCCGGTTTCTCTTCGCCGGCATCCGTGGGCATACCCGGCCCTTCGACTGGATCAGCCGCTACCGGGTGAAGGAAAACGGTGATTTGGAACTGCTGGGTCTGACGCCGGCGGACAAGGTTCCGTGGGGGCTGGCCCTCTCGCCCACCGGTCAGCATCTGCTGGTCACGGCTTTCGACGGAGCCACCCTCACCGCTTTCAAGATCACCGCCGCCGGTGACCTTGCCAAGGCCGGCAGCCTGACGTGGGAGAAGCAGATTTTCGCCATCGTGACGCGCTGATGTTGGGCGTGCATGGACAGGCTGTTTCTCCTCTTGCTATGGCGAACCTGCGCCTCATGAAAGCACTCGTAGCCTGGGGAGTCATCCTCTTGGCTAGTTTGTCCCCGGCTCTCGGTGCGGGTGAAGCGCCGGGCAACTGGCCATCGTTCCGTGGCCCGGGTGCCGCCGGAGTTTTGGAGGGGCTTGATTTGCCGGACAGGTGGGATTCGGCGACCGGCGCAGGCATCCGTTTCAAGTTGGAGATTCCTGGGCTAGGTCATTCGAGCCCCGTGATCTGGGGTGACCGGTTGTTCGTCACCACCGCCGTGAGCAGCGAGCGGGATGCTTCTTTCAAGCCCGGCCTCTACGGTTCCGGGGAAGCCTCCCGCGACCGGTCCGTGCAGGCGTGGCAAATCCTGTGCGTGGACAAAAAGAGCGGCAAGCTCCTCTGGGAGAAAACCGCGACCCAGGGCAATCCCAAGGACAAGCGGCACCTCAAGTCGTCCTACGCTAACTCGACCCCGGCCACCGACGGCGAACATGTGGTGGCGCTGTTCGGATCGGAAGGGCTGTTCTGCTACTCGACCAAGGGGGAGTTCCTCTGGAAGAAGGAGCTCGGGCGCATGGATGTCGGCGCCTATGACCTGCCGAGCTACGAATGGGGCGCTGCCAGCTCGCCCATCATCCATGATGGCAAGGTCATCGTGCAGTGTGACCAGCAGAAGAGGTCGTTCCTGATCGCGGTGGACTTGAAGACAGGAAAAACCATTTGGATGACCCCGCGTGACGAACTGCCTTCGTGGGGCACGCCGACCGTGTATCCGGGGAAGACGCGCGCGGAGTTGGTAACCAACGGTTCCAATTTCATCCGGGGCTATGATCCCTCAACCGGCGCGGAACTTTGGCGGTTGGGCGGCAGTTCCAAAATCACCGCGCCCACCCCGGTGTATGCCGAGGGGCTGATCATTGTGGCGAGCGGCCGTGCGCCCGAGCGCCCCATCTTCGCCATCCGCCCGGGCGCGGCTGGTGACCTGACTCTGCAAGGCAACGAGAGCAGCAGCCAGTTCGTGGCCTGGAGCAAGACCCGACGCGGTGGCTACATGCCCACGCCACTCATCTATCGGGGCCAGCTCTACGTCCTCAACAACGATGGCCTCCTCAGCTGCTACGATCTCCGAACCGGCACCGAACACTTTCAGGAGCGCGTGCCGCATCGGTCCTTCGGCTTTAGCGCGTCCCCGGTGGCCGCCGATGGGAGAATCTACCTCGCGGGCGAGGACGGCCTGGTGTTCGTCTTGGAAGCCGGCACGCAGCTGAAACTTCTTGCCACCAACCCGGTGGGCGAGCCGCTCATGGCCACGCCCGCGCTCTCGGACGGGACGCTCTACCTCCGAGGCAGCCGGCACTTGTTCGCCGTCGGCAAGTGACGCAAGCTCGCCCTCCACTTATGAAAATGTTCCGCCCACTGCTCCTGCTCGCCCTGGGTTTCACGGCTCTGGCCGGCCGGAGCGGACTGGCTTCCGCTGCGGAGTCCAATGCTAAAGTGCCCACCGCAGGCGCGGCTGGCGAATTGCTCGTCTTCCACACCGATTGGAAAGGCGAGCGCATCACCTTGCCGCCGGCCTTCGCCCCGGCGATGAAGCTCAAGGGCATCGAGGAAATCCGCTTTGCGCCCGGGATGTTCCAAGCCCAGGCCGACGCGTTTTTCTCCTACGCATTCGTCTTCTCGGTTGCGAAAGACCAGGAACTGACGCAAGCGGTCATTCAGCGGGAAATCCTTGTCTACTATCAGGGTCTCGCCGAATCGGTCTTGAAGGGCAAAGGCAGGGCGGTGGAGACCGGCAAATTCACCTTCAAGCTGGAGCGGGCCAAGCAGGCCACCGGAGCGCCGGAGCAGCTCCCCGCCTCGACGCCGATCACTCAATACGCGGGCGAGTTGGATTGGGTTGAGCCGTTCGTCACTGGCAAGCCGCAACTCCTGCACTTCGAGATTCATTCGTGGACCTTGCCCAGCACCGCTAGAAACTACCTGTTTGTCTGCACCTCCCCGAAGGCTCGTGGAGAAACCGAAGCGGTCTGGAAGGAGCTCCGCACCCTCCGCCGCCGTTTCGAGGTGAAGAGCCAGCCGGGAAATTAGTCTGCGGAAATGCTGGCGTGGCCACCCCTTTCCATCACGACTCCCTGACCCACCGCCGAATTATGAGCCAAACTCCTCATGCAATGCTGGTGCTGCTGACGCTCGTCCTCCCGCTTTTTTCCGGGGAGAAGGATTGGCCGGCGGCCGCCGCGCCCGCGCCCAAGGCCGGGGGAATCGAGGAGTTGGTGATTGATGGCCGGTCCGTGGAAGTGTTCCAGCACGGCGTGCGACCGGAGTGGGGATACAAGCAGCCGCAGCAGGACACGTTCATCGTGGTCCACCCCAAGACCGAGCGCAAAAACGCACCGCTCTATGTGGTTCTGCATTCGGCGGGCCACGATGTGATGTCGTGCCTGAAGTGCACGCGCACCGTCGGCAATCACGACATCTACCGCGCGCCCGACGACCACTACGCGCTCTACCTCGACTGCCGCGCGAACAAGGGCGACTGGTGGTGGGGCGGTATGCACGCGGGCGACGCCGGCCTGAGCCAGCGCAACGCCGGCAGCGAAACGAGCCCCGCCGAAAAGCGCGTCATGGATTCGATCCAGTGGGTGCTGGCGAAGTATGCGATTGATCCGAACCGCGTTTACCTCAGCGGCAACTCCATGGGCGGCAGCGGCACGCTGGGCATCGGCCTGCGCCACGGCGATGTGTTCGCGGCGATCAAGGCGAACGTGCCCGCCGGCATCGAGCACGTCGCGCATCGCCTGGGCTTCCCGCCGCACTCGCTGCCGGCGACGGTCAAGCTGCCCGACCCGCCGGTGGCGATTGACTACTCGGCGCAGAACGACGGCTGGGCCAAGGGGCACGATCGCTTCGTGAAAGCCATGAACGACCGGAAGTATGCGCTCTATTTTTACTGGGGACCGTTCGGCCACGCCAACAACCATGCCGCCATCGAGAAGGTGAACGACCTGATCAACTCCTTCGACTGGCTGAGTATCAAACGGAACGAAGCCTATCCCGTGTTCGCCAACGCGACCGGCAACGGCACCCTCCCCTGGCCCGACGAACTGCAAAGCAAGTCCGCTGGCCATATCAACGCCTTCTTCCGCTGGAAGAACGTCGCGGACGCCAAAGGCCGACTGGAGATGTCCCTCTTCCTGGCCACGCCAGCAAAGGTGAAGACGACGTTTGAAATTCCCAAGGAGGCGGGCGCGGACGTGTCCCTGCGCCGAATCCAGAACACGCGCTTCGCACCCGGCGCGGGTTTCCAATGGACCTTCGGCACAGCACACGGCCAAGGCAAAGCCGATGCCAGTGGACTCCTCACGATCCCCGGGTTGAAGATCACCTCCGAGCCAACCACCCTGATCGTCAGCCAGTAGTTTCCAACCCTTGACCTCACTCCCCACCATGACCCGCTCCTCATTGCTTCCTTCGCTGCTCCTCGGCTTCGCGCTGCTCTCCGCCGCCCCCGCGCAGAACAAACCGGCGCCGCTGCCCGAAGTGCCGGAGGTGCTGAAATCCGCCAAGGCCACCCTCGCCGACCGCAAGCCCGACGGGCTCACCCTGAGCGTGGATTCCAAGACACCTCTGAGCGCCGAGCAGTGGGCGGCCATCGCTGCCCTCCACGCACGTGCCTTCAGCTTCAGCGGCTCCGCCTTGGACGACGCCGGCATGCAGCGACTGGTGGCGCTGAACCCCGTGACGGTCACGGTGAACGGCTCGCTGGTCACGGGCAACGGCGCGGCGAAGTTCGGCGAGATGAAGTCGTTGAAAGCCCTGCACACCCTGCACATCACGAAGCCGACGCCCGAGGCCAAAACCGCGCTGGGCGCGCATCCCAGCCTCGAAGTGTTTTCGAGCGACGGCGCGTTTTGCATCGAGGCCGTCACCGCGCCGAAGCTCCAACGCGTGGACTTGAAGCACGGCGCCGCCAGCGATCAGTTTGCCGCGTTGCTCAAGAACCACCCCTCGCTGGAATCCGTGCGCCTGTGGGCGAAGGGCTACGCGGGACTCAGCGATGCCGCGCTTGCTTCCTTGGTGACGATTCCAAAACTCAACAAGCTCTCGCTGGAGTTTTCCGTCTTCACCTACGCCGGTGGACTCAACCGGCTGAAGGAACTTCCCGGCCTCGTCACGCTGGACCTGAAGGACATCGCCCTCTCGCCCGAGGATCTCGCCAAGCTCAAGGCCGACCTCCCCAAGGTGAAGCTCACCTTCACCCCGATGACAGCCGAATACCGCGCCCAGTGGGACGGGTGGGCGGTAAAGAAAAAGTAACCCCGGCCTGCCGCTCCACTCTGCGCCACGGCGACTTGAGCTTCTCTGCGTTCGGGGGCACCTCTTCGGGGAGCAGAGTGCGCGGGCCCCGGGGCTTTCCGCCCAAAGGTCGGGAGGTGCTCGGTCAAAGCGCGGGCTTCACATCACCACGGCCAGCTTTACGAGGCGGCTTTGCTCGCCGCGCGATTTGGCCCCGACATGGATCATCGCCGTGACTTTTAGAATCTCCTGGTGCGGGATTGGATCGCGGCGGGTCTTTATCATCTCGCGGAAGGTTGCGGCCATGCGGAACATTTCGTAGTGATGGCCATAGCAGATGTCGGCGGGCATGCGATCAGCAAAGGTGACGCGGGCATGGTCGGCATGGCCGCGCGCGTAAAGACTCACCGCCTCGACGCCCGCGCCCATCAGCGTCACCACCATCCACGCCGGATGCTGGCCATAGACCATCTCGGCGTTGTCCGAGTAGCCGCTCTGGGGCTGGCGACCATATACTCGATGGCATGCCCCAGTTCCGCACCGACAACCGGCCTGTCGACCAACGCTGGAGGCTCAATTGCTTGCTCCGCTGAGGTCTGCGCTGACTGCATCCCGGGACGGGTCGCCCGCCTCCACCATCGCACCAATCGTCGCCAGCGCATTTCCCTCCAGGCGGTTGTTCACGTAGATGAACGCCTGCTTGGATTTCTGCTTCGCCTGCTTCACCAGCTCGGCCCCGGCGGTCCGGGCCTCCGCGTTCACTTCCTTCACCGCTTTGTAGGGGCTGAACTCCTTGACCGCTTCCTCGTATTTGCGGCCCGGTTTCAGGAGGAACCGGGCGGCGAGGAAGGTGTCACTGGTTTCGCTGCCCGCCATCGCCAGCTGCTCGCTCACCGGCGGCATGGCATCCCACGAGTTGAAGACGTGCGCGACTCCGTGCCGGCGTAGCATGGCGAAGTATTCGGGCTGTAACCAGTGACGGTTCCGTAGCTCAACTCCGTAACGCCACCCGGTGGGCAGCCTGCCGAGGAACGCATCGAGGTCCGCCGTGAACTCCCGGCCATGCTCATAGTCCGCCGGGTAAAACCGTGAGAACTCGAAGATGAGCAGGCCCACCTTCGGCCGCACGGTTTCACACGGCGCGAGGAAAGCTCGCTGGAAGAGGTCTGCGTCGAGGAAGTGCTGATTGGGCTGCCCGGCCCGCGTCCCGAAGCGCAGCAGGTTGGGGAACCGCTTGAGCGTGATGTCGTCCGTGACCTTGAACGTGAAGCGGAAGTCGTCCGGCACCTGCGCGGCGAGGCCGGCGAGATACTTCTCGGAGGGGAACTGGTAGTAGGCGGCATCCACGCACACGGTCTTGAACACCTCGGCATACTCCGCGAGGCAGGTCCGCTCGAACCGCGCCTCCGCGAACTTGCCGCGATAGTGGTAGCGCTGTTCGTCGTAGAGCAGGCCTGTCCAACCGGAATATTTCCAGCTCGACGTGCCGATGTAGATACCGTTGGCAGCGAGGCTCTGCACGGCGCTTTGCAGTCTAACCTTTAGACTGCTCTGCAGCGTTGGAGATAGGTCAGCCATCACCCCTTTCTACCAAAAACGCTTCCGCATCGCCACCCGGTTCTGGCTGCTCGGATGCCGCGCACTGGCTTCACGCACACTCGATCGCCCCGGGAGTTGCCGCTGCGGGAGAGCACCGACGGTCCAGCACTTCCCCGCCAACACCGACACACCGACGCTTGCCGGCTAAACCCCGCTGGCATCGCCGGAGCCGGCACCAGTTCCCGCACTCACGGAGAATCGATCCTCCGCCCCCCGGGCATCACTTCTTCTTCGGCGGAACCGGCGCGGCCTTCGCAGCGGCAGCCGTGAACACAACCTTCTCGCCTTGCATCCGGTAGGCGATGGCCGGACTCGTTCCCTTGGCAACCTCTCATGTCGGTCTCGGAGATTCACACCCGTTCGCTGAAGCGCTGTTTGGCCCCGACTCAACCCCAGACTCGTCGCCGCGCTGACCTTGGGCATGCTCAACCCGCTGAGATATGGCTCCGCGACACGGGCGGCTGAGATGCGCTGTCGGAACTTGCTGTTCATGTGCGCTCACCATCGGGTGCGTTCGCTTCACGCCCACCCGACTAGAAATTCGTCGCCCGATCCGGACTGGGATGAAGCGGCAGAATCAGACACCGGCAGCCTACCATTGGAGCACGCGATTACTTCGCGGACTTCGCCTTCAGCGCGTTC
>CALQJI020000056.1 GCA_943330855.2 Klebsiella pneumoniae
AGCGGCCGTGAATGCGGGCCAGGGCCTCGCGTTTGGCGGAGCGACTCATGTTCGGGGCTTGGGTAACCACGAATGTGAGTCAACGTATCGTCGGACTCCTCGTCCAACTCCCCGCCCCGGTAACATTTAATATGAGTCAACTCGCAATCGCGACGGTGATAACTGTGCCGTTGCCACCGGCGCAGTGGCCCGATAGGGTCCGGCGCCATGAAAACCGCTCAAAAGGCCATCGCTCAATTTTCCCTCCTCCTCGCGCTCAGTTCCGGCGCCCTCTTCCTCGCCGGATGTGAAACCCCCACCGGCGGCGCCGCGACTTCAGGAACCAATAACGTCGAGGCACTGACGGCTGCCGCCAATGCCGGCGACGCCGAGGCCGCCCTAAAACTCGGCGACATCTACCAGCACGGGCGCGGAGTGCCGAAGAACCACATCGAGTCAGTGCGCTGGCACACGAAGGCTGCTGAGCTGTTCCAGAAGAAGTGAAGGAGCGCGGACGCCCACGTCCGCAGCCAGCCAGTCGAGACGGAAGGTGCTGCGGACGTAAGCGTCCGCGCTCCAACCGCAGTCGGACTATTTAAACTCCAGCCCGATGTTTGCCTTCTCCAGCGTCGTCCCCTCGCTCTTGGACAACGTCGAGAGCGACTTATTGTAGTCGGCCAACGCGCGGATTTCCGCTGAGCGGGCGGCGGTGAGGTCGCGCTGAAGTTGGAGGACAAAGAAGCTCGTGCTCTTGCCGTTTTCCAACTTCTTCTGCTCGGCCTCGAGCGCGGCCTCGGCGTAGAGGCGGGCCTGCCGAGTGGCTTCAATCTTCTCGTAAGCCGTCTGGGCCTGCTTCACCGCGTTGTCGATCTCCACGATGACGCTCTGCTCGAGTCGCTTGAACTCCAGCAGCAGCATCTCTTTCGTGAGCTTGCCCGCCTTGTAGCTGTTCTTCGCCGTCGTGTTGCTCAACGGGAAGCTCAACACGAAGCCATAAGAGTAAAACTGGTTGTCACCACGCTGAATGCCGTTCAGGCCCGTCGGCAGTGTCTGCCCCAGGCCGTTGTGGCCGTAAGTCAAGGTGAGGTCCAGCGACGGGAAGAGCTGGTTTTGATTGTAGCGCAGGACGATGTTCTGCCGCTCGATTTGCTCCCGCGACTGCTGAAGGTCGGGCCGCAGCGCCATGCTGTGCCGCCAGCTATCCTGCACGTTGAGCGTCTGTGCCACGGCCAGCAGCTTGTCCGCCGGCTCCAGCGCGGTGGTGGCCCACGCACCGAAGTCGTCGCCGATGAGGTTCTTGAGGTTGTTGACCTGAATCTCCAAATCGCGCCGCGCCGAGAGCAAGTCCGAGCGCCGCGCGGCCACCTGCGACTCCGACTGTTTCTCGTCCAGCGGAGCCAGCGCACCGACCTCGACGCGCCGCTTGTTGTCGGCGGCAAGTTTCTCGGCCAGTTCGAGCGAAGCCGCCTGCACCCGCACGTTGTCGCGGGCGAAGACCAGTTCGTAATACGCCTGCTGCACGCTAGTCACGGTGGTCATCACCTGATTTCGCAGCGCCAGCTCGTTAATCTTGAGCGTGCGCTTGTTGACCAGAATCGTCTGCCGGGTGGAGTCAATCCACGCGTTCTTCAACAGCGGCTGCGTGAAGCTGAGGCCCGCGTCGGACGAGTAGTTGTAACTCGTGAAAGACGAACCACTGCGGCGGATGAGGTCGCCGTTGAGCGTGACGCGGCCGCCGGTGCCGAGTTGCTGCGTGAAGCTAGGGCCGTAGCTTTCGGTGAAACTGTCACTGCTCCGGTTGAACAACGCGCTGTTGGGATCGGGCGAGCCGGGCGAAGCGTTGAAGCGGTGCGTGGCGTTCAGGTTGAACGTCAGGTCGTAGTAGCCGCGCGTGGCGTCGAGGTTGTAGAGGTCGAGGCTCGGCTGGAGGCGGCGGATTTGGATGTCCAGATTCTTGTCGAGCGCCATCGCGACGCACTCCGCCAGCGTGATCACGCGCGGCCCGGGCGCGGCAGTCTGCGCGTTGACGGCCAGCGCTAACGCCAGCGTGGCCAGACCGGTAAAATGTCGGGTTCGCATGTGGCCAAGAGACTGCGGAAACGCCCGCGCGGCGTCAAACAAGGTTCATTGCAGCGGCGGTCACAGTCCGCCGCTACAACGCTCACGCCCCCGCCCGTCGCAGCCGGTCCGCGATGCCATGCCACTCCGGCGCGTCCGGCGGCGCTTCCACCACGATGCACGCCGCACCCGCCGCGTCCGCGTGGTGCAACTCCGCGTAGAGCGCTCGCGCGTAAGCCTCCGCATCGTGCGGAATCACCGACACCGAACCGAACCCCCCGCCCAGCGGAATGTGCGTGTGCGCCAGCACCCACGCGCGCTCCAACGCCACCCCCAACTCCGCGAGCCGCACCTTCAACTCCGCCTCCGAGCGCCACACCAGCACCAGCAGCCGTGCCTTGGGCGAGTAATGCTTCGCCAACATCCCCGGACTCCGCAGCGTGTCCGTGCCCGCGTCTTCCCCATTCCCCATTCCCCATTCCCCATTCCCTACCGCGGCCGCCAGCGAGTCCGCGTGAATCATCCCCGGCCGCAGCACGCGCGGCGGGTTCGCCGTCACGTCCACCACGGTGGACTCAATGCCCACGTTCGACTGCCCGCCGTCCACGATGAGCCGCAGTTGGTCGCCGAGCTGTTTGGCCACGTGCTCCGCGTTCGTCGGGGAAAGCTGGTTGGAAAGATTCGCGCTCGGGGCCGCCAGCGGGAAGCCGCACGCGCGGATGACCTCGCGCATGAACGGATGCTGCGGCCAACGCACGCCCACCGTGTCGCCGCCCGCCGTGACCAAGTCCGGCATCGTCGTCGCGCGCGGCAGCACGATGGTCAGCGGCCCCGGCCAGAAAGCTCCCGCCAGCCGCTCCGCCGCCTCCGGCCACGCGCTCACACACGCCCGCGCCATGTCCAGCCCATCCACGTGGACGATGATGGGGTTGTGCGACGGCCGGCCCTTCAGCGCGTAAATCTTCGCCACCGCCTGCGGGTCCAGCGCGTTCGCCGCCAGCCCATAAACCGTCTCCGTGGGCAACGCCACGACCTCCCCCGCGCGCAGCAACTCCGCCGCCCGCCGCACCGCCGCCGCAAACAGCGCGGGCGTGTGCGTGGACAAAACTTCGGCTGAAAACGGGACGCTCATGCAAAAACCGCCGCGAGCTTGCGAACTCGCCGCCTGCGACGCAACACCTTCGCCCGGAAGAAGCCCGCGCTTGTTTCACTGCCAGCGAGCCACTAGCGTCAAAGCATGAGCACGTTGCAGGAAATAGAGTCGGCGGTGCCCAAGCTCACGCCGAAGGAAGTCGCCGAACTGCGCGCCTGGCTGGAGGGTTTCTGCGAGGATCAACTGGAGCTGACCGACGCCGTGAAGACCAAGTTGGCCGAGGCGAGGCGCGACATCGAGGCGGGTCGTTATCAGACGCGCCAAACTGCCTGAGGCTACCTGCTCTTCGTCGGCAACCGCCGGGAGATTTACCAACGGACATGAAGCTCGCCGTCGCGGTCACGCTCGCTTTCGCCTCCGCGCTCTTCGCCCAGAGCCCCAGTCTCACGCACACTTCGCCGGGCGCGCTGGTTCCCGGCCAGACACAAGTTTTCACCCTTCACGGTGCGAACCTCACCGGCGCGACGAATCTCTGGACCGGCTTCGGGGCGAAGGCGCTTTCCGCCAACGCCACCAGCGCCAGCACAACGAGGTTCCAGCTCTCCGTCCCCGCCGACGCCCCCGTCGGCCTCCACGCGCTGCGAGTGGCCTCAGTGAACGGCGTTTCCAGCCCGATGCTCTTGATGGTGGACGACCTGCCTAGCGTGGCGGACGCAGGCACGAACATCACCGCTGCAAAAGCCCAACCGCTCGCCTGGCCCGTGGCCGTGGACGGCGCGGCGGTGGCGCTGGGTTTCAAATTCTACCGCGTTACCGTGCGGGCCGGCGACCGCCTCGCCATCGAGGCCGTCGCGCGGCGGCTCGGCTCGAAGCTCGACCCAGTGCTGCGGCTCCTCGACCTCAAAGGCCGCGAACTGGCGTTCTGCGATGACGAGTCCGGCCTCGGCGGCGACTGCCGCCTCGCGCACGTCTTCGCGACGGGCGGCGACTTCCTCATCGAGCTGCGCGACATCAGTTACGGCGGCGGCAGCGACCACCGCTTCCGCCTGCGTGTCGGAGACTTCCCGTTGGCGAGCCTGCCATTCCCCGCAGCGGTGAAGGCCGGGGCACAGAGCACCTTCGCCTTCGTTGGTCCACAGGTGGACAAACTCCCGCCCGTCACCGCCACCGCGCCGGCAGACGCCACACGGCTCGCGCTGTCCGCTAAATTTCCCAGCGGCAAGTCCTCCGCGTTCGTCACCGCGCTGGTGACGACGACAACCGAGCTTGCGGACGCCGAGCCAAATGACGCCGCCGAGACCGCCACGCCGTTCACGCTGCCCAGCGGACTGAACGGGCGGTTTCTCAAGCCCAAGGACCGCGACTTCTGGAAGTTCGAGGCGAAGAAAGGCCAACGCGTCCTCTTCACCGCGCAGACGCGCAGCCTCGGCTCCGCCAGCGAGGTGATGCTCCAACTCCGCGACGCGAAGGGCACCGCCATCGCCAACTCCACAGCAAACGACGCCGGTGAAGGCTCGGTCACGAATACGATTCCCGCCGACGGCACTTACTTCCTCATCGTGGACGAACTCATCCGGCGCGGCGGCCCGCAGCACGCCTATCGCATCGAGGCTGAGTTGCTCACGCCCGGCTTCACGCTCGACGCCGACGTGGACAAGGTGGAGGCCACGCCCGGCGGCACCTTCTCCGTGAAGGTCACCGTCACCCGCCGCGACTACACCGGCCCCATCACGCTCGCGGTTATCGGCCTGAACGGCGTGACGCTCGCGGACGAAGTCCTCAAGGAGAAAGCAACGAACGGCACCTTGAAGGTGACGCTGTCGGAGGATGCGGCACCTGGCTCGCTCACCCACTTTCGCATTGTCGGCAAGGCGAAGATTGGCGAGCGCGACGTGCAGTCAGCTACACGCACGACCCCCGCGTTGAAGAAACTCTTCCCCGCGATGCCATTCCCTCCGCGCGAGCTGGACGGTTCCATTGCCCTTGGCGTGAAGGCGAAACAGTGACCGGGCGGTGCCGGTGAAATCCTCCCAGCCACCGGAGTTCAGCGAACTTGGAAGAGCGAACTTTGCACCAGCTCGTGAATCAGCGTCCGGATGCCACCACCTTGTTTCTCAACGCGCGTGACGAGTTCGTTGAGTGAGGCGCGGTCGGTGAACGCCAGTGGACGACCGGTGCTGTAGATGGTGAGTTGTTGCGCGAGGTTCACCAGCAAAGGGCGCGGCGCGGAAGCAAGGAGGGTTTGGAAATCGCCGATGTCCGCGAACCTCCGTCCGTCCGCCAGTTCGCCGCTCGCGTCCACCTTCGGCCCCAGCTTGAAGTTGATACCGATGCGCGGGTCGATGCTGCCGCGCGGCGCGGGGTCGCCGTCGCCGATGGAACGGTAGCGCTCGCGCTGACCGCCGATGACATCGAACGCCTCCAGCGCGAAGCCCGGCGGGTCCATCTTCGCGTGGCACGCGTTGCAGCTCGCGTTGTCGCGGTGCTTGTCGAGTTGCTCGCGGATGGTCGTCGCACCGCGCACGTCCGGCTCCACGGCGGCGGTGTTCGGCGGCGGCGGCTCCGGCTCCTGACCGAGGAGGCGTGCCATGACGAACGCCCCGCGCGGGACCGGCGAAGTGGTCGTGCCGTTGGCGGTGATTTTCAGAATGGCTGCCTGCGTTAGGAAGCCGCCGCGCGGCGAACCGGGCGGCAACGGCACGCGGCGCATCGCCGGCCCGCTCACGCCCTTGATGCCGTAGTGCGTGGCGAGCTTCTCGTTGAGCATGGCGAAGTCCGACTTCACGAGATGCTTGGCCGAGAGGTTCTTCTCCAGCAACTCGCGGAAGTAAGCACGCGTTTCAGCGACCATGGAGTCTTGGAGATACGGGTTGAACTCCGGGTAAAGCTTCTTGTCCGGGTCGTTCGCGGCGATGGCGCGCAGCTTCAGCCACTGGCCGAGAAAATCTTCCACGAAGCGTTCGGACTTCTTGTCCTTCAGCAGCCGTTCAACTTGCTCCCGCAGCACCTTCGGCTCGGTCAGCGTGCCTTTCGCGGCGAGCGCGAGGAGCGCGTCGTCGGGCTGCGAGTTCCAGAGAAAGTAGGAGAGGCGCGCGGCGAGGGCGTGGTCGTCTGCCTTGCTGGCCGCGCCGCTTTCGACAAGGTAGAGAAAGTCCGGCGAGCACAACGCCGCGCGATACGCCCAGCGCATCGCGCTCTCGAAACAATCGCCCGCCTTCAAACGCTCCTCGACCTTCGCCACGTAGTCCTTGCGCACGGCCACTTCGACGGGCCGACGGAACGCCTTCGGCAGGAAGCCCGCGAGCAAGCGGTCCGCGTCCACGAGCGGCTGCGGGCTTTGCGGCGTCCACACGCCGGCGACCGGTTCGGGCCGGTTCTTCGCACCGATGATTTCCTGCCGCAGCGGCTTGCGCGTGGGCGGGCGCACGTCCTTGTGCTCCGCCGCCTTGAACTCTGTGAGCGGCAGTTCGCCGAAAAGCAGCCGATGGCTGCGCGGCGGCCAGACGTCGTGCAACGGGCCTTCCACCTCGACCCAGTCGTTCACGATGCACGGCCCCGTGAAGCCCATCGTGCGGTCCTTCTGCCCCCAGGTCCCGACGCGGTAGAGCACCACCGGCGCGAGCGATGCGGTGTTGAAGCCGAAGCTTTCCTTGTAGTTCAGCCACACGTCCAACTCGTGAACCCGCGACTCGATGGACGGCGCGGCGTAGTAGCCCAGCACGCTGCTCGGATGCCCGCCGCCGCGCCCGTTCTCGTTGAACTGCACGATGGAGAGTCGCGCCGCCTCGACGCCGCGCGACGGGAGGATTTTCCCCTGATCCCAAGTCATGCTCCAGAAGGACGCGCGCACCTTGTAGCGGCCCGGATGCAGCGTGGCGAAGTGCTGGAAGTAGGCGTTCCACGACTCGTCCTCGTGCCGGAACACGCCCACGCTGCTCATCCGCGAGAACAGGCCGAGCTGTTCATGCTGTCCCATTCCGACATGCGCGTAGACCCCGGCCGGGGGAACCACCGGGTCGTGCTTCTTGTCGCGCAACAGCACGGCGTCGCCGCCCATCAACATGAGGTCGCCCGCATAAGTCCCCGCCAGCGATAGCCGCACGGTCTCGGCCTTGGGCGCCTCGGGCTGCGTGGCGATGGCGACGTTCAGCGCGTGGTCGGCGGCCTCGACATACTTGGCGAGGTTCACGTGCGAGATGTCGAGCGCGTCGCTGTTCTTGTCGAAGCCATGAGCCGAGCCGTCAGCAGGCAGTAAATCCTGCAGGCGGATTCCGGGCATCGCGAACAAGTCGCGCACCGTGCTCTCATACTCAGCGCGCGTGAGCCGGCGCACGCCCGTGCGCGGTCCTGCCGCAAGCCGCGCCCGCTCGGCGGCGATGAGCGTGTCCGCCAACGAGCGCGTGACCGACTGCACCTCAGCGGGGGCAGGTCGCGCCTTCTTCTTCGGCGGCATCTCGCCCGACTCCATGCGGTCATGCACCTTCACCCAGCGGGCGAAGTTCTCCGCGCTCGACGTTGCCGGCGGCAGCGACGTGAGATCCAGGCTGCCCTTCTTCGAGTCCGCGTCGTGGCACTCGGTGCAATGCTTCTGGAAGAAAGCGCGAGTCGGCTCGGGCAAGGCGGAGGCGGCAAGGCTGGGCTGAACGGCAATCAGCCAAAGCACGGCCAATAAAAAGAGCGAAGGGTGTTTCATGGTCTGGTGGAGCAGCGACTTCAAAGCTTCAGCACCAAGTCCACGCGGACCTTTTTCAGCGCCTCCTCCAGCGCCTCGCGCTTCGTCTTCGTGGCGTCAATCCACGCGATGATGGCGCTGGGCGTGGCGCTCACGGTGGCGCGCTCGACGCCGTCGAGCTTGGCGACGGCTTGGTAGGCCGCGTAGCGGCAGCCCTTGCAGTCCAGCACGCCGATGAGGATTTCCACCTTGGTCAGCTTGTCCGCCGGCACGGTCGAGCGCTCGGTGATGCCGAATGTGCGCGTCGAGGCCGTG
Organism: Klebsiella pneumoniae; assembly: GCA_943330855.2. Classification (GTDB taxonomy): domain Bacteria; phylum Verrucomicrobiota; class Verrucomicrobiia; order Limisphaerales; family SXTU01; genus SXTU01. Next base: position 8,118 of record CALQJI020000056.1, read on the forward strand.
CCGATGAGGGTGTCGAGTCGTGCGGTGATTTTGTCGGCGGCGGGCGGCTGCTTCGCCTTGGTGGGCGGGAACAGCTTCTCGGCCTCGAAGCGCAGTGTGACCTCGGCCTTCCCGGCATCGAGGCTGACGAGCGTCACCTCGGGCACCTTGGCCAGCACCTCGCGCAAGTCCGCCTCGCGCTCAGCGGCGCTCAGGCCGAAGAGCCGGTAAGTGCCCGTCTGCTCCTCGGCGTGGAGGAGCGGCAGGACGAGTGACAACGCGCAGAGGATGCTGGCGAAGGTGCGGGGGAGGAACGGTGATTTCATGGGCGGGAGATTAACGGGTTTGGAAAAGCTGACTTTGAGTGAGTTCGTGCATGAGCGTGCGCACGCCGCCGCCCTGCTTCTGCGTGCTGGCGACGAGGGCGGCGATTTGCTCGCGGTCGCTGAAGGCGAGGTCGCGGCCGGTGGCGTAGATGGCAAGCTGCTGTGCGAGGTTCTTCAGCAGCAGCGTCGAGTCGGCGGCGGCAAGCGCCTGGAACTCGCGGATGTCGGCGAACTTACGCTCGTCCGCCAGCGCACCGCTCGCGTCCACGGGCAGGCCGAGCGTGAACTTGATGCCGATGAACGGGTCAATCCCGCCGCGCGGCGCTGGCTCGCCTTCGCCCATCGAGCGGTAGCGTGTGCGGAAGCCGCCAATGACATCGAAGCTCTCCAGCGCGAAGCCCGGCGGGTCCATCTTGGCATGGCACGCGTTGCAGCTCGCGTTGTCGCGGTGCTTGTCGAGCAACTCGCGGATGGTGGTCGCGCCGCGCACGTCCGGCTCCACGGCGGCGGTGTTCGGCGGCGGCGGGTCGGGCGGCTGGCCGAAGAGGCGGTCCATCACGAACGCGCCGCGCGGCACCGGCGAGGTCGTCGTGCCGTTGGCCGTGATTTTCAGGATGGCCCCCTGCGTGAGGAACCCGCCGCGCGGGCAGTCCGCCGGCAGCGACACGCGGCGAATCTGCGCGCCCATCACGCCCGCGATGCCGTAGTGCTTCGCGAGCTTCTCGTTCACCATCACGAAGTCCGACTTCACGAGATGCCGCGCATCGAGGTTCTTCTCCAGCAGCTCGCGGAAGTAGGCGCGCGTCTCGGCGACCATCGAGTCTTGGAGATAAGGGCCGAACTCCGGGTAAAGTTTCTTGTCCGCGTCGTTCGCGGCGATGGCGCGGAGCTTGAGCCACTGGCCGAGGAAGTCCTCTACGAAGCGCTCGGACTTCTTGTCCTTGAGCAGTCGCTCGACTTCGGCGCGCAGCGTTTTCGCGTCGCGCAACTTGCCGCTGCCCGCCAGCTCGGTGAGCCGCGCGTCCGGCGTGGAGTTCCAGAGAAAGTAGGACAGGCGGCCCGCCAGCGCGAAGTCATCCAGCTTCACCACCGGTTCGACCAAGTAGAGAAAGTCCGGCGAGCACAGCGCCGCGCGATACGCCCACCGCATCGCCGTCTCGAAGCAATCCCCCGCCTTCAAGCGCTCCTCGACCTTCGCCACGTAATCCTTCCGCACGCTGGCCTCGACGGGCCGCCGGAACGCCTTCGGCAGAAAGCTCGCGAGCAACTTGTCCGCATCCACGAGCGGCTGTTCGCTGCGCACGGTCCACAAGCCCGCGTCCGGGTCAGGCCGGTTCTTGCCCGCGCCGATTTGGCGGACCTTCTTGCGCGCGGGCGGCGTCACACCGGGATTCGCCTTCGCATCAAACTCCACCAGCGGCAACTCCCCGAACAGCACGCGGTGCGCGACCGGTGGCCACACCTCGTGCAGCGGCCCCTCGATGTCCAGCCAGTCGCAGGCGATACCCGGCCCGGTGAAGGCCATCGCACGGCCCTTGCGCGAGTAGTTCGCCACTGGTGCGAGCGACGAGACGTTGAAGCCGATGATTTCGTTGTGGTTCAGCCACGTGACCAGCTCGTGCTCCTTCGCCGCCAGCGACGGCGCGTCGTAGTAGCCCAACACGTAGCTTGGGTGCTGCCCGCCGCGCCCGTCGCCGGTGAGTTGCACCACGGAGAGCCGCGCCGCCTCGGTGCCGCGCGCCGGAAGCACCTGACCCTTGTCCCACTGGAACGCCCACAGCGACGTGCGCACGCGGTAGCGACCGGGGTAAATCGTGACGTGCTCGATGAAGTAGGGACTCAGCGACTCGTCCTCGTGGCGGAACAGGCCGGTGCTGCTGTTCGTGGTGAAAATGCCCAGCCGCTCGTGCGCGCCTTGGTCAAGGTGGCTGCCCTGATCGCCTGCCGGAGGAAAGTCCGGGTCCGGCTGTTTGTTCTTCAGCAACACGCCGTCGCCGTTCATCACGACGTGCGTCACGAACCCGCCGGCGTTCATCAGCGAGATGCGGCGCTTCTGCACCGTGGGCGCGGTGGGCCGCGTGGCCGTGGCCAGCTCCAGCGCGTACTCGGCGGCCTCGACATACTTGGCGAGGTTCACATGCGAGATGTCGAGCGCGTCGCTGTTCTTGTCGAAGCCGTGCGCCGAGCCGTCGGCGGGCAGGTTGCCCTGAAGCGCGATGCCCGGCATGTCGAACAGGTCGCGAACCGTGTTCTCATACTCCGCGCGCGTGAGCCGGCGCAGCCCGGTGCGGCCTGTGCCCGCGAGCTTCGCCTGTTCGGCCGCGAGCAGCGACTCGCGCACCCCCTTCACCACCACCGCCGTGTCCTTCGCGGGCGGCCGCGCCTTCTTCTTCGGCGGCATCTCGCCGGAAGCAATGCGGTCATGCACCTTCACCCAACGCGCGAAATTCTCCGCGTCGGTGAAGTCCGACTTCAGTGCGGTGAGGTCGAGATTACCCTTCTTCGTGTCCTTGTCGTGGCACTCGGTGCAGTGCTGGGAAAAGAACGCGGCGCGGTCCGTTGCAGCTTGCGCCACAACGGCAAGTGACCAGAGTAGGATACCAACCAAAGCGATCTGAATCATGCGAGTTCGAGTCCCTTCATGGTTCCCGTGCTGCTGGCGAATTTGCCAGCCTCGAGGCCAAGCCGTTGCAGGATGGAGACGTAGAGATTTGGCAGCGGATAGTTGTTCTTCCGGTCGAAGGCCAGGTGCTGGCCGTGCTTGAAACCACCACCGGCAAACAGAATGGGCAGGTTCTTGTTGTCGTGGTTGTTGCCGTTGCCGAGGTTGCTGCCGTAGAGCACTTGGGTGCGGTTGAGCAAGGTGGCGTCGCCTTCCTTCGCGGACTTCAGCTTCGCGAGCAGTGCGGCGAGTTGGCGAAACTCGGCCAGTTCGAGGTTCTTGAGCTGGGCAAGTTTATCCTCGCGCCCGACGTGGTGGGAGAGGTTGTGGCTCTCGCTGCTGACCCCGGGGATGTGCTCGCCGAAACCATCGAGCCGGATCATCAACGTGATGAGGCGCGTGCTGTCCGTGGCGAACGCGAGATGCGCGAGGTCATACATCGCGCCAAGCTTTTCGAGCAGGTATTCGCCGTCCTTCGGTGCCGGGACATCGATCTTGGGTTTGGGCTTACGCTCCCATTCCTCTGCGATGACGAGCCGACGCTCCACTTCACGGACTGAGGTGAAGTATTGGTCCAGCCGTTCGCGGTCAGCGCTGCCGAGCTGCTTCTGCAACGTGGCGGCCCGCGCAGCCACCGTGTCCAGGATGCTCCGGCCCGTGCGAAGGTCCTCGATCTGCCGTTCCACGGACGCGGCATCACCCGCAACAAAGAGCGCCTTGAAGACCTGTGCCGGGCTGCGCTCGGCGGGCAGCATCACGCCACTGGCGGTGAACGAGAGCGATTGATTTCCGCTCTTCGCCACGACGAGTGGCAACCCAGCCACCCGCGTCTGGTGACCAATGCGTTCAGCGGCAAACTGATCGAGTGAGATGCTGTTGCGGAAGGAGGCGGCGCCGGGATGTGGGGCGGCGGTGAGGAAAGTGGCTTCGGCCGAATGCCCGCCGGTCACGTCAGGATGCGAGGTGCCGGAGAACACGGTGAACTGGTCACGGAAGTCCTTGAGCGGTTCGAGATAGGGCGTGAGCGCGAAATCACGACCTGCCTCAGCCGGGTAGAAGTGCCGTTCCAGCACGCCGAGATTCGTGCAGATGGCGAGCAGCCGGCGCGGTGGCTCGACCGTTGCGCCAAAGGCCGGCCGCATTGCGTCGAGAAACGGCAGGGCAAGCGCGGCGCCCGAGGCACGGAGAAAGAGCCGACGCGAAAGGGATGGTTTACGGATGTGCGTCATGCGCGTGCGGGTCTATTTGGTCTGAAACAATTCACTGGCCACGACCTCTTGGACGAGCGAGCGCAGACCATGCTGCGAGGGTTTTGTGCGGGTGACAATGGCTTCAATCGCGTCCCGGTCGGAAAACCGGATGCCGGCCCCGGTGGCATAGATGCTGAGTTGGCGGGCGAGGTTGCGGGCGAGGGCGTCCGGGTCCGCGAGCAGCAGGGCGCGGAGACCGTTCACATCGGTGAATTTGCGGCCGTCGGCGAGTTCACCCGAGGCGTCCACTTCGGAACCCAGGCGCAGCTTGATACGGTTTCGATGCGCCGCGCCGCTGACCACCTCGACGAACGGTTCCTCCACCACGTCCTTGCCTTTGCGAACTTTCTTCGGCTGCCCGGCGAGCCGGTAGCGGTCGCGCCAGCCGCCGATGGCGTCGAAGCTCTCCAACGCCAATCCGGGCGGGTCCATCTTCGCGTGGCAGGACGCGCACGCGGTGTCGGCGCGGTGTTTCTCAATCATCTGGCGGATGGTCACGGCCCCGGTGGCGTCTGGTTCGACGGCCGGGAGGTTCGGCGGCGGTGGCTGGCGCGGGATGCCGAGGATGCGTTCCATCACCCACACGCCGCGCAGCACGGGCGAGGTCGCCGTGCCGTTCGCGGTCACTTTGAGGACCGCCGCCTGTGTGAGGAAGCCGCCGCGTGGCGAGCCTGCCGGCAGCTTGACTTCGCGTAGTTCCGAGCCCGTCACGCCGCGCAGACCATACAGCTCGGCGAGCCGCTGATTGATCAACACCGTGTCCGCAGCGATCACCTGCGCCACCCCAAAATTCTTCGTCAGTAATTGGCGCAGCCACGCGCGCGACTCGGCGAGCATCGAGTCGTGCAGCCAAGGGTCAAACTCCGGATACAAGTTTGGGTCGGGCGTCGTGAAGTCGATTTTCTTCAGCTCCAGCCATTCATCGAGGAAGTGCTCCACGAAGCGGTCCGAGCGCGGGTCCGCCAGCATCCGTTCGACCTGCGCACGGAGCATAGCGGGCTGAGACAAGGTGCGTTTCCCGGCGAGGTCCAGCAGTGTCGCGTCCGGCCCAGAGTTCCACAGGAAGAATGACAGGCGCGAGGCAAGGGCATAGTCACCGAGCTTGACGGCGACGTTCTTCGCCGGTTGCGGCACGCCGGACTCCAAACCAATCAGCAGAAAATCCGGCGAGCAAAGGATGGCCTTGTAGCCCGCGAGCATCGCCTGCTCGAAACTCACCCCGCGCGCGAGTTGGCCTTCGACGATCGCGGCGAACGGCGCGACTTCCGCCGCAGTCACCGGCCGGCGAAACGCCCGGCTGGCAAAGCCCAGCAGCAGACTGCGGTGGTCCGGCGGGGTTCCGGTGGTGGCTGGCGCAGCGACCTTCGGTGCGGTGATTTCGACTCCGGCGAGGCAAAGGTTCCGGTCGCGAAGGGTCGGGTCGGAATTATTCTCATCGAAGAAGTCGTTCAGAAACTCGACACCCAGCTCGACCGGCCCGGCACTTTCGACGTGGAACTTCGCGCGATACGTCTTGGGCGCCGCGCGCAGCGTGTTTACGGCGAACTGCGCGTGCGGCAGCTCGGTGCCGTCCACGAGCACGCGCATCTTGGCCGGCTCGGTGCCCGCGTGCGTCTCGAACGCCGTCACGGCCACTTCGTAGTCACCCGGCATCGCGCAGTTGAAGCGCGCGGTGGTCGTCCCGGAGAGATTCAGCACTCGCTCCGCGCCGAGTGCATGGCCCGCGCCTTTGAAAGCGGCGAGCGGCAGCTTTTCCGTCATCCCAGCCGCGACCGTCGGCACATCCTTCAGCGGCGGACGCGGATAAGCGTTCACGGGAATCGTCCCGAACAACCGGCGCTGGCTTTCGGGCGGCCATTGGTCAACCAGCGGGCCTTCGACTTCAAACCAGTCGTAAGCCACGCCCGGTCCCTCGTAATCAAGAATACCCTGACTCGTGCCGCCGCCCGGCGCGGCCGAGGCTGGCAGCGTCATCGCATGAAAGGACACGCGCTCGCCGGGGTTGAGCCACACCTTGAACTCGTGCGTCGTGGGCTTAAGCGACGGCGCATCGAAGTAGCCCAGTGGCTCGCCTTTCAGCGAGGCCCGCACGACCTGCGTCGCCTCCGCGTCGCCGTAAAATTCCACGTTCTCCTGCCACTCGCGCAGGCCGCGCTGCTCCGCCAACTGCTCCGGCGTGAGCGGCGTGGCCTGCCAGCGGCCCTGCGCGTCCTTGAAGTAAGGCAGCCCGAGCGAAACGTAACTGCGCACCATGCCGCGCTTCGCCGCCACCGCCTTGGTGCGTTCCCAGCGCAAGCCCCACAACGAAAACCGCACCCGATACCAGCCCGGCACCGGCGCGTTGAAGCGGTCAATCTGGATGCCCTCCGGCTGGTGCGCACCGATGACGCCCGTGAGCACGGCGAACGACTCCGCCTCACCCTTGAACGACGGCGCGCGATACGAGTTGCCGATGTCGGCGACCGGATTGCCCGCGATGTGGCTGGTCAAGCCCTCGGCCACCGTGCGGTTGTTCATGGGCACGCCGCACTTTTGCAGCACGGCCCCGTGCGCGGAATACTGCCGCGCCGCCGGCTCGCGCCAGACCTTCGTCTCGGGCCGGGCTGCCGCCTTCACCACCGCCTGCCGCAGCGCGACGTCCGCTGCCTGCAGATACTTCGTCATCTGGATGTGCGAGATGTCCAGCGCACCCGCCACCTTGTCGAAGCCGAACTGCTGGCCGTCTTCAGGCAGCAGTTCCTTCACGCGCAGCAACGGCAGCGCGAGCAAGTCCCGCAGCGCGTGCTCGTATTCCACCCGGTTCATGCGCCGCACCAGCGTGCGTCCGCCGATGGAGGCGGCGCTTTCCGCCACCCTCACCTCCTCGCCCAACGCGCGGAGAAATGCTTGCCGTTCCAACGTGGTGGGCTGCGCTGCTTTCTTCGGCGGCATCTCCCCGGCCTGCACGCGGTCGTGGAGCTGCATAAGCAGGTTCAAGCCATCTAGGCCCGCCGCAGGAAATACGAGCTTGTCCACGCGCAAGCCGCCTTTTTGCAGGTCCGCGTCGTGGCATTCGGCGCAATGCTGCTTGAGAAAAGTCCGCAACTCGGTCGTGCCGGCAGACGCGGCGCAAGCGGCCAACCCGAGCATAAGCCAGACAGTCCGACCCGTAACCGTCGCCAGACGGCGGCAAAAAACAGACGAGCTGTCCAAGTGGTTGATTTTCGGCATCATGTTTTACGGCTCGACCGTGCGGTAGAGAAACGAATCCGAGCTGAGAAGGGAAGTCACCAGCGCTTTCATGCTGCCGCCGCTTCCGGCATAGGCGCGGTCGGCGTCTTGCAGGGTTTTGGCATCGCGGACGGTTTCGTTGCGACCGAGGAAGAAGCGGAAGGCGTAACGGGTGAACACCTGCCGGGCGCGCGACGATTCGGCGATGCGACGGATCAGTTCCAGCGGGTTGCTCACCTCGCCGTCGAGTTTGGAGTCGCCGATGCCCGCGATGGCACCGCGGGTTGCCACCGGCAAGCCTTTCTCCTTGAGCCGGAAGCGCCCGAAGTGGTCGTAGTTCTCGAACGTCATGCCGATGGGGTTCATCTGCTGGTGGCAGTTCCAGCAGTATTTGTCCTGCCGGATTTTCTCGAAGCGCTCGCGCAGAGTCTTCTGCTCATCGGCGGGCACCACAGCGCAAACGCTGATGGGCAGGTCCGGCACGGTGCCGCCGAGCAGGTGCTCGAGAACCCATTTGCCGCGGCGGACTGGGTCGTTGTCAAAGTTGCCGGAGTGAGCGACGAGCCAGGCGGGTTGGGTGAGGATGCCAGCGCGTTCGTAGGGCGGAAGCTCAACGAGACCCGGATGCCATTTGAAATCATCCGGCAGGTTGTAGATGCGATGGTTGCGCGGCAGGTCGCTGTCATCGCTGATGTAGGTCTGCGTCGTCGTGAGCAACCGGCGGAGCACGTCCTTGTCCTCCTGCACGATGTCGGCAATGAGCAACTGCGTGTCGCGCGTAAGTTGGGAGGCGTTGAAATCCACGTTGCCGGGAACTTCCTTAAACACGCCCGGAGCCTTGCGATAGTCGAAGTATTCGTCGAAGAATTCCAGCAGCCGGACATTGGGTTTCTTGCCCTCAAGGAGCTTGCCGACGAGGGCCGCCACTTCCTCGCGGGTGGCGAGTTCGGATTTGGCGCGGGCCTCGACGAGGGGTGTATTCGGTCGTCCGCTGCTCAGGGTGTGCAGCAGCGCACCGAGCATCTCATGCTTGCTGAGCCGACGGCGGCCGTGGGCATCGAGCGGGCCGGAGCCGAGTTCCAGCCGGTAAACCGCTTCCGGCATCAACAGCGGCGCGGTGAGCACGGCACGGCCGCCCTGCAACCGTCCGTGAACGGCGGACACACGGTCGTAAAGCTCCCGAAGGCGGACCAACTCGTCGTCAGTTGGCCCCCGGTCCAGCGCCCAGCGGAAAACCCACTGAAGGCCGTCGGCGAACTGCTTGGGCGAGGGCTCGCGGTCGGATTGGAGAATCGGCAGGAAGACGCCTTGGGTGCTGGAACCTTGCTTGGCCTTCACTTCTGCGCCGACGGTCTCCACCTGCGTCCAGGACTCGACCACTTGCTGCGCGTTACGGAGAACGATTTCCGTCGCGGATTCATCCACCGTGTAAATGGCGCTGAAGTCCGACACCTGCTGCCCGGGAACCAACGAGAACGGCTGGATGCCCCCGCGGAAGCGCGCGTCGTAATCATCGGGCCGGAGGCGCCAGAGCCGAGCCACGGTGGCGGGCGCAGGATGAGGCGGCTGGCCGAACAGCGTCTCGTGCGGGATGACGTTCCCGTAGTTGGGCCAGTCGGGCTTATTGTTGAAGTGATGGCCACCCGCCCGGAGCGAAGTGGTGAGCCAGGTGAGCAGTTCGATTTTCTCCTCCGCCGAGGGCTGGCGTTTGCCCTTGGGTGGCATCTGATTCAACTGAAGTTTTTCGCGGATGAGCGCCCAGGTCTCCGGCTTCGCGTCCTTGAACTCCTTGAGCGCTTCCAACGAGAGGTCGCCCTTTTTGTCCGCGTTGTCGTGGCAACTGACGCAATAGCGCTCGAACAGTGCCACCGGCGCGGCGACAGCCGGCGTGGCAGCGGCAAAAATGAGCAGGGCCAGGAACGCTCTCATGGCTTGGCCTTGGGACGCAGCACGAGGCGGAGCCCCAGATAGTTCTCCGTCGTGTTCTCGCGTGAGCGAAAGGTGAACTGGCCGCGAAAGGCGGCGCGGCAATAGTCCGCCGTGCTCAACCAGCTCCCGCCCTTGCAGACATAACCCTCGCGCTCGTCGAACTTCTCCGGCGGCGTGCGGTCGCGGTGATAGGGCGTCGAGGTCAACTCGGCCAGGTTCCCGTGGACATCGTGCAGCCCCCAGGCGTTGGGCGGGAAACTTCCGACCGGAGCCATCGTTGCGAACCCGTCGTTCCAGGTGCGATGCGCGTAGGTGAAGAGGCCGGTCTCGCGGTCACGGCGGAAGGTGGGATTCTCCAGCTTGAAGTTCAGCGCGTTCTCACCGTAGGCATTGCCGTCCCGCAAGAACTGGTCGGCGAAATTTCCAAACTTCGCGAGCCGCGCCGGGTCATCGCCAAACGAGTAGGCCGTCTGCGTGCCGGCCCGCGCGGCGTATTCCCACTCCGCCTCGGTGGGGACGGCGTATTCCCAGCCGGCGGGCGCGGTCTCGTTCAACCGCTTGACCCAGCCGGGTATTCCGGCGTCGTCCCAGCGGGATTTATTGATGGGGTGGAGCTTGTGGTCGCCGGTGGAAAGGTAAACCCCCTGCTTCTTAAGCGTGATGACTTCGCGGCGGGTGAACTCGTGCTTGCCCATCCAAAAGCCGGTCTTGAACGTCACGCTCACCGGGCTTTCGTCCGCCTGCCGCTGCGGCTCGGCGAGCGGACTGCCCATCGTGAACGTGCCGGGCGGGCACCAGCAGAAAACAGTCCCGATGGCATTCACCCACTCATCGCCAGGCTTGCTGCCGGGAATCAACTTGTCGGCCGGCGCAACAGGCCGAGTGGCGGAACCGAGGGCTGGCCACGCCGCCAGCGAGCTTTCGTGATGCGGCGTGAGGCCGACTAGAATTTTGTCCAGCTCCGGCCCGCTGTTGAGACCGGCCGCGAACTTCTCGGCGATGGGCGAAAGCCTCTCGGCTGGCTGCCGGTTCTCACCCGGGGCCACGGCGTGGATGAGGATGGACTCCGGGAGCACGGTGCCGGTCTTGAAGTGCCCGCGCGGCGACTGAGGAGCTTGGCCGGCATGGGCGTAGGCTCCGTCCACAATCAGGATGTTGAGCGCGCTACCACTTTCCTTGGCAAGGCGGGTGAGAACGCGTGTCGCGGCGGATTCCAGCTCGGCGAGCTGCGCGGGCGTGACCGGATTGACATTGATGGGCAGCAGGACGTTGTCCGCCGTCGCCGTGTCCGCCTTGCCGATGGCAAAAGAATGTCCCGCGAAATAAATCAGCGCCGTGCCGCGCGTCGGGACAGATCGGATGAACGCGTCGAGCACGCTGCGAAACGACTCGCGGGTGAAGTTCTCGGCCTGGGTGACGGTGAACCCCGCTTTCGTCAACGCCTCCGCGACGGTCCGCGCGTCGTTCGGCGGCGAGGCCAAAGGAGCTTTGGGATACGCGCTGTTCGCCAGCACCAACGCCACGCGCTGTTCGGCCGGGGCGGCGACGGCAAGCGCCGCGAGCAGCCACTGGATGCAGAGCCGCCTCATGCCAGCAATTCGCTCATCGGCCCGGTCTGATGGATCGCCCCCTCCAACCCTGGATCCTTGGTCCCGAAGTGATCCACCGGCGCGCCCGCCGCGTGCAGCAGCGTGGTAAAGAGCCGCGCCGTGGTGGCGTGACCTTGGGCACCGTATTTCGGAACGTTCAGGAAGCGGTTGCCGGCTTTGAGCCGGCCGCCCAGATTGCCGAGCATCAGCATGGGCCACTCGTAGCAGGTCGAGTGATGGTTCTCCGCACTGTCGCTGAGATAAACGATCAGCGTGTGGTCCATCATCGTGCCGTTGCCCTCGGGGACGGCTTCGAGTCGGTCCACCAATTCGGCCAGCAGCTCCATGTGGAACTGCCGGATCTTCACCGCCATGGCCTGCCAGCCCGCCACCTGCTGGTGACCGATCTGGTGCTTGTCCACGGAAATTCCCAGCCCCTTGAACGTCACTTCGAAATGCGGGCTGCCCGCGCCGGAGGCGAGGGTCACAGTATTGGTCAACCCGGCTATGAGGGCGGTCGCGGCCATCTCGACGTGGGCCTGCAAGCGTTTGATTTCCACTTCCGACAGATAGAGTTCATCCCGCATCTTCGGAATTCGTTTGGCCTCCACGTCGGCGAGTTTGGCCTGACGTTGGCTGATGGTCGAAAAGGCCTCGGCATAACGCTGCACTTTCTGCGCTTCCTCGTAGGGCAACTGCCGCTCCAGCCGTTTGATGTCCGCCGCCATGAAGTCGAGCAACATTGCCTGCGTGCCAACTTCCGCCTTCGTATTGCCGCCCAGAATCTTCCCAAACAACATTTGGTAGGCAAGGGTCGGGTTCTGATAAACCGGCACTTTCTGATTCGGCCCGGACGCGGAGACGCACTGGATGATGTTCGGCTTCGGATCGCGGGAAATGCCCAGGGCGACATGCCGGAAAATGCCGGGATTGGCCTTCGCGAGCGCGGCATCGATCGTGATGTCCTTGGCCCCGGCACTGGCCGCATAGGCACCGAGCGCACCGAAATCATTGGAATGCCCGCCGCCGCACACCCGGCCGGAGAGACCTTGAATGATGGAGAGCCGCTTGAGATGCCGGCTTAGTGGCGCGATGGACTCGGGCAGGCTGACTCCGGGCCCATTGAGCGGCAGGTCCACCAACCGATCCTCACCGCTCTGCTTCACCTGCGGGTTGCGCAGGTTGGGCATCTCGCTGCGCGTGATCCCCACCGGCTGAATGTGCGTCGCCGGCAGCCCGTTGCCTTCAACGAAGAACACCACCCGCGCGGCCTTGCGACCGGCCGCCTCGGCCTCCAGACGCGTGACCAGCGGAGCCAGCAACGGCCCAGCGGCACCGAGCGAAAGCGTTTTCAACAGGGTGCGACGGTTGGTGACGTTGCTCAAAGCTTTCATAGATCTTCACGGTAGCCGTTCGTTGCATATTGCCAAACCTCAGTCTGAAGGCCTGGAAGTGGCTCAAGCGGGTTGAATCTTGCTAACATCGCCATGCGCTCGACCTCATGCAGACAATCTCCCGGCGTTGCTGCCGAAGCGGTCGGTCTCCCGAGACCGGATTGGCCCGGGCCTCCGCCGAAGCCGCAATCGCGTTGAAACCCACCAACTCGATCCAGCCTGAAAAGCAGGGGCTTCATCACTTGGGTCGAACGTAGCCAGCCGGGGCCACCACCACCTCGAAGTCCGACCCCTTCACCCGGCGGAGTTCGTCGTGCAACACGGGGATGCGCTCGTCCGGCGCGACAGAGACGGCCCAGTCGATGCCATTGTCGGCGTTCATCATGCCGTAGCGTTTCAGGGCTTCGAGGATGGTCTTCACCTCGGGGGAAAACTTCGCGGTGTCGAAATCCTTGCGCAGTCGGAAGCGCTCGCCCATGCGCGGGAGGTTCGGGTCGGTCTTGCGGCTGGCGTAGTGCGTCGCCGGATACACGTAGGCGCGGCGAGTGTTCTTGAACGTCGCGCGCAACGCGTGCTCGATTTTGCCGCGCTTCAGTTCGTCGTAGCGCACGACGGAGGGGAAGATGGGCAGGCCCGCGGCGTCGGAGCTGGTCCAGCCGTCGGGGCGGAGCTTGTTCGAGCCGAGATTGAACACGGAGGCTTGCTCGGCGACCCAGCCGGCATCGGTCTTTGTCAGGCGATAGAACTCGTAGAGCATCCGGTTCACTGGGTCCACGACGATGCCGTGGCGGTCGGCGTCGAGCGTCGGCTTGCCACGCTGGACGTCGTCGAGGGTGAGTGAGCGCGTGGCGGGATCGCGCTTGTAAGTGGCGGGCCAGCCTTCGATCAAGGCGTTGGCGGGCACAGGGAACGGGCCGGGGTCGGACTCCCCGGCGTAGGCGTTGATCTTCACTTCGACTTTCTTCTGCCCCGGCGGCACGAGCACGAAGCCCATGTCGGGATTGTAGCGCAGCGGCTTGGCCCCGCCGATGGCGGCAATCATCTCCTTCGAGTTGGGCGCGACGGGCCAGGCGTCCACGGGGATGTTCCACGGGTTGTCGGCTGGAAACACTTCGAGAGCGGCGAGTATGGCGTCCGCCTCCGGGGAGTTGAAATGCAGCGGTTGATCGAACTTCGGCATCGTCGCGGCCTTGAGGCGGGCGAGGCGCTCTTGGTTGATGACGCCGCCGGGCAGCTCGGCGAGGGCAAGGGCCTGGGCGAGGAGCAAGAAGAGGAAGGCGTTCAGGCGCATGGAGTGATAGGTCGGTTCGCTCGGAATTCTGGCAAGTTAGAGTTGTCCCGAGCGGCTACCGGTCCTCCAGCGACTTCACCCGCTCTTCGGTCGGGATGGTCACGAACTTCCAGGAGTCGCACTTCACGCGAACGATGCGGCCCGGGCGGTAGCCGTCGAGGAGTTCGGCGAACTTCATCCGCACTTGGATACCGCTGCTGCCGGGGGGCGGGTTGGGCGTTTCCTTCCAATCGAGCACCTGGCCGATTTTCTTATCACTGCGGTGGAACCAGGTGCGCAGGGTCTTCTCCGCGACAGCGACGCCGTAGCCTTTGTCCTGCGTGGTCTTGAGGTCGTCGTAAAGCGAGCGATCCATGCCGCCGAAGAGCGTGAGCGTGACGAGGCCGCCGCCGAAATCGAAGTTCTCGACCGCATCAATCCAGCCGGGGAGCCAGCGCTGGCGCTGATAGAGCAGATGCCGACGGCGCTGGAGTTCGGTGGCGGCGGCGCGGGCCGCGTCGTCGAGCCAGAGGTCGGAGACGGTGAATTCCTTGTCCCGCCAGCCTTGCGACCAGGTGAGGTTGAGCTGGATGGTGGTGTCAGGCGCGATGTCCTTCAGCTCGACGAGCGTGCGGCCTTTCCAAACGCGGGTGACGGGGTCGATGTCGAAGGTGTAGGGCTTGTTGATGCCGTCCTTGGCCAGGGTGCCGGTCGGCGTGACGTTCAACTTGCCCTTCGCCTCGTCCAGCGAGACGACCTTCCACGCCTGCCCGCGCCGCTGGTAGAAGCTGTAGTCGTCCTCGATCGAGAGGCCGTGGTTGTATTTGATTTCGTATTTCTCCTGGCCCTTCGGCAGCGGCGGGATGGTCTTCTCCTCACCCGGCGGAGGCACAAAAAAGTAGCCGTGGACGTGCGTGCCGATGGGGAGGTCGCGCAGCTCGGCGGGCGCGCCGTTGAACCAACACATGGCATAGGGCAGCAGCGCGAAGGAGTGCAGCGCGCCGGACTGGTAGCGGTCGTGCGGCTCGTTGCCATCGAGACGCAGCGCGCCGCGGCGGTTGGCCGGGTCCAGCAACACAAGTTCGCCCGAGAGGTAGTGACCGGAGTCGGGCGGGGGGAACTGGCCGGGCTTCGGGACGTGGCTGGCGGGGGCTTGGGCGTGCGTCATTAGCGGCCAGGCGGCAGCGGCCCCGATGCCCCGCAGGAAATGGCGGCGGGTGAACCAGGCATGGGGAGTGGGCGTGTTCATCGGGAATCAGTTTCGGCGCATGCCCGCTTCATCGCTTCTGGAACAGCTCCGAGAGCACGAAACGTTCGATGACCAGCTTGAGGCGGTAGTCCTCCGCCTTGCACGCGTGGGCGATGGCCTTGAGCGCCGCCGCGTCGTCCACGGTCATCGCGCGGCGCAACGCGAACGTGGCGAGTTGCTCGACGAAGGCTTCGCCGAAGCGGTCGAGGTCCTGCACGAGGAGTTGCTTGAAGGCCCCCGGGCCGTCGTAGGCGCGGCCGTCGGCCAGCGTGCCGCTGGCGTTCACCGGAGGATTCACGCCCTGCCCCGCTTTCATGGCCTCGTCCGTCCGCCAGCGCCCGAGGGCGTCGAAGTTGTCGAAGGCGAAGCCCAGCGGGTCAATGCGCTGGTGGCACGCGGCACACGTGGCGTGGGTCGTGTGGGCTTCAAGCTGCTGGCGGATGGTCGCCTTGGGCTTGTTGCTGGGCGTGGGTTCGAGCGGGTCCACGTTCGGGGGCGGCGGGGGGGGGGTCTTGGCGAAGATGGCTTCCGACACCCACACCCCGCGATGCACGGGCCGGTGCCGCGTGCCGTCGGAGGTGAGCATCAACACGCCCGCGTGCGTGAGCAGGCCGCCGCGATGATCCTCGGGCCGCAAGGTCACGCGCTGAAACGCCGACACTTTCGGCGGCGGCATCTGGTAATGCATGGCGAGGCGGGCATTCAGCATAGTCCAGTCGGAGGCGAGGAATTCGCGCAGTGACAGGTTCTGGCCGAAGACCTCGCTGAAGTAAGCGACCGACTCCTGCACCATGCTTTGCTCGAGCCACTTGTCGTAGTCGGGATACAGCTCGGCGTCGGGCGGGAAGACGCCAACCTTGTGAAGTTGTAGCCACTGCTTGGGGAAGGCGGCGGTGAAGCGCTTGATTTTCGCGTCCGCAAACATGCGCGCGACCTGCGCCCGCAGCGCCGCCGGCTCGCGCAACTTGCCGGTCTGCGCGGCGGCGGAGAGCTCCTCATCCGGCAGCGAGCCCCAGAGGAAATACGACAGGCGTGAGGCCAGTTCCCAGTCGTTCACTTGGTCGCGGCGATGCGCGGCGGAGCCTTCTTCGAGGTAATAGAAATTCTTTGCCGTGAGCACACCAACCATGCCCGCCAGATAAGCCGAGCGGAACTTCTCGCCGGCAACCAGCTCGCTGGACACGACCTTCATGAAGCGTTCGATGTCCGCATCCGTGGCTGGCCGACGCCAGGCGCGCGTGGCGAATCGCTTCAGGCACTCGCGCGCTTCGGCGAGGTCGCCGGCCTTGGCGGGGAACAGGCCGTCGCGCTTCTTCTGGTCGGCCTCGGTGAGGATGGGACCTTCCCACTCGACCCAATCCACCATGAGCAGCGGGAAGATGGACCGGCCCTCTTCGTCGAGCAGCTTGTAGGATTTCGGCAGGACATTTTTAAGGTCGCTCAGGCTGGCGAACGGGGTGGCGCTGATGTTCGGAGTCTGGCCGTCGGAGAGCATGCCGGGCGTTTCGTTCAGCAGGTCGAGACTGCCCTCGGGGAGGAACACTTCGATTTCGACCACCGTGGGCTTGTCTTCGGCAGCCTGCACGTCCTGGCCGATGATGGAGCGCTTCAAACCGTGATGCCACACGGCCAGGTGCGGCAGCCGCCCTTTGAACGACGGCACGGCACTGAGCTGGACGCGGATTCGATACAGACCGGGCGCACCGGCGCGGATGCCGCCGCGGCGATGCCCGGGGGCGAGCAGCCAGCGAGTGCCGGGCGCGGCTTCGCTCCGGCCTTTGCTCGCCTTCGCCGACGACTCGGGGAACGCGCGCTCCAGCACGGTCTCGGCGGCCTTGAAATAGCGGTCCACATGCGACGGCGACAGCGACAGCATCGAGCCGATGCGCTCGAAGCCGTGCCAGCGCGGGTCTTCGTTGAACGCGCCGGGCGCATCGACATCGAAGTAAACGCCGAGCAGGTCATAGACGGTGTGCCCGTATTCCTCGCGGCTGAGGCGGTAATGAGCCACGGGCCCGCGCTTGGCCATGCGCGTCGCCTCGCCTTCCTTGATGCGCGTGGAAATCCAGTCCGCGACCTTGCCGAGTTCGGCGGACTTCGGCTGCGGTTCCTTCTTCGGCGGCATCTCGCCGGAGTTGATGCGGAAGAGCACCTCCGCCCAGCGCTGCGCCTCGGCGAGGTCCGTGAAATTCATGGGCAGCGTGTCCACGCGGAACTCACCCTTCTGCTGCTTCGCGCCGTGGCAGCGGACGCAGTGGTCGGCGAAGAACGCCTTGGTGGGGGCCTCGGCGGCGGCACCACTCGTTGCCCAGCCTACGACCAAACCAGCAACCAACATCAGCGTCCAGCGGACGCCGCAGTTTTTCCGCCTCACGCCGTCACCTCCGAAACGACACCCAAGCTGTCGGCAAACTTCTCCGCCTTCACGTCCATCTTCTGCGCCATGGTCAGCAGCAGGTTGCTCAAGCGCGCCTTCTCGTTCACTGGCTTGAAGTGGATGCCGGGGTGCTTGTCGTAACCTTGGAACTCCGGCACGCGATTGAAGTCCACATGCCGACCATGCTTGAGCCCCAGCTTCGTGCCGCCGGCGAGGATGAGGGGCAGGCTGGCGTTGCCGTGGCTGTGCCCGTAAGCCATGCCGCTGCCGTAGAGCGCCATCGTCGTGTTGATGAGCGGGCCGTCCGCGTCCTGCACCTCCTTGAGGCGGCCGATGAAATAGCTGAACTGCGCGATGTTGAACGCATCGCTCTCCAGGAGCTGCCGCATCAGGTCCGGGTTGCCGTTGTGATGCGAGAGCGAGTGGCGGTCCTGCTTGATGCCAATCTCCGGCACCGCCGGCCCTTGGCCTTCCAACCCGGTGGCGAAGGTCGCCACGCGCGTCATGTCCGTCTGGAACGCCAGCACGATGATGTCATACATCGTGCGGAGATAATCCCCGAGCATCTGGAGCGAGATGTCGCGGTTGAGCTTCGAGTGGATGGACGGCTCGATGGTGGGGCGTGGGGTGTCGAGCCACTTGTCCGAACGCCCGGTGCGGATTTCGACCTCGCGCACGGCGGTGAGGTATTGCTCCAGCCGCCCCTTGTCTTCGCTGCCGAGCTGGCCGCTCAAGCTCTTCGCCTCTTCCAACACCGCGTCAATGATGCTCCCGCGCCGCTGAAAACCCCGCCGTTGCTTGGCGATGCCGCCCTTCGGGTCCTCGAACAATTCGCGGAACGCAAGCCCGGGGCTGAACTGCGCCGGCAACTGGATGCCATCGGGATTCACCGCCAGGGAACCGCCCTGATTGCTCAACTCCAGCGAGGAATAGCGCGTGAGCGGCGCGGTCACCTGCGCCATGAGTTGGTCCACGGAAATGGTGTTGCGCACCGACTGCCCAATCTTCCCGCCAGTGAGCCAGATGCTCTGGCAATTATGGTGGTGCCCCATACCGTTGGGATGATGCAGCCCGCTGAACGGCGTGATGACGTCGCGGTGCTTCTCCAGCGACGCGAGCGGCTTGGACAACTGGTAGTCGGGGCCGGCTTCCTTGATCTGATAGTCGGTCGTGTTGACGCCGTTGGGCAGGTAGATGAAGACGCTGCGCCGGGCCTTGAGCGCCGTGGCCGCGCGCAGCGGCTGCATGCAGTCAAGGAATGGCAGGGCTAGCGTGACGCCGAGGCCCTTGAGCGCGTGGCGGCGGGTGAGCAACCAGTTTTGGCGGGGAGTGTTCATGGGCGGCGCAGGGTGGGGGGAAACGCCGAGGCGCGAGGTTCACGGAGGTTCTGGGACGGTGGCGTTGTCATGAGAAGGCAGATGCTCGGCAAATATTTTCTGTTCACTTCACTCGCTGGCTCCGGCGCGCCGCTGCGTTGGCCCGGCCAACGAAGTCCGCTCTACGGCCTCACGCCAGCTCCAGCCCGCGCAGCGTGCCCTTGCCGGTGCTGAACTGGTCGGTCTCGATGCCGAGGCGTTGGAGCATGGAGACGTAGAGGTTTGTGAGCGGGTAGTTGTTCTCCTTGTTGAAGGCGAGGTGCTGGCCGTGCTTGAAGCCCCCGCCCGCGAGCAGCACGGGGAGGTTCACGTTCGAGTGCGAGTTCGCGCTGCCCATCGGCGTGCCGTAGAGAACCATCGTGCGGTCGAGCAAGTTCTGGTTCTCCTCCTTCGTCCCGGCGAGGGCGGTGAGGAAGCCGTTCAAGGCATCGAACTGCTTCTCCTCGTGCCCGCGCAATTCGGCGAGCGCCTCGGGGCGGTTGCCGTGGTGCGTGATGTTGTGGATGACGGTGGTGTCGATGAAGAGCGAGATGAGGCGGGTGGAATCGGTCTCGAGGGCGAGCTTCATCACCTCGAACATCAGGCGCGTCTTGGCGACGAACTCCTTGCCGTCATCAATGTCCTCGGGGGCCTTGGCGGTGACGACTGGCTTGGGTTTGTATTCCCATTCCTCGGAGCTGTGCAGGCGCTGCTCGAGGTCGCGGACGGAGGTGTAGTATTGATCCATGCGCGCCTGGTCGGCCTTCGAGAGCGAACGGTTGAGGCGCTTGGATTGGTCGCCGACGAAGTCCAGCAAGCTGCGGCCCTGCTTGATGGCCTCGACGTTGGCGGCGACTTCCTTGGGGTTGCCTTGGATGAAGAGTTTTTGGAACAGCTTCTTCGGGCTTTTCTCCGACGGGATGGGCGCGCCGCTGCGGGTGTAGCTGAGGGTGGAACCTTCGTTACTCATCGCGAGCACGAGCGAGGGATAGCGCGTGTGGTTGCCGACCCGCTCGGCGGCGAACTGATCGAGGGAAATCCAGTTGCGGAAGCCGCCACGCTCCGGGTGCGGCGTGCCGGTGAGGAAGCATTTCTCCGCCGCGTGCGCGCCGGTGACGCCGGGATGGCTCGTGCCGGAGAGGACGGTCATCTGCTGCTTGTGCGCGGCGAGCCGCTCGAGATACGGGCTGGGCGCGTAATCCTTGCCGGGTTTCTCCGGGAAGAAGAACTGCGGGAGGATGCCCATGTTCGTCTCGATGCACACCATCCGGCGCGGCGGGGCCTTGCTGGCCTCGGCTCCGAACGCGGGGCGCATGGCGTCGAGGAAGGGCAACGTGAGCGCGACGCCCGTGCCGCGCAGGAAGGTGCGGCGGGACAAGGCAGGGCGGGTGAGGGTGTAGGGAGAGTTCATCGGGCGGTCAGTTCGTTATCTTGCGGACGCAAAGCAGACGCGTCGCTCGAAACAGTGTTCATCCGCAGACCTGACGAGTCAGGAGCCCGCGGCTCCCTGCCGGACCAGCAGGCTGCGGCCCATGCGGATTTCCTGCCCGTCTTGGATGCCCTCGGCCAGCGCGAAGCCTTGGGGCGCGAAGACGAGGATGGTGGAGCCGTGCTGGAACCAACCCATCTCTTGGCCTTTGCGGAAGAAGGCGGCGCAGGGGATTTCGTTGGGGCCGGGGTAGCGGGGATGAAACAGCGCGCCCAAACAGGGGATGCGGATGCTGGCGACGAGGACGGCGGCCACCGCGACGAGGGTGATGGTGGGGCCGCCGGGCTGAAGCTCGCAGCGGAAGGCGGCGCGTTCGTTTTTGCAGAAGAGTTTCTCCACGCGTTTGAGGGCGATGGGGTTCACGTTCCAAGTGTCGCCGGAGATGTAGGTGATGTGACGGAGGCGGCAGTCGTAGGGCGCGTGGAAGCGGTGATACATGCTGGAGCGCAAGCGGAGGGTGACGTAGCTGCCGCCTTCGTATTTTGCCGCTTCGTCACCGTTTCCGAACAGTTCCGTCACCGAGTAGGGGAACCCTTTGGCCTGAAAGACGCGCTGCCCTTGCACGACTCCGCATTGACCCACAATCGCATCGCAGGGACTGGTGAGCACGCCGGGGGCCGGGTCCACGGTGCGAGCGCCCGGCTTCAGCTCCCGGGTGAAGCAGTCGTGGACGCTGGTGAAGTAGGTTTTCTTGGCATCGCTCAGGTCGAGCACGGTGAAGAGTTTCCACGCCCAGAGCGAAACGTCGCGGACGAGGGGTTGCTCGATTTTGCTGAACCAGCCCATGAAGCGGGTCACGAGCAGGCGCGGGATGCGGTTGGTGAGGAGGAAGTTAAGGTCCTCTTGCTGGAAGATGCGGTCGCGGAAACTTTTGGTGCTCACGGATGCGGTTGGGATGGGGTGGGGAACGGCAGGGCGGATTTCAGAATCAGGAACTGAGAATGATTACCAACGACATGGCGATGGTGGGCGCGGCGGTGGGCGCGGCGGCGCTCTTGTTGCCGCGCGTGAAGCGGCGGCTGGAGTTGTCGCGGGCGAAGCACCGCTCGCTGACGGGCCATTCCAAGATGGCCAAGCGCTTCGCGGCGTTGATTCCCGGTTACGCCTACGGGGCGGAGGAGTTCTTCAACGCGGACGGCGCGCCCGCCGAGGTGGTGACGCGGCGGAAGCTGGGTTTTGAGCGGCTCGCGACCTTGCTGCGCGAGCGGAGTCCCAAGTCCATCGCGCTCACGGCGCAGGCGCGCGCGGGGATTTCTGACCTGCAATTCACCGGCGCTTACCGTGTGCCGTTTCAGTTCAGTCCCTACTGCCGCGAGCACTTGAAGGTGGGTTCTTTCGTCGAGTCGGCGAGCGGGGTGATGGTGCAGGACTTGGACGGGAATCACTTCTACGACCTGACCGGGTCGTATGGCGTGAATGTGTTCGGCGTGGATTTCTACAAGGCGTGCATCCGCGAGGGCGCGGCCCGGGCGGAGGCGCTGGGGCCGGTGCTGGGCTCGTATCACCGGTGCGTGGCGGAGAACGTGGAGCGGTTGCGCGGCATCTCGGGACTGGACGAGGTCTCCTTCCACATGTCTGGCACGGAGGCGGTGATGCAGGCGGTGCGGTTGGCCCGGTATCACACGAAGCGCACGCATCTGGTGCGGTTCTGCGGGGCGTATCACGGTTGGTGGGAGGATGTGCAGCCGGGTCCGGGCAATCCGATTTCTCCCCGCCACACCTACACGCTCCAAGACATGGACCCGGCGGCGTTGCACGTCCTCCGCACGCGCAAGGACATCGCCTGCGTGCTGATTAACCCGCTGCAAGGGCTGCATCCCAACGCGCCCGCGCCGGGCGACTCGACGCTGGTGGACAGCGGGCGCAAGGCGAAGTTCGACCGCGCGGCTTACACGGCGTGGTTGAAGGAGCTGCGCGAGGTCTGCACGGCGCGCGGCATCGTGCTGATTCTCGACGAGGTGTTCGTGGGCTTCCGGCTCGCGCCGCGCGGGGCGCAGGAGTATTTCGGCATTCAGGCGGACATGGTCACTTACGGGAAAACCATCGCGGGCGGACTGCCGGTGGGCGTGCTGTGCGGGCGGAGGAACCTGATGCGGCGCTTCCGGGAGGACCGGCCGGCGGACCTGTGCTTCGCGCGCGGCACGTTCAACTCCCATCCGTATGTGATGACCTCGATGCAGGTCTTCCTGGAGCGCGTGGAGTCTCGCGAGGTAACGAAACTCTACAAGAACCTCGACGCGACCTGGAACGAACGGGCGGAGCGGCTCAACGCGGCCTTGGCCAAAGAGAACCTCCCGGCGCGCGTGGCGAACTTCTCGACCATCTGGACGGTGACCTACGAGCAGCCGTCCCGTTACAACTGGATGTTTCAGTTCTACCTGCGCGCCCAAGGGTTGGGCTTGAGCTGGGTGGGCACGGGGCGGTTCATCTTCAGCTTGAACTACACACCGCAGGACTTCGATGAAGTCCTGCGGCGCTTCGTGCTGGCGGCCCGCGCGATGGCGGACGACGGCTGGTGGTGGCGGAACCCGGCGCAGACGAACAATACGATCCGCCGCGGTCTGCTGCGCGAGATGCTGCGGCATCGCCTCGGCTGGTGAATCAGGCGGCCTGCGACGGGCGGTGATTTCCCCGCACGTGGTGCATCGGGTCGATCAACTCGCCCTTGAGCAGGAAGAGCGGGGCCTTGTGGTAGAGCTTAATGTCGTGGAACGGGTCGGTGATGATCTTCGTCATCCACACGAGGCCGGTCTGGACGTTCTGGAGGAAGAACAGGTGGATGGTGCGGAAGAGCAGCCCGCCCGCGCCGAGCCACAGCCAGAGGATGCCGAGCGAGTGGAAGTAGTTCTCCCAGGTCCCGGTGGCTTCAAACATCCCGAAGAAGCTGCGGTTGAAATACAGCGTCACGGGGATGAGCGCCCACAGGGACATGAGCACGACTTTGCGCTGGAGGTTGTAGCCCAACTTGATGTCCTCCTTGTGCTCCTGCGTGGCTTGGTTCACCTCGTCGTAGCCCAGCGGCTCGAAGAAAAAGTGTCCAGCCTGGCGACTGGGCATGGAGATGAACCACGCGATGAGTGCCGACCACGCCGGCTCGATGAACAGGAACACGTAGGCGACGACGAAGCTGATCGCGCTGATGAAGTGCAGCGCTTGATTGATCCGGCTGTGGTGATAATAGCGGTGGTCATCCATCCGCTGGGTGTGGAGGCACTGTAAAAACTTGGTCATAGGTTTTAGTTGGTTGCCGACTTGGACCAGCCACGCTTGGTGGCGGCGCTTGAACTAAACCCAACCTGTGGGACTCGTGTTACAGGAGCGCGACCAAACGAAAACCTTCAGGCAACAATCCCGGCGAACGCGCGCGTCGTTTGCCAATTGTTTTCAACGCGTCTTCAATCCGTAACTTGCCCGCCCCAGTGTGTTTATAACATGAGTGACGACCTTCCGACGGGGCAACCGGTGTTGCCCGAAAACCGAGTTGCAACACGGCGGCTGCGCCTCGCCATCGTCACGGAGACCTACCCACCGGAAGTCAACGGCGTGGCCCAGACCATCGCGAAGGTGGTGGAAGGCCTGAGCCAGAACGGACACGAGATCACTCTCGTCCGCCCAAGCCAGGGCACGGCAGACAACGGCGCGGTGACTTCGGGCATTCGCGAGGTGTTCGTCACCGGCGTGCCGATTCCGAAATACGGCCAGCTCAAGATGGGATTGCCGGCCATGAACCGGCTCACGCGGCTCTGGCGCGCCCAACGCCCCGACGTGGTGCACATCGTCACGGAAGGGCCGCTGGGCTTGTCGGCGCTGGCGGCGGCCCGGCGGCTCGGCCTCCCAGTGGCGTCCGAATTCCGCACCAACTTCCACTCCTACTGCGCGCACTACGGAGTCGGCTGGCTGGCGCGACCGATCATGGCTTATCTGCGTTGGTTCCATAACCGAACCGGCTGCACGATGGTGCCCACGCGCGCGCTGGCCACTGAGCTGGCCGCGAAGGGATTCACAAACCTGCGCGTCGTGGCGCGCGGGGTGGACACGCAGCGCTTTGACCCCGCGAAGCGGTGCATGAAGCTGAGGGAATCGTGGGGCGTTGCCGCGCAATCCTTGGCGGTGCTCTACGTCGGCCGGCTCGCGGATGAGAAAAACCTTCCGGTGCTGGCTTCCGCGTTCGAGCGGATTCGGCAGGTGCGACCGGACAGCAAACTGGTCCTCGTCGGCGACGGGCCGGCGCGCGCGGCCTTGCAACGGCGTTGTCCCCAGGCCGTGTTCACCGGCATCCGCAAGGGCGAGGAACTGGCCCGCCACTACGCGTCAGGAGATATGTTCCTCTTTCCCAGCCTCACCGAGACCTTCGGCAACGTGACGCCCGAGGCGATGGCGAGTGGCCTGGCGGTGCTGGCCTTCAACCATGCGGCGGCCAGCGAGCTCATCCGCTCGGGCGAGAACGGAATGGTGGCCCAGCCTGTCAACGACGGCCAGTTCGGTGACTTGGCCGCGCGCTTGGCCACGCAGCCCGATGAAATTGCGCGGCTGCGACAGCGCGCCCGCCAGACCGCCCTTCAACTTGGCTGGCCGAGCATCATTCAGGAAATCGAAGGAGTTTACGCAGCGCTCCGGAAGCCGGCTGCGCACGTGACTTCTGCTCCGGCTGGAAAGGCATCCTCAACCCCAGCTCAAACGGGTTTACTCATTCGTCCTGCCGAGCACGCGGCTGGTTCGCTGGGGGGTTGAAACCGGAGTGTGAGCCACGCTTTTAGCCGCGAACGCGCGGGTGCGCTCACAGCCGTTCCACTCGCAGCTTGCAGAATCAAGGCTTGTTCGCGAACTGCGCTTCGGCGGCTTGCTTGAACGCGCCTTGGGCCTTGCCACCTTCGCCGGGGTAGCCGGAGTGTTGGACGAGCCAGACGAAGATGAGGCCGCGCGCGGGGTCAATGCTCATGTTCGTGGCCAGCGCGCCGCCGTGGCCGAAGGTCGCGCCGGCAGACCAACCGAGGCCGTAGTTTTCCTTCAAGGCGGCGGGCGTCTGGCGGCTGGTCATTTCCCTCACGGCCTTCGCGGAGAGGTAGCGCTTGCCGTTCAACTCGCCGCCGTTGAGCACCATCTGGCAGAACTTCGCGACGTCGTCGGCGGTCGAGAAGAGGCCGCCGCCGGGCATCGGGAAACGCTTGGTGCGGTCATCCAGCGGGTAGCGGAGATAGACGATGGCGTTGGTTTCGAGGCCGGTCTTGGCGGCGTTCGGTTTGTGCGGGGTGGCGAGGCGCTTGAGCTGCTCGGCGGTGGGCCAGAACGTGGTGTCCTTCATGCCCAGGGGCTTGAACAGGCGCGCGTCCATGAAAGCCTCGTAGCTCATGCCGGAGATGACCTCGATGAGCCGGCCGGCGGTGTTGATGCCGCAGTTGGAGTAGAGGTATTTCGTGCCCGGCTCGGAGCCCAGCGGCGCGGCGGCGTAGCTGCGGACGGCGTCGCGCAACGGGAGGATGTCGAGGGTGGGTTCCTCGGCCTTGGACTTGAACGGTAGGCCGCTGGTGTGGTTGAGGATTTCGCGAACGGTAATGGGGTGAGCGGGAGTTTTGAGGATGGGAGAGCCATCGGGATTCTTGCCGTCCACGACTTTCTGGCCCTTGAACTCGGGCAGGTATTTCTCCACCGCGTCGTCGAGCGTCAGCTTGCCCTCGTCCACCAGCAGCATCAGCGCGGTGCCGGTGATGGGCTTGG
Organism: Klebsiella pneumoniae; assembly: GCA_943330855.2. Lineage (GTDB taxonomy): Bacteria > Verrucomicrobiota > Verrucomicrobiia > Limisphaerales > SXTU01 > SXTU01. The sequence continues at coordinate 33,912 of CALQJI020000056.1, forward strand.
TCTGCGACGCAATCCAGAAGAGCGCGTCGGGCTTCATCACGCGCTGGGTGGCGCGGTCGGCGAACCCGACGGCTTCGACGGCGAGCACCTTGTCCTTCGACGCGACGAGCGCGACGGCTCCGGCCAGTTCGCCTTTCTCGACGAAGGGTTTTAGCGCGTCAGCGATGGGCGAGGCGGCAATGGCCGCGTGCAGCGTGGCGAGGAGGAGCGGGAGGAACAGGGTGGGTTTCATGGTGTGAATCGCGGGTGTCGGATGGGGTTTTCGAGGAGGCTATTCAGGGAGCCACAGATGGACACAGAGGGGACACAGATGAAGCGGAGGCCAAGTGGGAGACAGCGCGTCCCGCCTGTCCTTCTAACTCCGTAGTTCCCGCTCAAGCGGAGTGATTCCGAATGGAAGTCAGGCGGGACGCACTGACCTGCTTGGGAGGCGCGCCGCCAAAGGCTCACGGCAGGCCTTTGGGACGGCGGGGAGATGGTGGGTTGGCGGGGACCGGAGTCGGCGCGGCCGCAGCCGGGACGACGGGGGCGGGCGGCGCGGGCTGGGTTCGGGCCACTGGCTTCCCGGCCAGCTCGTTGTAGAGGTCGCGGTAGTCGCCGAGCATCGTGGTCATGCCGTAAAACTGCTCGGCGCGTTTGCGGGCGGCCACGCCCATCTTCACGCAGGTCTCGGGGTTCGAGAGGATGGCGATGAGCGCGTGGGCGGTCTCGGCGGGGGACATGATCTTCGTCAGGCGTCCGGCCCGGCCCAGCGCGCGGTCGGGGGGCGTGCGGCCAAACATCAGTTCGCGGCACGCGCCGACGTCGCTGCACACGTTGGGTTTGCCGGCGGCCATGCCTTCGAGGACGACGAGCGGCAGGCCCTCGCTGATGCTGGTGAGCACCAGCACGTCCATGCGCGGGAGGACTTCCATGATCTTGCTCATGCCGAGGAAGTGAACTTTGTCCTCGATGTGCAGGAGTTTCACGATCTTGGAGCACTCGTCGAAATAGACCGGGTCCTCGGCGTAGGGACCGGCGATCAGGAACTCCACCTCGGGCATCCGCTCGCAGACGACGCGGGCGGCGCGGAGCAGGGTCTTCACGTCCTTGATGGGCACGACGCGGCCGATGAAGCCGACGTATTTCTTCGCCGGGCTGGTCTGCCAGCGGGCCATGTGCTGGTCGTAAATGGCGTTGAAGCGCGTCGGCTCGATGCCGTTGGGGATGATGGAGATTTTCTCCGGGTCCGCGCCGAACTCGA
>CALQJI020000057.1 GCA_943330855.2 Klebsiella pneumoniae
CGTAGCGGCCGTGAATGCGGGCCAGGGCCTCGCGTTTGGCGGAGCGACTCATGTTCGGGGCTTGGGTAACCACGAATGTGAGTCAACGTATCGTCGGACTCCTCGTCCAACTCCCCGCCCCGGTAACATTTAATATGAGTCAACTCGCAGCCCTGCTCCTCCGGCTGCCTTCCTTGACTCGCTCCGGGGGGCTACCTAGAGTCCGCACCATGATTCGACGGACTTTTCGCGCGGGACTGCTGTTGGCTGCGGTGATCGCGTTTCCGCAACTCAGCCCGGCCCCACTCATTTACAAGCCGGGTGAGGGCTGGACTTACGAGGCGTTTGGGACCACTGGCAATTGGCAGAAGACGCGCGCGAAGGACCAGTTGGAAGTCGCCGAGCAGGCGTTCGAGAAGAAGGACTTCGACCTCGCGCTCAAGGCGGCGCGCCACACGGTGAAGAAGTGGCCGCTCTCTGATTACGCGCCCAAGGCGCAGTTCCTCGTGGGCCGCAGCCTGGAGGAGCAGAAGAAGGACGAGGAGGCGTTCAAGGCTTACCAATCCCTCATCGAGACGTATCCGAAGGTGGAGAATTATCAGGAGGTGCTGAAGCGCCAGTTCGAGATCAGCAACCGCTACCTCGGCGGCCAGTGGTTCAAGCTGTGGGGCGTCGTGCCGTTTTTCCCCAGCATGGAACGGACTTCGCAGATGTATGAGAAGGTCATCAAGAACGGGCCTTACAGCGAGGTCGCGCCGCTGGCGCAGATGAACATCGGCACGGCGCAGGAGAAACGCGGCGAGTTCACCGACGCGGTGAAGGCTTACGAAAAGGCGGCGGACAAATACCACGATCAGAAAGCCCTCGCTGCCGACGCGTTGTTCAAGGCCGGCCAGACGCACCTGAAGCAGGCTAGGAACGCCGAATACGATCAGGGCATCGCCGGCCGGGCCATCGCCGCTTTCACTGACTTCATCGCGCTCTATCCCGAAGACAAGCGCGTGGCCGAGGCGCGGAAGAGCATCGATGGGCTGCGGGCCGAGCAGGCGCGCGGTGCGATCGAGGTCGCCCGGTTTTACGAGAAGAAGAAGCAGTGGAACGGTGCGCTGGTCTATTACAACGAGGTGCTCATCAAGGACCCCGACTCCGCACTCGCCCCCGAGGCCAAGCGCCGCATCGAGTTCCTCAAGTCCCTCCCCGGCGTCGCAGCCACGCCTGCGGTCACGACTAACTCCGCGCCCGTCGAGGCCGTCAAACCGCAATGATCATGCGCGCACTGCTTTCCCTCGGCCTGGCCATTGCCACGGTTTCGTTCACGGGCTGCGCGGGCTACAAGGTGGGTTCCACGGCGGCGTTTCCGTCCGGCCAGCACAGCATTCAGATCGGCCTCATTCAGAACAAGACGCTTGAGCCACGGCTCATCGAGTCCTTGAACAATGCGCTGCGCAAACGCTTTCAGCAGGACGGCACCTACAAGCTGGACACGCGCGGCGAGTCGGATGTCGTCCTCACCGGCGTCATCACGCGGTTCGACCGCGCGCCGTTGAGCGTGCAGCCCGGCGATGTGCTGACGGTGCGGGACTACGCGCTGGGCATGACGGCTAAGCTCACGGTGAAGGACCGGATCACCGGGAAGGTTCTCTTCGACCGCGAGGTGAGCGGGCGCACCACGATCCGCTCGGGCAGCGACCTCGCCAGTGCGGAACGGCAGGCGGTGCCGTTGCTTGCGGAAGACCTCGCGCGCAACGCGACCTCGCTCATCGTAGACGGGAATTGGTAGGGGAGGGCGTGGGGAGGCGCTGACTTTCTCACTTGTAGCTTGGGAGCGTGGACGCCTATGTCCGCCGCCTCTTTGCAGCGAATTCCGCCGGGTGCGGACGTGGGCGTCCGCGCTCCATCTAAGATTTAGAGACTCCTCCCGTCGGCTCCTACGCAGGCTGGCTCAGAATCCAGTCCACCACGGCCGGGCAGTCATCCAGCACCACCGCGCGCGACATTTTGTCCGCGTGCTTGATTTCGGTCTCTGCCCCGTAGCCGGTGCGCACCAGCAGGCTCTGCTGCACGCCCGCGTTCCAGCCGCACTCGAGGTCAATCACCTTGTCGCCAACCATGAAGCTACGGGCAAGGTCCACGCCCAGATCGTCGCGCGCGGCGAAGAGAAAGGCGGGGGAGGGTTTGCGCCCGACGCTCGGCTGCTCTGGCGCCTCTGGGGAGTAGTAAATCTTGGTCAGCCGCACGCCCATCGGAGCGAGTATGTTGATCAGCCGCCGGTTCACGGCGTGCATATTCTCTTCCGTGTAGTAGCCACGCCCGATGCCAGATTGGTTCGTGACGATGATGAGCAGGAAGCCCGCGTCCTGGAGGCGCTTCAAGGCCGGACCGACGCCGGGGATGAGGTCCAATTGGTCCGGATCGCTCAGGTAGTGCTTGTCCACATTGAGTGTCCCGTCACGGTCGAGAAATACAGCGCGTTGTTTCATTCGCGGCGAAATTTTTCTGCCAGCTCTGCGGGCGAAACTGTCGCCGTGCCGACTTTGCCCACGACGACACCCGCAGCGTGGTTCGAGAAAATTGCGGCTTCGAGCGGCGAAGCGCCAGCGGCGACGGCGAGCGTGAAGGACGCGATGACGGTGTCGCCCGCCCCGGACACGTCGAAGACCTCGCGCGCGACGGTGGGGATGTGGAAGGGCTTTTGCCCGCGTTGGCAGAGCAGCATTCCCAAATCGCCGAGGGTGATGAGCAGGAGCGCGGGGCTGAGTTCCATGAGCAGCGTATCAGCGACGCGCATGAGATTGGGATCTTTCAGCGGGTCGGCGTTACGCGTGCCGTCGGAGACCCCGGCTAGGTCGAAGGCCTCGCGGCGATTGGGCGTGAGTAGGGAGAGGCCGACGAGGCTGAGTTCGTGCACCGGCTTTGGGTCGAGGCTCAACCACACGCCGCGCGTGCGGCAGAGCTGGCGGATGCCATCGAGCAACGCCTGCGTGACGACGCCCTTGCCGTAGTCGCAGACGATGACGGCGTCTGTGCCGGGGAGTTTGCGTTCGAGGGCGGCGAGCAACCGTCCGGTGTCGCGCTCGTCCACCGCGCCACGCGTTTCGCGGTCCACGCGGACGATCTGCTGGTGGTGCGCTATGATGCGGGTCTTGACGCTGGTGGTGCGCGCCGGGCTGGCGAGCAGGCCGGCGCAGCCGATGTCCTGTTCGCCGAGCAACGTGCGGAGCTGGTCGGCTGGGGAGTCGCGGCCCACGTGGCCGAGGAGCTCCGTCTGAGCGCCGAGCGTGTGGGTGTTGCGGGCGACGTTGGCCGCGCCGCCGGGCATGAAACTCTCGCGGTCAAACTCGACGACCGGCACGGGGGCCTCCGGGGAGATGCGCCCGACGTGGCCCCAGATGTATTGGTCGAGCATCACATCGCCGACGACGAGGACGCGGGCCCCGGCGCACCCGACGAGGAGCTCGTCGAGGCGGTCCGGGGAAAGGGTCGGCAACTTCATGGGTCAGAGCTTGCGGCGGAGTGAATTGCTTTCAATTCAAAAACGCCGTCAGCGGACTGGTCGCGCTGGCCGTCGTCTGCTGCGAGCCGAGGCCGATTTCAAAGGCCGCGCGGCCCGCCTCCACGGCTTGCTTGAACGCGTGGGCCATGCGGTTCGGATCACTGGCGATGGCGATGGCGGTGTTGACCAGGACGGCGTCCGCACCGAGCTCCATCGCTTCCGCCGCGTGGCTGGGCGCGCCGATGCCGGCGTCCACGACGACGGGCACGGTGGCTTGCTCGATGATGATGCGGAGCTGGTCGCGGGTCTGGAGGCCGCGATTCGAGCCGATGGGCGAGCCCAGCGGCATGACGGTGGCGCAGCCGACTTCTTGCAGGCGCTTGGCCAGCACGGGGTCGGCGTTGATGTAGGGCAGCACGGTGAAGCCTTCCTTCACGAGGATTTCGGCGGCCTTGAGCGTCTCGATGGGGTCGGGCAGCAGGTAGCGCGGGTCGGGATGGATTTCGAGTTTCACCCATTTTGGCAAACCGGCTGCGACGGCGAGGCGCGCGAGGCGGATGGCTTCCTCCGCGTTCATCGCGCCGCTGGTGTTGGGGAGCAGGAGGTATTTCGCCGGGTCAATGAATTCGAGGATGTTCGCAAAAGGATCCTTCTGCCCGCTCAAGTCCGCGCGGCGCAGCGCGACCGTGACCATCCCGGTGCCGCTCGCGGCCAGCGCGTCGCGCATCGCGGTGGGCGACGGAAATTTGCCGGTGCCGAGGATGAGCCGCGAGTGAAACTCACGGCCGGCGATGACCAACGGGCGGGAAACCAAATTCATGCGCCGCGAAACTAGGCGGCGAGCCGCTGCGCGTCCAGCGCGCTCCCGCTTCACGCCAATACTTCTCGCACCACGTTCCCGCCGGGCGTGATGGGCCGCAGCCGCCCGCCCGCGTCCTCCACAAAGCCGTCCGGATCAATGCCCATTGCGGCATAGACCGTGGCGATGAAGTCCGCCGGGCCGACGGGTTTTTCGGTCACACGCTCGGCGTTCTTGTCCGACGCGCCGTGGACGTAGCCGCGCTTCACGCCCGCGCCGGTCATCAGGATGTTGTGGACGAAGGACCAGTGGTCGCGCCCGGCGCTGCGGTTGATTTTCGGCGAGCGGCCCATCTCGCCCATCACGATGACGAGCGTCTCGTCCAGCAGGCCGCGCGATTGAAGGTCTTCGCACAGTGCGGAGTAAGTCTGGTCCAGCGGCGGGAGGCGGTGGTTTTTGCAGATGTTGAAATGGTCGGAGTGCGTGTCCCACGCGGTCGGGTCGCCCCCGGTCTTGTCGTAGGATTCCCAATACACGGTCACGAAGCGTGTGCCGCGTTCGACCAACCGCCGCGCCGTCAGCGCCGACTCGCCGAAGAGGTGGCGGCCGTAGCGGTCGCGCAATGCGGGCTTCTCGTCATCGAGGTCGAACGCGCGCCACGCGCTGTCGCGCGAGCTGTTGTCCGCGAGGATGTCGAGCGCGCGCTTCTGGTAGGCGTCGAAGCGCTCGTAAGTCTCGGAGTTGCCCACGCGGTCGGCTTGCGTGTGGAGTTGCTCGGCAAGCGAACGGCGGCGCGCGAAACGGTCGAGCGTGATGTCGGCGGGAAGCTTCGTGCCGGGCACGAGGATGGTCCCGGCGGCCTGGCGTTGCACGTCGTAGAAAGATTTTGGCTCGTAGGTGTCGCGCAACTCCACGTCGGTCACGAGCGGGTCCCACTTGCGCCCCAGCCAGCCGGCGAACGGGCCGGGCCGCGTGATTTTCTGGCCCCAGCCGGGATTGCACGGCATCCACACGCTCGCGGGCGCGGTGTTGCGGTTGGTGCGCGAGAGATACTCGACCATCGCGTTCATGCTCGGGGCCTGCGTGTTCAGCACGGGCACGAGCGACTCTAGCTTGTCCGCAGGCGAGCCGGTCATCGTGTAGAGCATCCCGGCGCTGTGGTCGTTCTGGTCGTGCGTGGCGGAGCGGATGAGCGTGGAGCGGTCCATCCACTTCGCCATGCGCGGGAGGTGCTCGCAGAAATGCACGCCGGGCAACGACGTTCGGATGGAGCCGAACTCTCCGCGCAGTTCGCGGGGCGCGTCGGACTTCGGGTCGAAGGTTTCCTGAGCCGCCGGCCCGCCGAAGAGGTAGAGCAGGATAACGGATTTCGCCTTGCCTCTGCCGGGCTTGGCCGGGAGCGTCGCCTCCGCGCGGAGCAACTCCGGCAGCGTCATGCCCAGCAGGGACAGGCCGCCAAGGCGCAGCATCTCGCGGCGGCGGAGGCCGTCGCAGGCGGCTTGGGGCTGTCCGAGAATGCGAATCATGGCAGTGCGTGCTTGGCTGGGCTGTTAGCCGCAACCGTAGCGGTGCAGTCGGACGCGTCAACGTTGGAAATAGCCCAAAACAAAGGTCAAATCGGGGCCTTAAAATAGTTTAAATTAACGGTTGACAACCGAGCTCATCCTCCTAATTTCGTCCCAGTTATTTGAAGCTTTTGATTCGGGCGGCAGCACGTTTCTTCAGAGGGATTCCCCATCCCCACCTCCTTGGCGTCTGCTGCCCGAATCGTTTTTTCAGGAGGGATTTTCAACTATTTCGCGCCTTGAGCATTGACGTGCTCCAACACGCCTTGGCGCATGGCTTCGCTGGCTTTGGGCGTGTTGGTGTGACCGGCAGACGGGTCGTTGTGGATGGATTTCTTCCCGCCGAGGTTGTTGTAAGCCGCATAGACACTGGTCGGCGGGCAGGTTAGGTCAATGAAGCCCACGGTGAAGACCGCGCCAGCCTTCGTGCGCGTGGCGAAATTCATGGCGTCGTAGTAGCGGACGGCTTCAACCACCTTCACGTCGGCCTTCTCCGCAGACGGGCTGGGGATGAACTTGGGCCAGCCATTGATGCGACCGGCAGTGATGCCCGTGTGGTCGCAGCCCGCCGGCACACCGGCGGCGAGGAACGTCACCCGCGCGTCCAGCCCGGCTGCGACGATGGCTTGGAAACCGCCCTGGCTTGAACCGAACACAACGACTGTCTTGCCGTCCCACTCCGGCTGCGCCGTGAGAAAGTCAATGGCCCGCACCAGCCGGAGAAACATCCCGCGAAAGTAGATCGTCTCGCGCGACTCACGGCCACGGGTGCGGTAGTCCCTCAAATCACCGCTGGCGAGGTCGGTGTAAAACTTGGCGGGCTGGCCGTTGGGCGAGCCGTGCGCGTTGATGTCCAGCGCGAGGAAGTTCTGCTTCGCCCAGCCAGTGGCACCACCGAGGCTGGAGTTGTTCACGCCCGCGCCGTGGACGAGCAGGATGATGGGCAAACTCTTCGGCTTGGCGTTCTCCGGCTTCGCGAAGTAGCCGGACACCGGTGCGCCGAGCGAGTCCGCCTGCAAGTCAAACGCCGCGATGTCAGGCTGCGGCGATTTAACCGGGGTGAGGCGCGGATTCATCGGCACGGCGGCGAGCTGTTTCTTCTGATCAGCCCAGAACGCGTCGAAGTCCGCTGGCACTGGCAGGCTCGGTTTGATTTTCAGCGGGTCAACCCCTACGCCGCCGAGGCCGGTGTAAGTCTTCTTCTCCGGCCCGGCAAAGGTCGCGCGGCAGAGGAGGAAGCCCGGCTCGTCCAGCTTGCCAGTCACCGTGGCGGCGCCGTTGACGAGCTTGGCCTTGCCGCTCGTGGCGGGTGGCATCCCGTCCTTCGTGAGCGTCCATTGCACCTCGGCCTCGGGCACGGGCAGCTTGTCGAGCGTGAGTTCGAGTTTGAAGGTCGCCATCTCCCCGGACTGATAGAGCGCGGCGGCGCGGTCGGGCGTGACCTTGAGGACGTAGTTGGTGGAGGGCTTGGCGACTTGCGCGGAGACAGTCAACGCAGGAGCAATCAACACCGCAGTCAGCAGGAATGAACAACGAGAGAAGTGAAATTGCATCGCACGGTTATCCGCGCCACCGCCTGCGGCGACAAGCGAATCTCCGGCCCTCGGGTTTTCAGTTTCTTAATTCTTGAGCGACTCTGGAGCCCGGCCTACGATCGCTTTGAATCAATGGCTCAAGGTCTGTATTTGTCGCAGAAGATGTCGCAGTCGATGGTGCTGGCACCCCAGCTCCAGCAATCCCTCGCGCTCCTGCAGGCCCCCATCCTCGAGCTTCGTGCGCAGGTCGATGCCGAGTTGGAGCAGAACCCGGTGTTGGAAGAGACGGTCAACGGGGAGATGGAACTGGACGAAAAGGGCAGCAAGGAAAAGGACGAAGTCGCCGAGCCAATGGACTCCGCTGAATCCTCCGACTCCTCGGAGCTGCCGGACACCGCTGAACGGCTCGATTCCGCCGAGCCGACGACGGACCTGACCTCCGACTCTGTTCCGGAGAAGGAAAGCTCCGAGCCGTCGGATGATTTTCAAGCCGAGTTCGACAAGCTCGCGCAACTCGACCAAGAGTGGCGCGACCATTACGCACAGAGCAACACGGCCGGCCGTTCGAGCGAGGAAGACGAGGAACGCCGACAATTCATGTTCGACTCGCTGGTCGCCGGGCAGTCATTGCAGGAGATGCTGCTCGAGCAGGTGCGCGATGCGGAGCTGACGCCAGAGCAACTGCCGCTGGCTGAGATGATTGTCGGGAACATCGACGAGCGCGGCTATCTCACGGCGAGCATCGAAGAGCTTGCGGCCTCCACGGGGATAGCCTTGGAGAAATTCGTGGCCGCCCTCAAAGTCGTGCAGAGTTTCCAACCACCCGGCGTCGCCGCGCGTGATCTGGGCGAATGCCTGAAACTCCAACTGGAGCGCGCCGGACGCCAGGAGACGCTCGAATACAAGATCGTCACCGGCCACATGGAGGCGCTGGGCCGTCGCCGCTTCCCCGAGATCGCCCGCGCGCTGAACCAAGACGTCGTGGACATCCAAGAAGCCACCGACCGCATCGGCCACCTAGAGCCGCACCCGGGCCGCGCCTTCCTGCCGGACAACCAGCAATACATCATTCCCGAAGTCTTCGTGCAGAAGGTCGGCGAAGATTGGGTGGTCACGCTCAACAACGAGCAGGTGCCCCACCTGCGCATCAGCAACCACTACAAGGACCTCATGGCGAGGAGCGAGACCGACCCCGCCACCCGCGAATACATCCGTGACAAAATCCGCGCCGGCAAATTTCTCATCAAGAGCCTCCACCAGCGCCAGCAGACCATCCACAACATCGGCACCGAGATCGTGAAACGACAGCGCGACTTCATGGAGCTGGGCCGCGCGCACCTCAAGCCGCTCACCATGAACCAAGTCGCCGAAGTCGTCGGCGTCCACGAGACCACCGTCAGCCGCGCCGTCTCTGGCAAATACATGGAGACCCCCCACGGCGTCTTCGACATGAAGCACTTCTTCACCTCCGGCTTCACGTCAGCCGACGGGCAAGCCGTCGCGAACACCAGCATCAAGGACATGGTCGCCGAGATCATCAAAGGCGAGGACCAGTTCACCCCGCTCGCCGACGACGCCATTGTGAAGTTGCTCGTAGTCAAAGGCATCACCATCGCCCGCCGCACCGTCGCCAAATATCGCGGCGAGCTGAACATCCTGCCCTCGAACCTGCGCCGGGTGTATTGACCGGACCTGCGCCTGGTAGCCGCCGAGGTGAGGAGGCGGATTCCCACGACGGACTTACGCCAGCCATCCGCCTCCTTACCTCGGCGGCTTCTGACTTCGGCTGCCCTCCTTGTTCAATCCGTGGCTAAAACCAACGGCACCTGCGTCCCACGCAGCGCTCGGGCGTTCGCAAGAAAGATGTTGAACCCCTTTCCCGGACGCGCTCCCATGCGACCAGTTCACGAAACAACCTGACTGCAACCTCGCGCGGCCAACCCGCGTCTCAATCGAAACCTATGAAAACTCCATCCCTCCTCGCTGCGTCGCTGGGCCTTGCCCTGCTGGCCGGTGCTGCCTCTGCCGCCAACTGGACGGCCGGCATGACCGAAGGCAAAGTCGCCCTCAAGTCCGCCGGGCCCATCACCTTCGGGCCGGACGGCATCCTGTTCATCGCGGACACCAAGTCTGCCGCCATTGTCGCCATCGCCACGGGTGACACGAAGGGAGGGGCCGGCAAGGCCGTGAAGGTGGACGGCATTAACACGAAGGTCGCCGCGCTGCTCGGCACCGCCGCTGACCAGATTCTCATCGCCGACCTCGCAGTGAACCCCGCTTCGCAAACCCCCTACCTCGCCGTCACGCGCGGTCGCGGCGCAGGCGCAACCCCTGTGCTCCTGCGCGTGAAGGGCGACGGTAGTCTCGAAGTCGTTTCGCTCGACAAGGTGAAGCACGCGCGGGCTGAGTTGCCCGACGCCCCGGTTGAAGGGGTTCAAGGCGATGGCAAAAAGCAGAGCAACCCGCGCCAGGAGTCCATCACGGACCTCGCGTTCCTCGAAGACCGCGTGCTCGTCGCCGGCCTGTCGAACGAGGAGTTTTCCTCCACGCTGCGCGCCATCCCGTTCCCGTTTCAGAAGATCGCCAACGGCACGAGCGTTGAGATTTACCACGGCGCACACGGCAAGTTCGAGACCCGCTCGCCCATCCGCACGTTCGTCCCGTTCATGGTGGGTAAGGAGCCGCAACTGCTCGCCGCCTACACCTGCACGCCGCTCGTGCAGTTCCCCATCAGCGAGCTGAAGCCCGGCGCGAAGATCAAGGGCAAGACCATCGCCGAGTTGGGCAACCGCAACCGCCCGCTCGACATGATTGTTTATAAGAAGGACGGCAAGGACTGGCTCCTCCTCGCGAACAGCGCCCGCGGCGTGATGAAAATTACCACGGACGACATGGTCAACGCCGAGTCCATCACCACCCCCGTGCCGGGCATCAAGGGCACGAAGTATGAGACCATCGAGGCGTGGAAAGGCGTCGAGCAGCTCGACAAGCTGGATGCCAACCACGCGCTCGTGATCCGCAAAGGCGAGGGCGACGCGCTGAATCTCGAGTCGCTCCCGCTTCCGTGAGCGGACGGCGCGGAGAAACTTGGCTCATGAGATGGAGGCCGGCACTCGCCGGCCTCCTCTTTGTTTGGCTTGGCAGCGCCGGCTCCGCTGCTGACGTGAACAATTCATCACCGTCCTTCACCGCCGTCTTTCTCCGTTGGGTTTCAGTTCCCAAGGAAACCAACCGACTCACGGTGGAAGTTTCCGGCTTGAGCAGGGAGGCGCTTTCCGCCCTGCAAGCGCCCGAGTGGCCTGCGACGAACTGGCCGCGCGTCCTGGCCGTCTTCGTGGAGCAGACGGGCACCGAGCCGCTCTCGATGCTCGGCGAGCATCGCGTCGAGTCCGGGCTGGTCCGCTTCGTGCCCGCGTTTCCGTTGGAGCCGGGCTTGCGCTACCGGGCCGTGTTCGATGCGGGCCAGCTTCCGGGTGCGCCATCCACCACCGCTGGCAAGGTGACTTCAATCCTTCAAATCCCAGTGCAACGGGAGCACTCGACGACGACCGTCACACAGGTTTATCCCAGCGCCGACGTGCTGCCGGAGAATTTGCTGAAGTTTTACGTCCACTTCTCCGCGCCGATGAGCCGGGGCGACATCTACGAGCACATCCGCTTGCTCAACGCGGCGAACCAGCCCGTGGACCTCCCCTTCCTCGAACTCGCCGAAGAGCTCTGGAGCACAGATATGCTGCGGCTCACGCTCTTCATTGACCCCGGCCGCATCAAGCGTGAGGTCAAGCCGCTGGAGGAAATCGGTCCCGCGCTCGTCGCTGGCCAGCGCTTCACGCTCCTCATCGGCGGCAATTGGAAAGACGCGAACGGGCATCGGATGAAGCGCGCGTTCATGAAGCGTTTCACCGTCGGCCCGCCCGACCGCGAGCCGCCCGACCCGCAGCGCTGGAGCTATCAAGCCCCGCCCATCCGCACCCGCGAGCCGTTGGCCATCGACCTCGCCGACCCGATGGACTCCGCGCTCGCGCTGCGGATGATCCACGTCGTGGATGAGGCGGGCCGCGCTGTTCCCGGCCAGCCCTTCCTCACGGACCGCGAGCGCGTTTGGAAGTTTCTCCCGCAGCATTCGTGGAAGGCCGGCCACTACTCGCTCATCGTGGAGACCACCATCGAAGACCTCGCGGGGAACAACATCGGCAAACCCTTCGAGGTGGACTTGTTCGACGGCGTGTCGAAGCGGCTGGAGCGGAAGACGGTGAAGCTGCCGTTTGAGCTGCGATGAGGACAGTAATCAGTAATTAGTGCTTAGTCGGCAATCGTCCGTCCGCTCACTAATCACTAATCACTTTTCTTCCCCTCAACGCCTGCGCAGCGACAACTGGTGGTTCACCCGCTTCGTCTGCGTGGGGTCCAGCGCCGGCAGCTCCGTCAGCGTCGGTGAATCCGTCTCTCGCAGGATGGACTTCACCCGGTCCTTCAACGCCTGCCAGCGCGGCCACTCCAGGTCCGGCGAATGCGCGACCTGCCGCAGGATGCTGCGCCACTCGATGATCATCCGGTCAATGTCCCCGATGCCCAGGAAGTCCGTCGTCCAGCCGTTCTTGCCGTCCGGGTCCTTGTGCACGTCTGCCGCGATTTGCTCCGCGCCCGCGCCGTATTCTGGAGGCACGCCGTTGTCCAGATAGCCCGTGTGCGTCTGCGGGCCGAACAATTTCTGACACGCGTGCGCGATGCGACCGTCCCAGCGCGCGTCGCCCTTTGCGAAGCGATGGCCCGCGTGCAGGTTCGCCAGCTCGTAGCTGAACTCCTCGATGGGCAACGACTCGTCCTCCAACGCTGCGGCGACCGCCAGTCCGTCGCCGGAGTGGAAGAAACTCACAATGCGCCCGCGCCGCGTCGGCACGCCCGCCGCGTCCACCAGGCCGAGCCGCCGCCAAATCGTCGCGACGCCGGTGCCGGTGGGGAGCTGTTTGCAGAGCGGCACGCATGGGCAGCGCGCGCAATCCTCCGGGAAGACCTCGCGCTCCGGCGGCTTCCACAGCGCGACGCCGTGCGCGTCCACGCACGCCTTGAGCGTGAGTTGGCCCAACGCGATGACCACGCGCACCGGGCCGATGCCGACCTCCGCCGAGGGCTCGCTGGAGTCGTCATTTGACCGTTCCGCCGGGGGATACTCGACGGCCAGCACCGGCGTCTGCTCGGCGATAAAACACTTCTCCAGCGCGGGCACCACCATCTCACGCCAAGCCTTCAGCGGAGTCTGCCGCGCGTTCCAGTCCGTCAACTTGCGCACCCACTTCGCGAGCAAGACCTGCTGGCCGTTCAACACATCCGCCACCGTGAGCGAGCGGGCGAAGGTGCCGTCTGGCAGCTTCACCAGTGTCCCGCCGTCACCGAGTTTCTCCACCGCCGCCTCGACGGTGAGCGCGGGCCGCAGGCGGATCGCCAGCGGCCGCGCAGCGCCGGTCTCCGCCCCGGCGTGCTTGGTAGCGTCAGCTTTCAACGCCGGGCCGGCGGTCGGTGCTTCGGCAGAGATGGGGCCATCGGGTTGAGGAAGAATATCCGCCGTCGTCGCACGGCGTTTCGCAGCCACTGGGCCACTCATCTTCAGCATCGCCAGAACGCCCTGCCCCAGCGGCTCCATCGCTTGCACGCGCTCGGCGGGCACGTCCTTCAACACCGGCCACGGCTCCCATTCGCCCCGGCTGTTGAGGAACTGCCGCGCCATCTTCCGCACATGGCGGGCGCGTTCGCCGTCGGTCTTGAGGCCGCAAGGCGTCTCGGGATTCTTCAACGAACCCTCCACGCCGAGCAGGATGGGTTTCGTTGTGAAGAGTCGCTCCTGCACGCGCACCGCTTCGGCGAACGGGTCCAGTCCGGCCTGCGCCGCCGCGCCCATGATGCCCAGCAGCGCGCTCCAATCCACGAGGCCCGAGCGCGCAAGAAACGCCGGGCGCCCATCAATCAGCCGCACGCCGTCTTCTGTCACTAGCACGTAGCCGACTTCATCAATGCCTCGCCGCCCTGCGCGACCGAACATCTGCAAAATCTCATCGGGGCGAATCGGAATCTCCACGCCATCGCGCCGATACGAGGCCGCCGCCAGCGCGACGCTGCGCAGCGAGAAGTTAATCCCCGCCGCCAGCCCCATCGTGGCGACCACCACGCGCAGTTGCCCCGCCTTGGTCAACGGCTCGATGACTCCCGCGCGCGCGCCGTAGCTTAAGCCGCTGTGGTGATACGCCACGCGGCAGCGCAGCATCCGCGCGACCTTTTCGCCGACAAGTGTCTTCTGCTCGGTCGTGAGTGTGAGCGGATTGTGGTTCGGGAGGAAGCGCGCCAGTTCCATCGCCAGTGCCTCCGTCTCCTTCCGGCGCGGGGCGAAAATCAACACCGGCCCCAAATCCTCCGCCAGCGCCTTTGCCACGAGACGCGGCCAGTAGCCCTTCACCTCGCTGGGCACGGGGA
Organism: Klebsiella pneumoniae; assembly: GCA_943330855.2. Taxonomy (GTDB): domain Bacteria; phylum Verrucomicrobiota; class Verrucomicrobiia; order Limisphaerales; family SXTU01; genus SXTU01. The sequence continues at coordinate 13,837 of CALQJI020000057.1, forward strand.
TGTTCACGCGCTCGATCTGGACTTCCTCCAACGGCACGGGGCGGGTGAGATGCCGCACGAGTTGCACCTTGCGCCCGAGCCGCTCCAGCCACTTCACGATGTGGTGCGGGTTCTCCACACTGCCGCTCAGGAGCAGCAGCCGCGTCTGCGGCGGGGCCATCGCGATGCACAGTTCGTAGTTCAACCCACGGTCGCCGTCCGCGAGCATCTGATACTCGTCGATCACCAGCAGCGCCGGGCCGTCGCCGCGAATGAGCCGGTATTTCTGCGTCTCCAGTGTGGCGACGAGGACAGTCGCGTCGAGGTTGTCGCTCAAGTCGCCGGTGGCGATGCCTACATGCCAGCCGCGCGCGCGCCACTCGGCGAGCTTGTCGTTCGCCAGCGCACGAGTCGGGACGGTGTAGATGGCTTGTCCGGGTGGCTTGCCGTAGTTGGACCACATCTCGAAGACAAGCGTCTTGCCCGCGCCCGTCGGCGCGTGGACGACGACGTCTTTGCCTGCGCGCAACGCGTGGACGGCCTGCAGTTGCCACGCGTCCGGGACGGTGGCTTGGGTGAAGACGGGTTGTTCGGCAGGTGGTTCCGCTTTGGATGACACAGGCGGCAGCGTAGGGGGAAGCGGAGGCAACGCAAAGAGGCAAAGCGCGAACTTTTCTTAGTCGCAGGCTTCAGCCTGCGCTTCGGAAAATCCGTGGTTTGATTCGCAACCTAAAGGTTGCGATTACGGACTGAGCTCAGCGCAGCACAAACTTCCGGTGCTGCTTGAACACGCCGCGCAACGCCTTGGAGGCCGCGTCCTGCAATGCCTGCAACTCCTGATAGACGGCCACGTTCTTCGCGTCCGGCTCGGCGGTCTCGGCTTTGTTCAGAGTGACGAACTGGTCCGTGAGGTCGGAGATGTTGACCTTCTCACCAGCTTGCAGACGCCAGCACCAGAGGGCTTGAAGTGCTGCGCCGTAGGCCGCGCCTTCGCTGACCTTGAGCGTGACCACTTCCGCGTTGAACACGTCGGCCATGATTTGCCGCCAGAGCTTGGACTTTGCGCCGCCGCCGGTGGCGCGGATTTGGGTGGCCTTGAGCCCGAGGTCGGCGAGGCGGCGCAGGCCGTAGTTCATGCCCAGCGTGACGCCCTCGAACGCGGCGCGGCAGTAGTGGCTCGCGGTGAACGTGCCGGGGTTGATGCCCAACATCGTGCCGCAGCCGTCGGGGACGTTGGGCGTGCGCTCGCCTTCGAGATAGGGCAGCAAGAGCAGGCCGCGCGAACCGGCGGGCACCTTCGCGGCCTTGGCCTCGAACTGCTCGTGCGTGTAGCCGAAGTCCTTCCGCATCATCTCGGTGGCAACGGTGACGTTCATCGTGCAGAGGAGCGGGAGCCAGTGGTTGGTGCTGTCGCAGAAGGAGGCGATTTCCCCGGCGGGGTCCACGACCGGCTTGTCCGCGCAGGCGTAGATGGTGCCGCTGGTGCCGAAGCTCGCGGTGACGGTGCCAGCGCGGGTGTTTCCGGTGCCGATGGCTCCCATCATGTTGTCGCCGCCGCCGGCGCTGACGAGCACGCCGGGGTTCAGGCCGAGCGCTTTCGCCGCGCTGGCTTGGAGCGTGCCGGCGGGTTGGTCGCTGGAGATGAGGCGCGGGAGCTTCGCGGCGAGGTCGCCGCCGACGGCTTTGAGCACGGCGTCGGACCACTTGCGTTTGCGCACGTCGAGAATCGCGGTGCCGCTGGCGTCGCCGTATTCCATCACGGCCTGACCGGTGAGCCAGAAGTTCAGGTAGTCGTGCGGCAGCAGCACGGTGGCGAGGCGGGCGAAATTCTCGGGCTCGTGGTTCTTGAGCCAGAGAATCTTCGGGACGGTGAAGCCGGGGAGAATGGCGTTGCCCACGGCCTTACTCGCGCCCTTGAGGCCGCCGAGCTTCGCGGTAAGTTCCTCGCACTCGGCGATGGTGGAGGTGTCGCACCAGAGCTTGGCGGGGCGGATGACTTCGCCGGCCTTGTCCAGCGGCACAAAGCCATGCTGCTGGCCGCTGACGCCGATGGCCTTCACCTCGGCGGCGGTGGCCTTCGCGGCCTTGAGCGCGGCCTTGATGGCTTTGGAAGTCGCGTCGCGCCAGGTGTGCGGGTACTGCTCCTTCGCGCCGGGCGGGAGGTTCGGGAGGAGGTCGTAAGCGGCGGACGCGCTGCCGAGGACCTTGCCAGACTTGGCGTCCACGACGAGGGCTTTGGTGGATTGCGTGCCGGAATCAATGCCGATGAGGAGTGTTCGCATAGGTCGAAAAAGTGCGGCGAGAATGGCGAAGGACAGTGGAGAAGTGCAAGCCTGTGGCTGCGTAGAGCACCGACCTGCGTCCAGGCGAGAGCATCCGGAGGGAGTGAGCTGGGGCGAGATCGAGCGGCGACTTGGGCTCCAGACAGCCTCTGCTGCAGTAGGTTTTTGCCGGTCGATTTCGTTGCGAAAAAAGTTGTCCACAAATCACCCGGAGGACGCGGGGAAAGGGCGGCGGTTGCGGCCAAAGATTTTCCCTGCTTGATCAACAGGAGATCAAGCGGAGCGCTCCCGATGCAAGGGTAGGCAGGATGCGTTGTCCGACGGCGGACAGCGAGGGTTTGTCCAAGCGGCGTTGGTTGAGGAAACGGACCCTTCGGACCGGCGCGGTGGGGAAGTCCAGAGCCCTACCACGGGGCGAGAGCCTGTGCGCATCGGACTGAAGGATGAATGAATTTAATTTTTACGGAAGCGGGGGCTAGTGAGAACGGAAGATAGAAAGGGATTGAACCCTCTGCGCGGCAATGCGTCGCGGAGAAAAATCGCAGCACGAGATGTGGCCGTTGGCAGCAGCGCTGGGGGGGGCTGCGAGGGGGCGAGAAGTAGGCGTCGTTGGTGCGGATGTGGTGTGGTGATGCGGCAACGCTTGGCCTGTGGAGGTGGGCGATGGATGCGATGCGAAAGTCGGCGAATTCGTTGAATTTGGGCCGCGTAATATATTTTCTGTAACAGGTCGGAGGATGAGGTTGAAGGTTGAGTAACTGGTTCGCTGCTGAGGTAGATTTTTCGGTTCCCAGGTGTGGTCGGTGACGGATTGAGGTGGGCAGCGCGGCTTCCGCGCTGTGGGTAGCCGGTGGGAACCTCCGTCGGCGGATCACACCCACAGGTGCTGGCCCGCGTGCCCCGGGCCCCAGAGGGGCACATAAACCAATGGGCATGCCAACGGGGCGGGGCACGTCTGTCTGGCTGACTGGTGGGTGCGCGCCGCGGCCTGCGGTCGAGGCTTTCCACCGGTTGCCCTCAATGGCGCCAATGGGGTAGGACAACGCGGCTCCAACTGCTGCAACTCCAACGAAAACAGGCCACAACCCAGCTTGTTTGGGAGCCTAAACGGCAAACATGCGTAGCGTAAGAGAGAAAGGCAGAGAACAATCGCGACAGAATGGTGAACGTCTGCGGATAAGGGAAACGAGAGCGAGCGATGGGTGTGTTCGGTCTGAAATTGCGATTACTGCTAGATACAGGTGAGAGCGAGAGTTCGGAGAGTAAATGTGTAGCAAGGCAGAGAAGTGGGTGAATTGAGTGGGAACAGCGCAATGGGAAGGTGAGGAGGCTGAAACGGGGCCAATTCAGTGCAAACAGAAGTGAAACCGTTCGAGAGATCGGGGGCGCACGGGGGAAACTTGGCGGTAAAAGTCCGCTCTTCGTGAAAATAGTTTTGAAAAGTGTTGCGCTGAATCTGCGGACTGCTAGTTTGCCCCCCCTTTCGTCGGGTGAACACGACAAGGGTAAAACGAAAACACAGTGACGAACCGTCAAACAATTCGTGAAATGAAAAGCGTGCTGGGCCGACTCGCCGAGTCGGATAGGGCATGTGAGAGTTGCGCCGTGGGCGGCGCGTAGATATTAAAAACTGTTTTCTGTATGGCTGGCCAACGCATCCGCATTCGACTCAAGGCTTACGACCACAGGGTCATAGATCAGTCAGCTCACGACATCGTGGAGACCGTAAAGCGCAGCGGCGCGCGCGTGGCTGGACCGATACCTCTGCCAACGAGAATTGAGAGGCTGACGGTGCTTCGTTCCCCGCATGCTGACAAAAAGTCACAAGAGACCTTTGAGCAGCGCACGCACAAGCGCCTATTGGACATTTTGGATCCGACGGCCAAGACAGTGGACGAGCTAAAGAAGCTTAATTTACCTGCCGGCGTTGACATCACCATCAAGATTTAACTTCCTATGATTGGCTTGCTCGGAAAAAAACTCGGACACACACGCGTGTATGACGCGAGTGGAAACGCAATCGCAGTGACGGTGGTGCTCGCGGGGCCTAATCGCGTCATGCAGGTCAAGGTTAAGGATGGCAGGGACGGATACAATGCGGTTCAGCTAGGTTTCGACGACCAAAAGGCGCAGCGTCTGACAAAGGCGGTGCTTGGTCACGTAACTAAGCACAAGGGAGCGCCAGTGAAGAGAATTAAAGAATTTCGCGATTTTAGTTTGGCGGTGAAGCCAGGGGATATAGTGGGGCCTGACATGTTCGAGGTAGGTGATTACGTTGATGCGATCGGCACGACTAAAGGGCGTGGGTTCGAGGGTGTCGTTGCACGTTGGTCTTTTGCTGGTGGCGATGCGACACACGGCTGTAAAGGCTGGAAGCGACGTTCGGGTGCAATTGGGCAGCGCTTATTTCCAGGCACTGTGATGCGCGGCATGAAGATGCCCGGTCACTTGGGTCAAGTTCGTCGCACAACTCAAAATTTACAAGTCATTCAGGTTCGTAAAGATGATAATTTGCTCCTCATCAAAGGGTCTATTCCAGGATCGGAGGGTGACTATGTTGTCATTCGTGAGGCGAAGAAGTATCCGGTCTTGGAAGCTCGTAAAGATCGTGCAAATGCAGCGCAGGCTGCAAAACTAAAGGCGGAAGCTGTCGCCAAAGGCAAAAAAGAAGCAGCAGCCAAGAAAAAATAGCACTGAGTAATGAAACTCCCCATTTTAAACACAATCAGCGGAATTAAGGATGAAGTCGAAATTGGCTTCGCATTGATTGAAGACGGTTCTGGAACTCAAGCCGTTCATGACGCTGTTGTGGCTTACAACGCTGCGCAGAGAAGTGGAACCGCCTGCGCCAAAACTGTTGGAGAGGTTTCCGGCACGAATAAAAAACCTTGGAGACAAAAAGGCACTGGTCGCGCTCGTGCGGGCTCAACTCAGTCACCACTTTGGCCGGGCGGAGGTGTAGTTTTTGGTCCGAGACCTCGGGACTTCACGAAGAAAGTAAACAAACGCGTTCGCTCTCTCGCGCTCCGAAAAGCGCTAACAGAGAGGATTAAAGCGGGTGATGTTACCGTTATTGAAGAATTTAAACTGGCTAGTCACAAAACCAAAGAGTTTCTCGAGGTGTTGAATTCGCTAAAGTTAGCAGGGCGAACGGTTCTTGTTATTTCAAACGAAGATAAAAACCTAGGCATTTCTTCACGCAATGTCCAAGATGTAGAGCTGACTTCTGGTGAGAAGCTCAACACATACAACACTTTGCTTTGTGACAAGCTTGTATTCACTAGAGCAGCTTTGGCAAAAGTAGCGCTGCGACTCTCTGATAAGTAATAGCCATGAATTCTTTCGACATAATCAAGACAGTTCGCATCAGCGAAAAAGGTGCAATGCAGGCAGAAAAATACAACCAATATACCGTTGTTGCAGATCGCCGTGCGAACAAAATCGAAATTCGTAAGGCAGTAGAGGAGTTATTCAAGGTGAAGGTTGTTCGTGTTAACACATCGAATGTTCGAGGAAAAGCTCGCCGTCAGAGCACTAAGCACGCCGGTCGCGAAGCAAATTGGAAAAAGGCGGTAGTTACGTTGAAAAAAGGCGAGAAAATTAACCTTACCTAACCCAGTTCCATGCCAGTTAAAACCTTTCGTCCCCTTACTCCGTCCACGAGATACATTACAATCTCGGACTACAGTGATATCACCAAAAAACGACCCGAGAAAAGTCTCGTAGTAATTCGTAAAAAGACAGGCGGACGCAATGCACACGGACGGGTTACTGCGCGAGGAATTGGTGGTGGGCACAAACAGAAGATTCGCCTGGTTGATTTTAGAAGAAATAAGCACGGAATAGAAGCTGAAGTATCAGCTATTGAATATGATCCAATAAGAACGGCCCGCTTGGCACTGCTAACTTACAAAGATGGTGAAAAACGATACATAGTTGCACCTGTTGGGCTGAAGGTCGGTGCTAAGGTTGTATCAGGTCCGACCGCCGCTCCAGAGCTTGGCAATTCGGTTCAATTGAAATCTGTGCCTGTAGGGCTCCCGATTCATGCAATCGAAATGATGCCGGGACAAGGTGCCCAGATGGTTCGTTCAGCGGGTTCTGCCGCCACACTAATGTCGGTCGACGAGGGATACGCTCAGGTTAAGCTTCCGTCAGGCGAAATTCGAAAAATTAACGAGGAATGCTACGCAACAATAGGACAAGTGGGTAATACGGAGCATGAAAAGGTAGTTTTAGGAAAAGCCGGTCGGAGTCGTCATAGAGGTATTCGTCCGATTAGCCGCGGCGTGGCACGTAATCCTGTCGATCATCCAAACGGTGGCGGTCAAGGAAAGTCAAAATCCGGTGGCGGCTGGCAGCAATTAACATCCCCTTGGGGTTTGGTTGCAAAGGGAAAGCGCACCCGCATTAAGACTAAAAACTCCAACAAGTTCATCGTGGTTCGCCGCGATGGCCGCCCAATGAAGCAAAAGTAAGAGACTATGGGACGCTCAATAAAAAAAGGTGCCTTCGTGGAGGCCAGCCTACTACACAAAATTGTCAAAGCGAAGGCTGTCAACTTGAAGACACCAATTAAAACATGGTCACGTCGCTCAACGATTACTCCGGATTTCATCGGACTAACGTTCAATGTTCACAATGGAAGACAGTTCCTTCCAGTATTCGTGACGGAAAACATGGTCGGTCATAAGCTGGGTGAATTCTCTCTGACTCGAGTGTTCAAAAAACATGGTGCACACACCGCGAAGGCGGAAGCTAAATAGTATGCAAGTCCAAGCATTTCTTAAAAACTTTCGGATGTCGCCTCAAAAAGTGCGAGAAGTCGTGCGTCAGATTCAAGGTTTGACAGCAATTCAGGCGAAACATGTATTAGCAGTAATACCACGAAAATCAGCGCGAGCAGTAGCTAAAACGCTGGATTCTGCAATTGCAAACGCCGAGAACAATAATGGTTTAAAAGCAGAAAACCTCATCGTTCGCGAGGCTTTCGCCCTCACTGCGGGACGGCTTAAACGCTTTACTCCTAAAGCGCGTGGTTCGGCCGGTCCAATTATCAAGCGCAACAGCCACATTAAAATAGTTCTCTCAGAACAGTAATTGTATGGGCCAAAAATCCAATCCCATCGGACTTCGTGTGGCAGTCAACAAAGACTGGCGCTCAAAGTGGTATTCCGATAAAAAAGGTTTCTCAGCGCTTCTCATCGAGGACTACAAAATACGTTCCATCCTCAGGAAGAAGTTAGAATCGGCTTCCGTCCCACGGGTCGGAATTGAGCGCGCGGCGAATCGCTGTCGCATTACTATCCACACCGCTCGTCCAGGCGTAGTAATCGGACGAAAAGGTGCCGAGATTGATAAGCTAAAAGAAGATTTGAGCAAGATGACTGGCAAAGAGGTTTACGTAGATATAATTGAGGTCAAATCTCCCGAATCCGACGCTCAACTAGTGGCGGAGAACATCGCTCTGCAACTCGAGCGACGTGTATCTTTCCGTCGTGCAATGAAGAAGGCGGTACAGACAACAATGCAGATGCAGGGAGTGCAGGGAATACGCGTTCGATGCGCTGGTAGGCTTGGCGGTTCTGAGATCGCAAGGGTCGAGAAATACCTTGAGGGCAGTGTTCCTCTCCATACCCTTCGCGCCAACATTGACTATGGATTTGCTGAGGCAAAAACCTTACAGGGTAAAATAGGTGTTAAGTGCTGGATATGCAAAGATGAGCTAAAGGACAAAGACCTCAAGTCGACAGTCACTGCTCCGGGAATAAACAACGCCAATTAACTTTTACATTAAGGATTTAATATGGCAATGATGCCCGCAAGAGTAAAGTATCGCAAAATGCATCGTGGTGCCCGTAAAGGCCTCGCCACACGCGGAAACACAGTTGCATTTGGCGAATACGGCCTAATGGCTCTTGAACGCTGCTGGCTTGATAACAAGGTTATTGAAGCTTGTCGTGTTGCTATTTCAAGGCACATGAAACGCCGAGGTAAGATGTGGATCCGGATTTTTCCGGACAAGTCTTTCACCAAGAAGCCCCTTGAAGTGCGAATGGGAACAGGAAAAGGTGGTGTAGAGGGATGGGTAGCAGTTATACGCCCAGCAAACGTGTTGTTCGAAGTAGACGGAATCCCTGAGGTGATGGCTCGAGAGGCCATGCGTCTAGCTGCAACCAAAATGCCTATCAAAACAAAATTTATTGCGCGTCACGCGCACGCTTAAAATGAAATTCGAAGAGTTGAAAGACAAAACCGTCGTTGAGTTGTCAGCCCAGAGTCACGGGTTCCGCCAAGAGCTTTTTAACCTGCGTTTACAGCAAGCGACAGCTCAACTTGAAAAGCCATCTCGAATTCGAATACTAAGAAAAGATATTGCGCGAGTAGAAACTCGTATTACGCAGCTTCGTAACCAAGCAGCGCAACCTAAAGTAGCCTAAGTTATGTCAGAGACCGTCAGCCCAACCATCAGACCGCAACGTAAGGAACGCACCGGAGAGGTGGTTTCTAACAAAATGCAGAAGACTATCGTAGTTAGCGTCAAAAGACGTTATCCGCATACTCAATTTAAGAAAGTTGTAACAAGTTTTAAGAAGTTCTATGCTCACGACCAGAATTGCGAGGCTAAAATTGGTGATGTGGTTCGCATAGAAGAAACTCGGCCAATTTCTAAAACTAAACGTTGGCGTTTGGTCGAAATTCTCGAGCGCGCGCAAGAACAAGCTCAGGTAAATGCTTAACTTTTCTAACAATGCTTCAACTCCGCTCCATTTGTGACGTGGCTGACAACACCGGCGCCAAGCGTGCCGCAGTTATCGGCGTACTTGGTCGTAACCAAGCCTACGCTGGCGTCGGCGAAGTTATTAAATGTCACATAAAAGAAGCCACACCTGATGGCACCGTTAAAAAAGGTGAAGTCTGCGATGCAGTTATAGTGCGCACTCGCCAAAGCATTCGACGTGCTGACGGATCTTATTTACGCTTTGATCGCAATGCGATTGTCATTATCGACGCCGACAGAAATCCAAAGGGGACGCGAATTTTCGGGCCAGTTGCCCGCGAACTACGAGATTTGAAGTTCATGAAAATAATTTCACTTGCACCGGAAGTCATCTAGTTATGCACAGCAAATTACACGTCAAACGCAATGACGAAGTTGTCGTCATAACCGGAAGAGACAAGGGAAAACGAGGAAAGATAATTTCTGTCGTTACCAAAAAAGATATTATCTTTGTAGAAGGAGTTAACATCCAATCGAAACACGTTCGCAAGAACCAACAAAACCCAAACGGGACAATTCTTAAACAAGAGGGACCGATTCATGTCTCGAATGTGATGCTTTCAAGTATATTTGACGCACGCAGCCTAAAGCGTGGCCCCAAAGAACAGTCAGCTAGACCCTAAACAGTATGGAATCCCGACTTTACAAGAAATACATAAATGAGGTCCGACCGGCCCTCATTAATAATCTCCAATACAAAAACATCCATCAAGTTCCGAAAATAGATAAGATTGTTATCAACATGGGTGTTAGTGCATCACTAGAGAAGAGCGCTGTTGACGATGCGGCAAAAGATCTAACTGCCATCACAGGACGCAAGCCAGTTATTACTAAAGCTCGCAAAAGCGTTGCTAATTTTAAACTTCGTCAACACCAACCTGTTGGATGTTTTGTAACTTTACGTCGCGACGCAATGTATGAATTTTTCGACCGACTCGTTGGCACGGCTTTACCTCGCATTCGTGACTTCCGAGGTATAAGTCCACGCAAATTTGATGGCCGGGGTAATTATTCAATTGGAGTATCTGACCAAACAATTTTTCCTGAAATTGATTTGGATAAAATCAAGAGACAACAGGGCATGGACATAACCATTGTGACCTCAGCGCCGACAAACGAAAGCGCGCGGGAACTTCTCAAATTAATGGGAATGCCCTTTGCTGAGAAGTAAATTAATAACCCCAGACTATGGCTAAGACATCCTGGTTGGAACGAAATAAACGTAAACAAGCAATTGTGAAGAAATTCGCCGCGAAGCGAAGCGAGCTCAAAGCAAAGAAAGATTACTTTGGTCTCTCGCAATTACCGCGTAACGCATCACCTGTTCGGGTAGTCAACAGATGTGCCGTTACTGGACGTCGGCATGGATTTATAAGAAAATTCGGAGTCTCGCGTCTAACGTTTCGTGAGTTAGCACTGTCAGGTATGATCCCTGGTGTCACCAAAGCCAGTTGGTAATTATGAGCGACCCAATAGCCGATCTCCTAACCCGCATACGCAACGCCGGCAACGCACAGTTAGCCACCGTACAAATACCACACTCAAACATGAAGGAGAACATAGCCAACCTCATGAAACGCGAAGGCTATATTGAGTCTGTGTCTATCGAAGGACTAGTTGCCACCAAAAAAATTAATATCAAGCTTAAATATCTAGGCAGGCAACACATAATCGACGGTTTAAAACGTGTTAGCACACCAGGTCTAAGGCGATATGTTGCCGCTCACGAGATACCTAGAGTCAGGAATGGAATGGGAACTGCCATTATGTCTACACCGGTAGGAATTATGACTGGTAGTGAGGCTCGAAATAGAAATATCGGTGGCGAGTTGCTATGCTACGTTTGGTAATTTAACAAGAATATGTCACGCATTGGAAAGCAGCCCATCTCAATCCCGTCCAAAGTCAGGGTGGAAATATTGGGAGGCACTGTATTCATCGAAGGGCCAAAAGGTAAGTTACAGCAAATTATCCCACGGAATGTTAATGCCGTACTACAACTTGACAAATTGCTAGTCACTCGCTTGGGAGAAGATTCAGAAGCGAAAGCACTGCACGGGCTCACGCGTTCGCTTCTGAACAATATGGTCAAAGGTGTAAGCGAGGGCTTCGTCAAAAAGCTTGAGATCCATGGAGTCGGATTCAAGGCCGTAGTTAAGGGAAAACAGGTTGACTTAGCACTTGGATTCTCACACCAAGTTCTTTTCGATATTCCGGATCAAATTAAAGTTACGGTGGATGAGAATACCAAGCTTACTATTGAAGGACCGGATAAACAAGTCGTAGGACAAGTTGCAGCTGAAATCAGACAGTACTATCCACCTGAGCCATACAAGGGTAAAGGCGTTCGCTACGTTGGAGAACATATAGTTCGCAAGGAAGGAAAAACAGTTCAATAAGATCGCTCCGCTGCTACTTTTTGGCACTTACCTCTAAATGAGAACACAGAAGAAACACAAACTGCGTCAGCTTAGAGCTTGGCGCATTCGAAAAACAGTGATTGGGACACCATCACGACCACGCATGAGCGTGCGATTTACTGGGCTACATATCTACGTCCAGTTTATCGATGATACCAACCGGGTTACGATTGCTTCTGCCTGCACTCGATCAAAGATTCAGATTGAAAAGAGTTCGTTACGCGCCAACGTTAGTAGTGCCGTGATTCTCGGGAAGGCCGCTGCCGAAGCTGCGCTTTCTAAAGGAATTTCTACAGTAGTATTCGATCGCAGCGGCGCACGCTACCATGGTAAGGTAAAGGCACTAGCTGAATCTGCTAGAGAATGTGGATTGAAATTTTAACCTGCGAATAGGAAACTTGACCCGTGTCTGAACCTACTAACACCATTATCAGTCCTGCTGCACCAGCGCCACTTCCAGTTAGCACTCAAGAACAGCGTGCCGACCGTGCTCCACGTGGCCGTGTGCAGGCTCGCGGCGGACCACGTCGTCGGCCTGACACTGACCAAAATCAGAACAGTGAATTCTGTGAAAAGGTTTTGTTCATCAACCGTTCTGCTAAAGTAGTTAAGGGCGGTCGCAGGTTCAGTTTTAGCGCCCTTGTTGTCACCGGTGACCGCAAAGGACGCATTGGCCTCGGACTTGGTAAAGCTGCCGAAGTTTCAGAAGCAATCAAAAAAGGCGGCGAAGCCTCTAAACAGAATATGCTTTCTGTGTCGCTTGCTGGGGTTACAATACCTCACGATGCTTACTGTGCTTATGACGGAGCAAAAGTCCTCTTAAGGCCGGCGTCACCAGGAACTGGACTGATAGCTGGGAAAACTGTGCGCGCGGTACTTGAGACAGTAGGTATTAAAGACGTTTTAAGCAAATCACTTGGCTCTAAGAACGCAGCAAACGTAGCAAAAGCAACCATAGCTGCCCTACAGAGCCTTCGACTTCGCCAAGAAGTCGCAAATCGCCGTGGAATTAGCCTTGGTTTAATCAAAACAGTCGTCGCACCCTGATTTACACTTAACTTTTCTCATCATGCGTTTACACGATTTGAAGCCTCGCCCGGGAGCAAAACACAGAACAAAACGACTAGGTCAGGGTGAATCAAGCGGCCATGGTAAAACATCCGGACGCGGAGGAAAAGGACAGTCAGCTAGGAGTGGTTCATCAATGAGGCACGGCTTTGAAGGCGGGCAAATGCCATTGATCCGTCGAATTCCAAAACGGGGATTCAGCAACGCTCGCTTCGGGATTACCTATTCTCCGGTGAACGTGGAGAGTCTAAACGCATTTCAAGACGGGACTCGAGTTGAAGAAGAAATGATCTTTATTGCTGGTCTGGCTAATGGAAAATCCAGTGGTGGTATTAAAATACTTGGTAATGGAGTATTGACGAAAAAATTGATTGTTGTTGCAAATGCGTTTAGCGCTGAGGCCCGTATTCAGATTGAAGCTCTTGGCGGCACATGTGAGATTCCAAAGTGAGGATTCTAGACTAAGACTTAAATAAATAACCCACATAGCGCTCAATCTTCATGTTTCAGAGCATAGTCAATATTTTTGTTAATTGTTTTAAGATACCGGAACTCAAGTCACGAATAGCATTTACACTAATAGTCCTTGCTATCTGTAGGGTAGTATCAATGTTGCCACTTCCAGGTCTAGATGGCCAGTCTTTGCAGAATTTTTTCGACGAAATTGCAAAAAAAGATGGTGGAGGATTGTTGGGAATGTATTCAATGTTTACAGGTGGAGCACTTGAACGTTGTGGAATTGGTTCTTTGGGTATCATGCCCTACATAAGTGCCACAATAATCATACAACTACTTAGTGCAGTTCTTCCTCAGTTGAGTAAGCTTGCACGCGAGGAAGGGGGACGTGCTAAAATCATACAATACGGCCGCTACCTTACAGTGTTCTTGTGCATAGGTCAGGGTTTCGTGATGGCAATTGCTTGGGAAAACCCCGAGAAAATATTTCAAGGTTTTGTCGGTCAACTTGTTCAGGATCCGGGGATTTATTATCGACTACAAACTACTTTGATGCTTACTACAGGCACCCTCTTGATGATGTGGCTTGGTGAACAAATTAGTGAACGAGGAATCGGTAATGGAGTATCTCTCATTATTACCGTTGGAATTTTAGCAAGAGTCCCTCAGACTATCCAAGCATTGTGGGAAATGTTTATAACTCCTGAAGGCATTGAGGCTAAATTTAATATTTTTCATGGTATAGCTCTAATCGTTCTACTTCTAGCGGTTGTTGCAGGTGTAATAGCAGTTACTCAGGCTCAAAGGAAGATACCGGTTCAATACGCTCAACGAAATGTAGGGAGGAAGATGGTTCAGGGTGGAAGTTCATTCATGCCACTTAAAGTCAATTATGCAGGAGTTATGCCTATAATTTTTGCTCAAGCAATACTTATGTTTCCAGAGAAAGTTTTAGGTATGCTTGGCCAGTCATTGGATATTAAATTTCTTGTTGATTTATCACTTCATTTCCGAGAAGAGCAGTGGGCCCACATGGCATTCTTGGCGTCCATGATCTTATTTTTTTCATATTTTTGGGTTGCCACCCAATTCAATGAGGTCCAAATTGCAGACGATTTGAAAAAATACGGTGGTTACATACCTGGCATTCGCCCTGGTCAAGCTACTAGCGATTACCTACACCACACAATGAGTCGCATCACCTTGGCGGGAGCACTTTTTCTCTGTGTAATAGCGATCATACCAAACCTCATGACTCGTTCGTTTGGAATAAATTACTATGTTTCTCAATTCTTTGGGGGCACTAGTCTTTTAATTACCGTTGGGGTCGTATTAGACACAATGCGAATGATGGAGTCACATCTTATGATGCGCCATTACGATGGCTTTCTAAGCGGAGTCAAGGCATCAAAACCAACGCGACTACGTGGACGCATTTAATCCGTTCAAACATTTTTTCAAATGCACTCTGATGCGAGTTAGACTGGCGCACCCAACAATTCGCTTCATAAAATATCAACTTCAGTCTACCACTCCACTTCACTCTCCAATATATTTGTAGAGATGATAATATTTGCGCCTTCTAATAACTGATGCTATCAATTCTAAAAACCTTTGGAGTTGTGCCTGCATGATATTTTATAAAACAAAAGCCGAAATAAACAGTATGCGAACAGCCGGTGCTATAGCGGCTGTCGTGTTAGAAAAAACAGCAAATTACATTAAACCAGGTCTCACTACGAAAGCTGTTGATGACTTTGCTGCATCAATAATAGCACATTACGGTGCAACTAGTGCTTTCTTGGGATATAGAAATTACCCTTGTAATATTTGTGTGTCTGTTAATAACGAAGTGGTACATGGAGTCGCTGGGCCCCGACGCATTCAATTTGGTGACATCATTAGTTTAGACGTCGGTGTCCGATATCAAGACTACATCGGCGACACCGCAAAAACAGTGGCAGTCGGCGGATGCAGCTTGCTATCGCAAAAATTGATTGATGTAACCGCTCGTGCGTTGTATGAAGGTATTTCACGTGCGCTGGACGGGAATCGCGTAGTAGACATTTCAAGAGCGATTCAGACATATGTAGAGCTAAATGGGTTCAGTGTAGTTCGCGAATTTGTGGGGCATGGCGTGGGTAAAACTGTCCACGAAGATCCGCAAGTGCCAAATTTTGTTGAATCTGGAATCAATTCAACTAAACTAAAAGCTGGTATGACAATAGCCATTGAGCCGATGGTGAATGCGGGTTCGCCTGCAATAAAAGTTCTGAGCGACAAATGGACAGTTGTTACGCTGGACGGAATGCCTTCGGCCCATATGGAACACACAGTGCTGATAACCGAGACTGTTCCTGAAATTTTAACATGTCGCACAAATCTGCCTTCATCATTGAGGGTACTTTAGTGGACACACTGCCAAGGGGTACGTTCACAGTTGAAATTGCGAATGGTCACTTGCTACTTGGTCATGTAATGCTTAAACAACAACATTTAGTAAAAAGGTTGACAGTTGGGGCGGTAGTGATGGTCAAACTGACACCCGGCGATTTATCGCACGGGTTGGTAATTTTGAACGAAAGTAAACTATGAAAGTTCGGGCTTCGGTTAAAAAAATGTGCGAACACTGCAAGATCGTGAAACGCAAAGGCGTCATACGCGTTATCTGTAGCAATGCACGACACAAGCAACGGCAAGGTTAAACAAGAGAATTTATGGCACGCATACTTGGTGTTGATATCCCCGGCGACAAGCGCATTGATATTGCGCTACGCTACATCTACGGCATCGGTCCGGTAAATGCCCTCCAAATTATTGAGAGAGCTCAGATCGACCCCTCAATACGAGCAAAAAACTTAACCGAGGCCCAGATGTCTCAGATTGTCCGCGCTATTCAGGACGGAAAATACGTCACAGAGGGCGACCTTAGGCGTGAGTTAGGTTTGAACTTAAAGCGCCTTCAGGCCATAAAATGTTACCGTGGAGTTCGTCACCTTAAAAGCTTACCTGTTCGTGGGCAGCGTACTCAAACCAACTCCCGCACACGCAAAGGTCCCCGGCGCACCGTTGGCGTTCAACGCGCGGCCAAGCCTGCCTCAGCAGCCTAATTTTACAACCGATTAACTCTATGGCTGAAGAAAAGAAAAAGACTGCCCAAAAGAAACAACCAAAAACCGTCGCGGTTGCATCTGCTGACTCAGCTGATACTAAGTCTAAGAAAGACCCAACGGCGCAGGGATCTGTCCTGAATCTAAATGCGCCAATCCCTGTCGGCGCAGCAGCAGCAGCTCCAACCGCTGCTGAACTTTTAGCAGATGAGAATGCTGGTAAAAAAATCATTAAGGCTAAGGGTGCTAAAAACATCAGTGTAGGAATCGCCCATATTTTATCTACGTTCAACAACACTAACGTATCTATCACCGATATGCAGGGTAACGTTATAGGATGGTCTAGTGCTGGTCGAGTCGGCTTTAAAGGTTCACGCAAAAGCACTGCATTCGCGGCTCAACAAGTAGCCCAGGATGCAGCACGTCAGGCGATGTCTCACGGACTGCGCGAGGTCGAGATTCGCGTGAGCGGACCAGGATCAGGGCGTGAATCGGCTATTCGCGCACTTCAGGCTATCGGGTTGGAGATCTCTACTATCAAAGACGTTACTCCAGTTCCACACAACGGCTGCCGTCCGCGCAAAAAACGCCGCGTCTAACTCACTCTCCCTAAATTCCAAACACTTAAATTTTGCATGGCACGTTACACAGGTCCCCGCGTTCGCATTAGCCGTCGTTTCGGCATTCCAATATTCGGCCCGTCCAAGTATCTTGAACGCCGGAACTACCCACCTGGTGTCCACGGCCCCAAGGGTTCACGACGCAAGACGACTGAATATGGACTAGGCCTAATTGAGAAACAGAAGCTCCGTTATTATTACGGACTCATGGAGCGACAGTTTCGCAACGTTTATCAAAAAGCTCTTAGCCGACGTGGTGTAACTGGGGAGCAGATGCTGCAAATCCTAGAAACGCGGCTAGACAGTCTCGCCTTTGGTCTTGGCTTCGGCAACACCCGCGCTGCAGCGCGCCAGATGATCGGCCACGGTCACATCAAGGTAAACGGCCGCAAAGTTAGCATATCATCCTACGCCGTTAAAGTGAATGACGTAATCGAGGTAAAAGATTCGAGCGTTTCCCGCCAACTCGCTACTAAAAACTTGGAAGTGTCTACAGCACGTTCGGTGCCTGAGTGGCTTGTGCTGAACAAAGATGCATTTAAAGGGACACTTATCCGCGTCCCGTCACGTGATGAAATCCATCCCATTGCCAATGAGCAAGCAGTCGTAGAATTTTATTCCCGATAATTCATCGTCTCCGGTCTGGGGACATAACGCAATTACATGGGCTGCTGCGCGTCGGGAATAGCGCAATCGGCCAGTTTAAAATTGCAGATACAATAACACAACATGCCAGTCCGTCTCGCTAGATTCGAAATGCCAAAACGGTTGCAGAGGGATGATTCCACTGCAACAACCACATACGCTAAATTCAGTGCAGAGCCATTTGAAACTGGCTTTGGACACACCATTGGTAATTCACTCCGCCGTCTCTTGTTAGGCTCGCTGGAAGGCGCAGCTGTCACTTCGGTAAAGGTCGACGGGGCACAGCACGAATTTTCAATTGTCGAAGGAATAGTTGAGGACGTCACCGAAATCGTATTAAACCTCAAGAAAGTTAAGTTCAAATCTGATACGCACGACCCTCAACAACTTATACTAAGTGTCAATAAAGAAGGTGAAGTCACTGCCGGCGACATCGAATTGAACCAGCACGTATCTGTCGTCAACCCTGAACAAGTTATCTGCACCATCGACAAGAAGAAAAAGCTTGTCATGGAACTGGAAGTGAAACTCGGTCGAGGCTTCTGTCCTGGAGACGAAAACAAAAAGTCGGATCAACCCATCGGCGTCATTGCCATAGATTCCATTTTCTCGCCCGTCACCCGCGTCAAGTATGCCGTCGAAGCTGCCCGTGTCGGTCAGCGCACCGATTATGACCGTCTAGTTGTCGAAATCTGGACTGATGGCCGCATCACTCCGGACGACGCACTGCTGCAAGCCAGCGCCATTCTACAAAAACATCTCGATGTATTTGTCAATTATGACCGCAACGCTGTTCAATTTACAGAAGTTGAGAATAAACAGGACGAGGAGCAGGGCAAACTCAAAAAACTGCTCAACATGAGCGTCAACGAGATTGAACTTTCCGTTCGTGCGGCCAACTGCCTTAACAACGCTAACATAACCACCGTTGGCCAATTAGCCTTGAAGTCCGAGGGCGACATGCTCAAGTATCGAAATTTCGGTAAGAAATCGCTTCAGGAAATTAAAGATAAACTTTTGGCCCTAGGTCTTGGTCTTGGGATGCCCATCGATCAGTCTTTGCTGGATGCCCCGAAAGAAGAAAAGTCTGACGTCTGATAACCGGTTGATTTATGCGCCATCTTAAACGCACCGCCAAACTGGGCCGCACAGGAGAGCATCGCAATGCGATGCTAGCAAACATGGTCTGTAGCCTAATTAAATCCAAACGGATCACTACCACTCTCGCAAAAGCTAAAGTCTTGCGCCCGGTGGTGGAGAAGTTGGTCACCATTGGACGCCGAGCCAATCGGGCCTTAGCAGCCGCTGAAGCCGCCGACGATAACAAGAAGGCAGCCCTGATTGCTGAAAGTGTGCATTGCCGCCGACTCGTTGCTGCGCGTGTGCGACAACAACCCCGCAGCCACTTCAAGGGAACGCCCACCGTTAAAGGAAAGGTGCTCCGCGACAAGTGGCGTGAGAACGAAGACGTAATACATATTCTCTTCGACAAGATCGCTCCGCTATTCAAAACTCGCGAAGGTGGCTATACACGTATTCTCATGCTTGGAGAACGTCAGGGCGACGCCGCGCAACTCGCAATTATTGAGTTCGTGGATAGTGATTCTCCAGCACCGGTCGATTCCACCAAGGTGGAAGTAGCTAGCTAAACGCTCATCTCATTTAATTTTCTCAAAACCCGCTCTGATAGAGCGGGTTTTTTTGTAACCATCGTTCACAACAGGAACTACCTTAGAGCCTGTCTGAAAATTGGCGTTTGTCGGATTGATGTTAGAAATCCGCTGGGCCGCGTGAAATTGGCGATGAAAAAAAGCGCGTGAATGACTTGACATAGCGCACCGACATGGCGCTTTCAAATCTCAGCGCAGCGCTCTCGGGGCGATGAAAATCGCTACCTACGCCACCAGTCTCACGGACGCCCAATGGGCTTTCCTCAAACCGATGCTCCCCAAGCCCAGCAAGCGCGGCCGCCCGCCCACCGACCGGCGGTGCATCTTGGATGCGATCCTCTACGTGGTCAAAGGCGGCATCCAGTGGCGCTTGTTGCCCGCCCACTTCCCGCCTTGGAAGACCGTCTATCACGTCTTTCGCAAGTGGACGCTCGACCACACCTGGGAGGCGCTCAACGCCCAACTCCGCGCCCATGTGCGCGCCACCCAGGGCAAGCGGTGCCGGCCCACGGC
>CALQJI020000058.1 GCA_943330855.2 Klebsiella pneumoniae
ATCGGAGTGAACGTTTCGGAACTTATCAACGAAGTGCTTCGCGAGCGGCTCGACGCCGCGCTAGCAAAGAAGACCAAGGAGCTTCAGAAGGAATTAGAAATGGTGCGCGGTGCAGGGTTCGAACCTGCGACCCCTACCGTGTCAAGGTAGTGCTCTACCACTGAGCTAACCACGCAGCGCGGCGTAACGTGCCGAGTGGATTTTCATTTGGCAAGAATGGACTTGTCGTTTTGTCGAAGTGGGAAGTGCCAACGGCTTGCAGCAGCCGTTCGTTGCGCTTGTGGAAGACAGACGGCGACTGCAACTCGCCGCCAGGGTGCCATTACATCCGCCGCGCTTTCAAAGCTTTAGCAAGCCCCGCTCCTTTGCCCGCTCGACGATCAGCCGAGCCAACTCGCGATTGCCTTCAGGCGAGTAATGGATGCTGTCCGCATACATGACAGACTTGGCATTCGCGAACGCGTCTCCACACCAGATGGAAGCAGTTCCAAAAGCACCTTTGAGGGCCAGGTCTTCGAAGGGAACATAGCCGGACAAACACAGTTCGTGGCCAGCCCGGACAGTTTTGAAAGGAAAGGTCACAGGAGAAATCGGGATGTCGTAAAAGGGAACAGGCTGGGAAACGAACAAAGGTTGCACCTGCCAGCGGATCGCGATCGCTTCAATCATTTTCACATTCGTCTGATAACGACGCAGCACTGCCTCAACCGCCTGCTGGGTGCGCTCGGGCGACACAAGCTCCATTGGCACAACGATGTCTTCGGGCCGGAACAAACGAGCCACATGGTCGGAAAACATCGGCACGCCCTTCCAAAAGGTAAAATCGTTCAGCCCATCCACGAAGATGGCCAACTGCGGGACGTGGCCGTCACCGAGCAGTTGCTCAAAGCGCAACCGCTCTTGGGTGCTGAAATAGCCGCCGCAGCCGAAGTTGTAGCATTGCACCGGCCGGTTTGGATAAAGGGGTTGCAGTGCCCGTTGCAATTCAACGGGGAGCGTGTTGGAAGCGCCCACGGCATAACCGAAGGTCGTGGAACCGCCAAAGACAAACACGTTCAAGGCTGTGGCGGAGGGAGGCCAAGGCTGTGAAGTCGGGCTCATCCGGAATCCGGCTTCCGTTACTTCGACGGTTTTCTTTTTTGCAGGAGCCATTTGAAACCCGGTGAATGGCTGGAAGATATACGGCAACTCGAAGGACTCGCGCTGTATAAGATCAATGTCTGCTGCAGACGTGCCCGGGTAAATCTTGGAGTAGTCCACCTCGGGGTGAGCGCGTTGGATGAAGTTGCCCTTCGGAAAACCAAAGTCTCTTGGACCTGAACTTTTCTCCGCCTGCTGCCATCTCTTCCAAAGGATGCTGATCGCAACTGTCTCTGCCAGCACCACCACCAACAGGCTGGCCAGCAGGCGGAAAGCCCACACTTTCGAGTCGGGCGGTGGTTTTGATGGCGGCTTCACAGCTGCGTGCTCTTCCTCAGTTGTGGCCTACAGCCGCGGTGCGCCGGGCTTGGTCGGCTTCGCGGCGTGGTCCGCGCCCTTCACCTTGAGCTGGCGGCGGAAGACCTTGTCGCCGGCGGTCACGTAGAGCACGTCGCCGTTCGGGCCGCCGAAGGTCAGGTTGCTGCTCTTGCCGTTCGGCGTCGGGATGATGCAATTCACGCGGCCGGCTTGGTCGCAGACTTGGAGGCCGAGGCGCGTGGCGACCCAGAGGCGGCCGTCGCGGTCGGTGCGCAGGCCATCCGCGCCGCTGTCGTCGGCGGTGTCGGGCATGTGGAGATGGAAGTAACGCTGCTTGTGCTGGAGGGTGCCGTCGGCCTTGATTTGGTAGCTGTAAACCCAGTGCGAACGGCTGTCCGCTACGTAGAGCAGCGTCTGGTCGGGCGAGAGCGTGACGCCGTTCGAGAACTTCAGGCCGGTGTCCACGATTTGCTTGGAGCCGTCGGGCTTGATGAGCCAGACCTTGCTCGTGTTCGTGTTCGCGCCGGTCCAGTTCGGGTCGGTCACGTAGATGTTCCCGTTGTTGGCGACGACGAGGTCGTTCCCCTTGAAGCCGTCGGCGACGACCGTGGCCTTGCCCGCCGCGTCCCACGCGAGGATTTGCTGTGTCGCCGCCGCCACGGAGTAGAGCCGACCGTCGGGGCCGAAGCGCTGGCCGTCACCTTTCTTCGAGTCCGCGAGGAAGACGACGGGCTTGCCGTCGGGGCCGACCTTGTAGGTCGTGCTGCTCGGGCCTTCGTTGTAAAAGACCTCGCCTGCCGCGTTCGCCGTGGGGCCTTCGGTGAACTTGTAGCCCTCACCCACGAGCTCCCAGTCCGCGCCGGGCCCGAGGAGTTCCTTCAACTGCGGCGAGCCAAGGCCGGCCTTGGGCAGCGCGGGCCAGTCCTTCCAGAGGAAGCGCAACGCGTCGGGGAAAATCGCCGTGCCGTGCTTGCCATTGTGGCCGCCATCGCCCCACGCGTGCTCGACTTCGTAGCCAGCGAACTTCAACGAGCGCTCCATCTCGAGGTTCGCCATCCACCAGTCGCCGCCGTAGATGTTCTGGTCCGCGCTGCCGTCCTGGAGATACACGCGGATGGCCTTCGGCTCATACTTGCGGAGAAGGGTGGGATAAACATTCCCGCCGCGCAGGCCGACGTAGGTGCCAATCGCGCTGAACACGCGCGTGAACGCCTCGGGCCGCTCCCACGCCGCCGTGAACGCCGCGATGGCCCCGCTGCTCGCGCCGCCGATGGCGCGGTCGGTGCCGTTCTTGGACAACTTCACGCCGTGCTTCGCCTCAATGAAGGGCAGGAGTTCATCCAGCAGGAACTTCGCGTAGTCGCCGCCGAGGCCGTCGTATTCGTAGCTGCGATTGAAGCGGTCCAGCGCGTTGGTGGACGACGCCTTCACGCGCCCGTGCTGCACGAAGACACCGACCAGCGCGGGGATTTCCTTCTTGTGAATCAGATTGTCGAAAGCGACTGGTGCGCTGAAGCCGCCGCCGTCCTGGAGCACCATCACGGGCGCGGGCTTGGCGCGGTCGAGCTGCGCGGGGAGATAGACGGTGTAGTCGCGCACCGTGCCGGGGAAGACCTTGGACTGGTCGAACGTGCCTTTGAGCAGCTCGCCCTTGGGCACACCCGGTTGCGGCAGCGAGTCGGGGCCGGGCTTGTAGTCATCGGCGGCGCGCAGTGGGGCGACGAGGCAAAGGAGGGTGAACAGGAGCGATAGCGGTTTGTGCATAGCGTGCGCGGAGGATGTCGGAGCAAGTCGGGAAGGCAATCTTCAAACCGTGTTCAGCGTCGCATAAACAGGCTTGCCCCGCTGAGAAAGGAAACGAAGGATACCGCCCGTCAGCACGATGCCAGTTCGCAAAGCCAACCAAACACCTACGTCGCTCATGCACACCTTGAACCGCCGCCAGTTCGCCCAGCTCGCCGCTGGTGCCTTGCTCACCCCGTCCCTCGTCCGCGCCGCTGCGCCGGGCAAGCCCAACTCCAAGGTCGGCGGCGTCCACATCGGCATCAACGCCCCCTACAGTTTCGGCAACGCCGCCATGTCCGCCGACGACATCCTCAAGACCTGCGTCCAGCTCAACCTCAGCGCCATCGAGCTGCGCACGCAGCCCATCGAGGCCCAGTTCGGCGCGCCCGCCAATCTCACCAGCGCAAAGAACAAGGTGCTGCCCGCAGGTGCCGCCGAGGATAGCGCGAAGAAGCTCCGCACCTGGCGCGAGACCGTGGACATGGAGAAGGCCCGCGCCTTCCGTAAGCATTGGGAAACCACCGGCGTCTTCATCGAGGTCATCAAGGTGGACGGCATCTTCAAGATGGGGGAGAGCGAGCTGGACTACGCCTTCACCCTCGCCAAGGCCCTCGGCGCGCGCGGCATCTCCACCGAGATCGGCAAGGACGACGACCACAAACGCGTTGGCAAGTTTGCCGACAAGCACAAGATTTACCTCGCCCTCCACGGCCACGCCAGCACCGGGCCCGCCCACTGGGAAAAGGCGTTTGCCCAAGGCGAATACGTCGGGGCCAACGTGGACCTCGGGCACTTCGTCGCCGGTGACCACGGCTCGCCCGTCGAGTTCATCAAGAAGCATCACACGCGCATCACGCACGTCCACATCAAGGACCGCAAGAAAGGCAACGGCCCGAACATGCCCTTCGGCGAAGGGGAAACCCCGATTGGCGAAGTGCTGCGCCTCATCCGCGACAACAAGTGGCCCATCCAGGCGACCATCGAGTTCGAATACAAAGTGCCCACCGGCTCGGACCGCATGACGGAGTTGGCCAAGTCCATCAAGTTCTGCCGCGAGGCGTTGGGCTGAGGTGGCGGTGGACAGCCATCGGCATGAGTAGCGGCATTGCCTCCGTTTCAACGGCTGGCTACACCTTTGCCCATGCGTTCCCATCCAGTTCTCAAGCTTCCGCTTCTCTTGGCCGCGCTGGCCATCGGCCCGCTCCTCCACGCCGATGACTGGCCGCAGTGGCTTGGCCCCAAGCGTGACTCGATTTGGCGCGAGACGGGCATCGTGGAGAAGTTCCCCGAGGGTGGGCCGAAGGTGCGTTGGCGCGTGCCGGTGAATCCTGGTTTCTCCGGCCCGGTCGTCGCGGGCGAGCGCGTGTTCGTCACAGACCGGAAGGTGACGAAGGGCGCGAAAGTGAACGACGAGGACCCTTTCGACCTCAGCGTGGTGGCGGGCACGGAACGCGTGCTGTGTCTCGACGAGACGACCGGCAAGCCCGTCTGGCAGCACGAATATGACGCGGCCTACGGCGTGAGCTACAACACCGGTCCACGCGCCACGCCAGTGGTGAGCGGAGGCCGAGTTTTCACGCTCGGCACCGAAGGCCACCTCTTCTGCCTCGATGCGAAGAACGGCAAAGTCATTTGGTCGCGCGCCTTCAAGAAGGACTTCGGCGTAAAGACGCCGCTGTGGGGTTTCGCTGCTCACCCGTTGCTCGATGGTGACAAGTTGATCTGCCTCGTCGGCGGCAACGGCACCGCAGCCATCGCGTTCCACAAGGACACGGGCAAGGAGTTGTGGCGCTCGCTCTCCGCGAAGGACCCCGGCTACGCACCGCCCGTCATCATCGAGTCGGCTGGCCGGCGGCAGCTCATCATCTGGCACGCGGACTCCGTCAACGCGCTCGACCCGGAGACCGGAAAACCGCTGTGGAGCGTGCCATCGAAGATTCGGCAAGCCGTCTCCATCACCGCGCCGCGCCAGTTCGGCGACCTGCTGTTCGTCACGTCATTCTACAACGGCTCGCTCATGCTGAAGCTCGACGCGCAGCGCCCCGGTGCGCAGGTGTTGTGGCAGACACAGAAGATCAGCGAGAAGGACACGACGCACTTGAACGCGTTGATGACCACGCCCTTCCTCGAAACCGGCCACATCTACGGCGTGTGCAACCACGGCCAGTTCCGCTGCCTCGAAGCCACCACGGGCAAGCGCGTTTGGGAAAACCTCGCGCTCATTACCAAGGGCGAGGAACTCGAATGCGCGAACGCCCACATTGTGAAGAACGGCGACCGCTTCTTCCTCTGCGCCGAGAACGGCGACCTCATCATCGCGACGCTCAAGCCAACCGGCCCGAAGGAACTCAGCCGGACGAAACTGCTGGCCCCGACGCTTTCGTATCAGGGTCGCGATGTGGTCTGGTCGCATCCTGCGTTTGCCAACGGCCACGTCATCGCGCGGAACGACAAGGAACTGGTGAGCGTGGATTTGCGGAAGTGACCCGTGCTGGCGGCTTCCAGCCGCCGGGTAGCGCGACCGTTGGGAACAGCGGGGACTGGAGGTCGCCGGCACGCGCGCTACTTCTACTTCACCAGCTTGCGGAAGTTCTCCAACTGCGGGTCCGCCGTCTTCTCCATGTGGGCGAGCAGGAGCTTCTTGAGTCGCGCGATTTCCGCCGCGTGCTTCGCGTCCGCGATGAGGTTCACGCGCTCGTCCGGGTCGGTGCGCAGGTCGAAGAACTGCTCCGGCTTGCCGACGGTGAGCTGCTCAACGCGCGACTTGATGCGCGCGTCCGTCTCGCCCGCCTTAGCCAGCGCGCCGAAGGTGATGCCGGCCATGGCCTCGACACGGAAGTGCGGCGTGCCGTTGGGCCACGCGTGGAACTGGTAGCTGAAATCCTTCGTCCGCACGCAGCGCTGCGGGAACGGCGTTGGCTGGCGGGAAGGGCCGGTGTTGACGTGCGTGATGACGAAGTCCCGGTCCGGCTGCGACTCGCCGCGCAGCAGCGGAAGCCAAGAGCGACCGTCCACGCCCGCGAGCGACGGCTGCTTCAGCACTTCGAGCAGCGTCGGCACTATGTCCACGCTGCTGACGAACTCCTCGCGCCGCTGCGGCTGGCCCATGCCCGGCCAGCGCACGAGCACCGGAACCCACGTGCCGTTGCGATAGACCGTGGCCTTCGAGAAGGGAAAGGACATCCCGTGGTCGCTCATGAACACGACGATCGTGTCCGCCTCGCGCCCGGCTGCCTTGAGCGCGGCCATCGCGCCGCCGAAGCTCGCGTCGAAACGCCGCACGCTGGTGTAATACTGCGCCACCTCGCGCCGCACTTCGGGGATGTCTTCGAGGAATGACGGCACGGTGACTTCCTCCGATGTAAACGCTTTCGTCTCGCCGTCCGCGTCGCGCTTGGCGGTCTTCTTCGGATTCGCCTTCTGCGCCGCGCCCTGCTCGTTGTTGGCGAAGGGCCGGTGCGGGTCGGTGATGTTGGCGTTGATGAAGAACGGTTTCTTCGCGTCCGCCGCGGCCTTGAGCAACTGCTCGAGGTGCTCGCGGAAGAGGGACGGATTCTTGCCCGAGCCGCCGAGCTTCTCGTCCCAGTTGAACTCCGCGTCGGGCTTCATGTGCGCGTGCTTGTCAATCGCCGCCGTGAAATAGCCCGCCGCCTTCAACACGCTCGTCAGCGTGGGCGTGCCGGGCGTGATGGGCTGGAAGCCGAGCGCGCCGTTGCGATGCGGCACACGGCCGGTCATGAACGCCGAGCGGCCCGGCTGGCAGATGGGCACGGTGACGTGGTTGTTCACGAACTTGTGCGCGGTCGCGGCGAAGGCATCGAGGTTCGGCGTCGTGGGCA
Organism: Klebsiella pneumoniae; assembly: GCA_943330855.2. GTDB lineage: Bacteria > Verrucomicrobiota > Verrucomicrobiia > Limisphaerales > SXTU01 > SXTU01. The sequence goes on from CALQJI020000058.1 coordinate 7,083, forward strand.
GCTTGCAGCCCATCCAGCCGGAGGAATCCGCGTTCATGTCATCGGCGGTGATGAAGAGGAGGTTGGGCTTGGCAGCGGCGTGGGCGGTGACGGCGAGCAGGCCCAGCAAGGTCAGCAGGCGGCGAAGGAAACGGAGTTGCATGGGCGGATTTTACGCCCGGAAAGCCAGTTGCCAAGCCCACAGGGTTTCGCCAACACTGCCGCCCTTGATTGGCTGCCCACGCGCGGCACAACGCCCGCGACGCAGCTTTCCCATCCATACGAACATGAGCACTGGTTTGAACATTAAGAAAGACGGCGCGCTGGATTTCCTCTCCCTCGGCGCGCTCGTCCATCGCCTCGACCCCGGCATCATCCCATTCCGCAAGGCGTCGCGTTGCGACATCCACGTGAGCGGCGGCGAGTTCAACGTCTCGGCGAATCTCTCCGACTGCTTCCGCCTCAACACCGGTGTGGCCAGCGCGATGGTGGATTATCCCATCGGCGACCTCATCGCCGAGCGCGTGCGCGCGATGGGCGTGAAGCCCTTCTACAAGAAGTTCAAACACGACGGCGTGCGCGGCCCGAACATGGCCACCGTCTTCAGCGACCGCGGCCAAGGCGTCCGCGCCCCGGTAGTCTTCTACAACCGCAGCAACGAAGCCGCCGGCCAGCTCAAACCCGGTGACTTCAACTGGAAGGAAATCTTCGGCGGCGGCGGCGTGCGCTGGTTCCACAGCGGCGGCATCTTCGCCGCGCTGTCTGACACGACCGGCGAACTCATCATCGAGGCAATGAAGGCCGCAAAGAAGAGCGGCGCGATTACTTCCTTCGACCTCAACTACCGCCAGAAGCTTTGGGACATCTGGGGCGGACAGGACAAGGCCGTGGGCGTGCTCGCGCGCATCGTGAAGCACGTGGACGTGCTCGTGGGCAACGAGGAGGACTTGCAGAAAGGCCTCGGCATCGAGGGGCAGGACGTGGAGTGCAAAGGAAAGCTCGACCCGTCGGCGTTCTACGCCGTCATCGAGAAGGCCACGAAGAAGTTTCCGAACGTCAAGGCCGTCGCCACCACGCTGCGGGAAGTCCACTCCACCAACCGCCACACGTGGGGCGCGGTCGCGTGGGTTAACGGCAAGACTTACCAGTCCCCGATGTGCGAGCTCGACGTCGTGGACCGCGTGGGCGGGGGCGACGGCTACGCGGCGGGCTTCTTCTACGGACTGCTCTCCGGCGCGTCCGAACAGGAAGCCGTGAACCTCGGCTGGGCGCACGGCGCGCTGATCACCACCTTCCCCGGCGACACGACGATGGCGACGGTGGAACAAGTGAAGTCGCTGTCGAAGGGCGGCTCCGCGCGTATCCAGCGCTGAGCTACACACTCAACCTTCCGAAGGCCCGGCAGCGATGCCGGGCCTTTTCTTTGGAGTCCGGCGGCTCGTCGACCGCACCAAAGCATCTCACGGCTTGAGGAATGGCGCAGGGAACTCCGCCGCCTTCGCCCCGCCTTGCTTGCGCGTCGGGTAGGTCTCTCCCAAGTCCCGCAGCAACGGCATGGACTGGCCTTGCGTCTCGGCGAGCAGCTCGAAGAGACGGGCGTTAAGTTGCTTCACCGTCGCGGCGTGTGCGGGCTCGTGGATGAGGTTTCGCGATTCGTCTGAGTCGGCGGCGAGGTCGTAGAGTTCGTCCACGTCCCAGACGCCGTGGTAGCGGATGTATTTCCAGCGGTCGGTGCGGACGGCGTGCATCGTGGGCGTGTAGGGGTAATTGCGTTCCCAGTAGTATTCGTAGAGCAAGGCGTCGCGCGCCGGCACGCGCGCGCCGCGCGCGAGGGGGAGGAAGCTGCGCCCGTGCATCTTCGTAGCCGCCGCGGTGAGGAGGCGGATTTCCGAAATGTCGTTGCTCGCAGAGGTCCGCCTCCTGACCTCGGCGGCTACGTCGAGGAGGGTCGGCGCAATGTCTATGTTCGCCACCATCTGCGTCACGACGGTGCCGGCCTTGAACAGCTCCGGGCAGTGCAGCAGCAGCGGCACGCGCATGGACGCCTCGTAGGCCGTGCGCTTGTCAATCAGCCCGTGCTCGCCGAAGTGGAAGCCGTTGTCGCCCAGGTAAACCACCAGCGTCGAGTCGAGCAGCTTGCGCTCCGTAAGCCAGTGCGTGAGCCGCCCCACGCTGTCGTCCACCGCTAGCAGCGTCTCGCAATACCGGCGGTGGTGCGTCTGCAAATCGAAGTCCGGCAGGTTGTAGCCGAAGTCCACGCCGTGTCGGCTGTTGCGCTGGTTGCGCCCCCACAACGGCTTGTTGAAATAATTATCAGGCGTGTCGGCAAAGGTCTTCGGCAGGACAAAGGTCTTCCCCGCGTAACGCCCTTTGTGCCGGTCCGCCGCGACGAAGTCCGAGTGCACCGCCTTGTGCGAGAGGTAGGCGAAGAACGGCTTCTCCGACGTGCGCGCCTTCAGCCATTCCAGCGTGAAGTCCGTCAGCTCGTCCGTGATGTAGCCGCGCTGCGGGACGCGGCGGCCATTGACGTTGTAACCCTCGCTGCTGGACTGCGGCACCACGCGCGTCGTGCCGTGGCCGTCGGCCCAGTAGTTCCCCTGCCCTTTGAAGGCGACCCAGTGGTCGAACCCACGCTGCGGCGAGTCCGTCTCGCCCATGTGCCACTTGCCGAAGAACGCCGCCTCGTAGCCCGCGCGCTGGAGGAGCTGCGGGAAGAACACGAGGTCGGTGCGGACGGGATTGTAATTGTCCACCACGCCATGCGCGTGCGCGTAAAGCCCGGTGAGGATGCTCGCCCGGCTCGGCGAGCACAGCGACGTGGTGACAAAGGCGTTCCGGCAATGCACCCCGCCCCGCGCGAGCCGGTCCAGATGCGGTGTCTCCAGATACGGATGCCCCATGAAGGACATAGCGTCGTAACGATGGTCGTCCGCGAGGATGAAGAGGATGTTGCGCGGTGCGGCGGAGAGCTGGCCGCAAAGAGCGCAAAGGAGCGCAAAGAGAATGAGTATGTGACGCGTGTTCATGCCAAAGGCGGCGGTTGCCCGCCCGGATTGAGTCGGGCAGAGTTTCGCACGATGGAAGCTGCGCTGCGAGGGCTGAACGAAATGGAAGCCAAGGGAATCCTTCGCCGTCACGCCATTGGTGGCGCGATGGCCCTGCTCTTCCACACCGAGCCGGTCGCGACCTTCGACCTCGTTATCTTTTGCCTCGTGCCGGAGTCAGGCCCGCTCGTGAGCCTCGCCCCGATTTGCGACCACCTCCGCGCCCACGGCCACGAAGTCGCCGCCGAGCACATCCTGATTGCTGGCGTTCCCGTCCAGTTCATCCCCGCCTACAACGCGCTCGTGAAGGAGGCGCTGGAACAGGCGAACCCAAAACCTTCGGCCAGACCCCGACGCGCGTGCTGCGGTTGGAGCACCTGCTCGCCATCATGTTGCAAACCGACCGTCCCAAGGACCGCCAGCGCGCCGCGCTCCTCGCAACGAGTTCGACCTTTGACAGCGCGCGGCTGGAGGACATTTTGAGCCGTCACCAACTCCCCGACGCATGGAAACGAATCCACTCGCCAGGCCGAACTGCGCCAGCCCTGCCGAACTGGCGCAGGCCGTATTTGCCCAAAAGGAACAGCGCCGCCGCTTGTTAGCCGCGCTGCTGGTCGAGGAAAAACACCGTCACTTCCTCCAACTTCAACGGATGGTCTCGGACTCCCTCCATGCCGCTGGGAGAACCGCGCCGAAGCCGTGGCCGACTGATTAAGCAAAAAATGAGTTGCCTGCAAACGGCCATAATTGATAACAAGTAGGAGTTAGTTCAAAGGTAGACAAAAACAACTCAAACACTTGGAGGTAATCCCTATGAAATCATTGCTCAAATCATTGCTCGTCGCCGCCGTCACCACCGCATTCCTAACGACCGCTCCCCTCTCCGTTTCCGCTCAGGACAAGGAGAAGGGCAAGGACAAGGCCCCCGAAAAGGGCGCGGAGAAGGCCAAGGGGTCGGGCTTCACCGGCAAGGCCGCCGCGATCGACAAGGCCGCCAAGACCGTGAAGCTCTCGGGCGAAAAAGCCCGGGTGATTCAAATCACCGCCACCACCAAGATCGCCAAGGACGGAAAGCCTGCCACGCTGGATGATTTGAAAGAGGGCGAGGAAGTTTCCGGCGGCTACAAGATGTCCGCTGACGGCAAGATGGAGGCGACCAGCCTCAACATCGGTGCCCGCCCGCCCGCGAAGGGCAAGGACAAGAAGGACGAGAAAAAAGAGGACAAGAAGTAACCCCGCTCCGTCCGCAAGATTCAGGGCAGGCTGGCAACAGCCTGCCCTTTTGCTTTCTGACCACGCAGTTGGCGGGGACCTGTCACAGGAGTGCGTGTGGGGGGTTGGGCCGAGATTCGCCTCGCACAATCCGTCGGGGGGGCCCCCGTGCGCGCTACCCGGAGTGTTTCGGCGGCGCCTGCGGCAGGCGTGAGACCACGACCAAAACCGCCGCCATGACGAGGCAGGCGAGCCAGCCATCCAGCAACTTTTCCGTGCCCCAGAACGCGCTGGCGGCGGCCGTGCCCGGCGTGGTCACGGTCTTGAAAACCTTCAGCCAGAAGACCCAACCGGCGTGCAGGCCGATGGCGAACCACAGATTGCCCGTGCGCTGATACGCCAACCCCAGCGCGACGCCCCCGAGCAGGAGAGTTAGCGCGGCGGGGACAAGCGCTTCGGGCGTGGCGAGGCCGCTCATCATGCGGGGCAGCAGTGTTAGGCCGGAGTCCCAGACGATTGGCCCGCCGTGCTCGACGCGCGCGAGGAAGTGAACCACCGAGTAGAGCGCCGCGCTCGCCAGCAGGGCCGCCCACAGCGGCCAGACGCGTCGCAGTGCGCCGAAGACTACGGCGCGAAAGACGAATTCTTCCAGCAGCGCGACGGCGACGGCGGAGAGCGTGGCACCGACGAGCAGTTTCAACAGCACGGGCATGGCGAGGCTGAGGTTGAAACTGCGCACCCCTGCCAGCGCCATGAGCACCGCCGCCAGCAGCAGCGAGCCGAAGCCCAGCGCCAGACCGAGCGCGAGCGGGCGGCGCGCAGTCAGCGGGTTGACGAGACCGAGCGCGCGGCGGTCGCCGAGATTCAGCGCGCGCAGCAACGGCCACAGCCCGGCCAGCGCGGTGACGAGGAGGGAGCGGTTGACGTAGCGGTGGAAGGGTTGGCTCGCGAGGCCTTGGAGCGCGGAAAATTCTCCGGCGGCCCATTGCGCGAGCTGGAACAGCCACGGGGCCAGCAGCGCGCCCCCGGCAAAAACGCCGACGACGTAGCAGAGCAGAAGTCCAGCGGCGCGCACACGCGGATTAAGCGGCCTTGCGGAAATTGCGCCAAGCGGATACTGAACCAACTCGTAACGAGCCGGCCGGCATCCCAACAGCCGGTGACCCGCAGAGGGCGTAACCTTACCGACGAGAGCGCGTCCATGACGCAAAACTTGAACACCATTTCATTGGGGACCGAAACTGAATGCTACCACTGGGCTTCTTCCGCAAAAAAAAACAACCGAGGGTCCAGGACCCAGATGCTCCGCACCTCTTTGGGCCGTATTCGCTCCACGAACTGATTAACCGCGGCGGCACAGCGGAGATTTGGTCGGCTACGAATCAAGACGGGCAAGCCTTTGCGCTGCGACGGCTGCTGGGTAATGGCAACGTGGACAAGGCAGCACGGAAGCAGTTTCTCCAAGGGTGTGAAGTGCTGGAGAAGATTCATGGGCACCAGTTCATCATCGGTTTCTTCGAGCACGGGAAGGTGGATGGGGTGGACTTCACGCTGCTGGAACGCGTCGAAGGCTCGAACCTCAAGCAGCTCATCGTCCGCCACGACCCCGTCCTCGGTGAGTTCGTCGGCAACATCCTCATTGATGCGGCGCTGGCGCTGGAACACATGCACGAGAAGGGCTTCATCCACCTCGACTTCAAGCCGGAGAATATCCTGGTAACCCGCGCCGGCGATATCCGCCTGGTGGACTTCGACCTCGCGCAGCCGTTGCCCAAGAAGCCCAAGCGGATGCCCAGCAACGCCGGCACGCCCGCCTACATGGCTCCGGAGCAACTCCGCCAAGAGCCACTCGACCAACGCGCGGACATTTTCTCTTTTGGCGTGATGGCTTACGAGGTGTTGACCTTCCGCAAGCCCTTCACCGGCGAGTCGCCCGAGGCGGTGCTGCGCAAACAGCTCGATGAGAAACACCCGGTGCCGCCGCCGCGTCAGTTCAACGAGGATATCCCCATCGCCGTCGAGCGCATCATCCTCAAGTGCATGGAGCGCGACCCGGAGAACCGCTTCCCGAACGCGCACGTGCTCGTCGCGCAGCTCCAGCAGGCGCTCTACGTGAAGTAAGCTTCCGGCTTGCACGCAGTGGCGCGCGCTTCAACCTTCCTCCCTCTATGTCATCCAAAACCGCAGTAGTCACGGGCGCCGGCAGTGGGGTCGGCCAAGCCATCGCTTTGAAACTCGCCGCGCAGGGCTGGAAGGTCGCCATCCTCGGCCGGCGCGAGGAGGCGCTGAAGAACACCGTCAAGCTGGCCAAGCAGCACGCGAAGCAGTTGCTCGTCATCCCCTGCGACATCGGCGATGTGGCGCAAGTCACCGCGATGGCGAAGACAGTCTTGGCCAAGTTCAAGTCGGTGGAAGTGCTCGTGAACGCCGCCGGCACGAACATCCCACGCCGGTCGTTGGTCGAGCTATCGCTTAAGGATTACCACGCGGTCATGGATGCCAACCTGCACGGTTCCTACTACTGCGCGCAGGCGTTCCTACCGCAGATGCGCGTGCGCAAGTCCGGCACCATCGTGAACATCGTTTCCGAGGCGGGCTTGAAGGCCAGTCCCAAGAGCGGGCCGAGCTACGTGCTATCCAAGTTCGGCCAGGCCGGCCTCACGCAGTGCATCAACGCCGAGGAACGCGTCAACGGCATCCGCGCCTGCTCCGTCTTCCCCGGCGACATCGACACCGAGCTGCTCGGCAAGCGCCCCGTCGTCCCTGACGCCGCCGCCCGCGCGAAGATGATGAAGGCCGAGGACATCGCCGACTGCGCGCTGCTGGCCATCAACTTGCCTGCCCGCGCGGTGGTGGAGGAGATTTTGGTGCGCCCGGGTTGAGGCGCGACCTTTTCAACGCAAAGGCGCAAAGACGCAAAGGCGGAGGGAATTTCGGTTGCCCGCGAATCACGCGAATCTCCGCGAATGGAACGCTAAGCCCGGTGCGCCCCAGCCAAGTGCCTTTCCCCCATTCGCGTCAATTCGCGTGATTCGCGGGCCTCTCTCCTTGCGTCTCTGAGCCCTTGCGTCTTGGCGTTAAACCCACCCCACCGCCGCAATTGACGCGACTCCCGCTTTCAGGCTTCCTTTCCCGCACGTTCAACCGCCGCCACGCATGACACCCAAGTTCCTCCCGCTCTGCCTTCTCCTCGCGTCCCTCGCCCTGCCTGCCCGCGCGCAGAAGGTGCCCGTCATCGAGAAGACGCTCTCCAACGGCATGCGCCTGCTCCTCCTCCCGCGCCATGACGAGCCGACCGTCGCCGGCGGCTGGGTCGCGCATGTGGGCAGCGCCAACGAGCGGCCCGGCATCACCGGCATGGCGCACCTCTTCGAACACATGATGTTCAAGGGCACACCCACGCTGGGCACCAAGGACTACAAGAAGGACCAGGAAATCATCGCCGAGCAGGAGCGCGTGCGCGACCTGATGCGTCAGGAGGAGTCCGTGATGCGCACCCTTTGGCGGCGCGGCGAAATCACCGACCTGCAAAACCCCGACACCTGGACGCCGCGCTTCAAGGAGTTGCAAGCCCAGTTCAAGAAGCTCGTGGACGCCCAGCGCGAGATTCTCGTGAAGAACGAGTTCGACCGCATCTATACCTCCAACGGCGGCTCGCAGATGAACGCCTACACCAGCCACGACGTGACGGTCTATTTCACCACCGTCCCGGCGAACAAACTCGAGCTGTGGATGTGGATGGAGAGCGGGCGCCTGCTCGCGCCGGTCTTCCGCGAGTTCTACGCCGAGCGCGACGTCGTCTTCGAGGAGCGCCGGATGCGCACCGAGTCCACGCCCACGGGCCGCATCGAGGAGTCGTTCTGGGCCATGTTCTGGGAGTCGCACCCGTATTCCTGGCCGGTCGTCGGCTGGCCTTCCGACATCCCCGCCATCTCGAAGAAGCAGGCGGACGAATTCTACGCGCTCTACTACGCCCCGCAGAATCTCACCGCCGTCCTCGTCGGCGACTTCGACCCGGAGAAAACCTTCGCGCTCGCCGAGAAGTATCTCGGTCGCATCCCGCGCGGCAAGGAAGCCGCCCCCGACGTGGTGACGCTCGAAATCAAACAGCCCGCCGAGAAGCGCATGAACGGCGAGGCCGACGCCAACCCGCAGGTGGACATCATGTGGCACACGCCCGCGTTCGGTCACAAGGACACCTACCCGCTCGCCGTCCTCGCGCAACTCCTCTCCACGCGCACGGGCCGCCTCTACAAGGGCCTGGTCGTCGGCTCGAAGGTCGCCACCGAAGCCTTCGCGCAGCAGCACTCGATGCGTTGGGCCAGCCTCTTCAATGTGGGCGGCGAAGTGACCGACGGGAAGACGCCCGCCGACCTTGAGGCTGGTTTGCTCGCCGAGATTGAGAAGCTCAAGACGACCGAGGTGCCGCCGGAGGAATTGCAAAAGGTGAAGAACAACTTCGCCGCCGGCGAATACCGCAAGCTCTCCAACAACCACGCCATCATGCAGGCGCTGCTGCGCTACGACGGCGTGGGTCGCTGGCAGGAAATCAACGAGGCCGGCCCGAAGCTCCAGGCCGTCACCGCCGACGACGTGAAACGCGTGGCCGAAACTTACCTGACGAAGGAAAACCGCAACGTCGCCTCCATCGTCCGCAAGGCCGGCAAGAGCGCCAGCGCCGACCCGGACCTCGTGGGCCTCACGTCCGAGCAACTCCCGGTCATCCGGCGCATCATCGGCACGTTGGCCGAGGAGAAGAGCGTCGAGAAGCTGCGCGAGCGGCTGAAGGGCGTCGAAGCCCAACTCGCCAAGGCCGACGCGAAGAGCCAGCCATTCCTGAAGATTCTCAAGAAGAAGACCGCCGAGCGCATCGCGGAGCTGGAGAAGAAGTGATTCACGTAAGGAACCCCATGAAACGACTGCTCACGCTGCTAGCACTTCTAGCTTTTGGAATCACAGTAAAAGCAGATACGTTTCTTGGGGTAACCTCAGCGACGAATCGCCTTACCGTCGGCACGAACGAGGCAATCATCATCACGCATTTCGATGTTCAGAACAGTGGCGAATACCAGTTGGTGAAGGACGGCAATATCCATCGGCTGTATGGCTTCGAGGGAGGTCTCCACGTCTTAAATCCAAACAACCCCGGTGCGTTGGCTGGACCATGCGAACTCATTCTTACAAACAGAGCTTTAGTCAACTTCCGGCGGATTCCTTCCGCTTCGTTACAAACCTTCGTGTTGGCACCATCCGCAACAGCGAACACGGCGCAGCTAACTTTGTCGACGGGACAAGCAGCCAGGCTTTTTAAGCCATTTCCAGTTTCTGTGTATAACGCACGAAACATCAGCGTTAGCAGAGGAACAAACCAGTTCGACATTTATGGTTCAGTCGAAGGCAACGACGAGTTTAGCGGGCCGCTTGGGTTTGTCTTTCGGGGACCAACGGGCGGCTCCGATTCGTTCGTTTTCTCCATCGCGATCTTGGACGATGCCCAGATCGTGCCGCAGGGTGTTACGGTTCAAGCGGCGACGGGTGCTTCTCAACTCTTGGTTGAGAAATCGAGTAACTTAACCAACTGGGTTCCAACGGTCTTTCAAGACTTGAACCAAGACCAAAAAGCCTTCTTCCGGCTCCGCGTCACCAAGTAGTCGCCATGCAACTTGCCGCACTGCCAATCCAGTTTGAGGAAGCGACGCTCGCCGCGTTCTGCCGGACGCGCGGCATTCGCAAGCTCAGTCTCTTCGGCTCGGTGCTGCGCGATAACTTCGACCCGGCCCGCAGCGATGTGGATGTGCTGGCGGAGTTCGCGCCGGAGGCCCGGCCCGGCTTCCGCGCCTTCGGCTACGGCGAGGAGCTGGCGGAGCTGCTGGGCGTGAAGGTGGACTTCAACACACCCGCCATGTTGAGCAAACACTTCCGGGACGAAGTCCTGCGCGAGGCTGTGTTAGTTTACGAAGCCCCTTAAACAACCTATGAGCACCGCCATCGAAGCTGCTCGCCAAGTGGTGACCAAGCTGTCTGCCGAAGAGCGCCGCAGCCTCGTCGAGTGGCTGGCGCATGAGCCAGCCGAGGTCGCGCCCGGCATCTACCGCACGCCGCGCGTCTGCGGTGGCGACGCGTGCATCCGTGGTTTGCGGCTGCCGGTTTGGCAGTTGGAGGAAGGCCGCCGCAGCGGAGCGACGGACGGGCAGCTTCTTCAGGCTCATCCCGCGCTGTCGCCGGAGGATTTGGCGAACGCGTGGGCTTACGTCGCCGCTCATCGCGCGGAGATGGACCGGTTGATTCAGGAGAACAACGAGGTGTGAGATGGCGCGCCTCTTCGCCGATGAAAACTTCTCCCAACCCGTGGTCGAAATCCTTCGCACCCTCGGCCACGACGTGCTCACCGTCGCCGAGATTGGCCGCGCCAACCAAGGCTGGCCGGACGACGAGGTGCTGGCCTACGCGACGGACCACCGTCGCGTCCTGTTGACCATGAACCGGTTGCATTTTCTCCGCCTGCACCAGCGCACTCCGGCTCACGCCGGGATCGTTGCCTGCACGGAGGACGTTGATTTCGCCGGCCTGGCCCGACGGATTCACGAGGTCTTGTCCGCCATGCCTTCCGTCGCCAGTCAGTTTCTCCGCATCTACAAGCCCGTCCTGACCTCCCGCCTGAAACCCACCCTATGAACCGACTGGTCCCACTCCTCGCCCTCGCCCTCGCCCTCCCCGCCTTCGCCGCCGACATCCCGGACCGGCCGGAGAAGCTGAAATACCCGCAACTCAACTACTCCCCGCCCGACGCCAAGCAGTTCCGCGTCGCGCTCAAGGCCGGGCCGGTTGCCTACGTGGTGCCGGACCGCGAGCTGCCGCTGGTGAACATCTCCATTCTGGTCCGCACGGGCGATTACCTCGACCCCGTCGGCAAGGAAGGGCTCGCGGGCGTCACGGGCTACTTGCTCGCGCGCGGCGGCACGCAGTCGAAGAAGGCGGAGGACCTCGAAGAACGCCTCGCCTTTCTCGCGGCGAGCCTCACCTCCGCCGCCGGTGACACGCAGGGCACCGTGAGCCTGAACCTCCTCTCCAAGGACCTCGACGAGGGCTTCGCCATCCTGCGCGAAGTGCTCACCGCGCCGCGTTTCCAGGACGACAAGCTCGCGCTCCGAAAGCAGCAGTCGCTGCAAGCCATGAAGCAGCGCAACGACGACGCGGCGGAAATCGAGCAGCGCGAACGCCGCTTCCTCGCTTACGGCGACGGCTTCTACTTCAACCGCCACAGCACGCAGGCCTCGCTCGAATCCCTCACCCGCGCGGACTTGGAGGCATTTCACAAGCGTTGGTTCCACCCGAAGAACTTCGTCATCGCGGTGAACGGTGACTTCGACTCCGCCGCGATGACCGCGCGGTTGGAGAAGCTCTTTGCCGCCTGGCCCTTCACTGGCGAAGTCCCGCCGCCCGTGCCCACGCAGAAGAAGTTCGCCGCGCCCGGCGTTTACCTCGTGGACAAGGAAGTGCCGCAGGGCCGCGTGACCATCCTGCTGCCGGGCATCCAGCGCGATGACCCGGACTTCCCGGCCACGCAGGTGATGAACGACATCCTCGGCGGCGGCGGCTTCACCTCGCGCATCATGAACCGCGTCCGCTCGGACGAGGGCCTGGCCTACTCGGCGGGCAGCGGCTTCCCCGGCGGCGTGTATCACTCGATGAGCTTCCTAGCGGCCTTCCAGTCGAAGTCCCGCACCGTCGCCTACGCCACGAGCATCGTGCTGGAGGAGATGAAGAAGGTGGCGGCCGAGACCGTGACCGACGAGGAACTGAACACCACGAAGAAGCAGTTCATCGAGACCTTTCCGGCCACGTTCGCCACCAAGCGGCAGGTGGCCGGCACGCTGGCGGGCGACGAGTTCACCGGCCGATTCGCCAAGGAGCCGGACTACTGGAAGACCTACCGCTCGAAGATTGACGCCGTGACGAAGGCCGATGTGAAGCGCGTCGCCGCCAAGTATCTCACGCCGGAGAAGGTCGTCATCCTCGTGGTCGGCACGAAGGAAGAAATCCTCAAGGGCCACCCCGACCATCCGATAAAGCTAGAGTCACTCGGCGGCGGCCGGCTCGTGGACCACCCGTTGCGCGACCCGCTGACGATGAAGCCGGCGGTGAAGTAAACCAACCTCGACACCCGAATCCTTCATGGCTGCTCCCGGTGCCCCGAATGAGTCCGAGCGGCTCGCCGCGTTGCGCGCCACGCGGTTGCTCGATTCCCCGGCGGAGCAGGCGTTCGATGACATCGCGGCTCTGGCGGCCGTGATCTGCGACACGCCCATCAGCCTCGTGAGTTTGGTGGACGAGCATCGGCAGTGGTTCAAGGCCCGGGTTGGCTTGGATGTTGCCGAGACGTCCCGCGACCTGTCGTTTTGCGCCCACGCGATTCTGCAGCCAGACGAGTTATTTCTCGTGCCCGATGCGCAGCACGATCCCCGCTTTCATACGAACCAACTCGTGGTGGGCGAACCGCACATCGGGTTCTACGCCGGGATGCCGCTGGTCACGCCGGACGGGTATTCGCTGGGCACCTTGTGCGTGATTGACCGCCGCCCCCGGCAGCTCACTCCGGTGCAGATGGAGTCACTGCGCCGCCTTGCCCGGCAGCTCGGGGCGCAACTGGAACTGCGCCAACAGACTGCCCGGCTAACCCACGCCGAGCTGTTGACCAGGGAGCGCGCAGCGGCCTTATCCCGGGCAAACCTCCTCCTCCACTCGGAGGTCGAGGAGCGCAAACGAGTCGAGGCCGAGCGCGAGCGGCTCATCACGCAACTTCAGGCCGCGCTGGCGGAGGTGAAGACTCTCGGCGGCATGCTGCCCATCTGCGGCTGGTGCAAAAAAATCCGCGACGACTCCGGCTATTGGGACAGCCTGGAAGGTTACTTGCGGCAGCATCACGAGGTGGATTTCACCCACGGCATCTGCCCGGCTTGCTCGGTGAAGATGATGGTGGAGATGGACAAGGCGCTCGGCACCCCGCCCAGCGGACCCAAATGAGGCCAGGTCTGCTGTGGGTGGGGTGAGGCGCGTCTGTCTCAGCGCGTCGTCGGTCCCTTCGGACCCCCAACCGGCGGGTTGGGGACAGAAGTGCCAAGCCTTGCAGAGACCGGGCCAAGTTTGGACCAAACCCCGTCCACATTAGAAGGCATTGATGCCCACTTGGGACAAACCTCTGCCTGATTCGGCCACTCCCCAGCCACATTAGGACGAGTGACGGGCACGTTCGAGTCTCGAATGTGGCCAGGGTTCCTTCCAATAATGGCAGGTTTTCTCCTAACTCGGCCGGGTTTGCTTCCAATGCGCCCAGCTTTCATCCCAACCGGCCCAACCAGCGGCCAAACCTCGATGAGCTTCGTCCCAATCCCTCCGTTGGGGTGCTCGAAGGCCGGGAAATTTCGTCCCACTGTGGCGGGGAAGTCTTCCAAGTGGCGCGTGATTCGTCCCCCGGCCGGGCCGCTTTGCTCCCGGTAGCCCGTGCAGCGTCCTAATCTGGCTGGTTCCCCGCTGTTTTCAGCGGCATGGAAGTTGTGCTGGCCGGTTCCCGGCCCCGGAGGGGGCCAATGAGGGTAGCCGGTGGGCAGCCTCGACCTCCGTTGCTTGCTTTGCCCCCTTCGCGGGCTTCGCGCGACATCTGCCGCTCCCGCTGCAGCGTCCCAGATTAACCCGCATCGGCATCAGGCGCGGGAAGATGAAGCACGCGTTGATGGTTCCGAATCACAATCCCATCAACTCGCGCTGCCAATTCTGCAGGAGTTTGGTGGGTTCGCTGTTCTTCCGGGAGAGCAACTCCAGTGTTTGCTTGCTCGCGATGAGGGTCGGATCCAGTTCCAGTTCCGCCGCCCGTCGGTCGCGGTGCGCCTTGAAGCGATCGAAGCGGGCACGCTCCGCCTCGGTGGAATGGTAGGACACCCCGCGCAACGCGCACGGACAGTCATCCGGCGGCACGGCGAGACCACGCCCGACGGCCTTGAACACGCCCTCGCGCCGGTGAGGGGCGAAGCGGCGCGGCAGCAGTGGATCCAGCGGCGCGTCGTCCACGGCAGCGATGGAGAGGTCCAGCAGCGCCTCGTGGCTCAAGAGAAAAAAGGGTGGCCGGTTGCAGCGCGTCGCCTCGCCCTCGCGCCAAAGCCACAGCTCGCGCAAGACCGCCATCTCCGAGGGCGTCAGCCGGGCCGAGCCCTTGAGGCGCCATCGCTCCGGGTCCACCGGCGGGACAACGGCGCACTCGACGATGAGCGTGGCGCAACTCTCCTCCTGCCATGCGTGCCGCCCCTTGGCGACGAGTTGCTCGCGCAGCTTGGTGACGAGCGGGTAAAGGAAGCGGGTGTCGTTGCGGGCGTAGTTTGCCATGCGCTCAGTCAACGGACGTTGCGCCCAGTCGGCCTTCTGTGGGCCTTTCTCCAGCACCACGCCGAGGGTCTGGCCAACCAGATCTTGCAGACCGAAACGCATTACGCCCAACAGCCGCGCGGCGATCATGGTGTCAAAGACGGCGTGGGGAATGAAGTGGTGGTGCTCGCGCAGCAGACGCAGATCGTAATCGCTGCCGTGCAACAGCAGTTCGCGCTCGCGCAAAGTTTCCCAAAGGGGCGCGAGGTCCAGCTCCGCAAGCGGGTCCACTAACTCGTCTGCGCCGGGGATGCTGAACTGGAGCAGGCAGAGCTTGGCCGGGTAGGCATGCAAGCTATCCGCCTCCGTGTCCAAGGCGATCCACTCCGCCGCGCGGAGGCGGGGGAGGAACTCGGAGAGCCGTTGTGAGGTGTCAATCACAGGCGTGAGGATAGTCGCCCGGCGTGAGAGGCCAACTTGTTTTCTCAGCCGGAGCGGCGTGACGATTCGCGAGTAAGTCGGTGGAGGAAATACGTGTGCCTTCGCTGCCTTCAGTGGCTCCCTCGCAAGCAGAGGGCGAGAAGGTTCCGGGTTTTAAAAAGACTCCAGAAGCGCCTCCACTTCGAGCGCAACTCAACCCGAATTCCGAGATGGAATGGCCACGAAAAGACACAAAGAGCGCAAAGCCAAGCTTCTGGCTGCAAAACGGACTCGCGGGAAATCTCCCCGCGTCCATCCATCCCCAGCCCAGCTCCTTTGTGTTCTTTGCGCCCTTTCATGGCTCACCTTCGGAGTTCGGGCTCAACGCTCGCTCCTCGCGAGTGAGGCTACCTCTCCGCTCGCCTCCGTCGGCTAGGGGGAGAGCGTTCACCTGCCGTGATGCGTGTGCCAAACTCGCCCCTACTTTTTCGCGGCCGCCTTCTTCTCACCCTTGCCACCACTGGGGCGGTATTCGTTCGCCCAGTTCTTCGCCACCAGCGCCTTCAACTCTTTGACGGTGCCAACATGCTTCGGGTCTGATGCCAGGTCGTGCAACTCCTGCGGGTCAGCCTGCATATCGTGGAGTTGCGCACCCTGCTTCCCGCCGTCCCACTCCGTGTAACGCCACCGCTCGGTGCGGACGGTGTGGCCGGGGTAGCTGCCGCGCCAGACTTGGGTGAAGGCGGGCTTGGTCCACGGGGCGTTCGGATTTTCCAGCAACGGCCTAAGGCTCGCACCTGCGAGGTTAGTCGGCGGAGTGATCCCGGCGAGATCGGCCAGCGTGGGGAAGAGGTCCACAAACTCGACGGTGCGCGGGCTGACGTCGCCGTTGCCCTTCGCGCCGGGCGCGAGAATGAGGAGCGGGACGCGCGCGGAGCCTTCCCACAGACTCTGCTTCATCCACAGGCCGTGCTCGCCCTCGTGATAGCCGTGGTCGCTCCAGAAAACGACGATGGTGTTCTGCGCGAGCTTGAGGCGGTCAAGAGCGTCGAGCAGCCGGCCCACCTGCGCGTCCACGAAGGAGATCGTCGCGTAGTAAGCCTGCTTGGCCTCGCGCGATTGCGTCTCGGTGGTGCCGAACCACGGCCAGGGAGTGACGGAGCCGAGCGATGGCGCGGGCGCGGCCTTCGCCTCTGCGAACGGCCCCTGTGGCATCGTGATTTTCTCCATCGGGTAAAGGTCGAAGTATTTCTTCGGCGCGATGTAGGGGCAGTGCGGGCGATAGAAACCGGCAGCGATGAAGAACGGCTTGTCCTTGTTCGACTCCAACAGCTTGATGACTTCGGTCGCCACCTTGCCGTCGGTCTGCTCCTCGTCGGGGCCCTCGGCTTTCATGAATGACAGGGAGCTGCCGAGCCCGCGCTTGGGCGTATGGTTGGTGAGCTTGTCCTCCTCGTCCTTGTCGCGCCCGCGCGGGTTGAGCGCGACATTCCACGACGGCGCATCATCGAGGCCGGGCGTGCCGATTTGGCCGGGGTTTCCGTAGTGATAAATTTTCCCGACGCGGGCCGCGAAGTAACCGTTCTTCATGAACATCTGCGGCAGCGTGACCACGTCCGGCAGCACGGAACGGAAATGCTTCTGCAAGTCATACACCTGCGTCGTGTCTGGCCGCAGGCCGGTCATGAGCGACGTCCGGCTAGGTGAGCAGAGCGGGAACTGGCAATACGCGCGGTCGAAGCGCACGCCCGCCCGCGCGAGCCGGTCAATGTTCGGCGACTTCACCAGCGGATGGCCGTAGCACCCGAGGCTGTTGCTCATGTCATCCACGGAGATGAAGAGGACGTTGGGCTTGGCAGCGGCGGGACAGTGTTCAGTAGTCAGTAAGCCAGTAACCAGTGAGAGCAGCAGCGCGGGCAGCCGGTGAAGCGAGGGTAGGTAGTTTTTCATAATGGGATCGGGACGAATGACTGATTAGTGAAAACTGATTACTTCTTCGCCGGCACGCGCTCCAGCAGCCGCTTCATCTCCGCGACTGACTTCGCGTGCTGCGGGTCAGCCGCGAGATTGCGGTATTGCTTCGGGTCCGCCTGCGCATCGTAAAGCTCCGCGCCCGCGTGGCCTTCATCCCACTCGATGTAACACCAGCGGTCGGTGCGGACGCTGCGGCCCATGAGGGACTGCTTCTTTGGGTCCACGCCGACGGTGAGGCTCACCTCGGCATTGCGCGTGACTTGCGTGAAGGCGGGCTTGTCCCAAGCGGCCTGCGGATTCGCGAGCAACGGCTTAAGGCTCCGGCCTTCGAGTGTCGGATGGATGGGCAGGCCAGCGAGCTCCGCGAGCGTCGGGTGCAGGTCAACGAGCTCCACCGGACGGCGACTGGTCTGGCCGCTGGCCTTCGCACCGGGCACACGGATGATGAGCGGCACGCGAGCGGACTCCTCGAAGAGGCTGCGCTTCTGCCACTGCCCGCCGTGCTCGCCGAGCAGCCAGCCGTGGTCGCTGAAGAAGACGACGATGGTGCTGTCCGCGAGTTTGAGGCGGTCCAGCGCGTCGAGCACGCGGCCCACCTGCGCGTCCATCTGACTCACGCTCGCATAGTAGGCGCGGAGGAAGGCGCGATTGTCCAACTCCGCGAGGCCGTAGTTCGGCGGGCGCACGAGCGGCGAGACCGCGGGAATCTTCGCGAGGTGTTCGAGCGGCTCATTCGGGAGGGAGAATTTCTCCAGCGGATGCAGGTCGAAGAATTTTTGGCTCGCGATGCACGGCACGTGCGGACGGAAGAAACCGCAGCCGATGAAGAACGGCTTGTCCGGCGCGGCGGCATGCTGCTCCAGCAGCTTGATGACCTCGCTGGCAAGCATCCCATCCGTGTGGTCCGTGCCATCCCCCGCCGTCGCGTGCCACGCAAGGGCCGCGCCAAGGCCGATTTTGGGCGTGTAGTTCAGGAGTGATTTTTCCTCGGTCTTGTCGCGGCCCGAGGGGTTGATCGTGCGCTGCCACGACGGCGCATCGTCGAAGCCGTCGGTGCCAATCTGCAACGGAACCCCGTAGTGGTAGAGCTTGCCCGCGCGCACGACCGAGTAGCCCCCGAGCTGGAAAGTCTGCGGCAGCGTCTGCGCGTCGGGCACGGCCTTGCGGAAGTGCGTGGCGTTCTCGAAAACGCGCGTCGTGTCGGGCCGCAGGCCGGACATGAAGGACGAACGCGACGGGTTGCAAAGTGGATACTGACAATACGCCCGCTCGAAGCGGACGCCGCGAGCCGCGAGCCGGTCAATGTTTGGCGAGCTGGCCAGCGCGTCGCCGTAGCAGCCCAGCCGCGTGTTCAAGTCATCGGCGACGAGGAAGAGGACATTCTGCTTCGGCCCGGCGGCGGCGGCGGGAGAGTGACTGGTGATTAGTGGAAAAGAGATTAGCGCGAGCAGGAGCGCGGGCAATATGCGGAAGTTGGCGGCGAGGTTTCTCATGGGGGATGGCGGGCGGTGGTAACTAATTACTTACCACTAATTATTGACGGCTCTGCGCACGCTTCACGGCGTTGACGATGCGTCGGTCATCGTCCCCGCTGTCACGGACAAGTTCGAGAAACAGCGGCAAGGTCATGTTCATCCGGCGCAGGAACGGACGGTCCCCCGCGCAGCCATACATGAGTTGGGCCGGCATTTCTCCGAGCAATTTCAGCCGAGCCTTCACGATGAGCCGGGGCAACCACGAAATGCCCTCCACCTCGGCGGACTTCGCAGGCAGGCTCGCCATCGTCGCCGTGCGACCGGAGGACTTGCCGCCGAGCACGTTCAGAAAGTGGTCGCGCCGGATGGCAGTGACCGCAAGCGAGGTCTCGTAATCCGGGTCGCCAGAATAACATTGGGCGTCGTCCACGAAGTCGAACAACTCCTGCGTGGAGCAGCCCGCGCCCGCGAGGAACGCAGCGTCTGCTGCCTCGAACATCGAGCCCGGCGTCTTGCGCCCCGCGTGCCACGCCAGCACAGCGCGGTCCCAAACCCGGCGGAATTCCTGCCGCCATTCGTCATCATTCATGGGGCGAGGATAGCGCGCGCCGGGGTGAGGACAATCTCGCGTTGCTTGGGAAGCGGAAGTGCTTGCCTCACCTGCTACACTCGCACCGTGCCAACACTCAATCACGCAATCACCGCCGCGCTCCGCGAAGTTGAACTGAGCCTCACCCACCAGCGCGAGGAAGGGAAATTTCCGGTCGGGCTGGATCGCGTCCAACTGACGCTCGCCTTTGCCCTCGACGGGGACGGAACCGTGAACGCATCTCCCGGCGGTCCCCATTCGCTAACAATTTCATTCAAGCCGGGCGAACTCACCGCGAAGACGCACCCGTCCCCTGCCCCGCCAGCCACGAGTTTGCCGCGCCCAATCACCGGCCCGGCTGGAGAGATTACCGAGGCGTTGTCGCAAGTGTTTGGCGCGCCCGGCTTCGACCCCTCGGCACGCGCGTCAGTGTTTCGCGAAGTGGTGGAAGGAATGACGCCGGAGCAAGTGCTGGAGGTGCTGACTGCCGTGTTAGCGTCGCCGTCCGCAAATGCCGACAACGCCACGCGCATGAGCGCCCATCTGCTGCGCGGCGTGATTCAGAGCGGCCCGACCAAGGCGCTGGACCGCGGCGTCAGCACGCTGCGGGAGCTGCTCGCCCGCCATTCGCTGACTGAAATTCTCCGTGTGGTGGATACGGAATGGAAGACACAGATGGCCTGGCTATAGTCAGTCGGCGCATCTTGACGCGCCCGGGAGCACTGCCTTCCAGGCCGCAGCGGGTGATTCACACGAGAGCGTGGGAGTTCACTGCCGGCAGACTTCAAGCGGCGGCGGCGGGCGGGACGCCCGCGGTCCGGGTCACTGATGTTCGGGGGTAGCAAGCTGCGCCCGTAGCCGTGGCAACCATCACCCCGAAACCGAAACCTTGCGGTCGGCGCTCCTTCTGCCCGCTTGCTGTTTACGGAACACTTCGTTGCCGCCTCGGCGACTACGCGACCACACCCTTCACCACTTCCCCCTTCACATCCGTCAGGCGGAAGTCGCGGCCGGCGTAGCGAAAGGTGAGTTGCTCGTGGTTCAGTCCCAGCAGGTTGAGAATCGTCGCGTGCAGGTCATGGAGGCTCACTTTGTCCTGCACGGCCTCGAAGCCGTGGTCGTCGGTCGCGCCGTAGCTCGTGCCGCCCTTCGCGCCGCCGCCGGCCAGCCAGAAGGTGAACCCCTTGTTGTTGTGGTCGCGCCCGTCGTTGCCCTGCGCGAAGGGCGTGCGGCCAAACTCGCCGCCCCAGATGACCAGCGTGTCCTTGAGCAAGCCGCGCTGCTTCAGGTCGGTGAGCAGGCCGGCGATGGGTTTATCCACGCTCGTGGTGCTCTTGGCCAGCGCGCTGGAGAGGTTGAAGTGATGGTCCCAATTCCCGCTGCCCACCTCCACGAAGCGGACGCCCGCCTCGACGAAGCGCCGGGCCATCAGACATTTCCGCCCAAAGTCATCCGTGTCGCGGTCGCCCACGCCGTAGAGGTGCTTCGTCGCCGCGCTCTCCTTCGCCAGGTCCAGCAGGTCGGGCATCTGACTCTGCATCTTGAAGGCCAACTCGAAGCTCTCGATGCTGCCCTCAATCGCCGCGTTGTGCGGGTCGCGCTGCTGGGCCGCGCGGTTCAGCGTTTGAATCAAATCCAGTTCCAGCCGCTGCGCCTGCGCCGTGCCGGGAGGGCGCAGGTTTTTCACTTCCGAACCCGCGACCGGACGACCGCCCGTGCCGATGCGCGTTCCCTGGTAAATCGCCGGGAGGAACGAGCTGCCGAAGTTCTGCGCGCCGCCGAAGTTAGCCGGCGGCGCGATGGTGATGAAGCCAGGCAAGTTCTCGTTCTCCGTGCCCAGGCCGTAAGTCGCCCACGCGCCAAGCGACGGGCGGACGAACTGCGACGTGCCGGTGTGCAGCCGCAGAAACGCCTGCGGGTGCGCGGGCAAGTCCGTCTGCATCGAGCGGATGAGCGCGAGGTCGTCCGCGTGCTGCGCGACGTTCGGAAAGAGGTCGGAAATCCACAGCCCGCTCTTGCCGCGTTGCTTGAACGCCGCCTTCGGCCCCAGCCAAGTGCTGCCGGGCCGCGACCCGGGCTTGCCAGCATCGGCGATGAGCTTGGGCTTGTAGTCGAACATGTCCACATGCGACGGCCCGCCGCTCATGCACAGGAAGATGACGCGCTTGGCGCGCGGCGTGAAATGCGGCTGCTTCGGCGCGAGCGGCTTGTCGGCCGCCGCCGCCTGCGCCGCGAGGCCTGCGAAGGCGAGGTAGCCGAAGCCACACGAGACGGAACTCAATGCGGCACGGCGGGAGAGCAAATGCGAAAGGGCGTTCATAAGCGGGAGAGATTTTTAGCCACAGATGAACACAGATGAAACGCAGCTGGAGGCGAGACCCCGGCCCATCGGCTTGGAGCGCGGACGCCCACGTCCGCAGTCACTTCCACCAACCCGCTGCTTGCGGCGGACGTAGGCGTCCGCGCTCCGGTCTTCATCTGTGTTCATCAGAGGCCTCAGTTCAGTTGGCGGAACTCCACACTCGCGAAGAGCGCACGGCAGAAGCTGGTCCACGCGGCGGCTTGGAGCGCGGGGCGGGCGGGTTTACCACCGAGGAACTTGCCGAAGAAATCGGCGGCGACCGTGTGTTCGCTCGCGATCGGCGGACGGGTGAAGACCAGCCAGTAGGCCACGTTCACGCGTTCCTTGAGCTGCGCCGCCTCGTCCGTGTTCACGCCGCTCGGCTGCCAGCGCAGGAGCCGACTCGCCACCGCGCCCGCCTGCTCGGCGACGAACTCGCTGTTCAGAAGAAAGAGCGCCTGCGCCGGCACGCTCGTGCTCTCGCGCTTGCCGGTGACGAGGCTCGGCTCGGAGAAGTCGAAGAGCGCGAGCACCTCCGGCACCTTGTCGCGCACGATGGGCAAATAGACCGAGCGATGGGTCGTGTCCGCGTTGAGCTGCGCGTCGGTGAGGCCAGCGCGGTTCGGCCCGTCAATCGGCAGGTCGCCCATCGTCGCGACCACGGAGGCCAGCGGCGGCTTGAGGTCGAGCCGGCCCGCGACGTGCAGCATCGCATCTCGCGTGGACTCGGCGTCGAGGCGGCGCGGGGACATCCGCCAGTTGAAAGTGTTCTCCGGGTCGGCGGTGTGGTTCTTCACGTCGTGCATCGAGGCGAGCTGGTAAGTGCGGCTCAACACGATTTCGCGGATGAGCTGCTTCGTGCTCCAGCCGTTCTCGCTGAACTTCACGGCCAGCGTGTCGAGCAACGCCGGGTTGCTCGGCTGCGCTCCGGTGGTGCCGAAGTTGTCCGGCGAATCCACCAACCCATCGCCGAAGAGCCAGCCCCAGACGCGGTTCACCCACACGCGCGCGGTGAGCGGATTGCTCGCGGTGGTGAGCCACTCGGCCAGTTCACGGCGCCCGCTGCTGGTGGTCGGTATCCGCGGAGCCGGGCTGTGCGTGAGCGCGGCGGGGAAAGCACGCGCGACCTTCTCGGCGGGTTTTTCCACATCGCCGCGCGTGTAGAAATTCGCGTCTGCAATCGTGCCGAACTCCTGCGGGCGGATGCCAAACACACGGCCTTCCCCGAGCCGCCGGAACGCCCCGGTCGCCGCGCCCAGCCGCGTCGCCGGCAAGTCCTGCACGCCCATCGCCAGCGCCTTCTCGTCGCCCGTGGTCGCGTCGTATTGCTTCAGCCGCGCCTCCAGTTGCCCGCTCTCCGCGATGATGCGAAGCCGGTCCAGCGTGCGACGCGGGTCGTTGCCCGTGCCCTCCTGCTTCTTGCCGGGGCCGGCCTTCATGCCCTCGGCGAACATCCCCTTCAGCTCCTCGCGCAGTTCGGCGAGTTTCTTCTCCAGTCGCAGCCGCTCGTCACGGTGCAGCTTGCGACCCAAGGTCGGTGCGTCCGCGCCCTTCGGCAGCTCCACCAGCTCAGACGGATGCCGATTCTGCACGCCCTGCGCGGTGCCGTAGCGCGTCTCGGTGGAGACGAGGATGCCGGCCAGCGCGTAATACTCGCGCTGCGAGATGGGGTCGAACTTGTGGTCGTGGCAGCGGGCGCACGCGATGGTCGTGCCGAGAAAGGCCTGCGAGAGCGTGTCAATCTGCTCGTCGGCCACATCCATGAAAAACTGCCGGGGGTTCTGGTCGTTCACGCTTCTTGGCCCGAGCGCGAGGAAGCCAGTGGCCACGACTTGTTCGGCGCGCTGCTTGTCCGAGCTGGAGGGCAGCAAGTCCCCCGCGACCTGCTCCTGCACAAAACGGTCGTAGGGCTTGTCCGCGTTGAACGCATCGATGACGTAGTCGCGATAGCGCCAAGCGTGCGGGTAGGCGGTGTTCACGTCCTTGCCGGTGGACTCGGCATAGCGCGCGACATCGAGCCAGTGCCGCCCCCAGCGCTCACCAAATTGCGGCGACGCGAGCAGCTTGTCCACGACCGTGGCGAGCGGGTTGGCTGACTTGTCGTCGAGGAAGGCGGTGATTTCCTCGAAGGACGGCGGCAGGCCGAGGAGGTCGAAATAAACGCGGCGCAGGAGCGTGAGCTTGTCGGCATCGCCGACCGGAGCAAGGCCCCGGGCCTCCAAGTTCGCGAGCACGAAGCGATCAAGGTCCGTCTTCGGCCATGCGGCGTTCTTCACGGCGGGCACGGGCGATTTCTTCGGCAGTTGGTAAGCCCAGTGGTTCTTCGCCTTCGCGCCGTCGTAGTCCTTCTTCGCCAGCCCCCCGCCCGTGCGCGGGTCGGCGGCTCCGGTCTGAATCCAGCGCTCGAAGTCCTGGATGACCGAGTCGGAGAGCTTGCCGCCCTGCTTCTCCGGCGGCATCTGGAGGTCTTTGTTCGCGTAGCGGATGGCTTCGAGCAGAAGCGACTTCTTCAGGTCGCCCGGCACGACCGCCGGCCCGGTATCGCCGCCTTTGCGTGTGGCTTCGCGCGTGTCGAGCGCAAGCCCGCCCTTCACCTTGTTGCCCTGGCCCGTGGCGTGGCATTGGTAGCACTTTTCCACGAGCACCGGTCGAATCTTGGACTCGAAGAAGGCGAGTTCCTCGGGCGACTCCGCGCGCTCCGGCGGCTTCGCAGCGGTCGCGGACTTCGGCGTGGAAAACTGGGGTGAAGCCGTCCCGCCCGCGCCCGGACCAAAGCCCTTCTTGCCCGGAGGCGGCTGCGGCTGCGCGACGCCGACGACCAGCCCGAGCGAGAGCGGTAAGACCCAGAGAAACTTGTTCATGGCAGACAGAAAGTTGGACGCGCTACAGAATAGACGACGCTGCGGGACGGGGCAGGTTACTCGGAAACTTGGCGAAGGCGAGCCGCAGAAACACTCTGACTGACAAGCGCACTCACAGCCAATACCACTTCGCCCCCGTCACTTCGCCAGCACCGCCGAAGCCTCCGTCGCCCGCACGCCTTCCAGCACCAACCGCAACAGCTCGCGCTCCTGAAAGCGCTTCGGGGCCTCGGCGAACTGGACGACGAGCAGCTTCTGCGAGGGGACGAGGTAGAGCTTCTGTTTGCCCGCCCCGGCAGCCATCGCGAGGTCGCGCGGGCGCTCGTCCGCAGCATTGAGCCAGAAGGTCAAGCCGTAGGTGGGATGCGCTTTGGTGCCTTGGAAGCACTCGGCCAAGAGCTTCTCGGAGACGAGTTGCTGGCCGTTCCACGCGCCGCGATTCAACACGAACTGACCGAACTTCGCCCACTCGCTCGCCGTAAGCAGCAGGCCCGAGGGGAGGTGCGGCTGGCCGTCGGTGTCCTTGCGCCAGAAGGACGGTTTCAGACCAATGGGCTCGAGGAGCCGACGCTTCAGGTAGCCTTCGAGCGTTTCCTTGCGCACGGCCAACTTGCGGCAGAGCAACTCGCCGAAGCACTGGAAGGGCACCGGGCCATATTGAAACTTCTCGCCAGGCGGGAACTTCGCCTCCGCCAGTCGCACGGCTTCCCGATAGCTCGGCATGTCGCCAACTTCGCCGCCCGCGATACCGCTGGTGAGCGTGAGAAGCTGCCGGATGGTAACTTGGGATTTCCGGGCATCGGCCTGCCACTCCGTGAGGGTAACCGAAACTTTCTCATCAAGCCGAAGCAATCCATCCTCCACCGCCATGACTGCGAGCACGCCGACGAAACTTTTGGTGCCGCTGGCAAGCCGATGCGGAACCTCGCGTTGGTGGCCGTTCAGGTATTCCTCGAAGACCAGCCGCCCGTCGCAATAAACGAGCAGAGCATGCCCGTTGTTAGCGCGGAGATACTCAGCGGCGGGCTGTAAAGATGTGGTAGAAGTGCGGGGAACGACATCCCTCTGCGCATGTGCGGATGGGCTTATAACGAGCGCAACGGAGAGGCAGAAATACGTCATCAGGTTCATGAGTTTCGAGATGGCACGATGCTCTGGGGACGCAGCACCTGCAATTGGGAATTAGTGGAAACGTTGAGGTGTTCCGGTGTGGGTTTGGCGGTTGGTAGATTTCTGGAATTTTTTAAGAGCCTGTCTGAAAAGTCATGCTTTCTCAGGAATCAAGCCAGTCGGCGGAGCTGGATTCGTATCATCGCGATATAGAACCACGCTTCCGCACTGCTTTCGCTGGTTTCGTAGTCGCGCACCAGTCGGCGCTGGCGCATCAGCCAGCCAAACGTGCGCTCCACCACCCAGCGGCGCGGCAGCACCCGGAATCCCTTCACATCGTCCGAACGCTTGACGACCTCGACCACCAGCTTGCGCCGCAGGCCTTTGACCCAGTGCGCGAACGCCGGGCCGCTATACCCGCCATCCACCCACAGCAGGCGCAGCCACGTAAACCAGCCCAGCACCCCGGTGAACAAGGCTTTGGCCCCGTCGCGTTCCGGGGTGCTGGCGGGCGTGACTTTGACGCCCAGCACCAGTCCGAGGGTGTCCACGAGCAGGTGCCGCTTGCGGCCCTTGATCTGTTTGGCGGCATCGTAACCCACCGCGCCACCGTGGGCATCGGACTTGACGCTTTGACTGTCCAAGATCGCCGCCGTGGGCCGGCACCGCTTGCCCTGGGTGGCGCGCACATGGGCGCGGAGTTGGGCGTTGAGCGCCTCCCAGGTGTGGTCGAGCGTCCACTTGCGAAAGACGTGATAGACGGTCTTCCAAGGCGGGAAGTGGGCGGGCAACAAGCGCCA
>CALQJI020000059.1 GCA_943330855.2 Klebsiella pneumoniae
GGGCCGTGGCGCGCGCCTTCACGAAGTTCGGGATGGCGATGGCTGCGAGGAGGCCGATGATGGCGACCACGATCATGATTTCTACGAGCGTGAAACCGCTTTTGCGGGACTGTTGTGTTTTCATTTTGTTGGTTTTCTTTACGTGCGGGGTGGACTTGGCAGAAAGCGGGTTAGTTTATTATTGCTGCTGCGTCCACAAGTTGCCTTCTGCGACCGCACTCAGGCTATGGCTAGCAGGGATGATACCAATATCAAGTCGCGGAAACGGCCCTGAAAAACCACGGGCAGGAGGCCGCCGCCCGGGGGGGCTTCCCGGTTGCAAACACATTGCCCGCCCGCATAATCCGAGTCATGCAAGCCTTCGTGGACGCAGTGGCGGTCGAATTGGAACGACCCCGAGCGTTGCTCAAACAAGTGGTGGACCACCTCGCGTCCCACTACTCGGTGAGCCGCGATGAGCTGGGCGCATTCTTCGCCAGCCAGCTCGACACGCTCGAAGATTTCGAGGTGGATCTGCTCTTCTCGCCGCTGTTCACACCCACGCTCACGGACCAAGCCGTGTTCTCCCACTTACTCGATCGCCAGTCGTTGCCAACGAGCGACTGGCCCATCCTTCTCCGCAAACTCACGGAGCGACCCACCGTCGCGCACCTGACCACCGAGGACGGCACCACGCACGCCATCAAACTGCGCGAGGTGAGCCTCGAACGTTTCGTCACGCGGCTGAACCTCGATGTCGTCATCCCCGACCCGCTGGGCAAGCTGCTCCACTCGCTGCCGCCCGTCGAGGATCGTGCGCTGCTGAAGGCTCTCGCCCGCCGAATCGTGTGGAACAAGGAGCCGCGCCGTGCCGTGCTGTTCCGCTACCTGCTGGCCGCGACGAGCGAGGAATTCTACCGCCGCGATGACCTGCTCGTGCTGCTCAAGCTGATGGAAACTTACCAGCCCAAGGACGCCGCCGACCTCCTCTCGCGCATCCCGCACTGGCAGGAGGTGATGAAGAACGAAATGCTCTCCGCCGCCAGCCCCAAGCTGTTCTTCGCTGCGCGGGTGCAAGAGTTGCACGGCGGCGGCCGCGACCAGCGGCATCAGGACGCCACGCTCATCTCTGGCAAGCAGCGCGAGTTGGAATTTCTGGGGCGGCTAAAAGGCGTGTTGAGCATTTCCAACCACTAACCTGCACTGACTGGCAGTAATAAAGATAAGCCGCTCGAGAGGACGAGCTATCAGTGCGGCAGCGCTGGCTTCTGCTCCCACTAGTGCAAGTCAGTGGTTCCAGCCGCGTTTCGGTCATCGCCCGCGCCGCTTACTTCTCCAGCTTCACCGGCTGCTGCGCGCGCTTCTTGTGATACGGGGAGGCGAGGTTGAAGTAGATGCCGCAGAGCGGTTTATCGAGTGTGGAATCTTCCGGCGGCTGGCTGAGAATAATCGTGACTTGATTGTCGAGCGCGATGCCGTGACGTAGGCCCGGCGCGCGCTGCTGGTAAGCTTTGACGGCCTTCTCCACGAGCCGCTGGAGTGCGCCTTCGCAGTCCTCGGGTGTCTTGGCGATGCACACGATATATTTGTCGTAGGAGCGCAAAGCCTCCGCAATCTCGGCCTTGAACAAGTCCACAGTCAGATCCATGCGCAAAGCCTAATACGCAACCGCGCCCGTTGGGAAGCCGGAGATTGACCGGTGGATTCTTGGACGCCCGGTTCGTTGATGTGCGGGCTAACTGCCGCATTGCTTCTCCGCTTGCACCCGCGCCAAGCTCCGCGTCATGACTGCTCCGAACATCGTCCTCCTCGTCTTCACCGTGCTGCTCGAAGCGGGCGGCCTCATGGGCTTCCTCAAAGCGGGCAGCAAGGCATCCCTCATCGCCAGTAGTATTTTCGCCGCCCCGTTGTTCCTCGTGGCCTTCGGTATTCTGCCCGCCATCGTGGCGGAAGTGGTGCTCGGCATCCTGCTCGTCTTCATGGGCATGAAGTTCGCCAAATCGAAGAAGTTCATGCCCAGCGGCCTGATGGCGATTCTCTCGGCGGTCGCGCTCGTCGCGCGGTTCTTGTTGAAGTGAGTTGCTCGTCATGGCCAACCGCTTGGGAGCGCGCGCAGCGTCTGGACTGCGGCGTCTTCAGCGCCGCTTTCCCGCACCGTGCGGACTCCCGGACGCCTAACAAAGCGGTGCTAAAGCCACCGCAGTCCAAACGCTTCGCGACCCCGGTCCGGCTGGGGTGTTCCATCCATGAGTGAACCCCGCAGCCCTCGCTCGCTCCCCATCTGGCAGCTGCACGATCAAATCGTGGACACGCTCCGCACGGGCAACCGTCTCGTGCTCGTCGCCCCCACCGGCTCGGGGAAGACCACGCAGGTGCCGCAGATGCTCGCCGACGCAGGGGATGGGATTTGGGGTCTGGGGTCTGGGGAAGCCAGTGCGGCTGCGAGCGCCAGCCCAGCCGCCAGCCGCCAGCCCCCACCCCCTCCAAAGCCGTTTCGCATCGTCGTTCTCCAGCCGCGCCGGGTGGCCGCGCGGACGGTGGCGGCGCGCGTGGCTTGGGAGCGTGGGTGCAAGCTGGGGCAGGAGGTCGGGTATCAGATTCGCTTCGACGACCGGCTGGGTGAGGCGACGCGCATCTGCTTCGTGACGGAAGGGGTTTTGCTTCGGTGGCTTCAGGACGACCAATCGCTGTCCGACGTGGCGGCGGTTCTTTTCGATGAGTTCCACGAACGCAACCTGCTCTCCGACGTAGCCCTCGCGCTGGTGAAGCGGCTTCAGCAGAACGCGCGGCCGGACCTGCGTATCGTGGTCATGTCGGCGACCTTGGATGCGGAGCCGGTGGCGGCCTACTTGGGGCAGGTGCGAGGGTGTGAGAGTGAGAGGGTGCGAGAGACGGCCTCCTGCTCACTCCTACACCCTCACACCCTCACACCCGCCCCCATCCTCGTCAGCGAGGGCATCAGCTTCCCCGTCGAGGTGCGTTACGCGGAGCACCTCAACCGCGCGCCCGCGTCCGAGCAGGCGGCGGCGGCGGTGGAGCGCATCGTGAACACTGGCGGGCCGGGCGATGTGCTCGTGTTCATGCCGGGCATGGGTGAAATCAACGGGACCATCAACGCGCTGCGGGTCGCGCGGCTGGCGGAGGATTGCGACTTCATCCCGCTGCACGGCGACCTTTCGCCGGACGACCAGGACCGCGCGTTCGCGCCGAGTTCACGGCGAAAGATTGTTGTGTCCACAAACGTCGCGGAGACGAGCGTGACGATTGACGGCATCCGGCATGTGGTGGACAGCGGCGAGGCGCGGGTGGCGCGTTACGACTCGGAGCGCGGGATTCAAACGCTGTTCATCGAGGAGATTTCCCGGGCGAGCGCGGACCAGCGCAAGGGCCGGGCGGGTCGCACCGCGCCGGGGACGTGCTGGCGGCTGTGGACGGAGAGCGGGCACTTGAATCGCCCCGAGCGCAACACGCCGGAGATTCAGCGCGCGGACTTGGCGGAAGTGGTCTTGCTCCTGCACTCACTCGGCATCCAGAGCGCGGTGAAGTTCGACTGGTTGGACCAGCCGGATCCGGCGGCGGTGGAGCGGGCGGAGCGGTTGCTCGTGATGCTCGGCGCTTTGGAGAGTGAGGGAAATGTCGAATTGCGAATTGCGAATGTCGAACCTGTGGCTGGGAGTGACGGAGCTAGCAATCGCCATTCGGAATTCGCCAAACGCAATTCCAGCGGCGGCCTCACCGCCATCGGTCGGCAAATGCTCCGCCTCCCGATGCACCCGCGCTACTCGCGGATGCTGGTGGAGGCCGGGCGGCGCGGGTGCGTGCGGGAGGCGGCGTTGTGCGCGGCGCTGGTGAGCGGGCGGGATTTGCTGACGCGGGTGATGCGCGGCGACGCGCGCGCGGCAGGGGAGCGCGAGGAGTTCGAGGTGAACGAGGACTCGGACTTCTTCACGCTGATGCGGGCGTTCGAGTTCGCGCAGGATTGTCGCTTTAATCTGGATGTATGTCGGAGCCACGGCATCAACGCGAAGGTGGCGCGGGAGGTGGAGTTGACCTTTCAACAGGTGCTGGCGATTGCGGAGCGGGAGGGCAGGGGAAGTAGGCAGTATTCAGTGTTCAGTGGTCAGTCACGAACGGACGCGGGTGCGCCACTGAACACTGACTCACTGAACACTGAACACTCTGCCCCGAAGCCGGACGGGGATGCGCTGCTTAAGTGCCTCACCGCTGGCTTCATCGACCAACTTGCTCTCCGTCGCGATCAGGGGACGCTGGAGTGCGAGCTGACGGAGGGGCGCACGGGGACGTTGATGCGCGAGAGCGTGGTGCAGAAGGCGCCGATGTTCGTCGTGGCGGCGATGCGCGAGACGGCGGGGGCGCTGCGGCCGCTGACGCTGCTGGGCTTGGCCACGGCGGTGAAGCCGGAGTGGTTGCGCGAGCTGTATCCGCAGCACTTGAGCGCGTCGGTGGAACACATCTTCGACCGCACGCACAAGCGCGTGGCGGCAGTGAAGCTGGCGCGGTTCCGGGAGTTGGTCATCGGCCACGAGCATCAGCGTGAGGTGGAGCCGGAGGCGGCGGGGCGCTGTCTGGCCGCGGCGGCGATGCAGGGTTGGTTTGAGTTGCCGAACTTAAGCCACGAGGTGAAGCAGTTCATCGCGCGGGTGAACTTGGTGGCGGCGGCACTGCCGGATTTGGAATACCCGCCGTTCGATGACGCGCACACGACGGCGGCCTTGGCGCGGGCGTTTCGCGGGCTGGCTTTGCAGAAGGAGGCGCAAACGGTGCCGATGAAAGAGGGCTTCGCTGCGCACCTCGCGCCGGAGCAAGTGGGCTGGCTCACGGAGTTGACGCCGACGCAACTGCCGTGGCCGACGGGTAAGCCGGTGAAGCTGACTTACTCCGAGGAGGCCGAGGGCGGCGGGCGCACCGCGATGTCGCCCGAGGCGCAGGTGAAGTTGCAGGAGTGCTTCAAGCTGGAGTTCCACCCGCTCGTCTGCGAAGGCGCGGTGCCCGTGAAACTCTGGCTCTGCACGCCCGACGGAAAACGCCTGACGAGCACGTGCGACTGGCCGCACTGGAAGGCCCACGAGTGGCCGAAGCAAAAGGCGGCGGTGCAGAAGAAGTTCCCGAGCGTGACCTTCGCGTAGGAGGGGAGGAACAGGGGGGGAGAAGGAGGGCGGGAAGGGGAGGCCCCTGCGCGGCCGTGACTCCGATCCCTGCCCGCTGGCGCTCCTTATGAAACTCTGCCCGTGCTTCCTCGTTCAGCGATTGACCCGATTCCCTCCGCGGGTTGGAGTGGGCAAGGTAACGCTATGCGAACAAGCAATCGGTTCCTCATCTTCGCCCTGTGCCTCCTGCTGTTGGTGGGGTTGGGCTGGTTGGACTTCAAAACTGGCTTCGAGCTGAACCTGTTCATCTTCTACTCGCTGCCGGTGGGCATCGCGGCGTGGTATCTGGGGCTGGGGCCGGGGGTGATGATGTCGGCGGCCTCGGCGTTGGCGTGGTGGCTGGCGGACCGGGGTGCGGGGCAGAAATACTCGTCGGACTTTGTGCTGTATTGGAACTCGGCGATTCATGTGGGTTGCTTCCTCATCAACGCCTTCAGCATCGCCAAGACGCGGGAGAAGGTGGATCGGCAGGAGGAGCTGGAGGCGGCCTTGCGCGAGCGGGACGCGGAGCTGGCGCGATTGCGGGGCGGTGGAAAAGTGCAAAGCTGAACGCTGAAAGTTGAAAGCGGCTGGCCGCCTCCCTCCGAGGGCGGCTACGGACGACGTCGGGCGAACATTGTATTTACGGCAGTCAAACGGGGAGGCGATAGTCCGCCCAGTATGTTACGCCGTCAGCGGCAAATCCGGGCGCAGGTGCAGCAGTGGGTGGATGCGGGGCTGTTCGCCATCGCGTTCTGGCTCGCGCACGGGGTGCGCGAACTGGCGGTGATTTACTCGCCGGGGTTGCCGGACATCCAGCCGTTCCAGCATTACCTCTGGCTCTACCTGTTCCTCCTTCCCGGCACGCTGCTGCTGCTCAAGGCGCTGGGCTTCTACAATCGCCCGCTGCTCTTCTCGCGCCGCGAGACGGCTTTGGTGCTGTCGCACGCGGTGACCATCGCGGTGCTGGGCTTGGTGGCGGCGTTGTTCCTCCGCAAGCAGGAGCTGGCGCGCGCCGTCATCTTTCTCTTCGGGGCGTTCAGCTTTCTGCTCGTGATGGCGAAGGAGGAATTGCAGCGGCGCTGGCTGCTCTCGAAGCTCGGCCAGGAGCAGATGCGGCGGCGGCTGGTGCTCATCGGCACGCCGGCGGACACGGCGGAGCTGGCGCGGGATTTGGAAGCGAAGGCCAAGGGCGCGGTGGAGGTGCTGGCCCAATTGGACTTGAACCACACTTCCGGCGAACGGCTCATCGAGTTGCTGCACGAGCGGTCGGCGAACGGCGTCATTCTCAGCGCGCGGCACACCTACTTCGAGCAGGTGGAGAAGGTCATCGAGCTGTGCGAACTGGAGGGCGTGGAGGTGTGGCTGCTGGCGGATTTCTTCAAGACGCGCATCTCGCAGACGAGCGTGGATGACTTCCTCGGTCGGCCCACGGTGGTGTTCCGGTCTGCGCCGGAGGCGAGCTGGCAGGGCGTGGCGAAGCAGTTGCTGGACTTCGCTGGGGCGCTGGCGCTGCTGGTCGTGGTGTCGCCGCTGCTGTTGCTGGCAGCGGTGGCGGTGAAGTTGACTTCGCCGGGGCCGGTGTTCTTCCGACAGCAGCGGAGCGGGTTGAATGGCCGGCCTTTCACGATGCTGAAGTTTCGCACGATGGTGTCGGACGCCGAGCAGTTGAAGGCCGAACTGGCGGCCTTCAACGAGATGGATGGCCCGGTCTTCAAGGTGACGAACGATCCTCGCGTGACGGCTCCGGGGCGGTTCCTGCGCAAGTGGAGCATTGATGAGTTGCCGCAGCTTTGGAACGTGCTGCGCTTCGAGATGAGCTTGGTCGGGCCGCGCCCGCTGCCGGTGGACGAGATCCGCCGCATCAACGACCCGGCGCACCGGCGTCGCCTCAGCGTGAAGCCGGGACTGACGTGCCTGTGGCAAATCAGCGGGCGTAACGACGTGAAGAGTTTTAAGGAATGGGTGCGGCTGGACTTGGAATACATCGACAACTGGTCGCTGTGGCTCGA
Source organism: Klebsiella pneumoniae (assembly GCA_943330855.2). Lineage (GTDB taxonomy): Bacteria > Verrucomicrobiota > Verrucomicrobiia > Limisphaerales > SXTU01 > SXTU01. Next base: position 7,139 of record CALQJI020000059.1, read on the forward strand.
TGTGAAAATCTTGCTGAAGACGATCCCGGTGGTGTTGACCGGGGCGGGGGCAAAGTAGGGCGGATGGGGTCTTGGGTCTGGGGGCGGTGTTGCGGCTTCTCCTGCTCGTAATCCTGATCCCTTCCACCGAAGCAGTGGCGGCAGGGATACTGCCGCCACCACTGTCACTTCGGGAGGAGTTGCACCGCGTCGGCGTGGACGTTGCCGTCGGCGGGCTTGCCGCCCAGGGTCACGACGGCGGGTCTGCCGGGGGCGAACTTGAAGACGCCGAGGCTGATGAAGTTTTGCGGGAGCGGGGGCTTTTTTCGCTGGTTGATGCTGGCTTCCTTCACGCCGTCGGCGCTCTCGATGACGACGTGCGTGTTGCTGGCGCGGTTCTCGTGCGGGCTGTAGCTGACGCGGACTTCGTAGTCGCCGGCCTTCTCCACCTTAAACTCGTAGCGGGCCGCGCCTTCCTCCTTTGCGCCCCGGTAGCGGTAGCCGGTGGCGACGTAGGGCTGGAGTGAGGGGTTGCCAGCGATGGTCCACATGCCGGTGGTCTTGGCCTGCGCGTCGTCGAGGACGAGGCCGGGGAGTTTCTTCGGGTCGAGGCCGGCTTGGATGTCTTCGCCAGCGGCGGCGATGACTTGCGCGGGGAGGGGCTTGTAATCGGCGGGGAGCTTCGGCTCGTCGCCCACGTTGTCGCGGCGGGCGGCGCCAGGGAGTTTGAGCAATGCCTGTAGCTCGGGGAGGTGGCTGTGATACACGGCGCGCGGGGTGGTGCTGTGCTTGATGCAGAGGCTCGCGGCCTTGCCGACGACTTCGCCAATCATCCCGCCGGTCTTCATCACGCGCACGGTGCCGAGGGCTTCGTGGGTGACGCTGACGTTGCGGCCGGCCATGAAGAGGTTCTCGATGTTGCGCGAGTAGAAGCTGCGGTAGGGCACGGGGTAGCCGTGCTGGCGGTCCACGGCTTTGTCGAAGACGGCCTTCGAGATGAAGGGGTCGTTCGGGAACTTCTTGGCGTATTGTTCCTTCGGGTAGTGGAGGTCGATGTCCCAGGTGGTCGGCACGGTGCCGTCGGGAAACTGCTTCTTCGCGACGATGTCTTCGCGGGTGAGGATGACATCGCCGAGGAGTTGGCGGCTCTCGCGGGTGCCGCCGACGTAGGCGACCCATTCGAGCTTGGCGTTGGCGTGGTCGGCCTTGCCGTCCTTGTTCTTCATGGCGTTGAACGCGCCGAAGAGGGCGCGGAAATTCCAGTCGCGCGTGGACTCGAGTTCGAGGATGGGGTGCTTGTTAAAACCGCTTTCCCAGAACCATTCGGCGTGGCCGCGGCGCGGATAGGGGAAGTCGTCCATCACGAGGTCGAGCGCCCACGGGGTGTTTGGGAAAGGCGTTGCCGCGCCGGCGTCCTTCCAGCGCCACATATTGCTCATGCCGAGGTGGCCGTCGTCCTTGGTGGTGTGGTCGGCGCCGGCTAGCGCGCCGATGCCCGCGTGGCCCGTGCTGTCCACAAAGAGCGTGCCGGCGAAGCGCCGGATGTGGCCGGTGCGGGTGTCGAAGGCGGTGATGGACTTGAGGCGGTTGCCGTCCTTCTCGACGCGGAAGGCGTGGTGGTTGAGGAAGAGGGAAATCTTCGGCTCGGCGCGGACGAGGGCTTCCTTTTTCGCGTCGCCGAACTCCTCGAACGTGCCGGGGGAGGACTTCGCGCGGTCGGTGAACTCCTCGACGATTTCGCCGAGCATCGGGTAAAGGCCGCGCCGGATGCCGCCCATGGCCCAGACACGGATTTCGGAGCTGCCGTTGCCGCCGAGCACGGGACGGTTTTGGATGAGGGCAACTTTGCAGCCCATGCGCGCGGCAGCGAGGGCCGCGCCCATGCCACCGTAACCGCCGCCGATGACGACGAGGTCAAACTGGCCGGCTTCCTCGGGCTTCTCGGGCAAGCCCGCGAGCGTCATGCGCCACGAGGCGAAGGGCGCGGAGTCGTTCGCGGGGCGGAAGACGGGGTCGGTGGGGAGGAGGATGGCGTCGCAACGGCCGTTGAAGCCGGTGAGGTCGCGGAGGGCGAGGGTGGCTTCGGGTTTCGTGAGGTTCACGGAACCGCCGTCGTGCCACGCCCAGTCCGCGCCTTGGGTGCCGAAGGTTTCCTTGAGCGGCGTTCCCTCCACGAGGAGCTGAAACTTGCCGGGTGCGCCGGGGGCTTTCCAGCGCCCGACCCAGTCCATCGTGCGGACCCACACGCGCCAGGTGCCGGCCTGCGGAAGTTTCACGGTGGTGGTGGCGTCCGCGACGGGTGTGCCGAGGCCGTGGGCCATGAGGTAGGGCGAGCCCATCGTCTCGATGAACTGCGTGTCGAGCACCCAGCCGCCGGGGGCTTTGAAGGACTCGGCCTCGATGAGGACGGTGGCGGCGTGCGTGCGCACGGCGAGGAGGGTAAGGGCGAGGAGGAGGGCGAGGGGGTTCATGAGCGTGGAGGAATCGCGGGATGGATCAGACAAAGACGAAGCAAAAACTAATTAAAACGGACGAAGCCGACGGCGCGTCGCAATCGGCCCTGGTTAATGGTTAAGCAGCACCACTTGGAGGTTGCGGCGGTCCACCGCGTAGCGCTTGCCCGCTGGCGGCGTGGGCATCTGCTTGATGATTCTAGCGGTCACCAAGGCGTTAAAGTCAGGCGGCAGTTTGCCGTTCGCCTCCAAGTAATGATGCAGCGCCTCTGTGAGCTTTTGGTCCACTGGGTTGCTCTTGGAGGAATCTGGAGGGGCGGTGGGCAGTCGATCTTCGACTTTTTCCAAGCCTGGACTTTGAGCTGGCGGCGGAGGCTGAACAGGTGCGACACCGGCACTGGGCACAGACTTGTCAGACGTCGCAGATCTCGGCTCTTCTGATGATGCACCTGGAGGGGCGTTTGTTTTCCGACGACACGCGGTAGTCGAAATGAGGATGACGAGTGCGAAAGAAAGGAAGGCACGAAGCATGGCTCAGAAAGCTCGGGTGTAGCTGGCGCTGAACGAAGTGGACCAACTGTCGGTGGCTGGGGTAAATCCGAAATCCCCAGCGCGCATGGAGTCACCCTTCCGGTAGTCAGCATGGCCGTCCAAGAAGGGAATGTTGCCGCCCAGATTGTGAAGCACGGTATAGTTTTCTACCAAGCCGATGGCATTGGGGGAGGGGGTGGACTGGAAGTGCCACCAAGTGTAGGTGTCTGGCGGGCCAGTGGCCAGAAGCCGGGGCCGGAGGAAGCCGGCGTTGCGCCGCTCGAAGAGTTCTTGCAGGTAAACGATGGTGGAGGGATTTGGCACCTGTGTCAGACGGAACTTGACGATGCCCGACTGGCTCATGATGGCCGCATTGCCAAGGTAGCTGGTGTCGTTGGTCGGGTTGGGCCCGGCGGCCAAGGTCGGGGTTCCCACTGCGACGCCGGGGGAATGGCGTGCGGTCGGACAGGCGAAGATGGCCGAATTGGTTGAAACGTAACTTTGGAGCGAACCCAAGAAATTTGGAGTCGTCGTTGTCGCAAAGTTCGCGGCACCGTCGTTGCGAATCGGCGTGGCATCATCGCTGTTGTCTATGTAGAGCGACATGGAGAGGCCTAGCTGCTTCATGTTGCTGAGACACTTGGTCTGGTGCGCCTTGGCCTTGGCCTTCGACAGCGCCGGCAGAAGCATCCCCGCCAAGATCGCGATGATGGCGATGACGACGAGGAGTTCGATGAGGGTGAAAGCAGACCGGCTTTCGCGGTGCGTGCTGGTAGAGCTGGGTTTCATGATGGCTGCTAGCTAGGGCGGATGGTAGCCGAAGTTGCGTCCGAATCAAAGCAGATTGTCCGGCTCAGGCGCGGCTGGACTGAAGCAGCGGGACTTCCAAGCCTTCGCGGGCGGCTTCGATGATGAGCGCGGAGTTTTGGCGGGCGGCGAGTTCGCGGGCGTGGGCGACCATGCGGGAGACGCGGGCGTCGTCGTGGGCGGGGTCGTGGTGGAAGAGGAAGAGTTGCTTCACCCCGGCGGCGATGGCAGTGGAGAGGCTGTCTTCGTAGCAAATGTGGCCCCAGCCGATGTGGGTCTGGTATTCGGCTTCATCGTATTGGGAGTCGAGGATGAGCACGTCCACGCCGCGCAGGAACTCGGTGAGTTTCTGGTCCTCGGCGCGGCAGTAGTCTTGGGTGGCCTGGCCCTGCTCGCCGCCGGCGCGGGGGTGCAGGCGCATCCGGGTGTAGGATTCGTGGTCGGGCAGGAAGGCGATGGAGCGACGTGGTCCGCGTTCGAGCTGCCAGACGCCGTAGTGACTTCGAGCGCTGGCTGACTGTCTCCCTCTCCGCTGGGGAGAGGGCCGGGGTGAGGGGAAAAGCGCCCAACGAACGGCAAGTCACCGATTCTCTTTGGGAATTGGTGTCAGTTCCACCGCCGCTCCTTTGTTTTCTCTGCGCCCTTTCGCGGCTGAACTTCGGGTTCCGTGTTCAATCCGTGGCTAAAGCTGGGCGCCTCACTTCCCCGCGAGCGCCGCTTGCAGGCAGGCCAGCTCGCCCTTCACCTGCGCGGGGTCGGACAAGGTCTGCGCTATCTCCGCCTTCACCAGCTCACGGAAGCGGCGACGCAGGCGGTGGACGGCGACTTTCACCGCGCCTTCGTTGCACGCCAGCACGCGCGCGGCGTCCGCCTGCGAGACGGTCTCGGTGTCGCCGGTGAGCCAGGGCTTCAGCGTGGCGAAGTGCGTGGCGCGCCCGGCCTCCGCCTGCTCGCGGGCGAGCGCGGTTAGCGCGCGGTCGAGCACGGTGAGCGCCCACTTGCGGTCGAACTCCCGCTCCGGGTCCGGCGCGGAGGCGTCGGGGACTTCGAGGCCCGGCGAAGTGTCCGTCTCGACGCCGAGCGGGAGCGGGGCGGTGCCGGAGCCGCGCTTGGCGGCGCGCGTGCGGTCGTGCATGTCCGCGAGTAAGTGCTTCACCGCGCCGAGCAGGAAGGAGCGGAACCGCCCGCGTCCCGGCACGACGGTGTCCAGCCCCTGCCGCGCCAAGAGCCGGGCGAAGAACTCCTGCGTCAGCTCGCGCGCCGCGTCCTCCTCGCGCCCGGAGCGACGGATGAAGGCGAACACGGCCCCGTAGTAAGCCCCGCACAAGTCCCCCAGCGCCGCCTGCGACTCCGGCGAATCCCCACGCGCCGCGAGCACGCGCGTCCACTGCGTGGTGTGGAAGGCACCGGCGGGCGAAGGCGTGGTCGCGGGCGTGGAGGCGTGCGAGGTCAAGTGATGCTGTTTGGCGCGGAAGAGTGGCGACGCGGCTGAAGGGCCACGGCGCGCTTTGACTCCCTCTCCCTTCCTCGGAGAAGGGGAGAGGGTTGGGGTGAGGGGTTACGTGCGTCTGCGCAAGTGGCCGCACCCCTCATCCGGCCTGCGGCCACCTTTTCCCTTCCGCCGAGGAAGGGAGAAGGCGTGCGCCGTGGCATCCGGTTGGCAATCCGCTGACGGGCACAGGGGATTGGTTTCACTTGGATGCGCCGGGCGGGGTGAACTTGTAGTCGTCCGCCGTCAAGGTCTGGCCCGTGGTGACACGGTAGGTCTGGACGGTGCGGATGGTAGTGCCAGGGGCTAACGCACTCGACGTGCCCGCGAGAGACTCTGCCGAGATGGTGTTGAGGAGCTCGACCTGCCGCAGGAGGAAGTCTCGCTTTGAAATCCAGAGCCGGGTGGAGTTGCCGCGAAACGTGCCGACTAGGACGGCACACGGCTCACCTTCGATGACGGCGTCGGGTTCGAGCCGCAAATCGCCGAGAGCTTCCACCCAGGACGCGTTGCCGAAGAACAGCGTCGGCAACCAACCGGTGACGTTCTGTGAGATGCCCACTCCGGAACCCAACGTCAGCTCGCGACTTGCTCGCGCCTCTGGAGTCGAGCCGTTCATCGAAAACCAATTGGTCCCGCCATCGGACCAAACCGCTCCCTGGTGGCCGCGGCTGCCGAACGGGGACGCGGTCCACTGCACTTGGTAGAGGCTGGGGCGGCCGAGCTTCAGCTCGAACTTGTTGGCTTGCACGAAGGCCGACTGATTGGTGCGGAGCCTCGTGGTGACGGTATGCCCCTCGACCACGAGATTGGTGGCTTGGTCGTAGTGCGCCAGGAGTTTGGCCATCAACGCGAGCCCCTCGGGCGTGGAGGCTTTGGGCGGAACGGCTTGCGGCAAGGCGCGATGCTCGTCGCCGTCGGGGGGCACCAGTTGCGGATAGAATTGAATCAGCAGCAGCACGAAGAGCAGCCCGGGCAGGAGGAGCATGAGCAGGCCGGGATACCTGAGAAAGGAGGTTGGGAATTGCTCGCGCTTACCCGGGTCCCGAGGGGAACGGCCAAAGAGCAAAGGGGTCAGCCAGCCTACGACCGCCATGATACCGAGCACAGCCAGTGTCGTGAGCACGGCGGGGAGGGACGTGTCCGCGGGGGTTCGCGACCAAGCTTGCCACGCTTCTGGCAGATAGGATTTGCCCAGCATCAACCCAAGACCACCAGTGATGATGACGTATCCCGCTCCCAACAAACACCTCGCCCCCACCGAGGTGCCCAAGCGCTCGCGGCTCCAGAAATTAGCCAGCGCCAAGCCCATCCAAGGCAGACCGCTGGCAAGGCCATCGCTATGGAACATCAGTCCCGCCAAACCCAACGGCCAGAAGGGCATCGTCCGCTCCAGCAAGGTGGAATGGCGAGAGATAGGCTTCGCAAGCCAGAGGGCGAACCAAATGAAGAGCGCAGCGAAGACAAGAATGGCGGCGAAAGTTGCAAAGAAGGGGAGGCTGGAATTGAACCCGGAGTTGTCGCTGCCTCCAGATTGGCGAGCGAGCATTAGCATCAGCCCCGCCCCGAAGGAGACAGGGATGAAGGCCAGCCAGAACAGCGGCCAGACAGAGCCGCGCGAGACGCCAAGTTGGTCGGCGGGCGTCGTGGTGGGCGCGTGTCCGGTGGCGACGATGGTCTCGACCTGCGTCCTGATTTCACCGGCGCTTTGCTGGCGGTGTTCGCGCTGCTGCTCCAGCGCGCGGAGGACGACTTCGTCCACGCGCGGGTCACTGGCGGATTTGGCGGAGGGCGGGGCGAATTGGCCGAGGGGGAGTTCGCCGGTGAGCATCTCGTAGAAGACGACGCCGAGGCTGTAGATGTCGGCGCGGTGGTCCACGTCGGCGGGGCGGTCGCGCTGCTCGGGGGCCATGTAGCTGGGCGTGCCCAGGGCGGCGGTGGCGGAGGTGAGCGCGGCGGAGCGGGGATGGGGGATGGGGGATGGCGTCTGGGACGGGGCGTCTTGGCTGGCGGGGTCGCCGATGAGTTTGGCGATGCCGAAGTCCACGAGTTTCACGCGGCCTTTGGCGTCGAGGAGGATGTTCTCGGGCTTGATGTCGCGGTGGAGGATGCCTTGGTCGTGGGCGTATTGGAGGGCTTCGCAAATCTTCGGGACGACGGCGAGGGCTTGGGCGGCGGTGAAGCGGCCGGCGCGGAGGGCTTGGCGGAGGTTCGCGCCGTCCACGTATTCCATGAGCAGGTAGTAAAACGGGGGATGGGGGATGGCGTCTGGGGTCTGGGGTGCGGGCACGAAGCCGAAGTCGTGGACGGTGACGATGTTGGGGTGGCTGAGGCGGGCGAGGAGGCGGCCTTCGCGCTCGAAGCGGGTGGCGAAGGCGGGGGCGGTGCCGAGGTGGGGTGGGAGGAGTTTGAGGGCGACGAGACGATTGAGCTTAGGCTGGCGGGCCTTGAAGACGTAGCCCATGCCGCCGGCGCCGATGAGTTCGAGGATTTCGAGTTGCGGGAAGGCGGCGGCGACTTGCTCACGCGTGGGCGGCGGGGTGCGCGGGGCGGGAGCGGTGCCGGCCTCGGTGGGTTCCGCGACGGCGGCGAGGAGGCACGCGGGACAGAGGCCTTGCGGGGCGTCGGCGGGCAGGGCGGTGTGGCACTGCGGGCAGGTGGCGGGGGAAGGTGGTTGGTTCATGTCACGGGTGCATGAGGCGGTTCGGGCCGGAGGTTACGGAGTTTTTTCTAGGTTGAAGAGCGACAAGTGCGAAGGCAAAAGGCGAAAGTGCCGAGCTTGCGCAGGTTCGGCATTTTTTACTTTTGCCTTTTGCCTTTTGCCTTCGCCCCGCTCTGGGCGGCTGCTACGCTGCGCGCCATGCAACTCACCAAGTCACTCGCCGGCGGGCTGTTGCTCGCGGCCAGTCTCACCGCGCTTGCCCAACGGCCCAACACTACGAACTACGACGAGAGCAAGGTCGGCAATCTCCCGTTGCCCGACCCGCTGACGTTTGCGGATGGCTCCAAGGTCACGGACGCGAAGGCGTGGCAGACCAAGCGGCGCGCGGAGGTGCTGCGTTTGTTCGAGACGCACGTGTATGGCCGCAGTCCCGCGCGGCCGGCGAATTTTCTCTACGAGGTCACCAAGACCGACCCACAGGCGCTCGGCGGCAAGGCCACGCGGAAGGAAATCGCCCTGTATGTCACGGGCAAGAAGGACGGCCCGCGCTTGGACTTGTTGCTCTTCGTGCCCAACGCCGTGAAGGGGCCGGTGCCCGCGTTCATCGGCTGCAACTTCAACGGCAACCATGCCGTTCACGCCGATCCCGGCATCACGCTGAACCCGCGCTGGATGCGCAACTCGCCGGACAAAAAAAGCGTGGTGGACAACCGTGCCACCGACGCCTCGCGCGGCTCGGAGGCGAGCCGGTGGCAGGTGGAGATGATCATCGCGAAGGGTTACGCGCTGGCGACTTACTACTACGGCGATGTGGAGGCGGACCACGCCGAGGGCTGGAAGGACGGCCTCCGCGCGAAGCTGTCGAAGGACGGTGCCAGCACGCTCTTCCCGGGCGATGCGTGGGGGGCGATTGGCGCGTGGGCGTGGGGTTTGAGCCGCGGGCTGGATTATTTGGAGCGGGTCCCGGCCATTGATGCGAAGCAGGTCGCGGTCATCGGGCACTCGCGGTTGGGCAAGACTTCGTTGTGGGCGGGCGCGGCGGATGAGCGGTTCGCCATGGTCATCTCGAACAACTCCGGCGAAGGCGGAGCGTCCCTCTCACGGCGTGATTTCGGCGAGACCATCGCGGTGCTAAATAAGAATTTTCCGCACTGGTTCTGCGGCAACTACAAGCAATACACCGACCACGCGGAGAAGCTGCCGGTGGATATGCATGAACTGGTCGCCCTCGCCGCGCCGCGCCCCATCTACATCGCCAGCGCGGAGGAGGACAAGTGGGCGGACCCGAAGGGTGAGTTCCTCGCGGGCAAACTCGCGGAGCCGGTGTATGCGCTGTTCGGGAAGAAAGGCACGGGCGTCACGGACTGGCCGTCCGTGGACCAGCCCGTGGGCGAGTTCATCGGCTACCACATCCGCACCGGCAAGCACGACGTGACGGCCTACGACTGGGAGCAATACCTGAAGTTCGCAGACAAGCACTTCACGCGCGCGAAGTAAGCGCCGGCTCAGGGCAACGCGCTGGCGTTGGCGGGCGTGATAACTTCGTGGGTGAAGTTGAACCACTCGCGGGCTGTGCCCGGTTTCTTGCCGTCCGTGACAGGCCGCGTCCGGGGAAGGATGGCGACCTGCACCGTGCCAGCCAGCAGCATGGCCTTGAGGTGCGGCCCGGCGTTGCCAAGCACGACGAATTTTTTACCCGTCAGTTCCGCCACTGCTTCTTTGGAAAACTCGGGGAAACCAGCCAGCGAGACGAAGGCGTCGGCACCTGCGTGACGTTGCACGAACTGGCGGAACTGCTCCGGGTCCAGGCCGGCCGCGCCCATCGTGCCCGGTCGCTCGGTCTCGATGGACTCGGTGGCCAGCAGGCTCACGCCCTTCGTGCGCGCGAGGGTTTTGGCAAAGGCGGCGCGCTGCAATTCCACCAACGGGTCTTTGTAGTTGCCACGCTGCGGGAGGATTAGGACGACCTTGCCTTGGTTGGTCAGCAGCTTGGTGGTTTCTTCAGCCACCGCCGTGCCCAAGCCTTCCGGTAGCTTGGAAGTCTCGGGGGCGCGGTTTTGGAACTGAGTCCGGTAAATCACCGCGAGCGAGCCCGCGATGGCCAGCACGGCGAGCAGGAGGATGATGGTGGGTTTGCGCATGGAAAGTTTGGGAGCGGCGGCGGCGGGTTAGCCGACGGTGGGGAGGTGGGGATGGCCGAGGGTTCAAGGGCCACCGACCAAGCCATTGAGCCACGGGGAGCCGTCGTAATACCAAGTCTCCCCCATCGTATCCACGTGCCCGTCCACGAAGCCGACGTTCGCCTTTTTGCTGTGGCGGTAGATGGGGCCGGCGTAGTCCGCGTCGCCGGCGTTCAACACCAGTTGGGAATAGGGATGAGATGTGGCGGACTGGGTGGGATAGACGAGTAGCCAGGCGCTGGCCTTGCCGCTGATGATGCTCGGGCTGCCATACGGAGTCTGGACGCTGGCCGTGGGGTTGATGCTGGGGATGGCCACGTTGCCCAAGTCGGTGGTGTAAACAGTGGAGGTGGGCTTCACGATGGTTTGCTCGCGAAAGGTCCGGGGCTGGGCGCCGTAATTGGCCGAGGCAATGCCGCTGAAGTTGTCATGGGAGATTTCCCAGTTGATGCCGATGTTCATGAACGAGCCGGAATTATCCCAATCGCGGTTGCCGCCGGGACGTTCCTGACCGGAGGGGCACCACATGATTTTGCGGCTGGCGAGAAATGGCTGAATCATCGTGCCCCAGGTGCGGTTGGGCAGTGTGCCGGATGCGAAATGCCACGACGTGGTGATGTAGTCATCGTTGTCGGTGGAGTAGAGCTTCAGCCCGAGCGTGATCTGCTTCTGGTTGTTCACGCACTTGATGGTGTTGGCTTTCGCCTTGGCCTGCGCGAGCGCCGGCAACAGCATCCCGGCCAAGATCGCGATGATGGCGATGACCACGAGGAGTTCGATGAGCGTGAATGCGGCGGCGCGTGGGCGGGAATGTTTCGAGGCCGGCTGCCTCTGCCAGTGGACATGATTCACAGTGCCGAAGCGTGAGCAGTCTGTCCGGGGGAAGCAAACATTTGCCATCGAGCGTGGGGCTCAATTTCAACCGCGAAGGAGACCCAGGGTTCCAAGCGGTTGCAGCCCTGTAAACAAGGCCTGAAACCGCTGTGGCGGCCTCAGCCGTGGTAGCCTTCTTCGCCGTGCTCGGTGAGGTCCAAACCGATGGTCTCGACTTCTTCACTCACGCGCAGACCGCCGCAGACGACGCTGACGAGCTTGGCCAACAGGAGGGTTCCCACGACTGACCAGACGAGCACGATGGCTCCGGCCTTGAGCTGCTCCAGCCAGAGCGAGCTTCCGACGAAGGCTTTGATACGGTCGGCCCCGAGGTTCGGGTTCGCGGCGGTGGAGGCGAAGATGCCGGCCATGATCGTGCCCAACGTGCCGCCCACCGCGTGCACGCCGAAGGTGTCGAGCGAGTCATCATACTTGAACTTGGACTTGATGACGTTGCACGCGAACCACGTCGCCGCGCCGGCCACGACCCCGATGAACACGGCCACGCCGGGCGTTACGAAGCCGCTGGCGGGCGTGATGGTGGCCAGGCCCGCGACCGCGCCGGAGCAGAAGCCCAGCACGGAGGGTTTGCCGCGCATGAAGTATTCGATGAGCGGCCAGGTGATGCAGCCCGCCGCTGCGGAAAGCGTCGTGGTGACGAAGGCGTTGACCGCCACGCCATCGGCCGCGACTGCGCTGCCGGCGTTGAAGCCATACCAACCCGCCCAGAGCATGCCGGTGCCGACCATGCAGAGCGCGAGGCTGTGCGGGGGCATGGGCTCCTTGCCGTAGCCCAGGCGTTTACCCAGCACGATGCACAAGGCCAGCGCGCTCCAGCCCGAGGTCATGTGCACGACGATGCCGCCCGCGAAATCAATGGCCTTGATGCTAGCCTTGTCGTTCCACAAGCCGTTCATCCAGCCGTCAATGCCCCACACCCAGTGCGCCACGGGGAAATACACGACGAACATCCACAGCACGCTGAAGAGCATGATGGCGGAGAATTTCATGCGCTCGGCAATCGCCCCGATCGTCAGCGCCGGGGTGATGATGGCGAACATGAGTTGGTAGATCATGAACAAGCTGTGCGGCACCCACGCGCCGTAATCGGTGTTCGGCTCCGTGCCGACGTCTTTCAGAAACGCGTGTTGGAATCCACCGATCCAGCCATTGCCCTTGCCAAACGTGAGGCTGTAGCCGCACGCCCACCACAGCAGTGTGACGATGCCGGCGAGGCCGAGACATTGCGCGAGCACGGAGAGGATGTTCTTTCGGCGGACCAGCCCGCCGTAGAAAAGCGCGAGGCCGGGCAGCGTCATGAACAGCACGAGTGCTGCGCTGGTGAGCATCCACGCGTTGTGGCCGGGACCGCCCCCGGTGAGGTTTGACTTCGCCTTCCCATCCGTCGCCCGCGTGCCGTTGTTCACGTAGGCCTCGAGGTCGCCGACGCGTTGTTCGAGGGTCGGCTCCGGCGGCGGCTTGGCAGCTTCAGCAGCCGGAGTGGGGGCGGGCGCCAGCCAGAGCAACGCGCCCAGCAGTAGGAGAGTCAGCGTGTTCGTCATGCTGGATGGTGGAGTGAGGAAAGCGAATTCAGAGTGTGGCGAAGGGCGTCAGACGGCTTGGTCTCCCCGCTCGTCGGTGCGGATGCGGATGGCGTCTTCCAGCGGAGAAATGAACACCTTGCCGTCGCCAATCTTTCCGGTGCGCGCGGCCTTCACGATGAGGTCAACCACCTGTTTGACCTGGGCGTCACTCACGGCCAGCTCGATCTTGACCTTGGGCAAGAAGTCCACGGTGTATTCGCTGCCCCGGTAGATCTCCGTGTGGCCCTTTTGGCGGCCAAAGCCCTTCACTTCGGTCACGGTCATGCCGGTGATGCCGATGTCTTTGAGGGCTTCCTTCACTTCTTCGAGTTTGAACGGCTTAATGATGGCTTCGACTTTTTTCATGGAGATAAATAGCGCGGTGCGACCGCGCGTGATTTGTTGGGCTGAACCCTGTCACGAACGCAATCTAAGCGGCAAATCATTTTGATGAACTGGATTCATTTAGTGCGTTCAGGCCAGCAGACAATGGGTGATCGGCGATGGTGAGTAGGTCGAGAGGAGCACAAAACGAGGACCTCCGTCGCTCAGGGAGAGAAGCTGCGTTCCTCCCCCCGCGACTGCCGTCCCTCAACTCTGTAGCGCCGAGGTGAGGCGGCGGAGCTGTCCGAGCGCAGTTGCCTCCGCCTCCTTACCTCGGCGGCGATCAGATTCAGGGAGTGGGTCGAAGGTGAGCGGTGCAAGCGTGCCACTGCCGCCTCGGCTACTCCTTCTTCTTAAACAAGTCGCCGATGCCCTTGGTGACGCCTTTGGCCGCGTCGGCTGCGGCGCCGCCCAAGCCCTTGGCACCGTCCAGCAGGGCCTTGCCTGCGCCACTGAGGAAGCCGGTCACTGCGCCGGTGGTCTTGGTCATCACTTCCTTCGTCACAACCTTGATGACTTCGGCGGGGGTGATGCCCTCTGCCCCAGCGCCGAGGCCGGTGAGTTTGATGTCGGGCAGCGGAATGGTGGCGGACTTGCCGCCGAGGAGGGTCATGCTGAGGTTGATCTTGGCGTTGGAGATAATGAGTTCATCCACCTGAAGTTTCTTGCCGGGCGCGCTCTTCTTCTCGGTCTTGCCGGACTTGTCAGCGGCTCCGAGCAGCGCGGCGACATAGGCGTCCACGTTCTCTTGAATCTTGCTCAGGTTGCTGCCGCTGAGGCTCCCCTCGAAGGTGATTTCTGCGCCGTCGGCCTTGATGGACTGCACGACGATCTTGTCGCTGAGGAGCGAGGCTGGCTTCACCTGGAGGCTGGCGGTGCCGAGCTTCACGGCGTGCGGCGTCTTGAAACCCTCGGGGTTCCCGACCACGAGGCCGCGCAGTTCGCCGCTGCCGGAGAAGGCAGAGATGCTCACGCCGTCGAGCTGGATGGGTGCCTTGATGACCTCCGGGCCGAAGGCGGTGACGCCGTTCTTCACGATGGAGTTGAGCGAGAGGAACAGCGCGACGAGGGCGACGGCGGCGACGACGGCGAGGGCGATGAGGATTTTGACGAGGTTGTTTTTCATGGTGTAAAGCGGGGGCCGGGAAACTCCGGTCGTTGACCGCGCGGAAGACTACTCAGCCCAGCGGTGGGTGCAATCGCAGACTCGGGCGGGCGGGGAAAAGCGGCACTACAGCCGAGCGCCCACGCGCAGGCGGGGATGCGCCGGCAGGTGGGGATGCAGCGTCGCGGTGAACTCAGCGGGGGCGCAATCGACACAGAGGATTTGCGGGCCGGTCAACTCGACCTGCCAGAGGGAGAGCATCCGTCGGCAGCCATCGCACTGCTCCTGTTGCTCCGCCGGCACGCTGGCCCGGCCATGCATGAAACGCGACGGGGCGGATCGAAGCGATGGCTGATTGCGGAGAGCACTCATGCTATGGCCTGTGCGTAACAAGCGACGGCGACGGCGTCAACGCTCCGCTGCTGACACGCTCCGCTCCTGAAAAGTTACTCACACGTCACTGGACTGCCCGTCCCGACGCGCCGGACGAGTTCGGGGAAACGGCAGGCATCGCACAGCGCGTTTGAGTGTTCGCAGAAGTCGCGGACGATTTGGAGCAAGCCCTGTTGCGTCGCCGCGTGCTGGAAGAGCCCGCGCGGCGGGCTGCCGGCGAAGAGGCGTTCGCGGGCGAGCCGCAGCGTGGCGTTGTCCTCGCCAGCGGGCCACGCGAGGAAGCGGGCTTCCGCCGAGCTGCGCAGGGCTTCGTTGCGGCCAGCGGCGGCGCGCGCCCAGAGCCACGGGAGGATGACGTTCGCGGCCAAGTCCGTGAGCCGCGCGTCGCCGAGGAGAGGCTGCGGCTTTTTCAAGCGCGGGGATTTCAACGTCCAGTGCCACGCCCAGAAGTCATCGGCGGGCGGTTGAAGAAGTTCCAAGAGCGAGCTGGCGAGGTCGGCATCCGCGACGGTGCGGGTGAACCACCGCTCCAGCCGCGTCGGGAGTTCGCCGCTCGCCAGCCAATGCGCGGCGAGGGCGAGGCGACGGAGCGGTTGATTCGCCGGGCGCAGGCCGCTCATGCGCCACGCGGCGCGCGGGAGGATGACTTCGCTGAACCGCTCGCGCTCGCGCCACCACGCGTCCCACAGCCGACGCACGTAATCCGCGTCCGCGCCCTGCCCGCGTGGCAACTCGGCGGGCAGCAGTCCACTCCAACCGGAGAGCCGCGCCTGCCACCGTTCGAGCGTGAGTTTGTCGCTGGAAGTTCCGGCCAGCTCCGCGAGCCGACGCATCGGCCAGACGTTGTGCTTGTATAATGTTGCATTTGACCAAATCACTTCGCAAACCTCAAAATCAAGCCCAACGAAGCCGTGGAATTGGCTGATAAAAAACCGCATCCCGTTGAAGTAATCACGCTCTTAAATGTGTAACTACTTGTGAATGCTGCCACGGCATCGTCGTGGACCCAGTGAACCGGATGCTCTACGAGTTCTATCGCCTGACAAAGACCGATGCCGGCTGGGTCGCCGAGCAATCCTCCGTGTTCAATCTCGCCTCGAACAAACTCCGCCCCGACGGCTGGACCAGCTCCGACGCCGCGGGCCTGCCCATCTTCCCCTCCGTCGTGCGCTACGACGAACTGAAGCGCGGCAAAATCGAGCACGCGTTGCGCGCGACCTTCAAGAACACCCGCCGCGCCTACGTGTATCCGGCCACGCATTACGCCAGCCGCAAGACCGACCCGAATCTTCCGCGCATGGGCGAGCGCTTTCGCCTGCGCCAGGACTTCGACACCTCGAAGTTTTCGCCGGAGGTGAAGACCATCCTCGAAGCCCTGAAACGCTACGGCATGATGAACGCCGACAACGGCATTGACTGGGCCGTCTCTGTCGCGCCGGACGAGCGCATCCCCGTGTTGCACAATGAACTCCGCCGGGTGAAAGGCTCGGACTTCGAAGTGGTCGTGGCCCCGGCTGGCTACGTCCGGCCGCAGGGAAAACCCTAAAACTAGCGGGAGACCGACCAGTTCAGCACGGGCGAGGGCACACTGCGCGGGTTGGAAATGGCGTAGCTGTCCCACGCCTCCGCCTCAGGCCGCTTGCCGACTGCGGGGCGTCACCGCCACCCCGGCAGGGCGGCCAGCCAATACGCTAGTGCCGCCAGCGCGGCTGCGCACGGCAGCGTGATAACCCAGGCAAGGATGATTTGAGCCACGCTCCGCCATTTCGCCTGCCGCGTTGTGATGCCGATGCCCAGCAAGGCCCCGACGCTCACATGGGTTGTGCTCACGGGCAGGCTGTGGAAGCTCGCGGTCGTCACCAGTGCGGCGGTGGTGAGGCTCGCGGCGAAGCCTTGGCCGGGGTCCATGTCCGTCACCTTCTTCCCGAGCGTTTCGCCCACGCGCTCCGCATCGAGTAGCGCGCCCAGCGCAATCGTCAACGCCACGGCTGCGAAGCCCCACCGGATTTCAAACCCCGGCGCGACGAGCAGGAGCGCGACCATTTTGGGCGTGTCGTTGAGCCCGCGGGCGAAGCTGGCCGCACCGGCGCTTAGGTAGTGCAAGCGGTCCAGCGTGCGCGTGCGATGGTCGGGCGCGAGCCGCCCCGCTTTCAGCAAGAGGTAAACCGCGCCGCCCACGAGCGCGGCCACGACCGGACTGAAGCAGAGCGGGTAGAGGAAGTTCTTCCCCAGCGCGCCCAGTTGGACTTGCGCCCCGCTGCCAGCCCAACCCGCGCCCACCAGCGCGCCCACCAAGGCGTGCGTGGTGGAGACGGGGAAGCCGAGCTTCGTCGCCAGCAGACTCGTCAGCGCGGCCCCGAGCGCCACGGCGAAGATGAAGTCCGGCGACTGCACGAGCGCGTCCGGCACGAGGCTGCGCCCACTGAACTTCTTCAGCATCCCTTCCGCGAGGAACAGCGCCGCGAGGGAGCCGGCGAGCGTCATGGCCGTGCCCCACCAGAGCGCGCCCCGCAGCGTTGTGGTGCCGCTGCCGTAGAGTGAGGCGACGCCCTTGAAGTTCGCGTTCGCGCCGTTCGTGTAGGCGACCAAGCCGATGGCCAGGAGCAGGAGCGCGACCATCATACGCAGGTGCTACTTGCCCGCCGCCTGGCCGCCGATTTCGGCGGGCAGTGATTTGTTCTTCAGCCACACGTATTCCTTCCACGCACCTTCATAGAGGCGCACGTTGGGATAACCGGCGACGTGCTTGAGGTAGAAGAGCAGCAGGCTGCCTTCCCGCGAGGTGCCGCAGTAGGCGATGATGTTCTTGTCCTTGGTGATGCCGGCCTTCTCCAGCTCGGCCTTGACCTCGGCGAACGGCTTGAACTTGTGCGTGTTGTCCTTCTCCATCAGCCGCGCCCAATGGAAGCTGATGGCCCCGGGGATGTGGCCCTTGCGCAACCACACGTCGTCGTCACCCTGGAACTCGTTGAGCGGGCGGGCGTCAATCAGCACGTTGCCGGGCTTGCCGATATGCTTCTGCACGTCGTCCACATTGGCCGCGACGCCGGGATTACCCTTCGCCGGAAGCTTGCCCGCCGGATTGCCGTAATAATCCCGCGCCGGCTCAAAGCCCTGCTTCTTCCACTCGGCGAAGCCGCCGTCCACCACCTTGATGTTCTGCACGCCGAACTTCTCTAGCACGAAGACAACCATGCTGGTGCTCAGGATTTCGTCATTCGGCAGCGTGTCGCCGGTGGCATAGACGATATGCAGTCGGTCCTTGACCGCGCCCGCGCGGACGAGCAGCGCCTTGGTCAGGTCATCAGGCAGATATTGCACGGGCACCGCCTTGTCCGTGCCGCGCAGGGTGTCGAAGTTGATGTGATGTGCCGTGGGCAGATGGCCCCGGAAGTAATCTTTGTAGCCGCCGCGTGTGTCGAGGACGATGGGGCGCTTGGTGGCGTCCGGGTTTTCGATGAGCTTCTTGGCGTCGGCGCACGAGATGAGACCGATTTCCGCCTGCGCGACGGTGGCGAGTGCCGCGAGCAAGGTCGCGGCAACGAAGGTGGTGACGAGGTGTTTCATGGTGTTGCTGGGTTGCTGGTTCAGGATAATATCCGGCGGTGGTTACTTCTTCTTCCAATCGAAGATGAAGTTGAGCTTGAGGGTGACGGTTGGCTTGCCCGTGTCCGTCGGGAAGCTCGCCCAGGACTCCCACACGAGCCACGAGTTGATGGCGTAGAGGAAGCCGACGCTGGCGAGCCACTGCCCCTGGTCCTGAATCTGCACCGCGTCGCTGCGCAGCACCAGGTCGCGGTCGAAGACCTTGAAGGACTTGTCCACGCCCAGCAGCACCGAGTTGCCCCGGTGCTGCACGCCGTAGCCGCCGTGCAGCCTGAAGTGTTTGAAGTCATGCGACAGCACCGCGTAGGAGAACGGCTGGCCGGCGCGGGTGCGGTCGCCGCTGCTCACGGCCAAGTTCGCCGAGCCAAGGCCGATGTCCGGGCCTTCTTCCCACGGCTTCACGGCATACTTCACGGAGAAGACCGCCGGACCGGCGCTGTCCGGGGCGTAATGGCTGTCAATGCCCGCCTCGAACCGCGAGTTGTAGGCCGCCTTGTCCCACGGGCCGAAGCCAATCTTCATCCCGGCGGTGTGGTCGGGCTTCCGGTCCGCGCCGAAGGTTGTGTAGGCCTGTATCACCGGCACCAAGTCCGGCGCGGTGTCCGCAGTGGGGATGTTGTTGAGTCCGCTGGGGGAGGCGAACGCGGCCAGCGGCAGGGCGAGGAAGCAGGCAGCGGTTCGTCATGAGTTCTGGTGACAAGCGATGATTAACGTATTCCTAGTTAGGCATACGTTCACCCGCCACCGCAAGAACTTTTCCCACCCGCTACTTCCGCGCCGCGTTGAAGTCGAACGGCTTAATTGTTGAGCTACAACTGCGGAGACTGCGCAGAGAATTAAATTTACCCCCTCCCTCCCTTCTTCGCTCAGGCAAAAGGCATTTTTTTTTCAAAAAACGCCATACCCTTTAAGTCATTCCTTCAAACAGAATTTAAATTCTCAGTAAATGCTGCTCTATCCTACTTAAAACAGCTTAATAATCAATTAAATGGTCAATAATGAGCAGTTAATCCCAGTTTTCTTTCTCTCCATCTCCATCATCAATTAAGAAGGCAGCAATCCATTGCTAATGATAATTAAGATTAAAAAGAAATAAGTTATCAATTAATAAGGATAATTAAGAAGGAATAAGACAAGAGCCAGACCGAATAGTCAAAAGAGTCATTAAGTGTCATTTTAAGAGATTAAAAAGGTCAATCAGGCAGGGATTTCATCAATTTCATCAGGCTTTTTGAGACATAATCAACCGGTTCCACGTTCCAGGGGCGAAATTCGTCTTTTTTTGCACAATAATTTACAGCATCAAGACCGTCCGATGCCGTTTTCACCTCTTCTACGTGACAATTTCCACGGAATATGTGTTTGTGACAGATGTTTTTAACTGCAACAGCATTTGGTTGAAGCACTTACGGCGCTGTTTGCTTCCGAATTAAATCTACCGTAGTGTTCGTGTCCTTGGGGGGAATCGGCCCACCTTTGGTAACGGCGGTTGCCTCATTGCAAAGTATGGCTTTTGTATAGCCGTTGAGTCCACCGCGCTTGCCTTGGTTTGTAAATTGAACCCTAAACACTTTGGGGGAGCTTTTGAAAGTGACCACATAGGACTTTTTGACGGTGTCCATGCTAATTTTGTCCACTACAGCCCGTAATGCTTCCTGCATTTCAAGTCGTGTGGCGGGTTCGTCCAATTTTCTTTCAACCAAAAGCGAATGAAGATAACTAAGAAAGTGTGCATCAACTTTAACCTGACCTTTTTCCTTCGTGGTTTCCTCTTCCAATTCTCGCTTTAGCGAGGCTTTTTGTTTGTCGTAGCCCGTGAGTATGTCCGCAAGGCTTTTGGCGTCGTTTCCTTCATCAAGCGCCTTGTCGAACATCGCCTTTGTCTTGGTAATCTTGCTTTCAAGCGCGTCAATCCGGCCCTGAATGTCCAGAGACTTCAATGGTTCGTCACTCTGGATGGGCTGGCCTAGTTGCAAATCATCAATGTGAATCAAGAAGCCCCAGAAACTTGCCTCGAACTTTTCAAGGCGAATCCCACCTTTGCCGCAACTTTTGTCGTTGGGGAACCTGCATTGCAGGTAGTTGAAAACCTTTCCTTTTTGGCCCGTAGAGTGAAGCGATACGCCCCCGCCGCAATTCGCGCATTTCAACAAACCCGAAAATGGGTTGATGTGTTCGGTTCGACGGCCAGCAAAACGAACGCGCTCTTTGCGTTTCTTGTTTGCCGTGTAAAAATCCGTCTCTGAAATTATCGCCTCGAAAGCCTTATGTTCTGTGCCGTTTCTCTTGTCCTGATAAAAGCCAAGCACAGCGCGGTCTTTAATCAATCGCAGAATCCGGCCCTGATACCAACCGCGCCTTGAATCGGCCCGCTTGCCATTGTTGAAAAGCGGCGTAGGGATGTCTTTTTGATTCAGGGCAGCGGCAATCTTTTGAGTCCCAATGCCAGACAAATACAGCGCATAAATTTCCTTAACCAGAATGACCATGTCCTTTTTGAGATGATGCTGCCCAGTGCATTTCCCTAAATTGTCCCGCTCCATTTCAATCCAAAAAGGGTAGCAGTTTAATGCGACTTGTTGCCCCTTAGCGAGGGCTTCCATGCGGGATTGATACTTGGACTTGGCTAAATCGGTTTTGCGTTTGGATTCTTCGTAGCCACGCTTCATTGATTCCAGTGCGCCGTAAAAGGCGTATGGAGTTTTATCGATCCCGCTCTTGGAAAAATGCTCGCCGCCGCCATGTCCTACAATCAGGTCAACACCATTATT
The DNA here is from genome assembly GCA_943330855.2 of Klebsiella pneumoniae. Lineage (GTDB taxonomy): Bacteria > Verrucomicrobiota > Verrucomicrobiia > Limisphaerales > SXTU01 > SXTU01. The sequence goes on from CALQJI020000059.1 coordinate 27,955, forward strand.
CACCATGTCCAGCAACAGGGGAGCAGCATCAGAAACTTGCAACCTTCCGGCCCTGTCCCAATCTTCAATCACTAAAACTTTACCAGCCAATTTGCCTTCAATAGCCAGCTTGCGGAGTTCGTGCATTGCGCCCCCTTTTTGAATATGCCGCGCCTTGTAGCCGCTCTTGCCCTTGTCCAAAAACTCTTGGTCAAATTCAAGGTTCCATTTCTTCAAGGCATCTTCTAAAGCCCTTTTCTGGCGTAAGGTGGAGTCGCGGCCCTTGTCCCCTTGCGCAACTGTGCTGAACCGAATGTAGGAAATGGCTTTCTTCATGGCCTGATTATGCCAGAAATTTCACATTTGTTCAATTAAAACATTCTGCTTGTAGCCCAGCGCGGCGAAGAGGCCTTCCCACAGCGCTTGCTCCCAACCGCATTGGCGCGCGCGGGCGGCGAGTTGGGTAGCCTTGAGTTGGAGCCGGACGAGCGCGGCTTGGCGGAGAATGGCGTCGAGCTCCGCGCGCGGCAGGGAGTTGAGCGGGCCGCAGCACTTGCCCGCCAGTCCGCCGGAACGCGTCGCGTCCTCGCCGCCGAACCACTCGCTCAATTCACCCAGCGGCGCGTCCAGCCGCGACTTGAGCGCAAGCGTGGGCAGGCCGTCAGTGTCGCGACCATCCCAGACGACGTGCAGCACGACGGCGCGGAAGTTCGGGTTCACATCGTGCCGGTGCGCGCGCCAGCCGCTGGTGGCGAGGTCCACTTCCACGTCACCCCGCAGCGGGGTTTCGGTGCCGAACTGCACGAGGGCGTCGCGGAAGTCCGGGCCGGGTTCGCGATTGAGGAAACCGGGGTGCAACACGCGCACGGGGCGTCCGTCGGCGAGGGTGAGTTGGTCCCGCAGCACGCGCTGGTGTTGCCAGACGGCTTGGAGCAAGCGCTCCGGCGGCGGCCCGTCCTCGCGCAACGGCCCCGCGCCCAGACGCGACGCGCGCCAAGTGGCGTAGAGGTTGGCGGGGAGGAGCATGGGGAACTTTTCTGGCCGGAGGATACCAGGTGCGTCAACAAACGCAGGCCTTTTCCTGCTCGTAATCCTGATCCTAATCCTGCTCCTCGGATGAAGGCGGGGAGAGCAGGATTAGGATTATGAGCAGGAGGGGAAAGCCGCGCGCTTGCACCGGCCGCGGCCACTCGCCACACTTCCGCCCCTATGTCATGGAAAGTCCTCATCACTGCCCGGGCCGCTGAAGAAGTCGGCCAACCCGCTTATCAACTCCTGCGTGACGCCGGCTGCGAAGTCGTGCTCGCGCCCAAGTTCGGCCCGCTCAGTGCCGATGACGTCCAGGCCTACATGGCCGGCTGCGACGCGACCTTGTGCAGCGCGGACAAATACACCCCCGCCGTCCTCGAACACGCCAACGCCGCCGGCATCAAGTGCCTCTCGCGCTGGGGCGTGGGCTACGACTCCATCGACATCCCCACCGCCACGCGGCTCGGCATCGTCGTCGCCTTCACGCCGGGCATGCTGGATGGCGCGGTGGCGGACTACACTTGGGCGCTGCTCTTCGCGCTCGCGCGCCGCGTCCACGAGGGCCACGTCGTCATGCGCGACAACCGCTGGTCCGTCGCGTGGGGCCACGACGTGTCGAACAAGACCCTGGGCATCATCGGCTGCGGGCGCATCGGCCAGGCCGTGGCGAAGCGCGCGGCCGGCTTCGACATGAAAATCCTCGGCCACGACATCGCGCCGAACCCGCACGCGGAGGCGCTCGGGGTGAAGTTCGTCTCCCTCGACGAGCTGCTGGCCCAGAGCGATTTCGTCTCCCTCAACTGCGCGCTCACGCCGCAGAACCGGGGCCTCATCGGCGAGGCGCAGTTCAAGAAAATGAAGCCCACCGGCTACCTCATCAACACCGCGCGCGGCGCGCTCGTGGACGAGGCCGCGCTGGTCCGCGCGCTGGAGCAGAAGACCATCGCCGGGGCCGCCGTGGACGCCTTCACCGCCGAGCCGTTGCCCAACGACCACCCGCTGCGTCGCTGCCCGAACGTGTTGCTCACGCCGCATCAGGCCTTCAACGGCCGCGAGACCGGCGAGCGCGTGAGCCTCGCCGCCGCGCAAGCCATCGTGGACTTGATGCACGGCAAGAAGCCGACGCACGTCGTGAACGGCGATGTGTTCCAGTCAACGGCTTTGCGGGCGCAGGTGAAGTGAACTGTAGGTGAAGTGAACTTGCCTTCCCGCTCCGCTTGGGCGACACACTTGCCATGAGCTTCACCGGCAAAGTTAAGAACGGAGTGGTTGTGCTTCCGCCGGAAGCCAACCTACCGGAGGGCGCGGAAGTGAAGGTCGAGCCGTTGGATCTGATTCCAGAGAACGACCCGTTCATCCAAGCGGTGCTCAAGCTCGCCAAGCCCCGACCCCACTGGCCCAAGGACTACGCGCTCAATCACGGCCACTACGTCAGCGGTGAGCCTAAGAAATCGTGAGCCGCGCGTTCGCCGACACGTCCTATTTTCTCGCGTTGTTGAGCAGCCACGACCCGGCGCACCGGAAGGCGCTCGCCGGTTCCCGTAGCACCGCTCTCCTCATCACCACGGAGTTTATCCTGCTGGAATTCGGCAATGCCTGTGCCCGCGCGGAGGACCATGCTGACTTCCTGCTGTTGGTGGATGGGATGCGGTCGAGTCCGCACGTGCGTATCACCCCGCTCTCGACGGAACTGCTCGACGCCGGGCTGGCGCGGATGCGCGAGCGCTCCGACAAGGACTGGTCGCTCACCGACTGCATTTCTTTCGTGGTGATGGAGCGCGAAGGCCTGCGCGACGCGCTGACGGGTGATCACCATTTCGAGCAGGCGGGGTTCAGTGCGCTGTTGAGGTGAGCCTCGCCGCCGCGCAAGCCATCGTGGACTTGATGCACGGCAAGAAGCCGACGCACGTCGTGAACGGCGATGTGTTCCAGTCAGCGGCGTTGCGGGCGCAGGTGAAGTAGGCTTCACTGTCAAAACTCTTTAGAAATGTCCCCTGTTTAACTCACGAGAGAATGTCCCCTTTGTTGTTTGTTCTTCGTCTTCCACGGCTGGGGGTGCGGGACGCAGGGAGGCCGGAGCGTAGCGTAGGCTGACCGGAGTCCCGCACCCCCAGCCGTGCCGCCGCGCGCACCATTTCTCCACGCGCCCGGATCCCGTTCCAATACTTTCTCCCAGCTCCCACTCCTGCCCGTCGCCATGGATGGTCCGCCGCAGGCACGCTCTGCTTTGCGGTCGCCTTCTGCTCGGTCTTCTTCTTCACCGCCTGCTCCTTCCGCAGCGTTCCTTCAGGCAGTCCCCGCCATTTGAGCTGCTGGCCTCGATGCACCAGTTGCACGCGCCCGTTGCGCAGCCGCCTCACGATCACCTTGCGCCGCACCAGGCTCAGCGCCTCGTGCTGCCGGTCCAACTGATAGCGCTTCCCGCCACACGCCACCGTCCAGTCCCCCTGCACCACGCGCTCTTCCTCCCAGCTCAACACTTCGGCCAGGTTCCGCGGCCCCTCCCGATGCACGTCCACGGGACTCGCCGCTTCCCGCCCAAACTGCCGGTGGAACGCACGCAGATACTTCCCTTCCAGGAACCGGTTCGCGCTCTCCTGGTCGCTGATCCCGGCCAGCCTCAGCTCCTTGACCAGCCGGTCTTGCAGCGTCCCGTTCATCCGTTCCACCCGGCCCTTGGCCTGGGGGCTGTGGGCCAGGATCAGTTCCACTCCCAACGCTTCCATCGCGCGCCCAAACTGCGTCTGTGGCTCTTTGCCGGCCAGTTGCTGCGCGATGCTGGGCTCGCCTGCGCACCGGTAGATGCTGTCCCGGTCCACATACAGGCTGGCGGGCAGCCCATGCTTTCTCACCCACCCTTCCAGCATGTCGTAGCTGGCCTGCGTCGTCTCCTCCTCGAAGCAGCGCGCCCGCATCCGGTTGGTCGCGTCATCCACCATCACCATCAGCACGCACTTGGGGCCGCGGCCCTCGAACCAGTCGTGGTGCGAGCCGTCCAGCTGCACCATCGCCCCGAAGCTGGGTTTGCGCTCCCGCCATTGCCGGTGCGCCTGCTTGCGTCGCCGCACCGCGTGCTGGCCCGCCGCCATGCGCCAGCGCCGCAGCGTCTCGTGGTCCACCACCAGCTTCGCCTTGGCCAACTGCTCGGCCATCAGCGTCGGACCGAAGTCCGCGTAGCGTTCCTGCCCATACAGGGCCAGCACTTCCTCCCGGAGTGCGGCGAGCTTGCGCCGCGCGCTGGGCTTGCCGCGCAGCCGGTGCACAAGGCCCGCGTCGCCGTCGGCCTGATACCGCTTCCAGATGCGCTTGCCCTGGCGGTAGCACACCCCCATCAGCTGTGCCGCCTGCACCACTGTTAATTCCCCGTCCGTGACGCCTGTCATGATCGTCAGTCGCGCCCGCTCTTTCCGGCTCATTGTCAGTGTCTCCATGTTGTTGGCGGGTTGCTTTCGCTAACCCGCCAACAGGGGGACATTCTTATCGAGTTACGATGGGGACATTCTCATGGAGTTCCGACA
>CALQJI020000060.1 GCA_943330855.2 Klebsiella pneumoniae
GTAGCGGCCGTGAATGCGGGCCAGGGCCTCGCGTTTGGCGGAGCGACTCATGTTCGGGGCTTGGGTAACCACGAATGTGAGTCAACGTATCGTCGGACTCCTCGTCCAACTCCCCGCCCCGGTAACATTTAATATGAGTCAACTCGGCCGGCCCACGGCCGAAATTTTTCGCGTGCAAACCGGCTTTCCTCCGGCTAGACACCCGCCGCTAACAGCACATAAATTATGAAACGTTTGACCATCGCCCTCAGCCTCTGCGCAGCCCTCGCCCTCACCGCCACGGCCGCCGCCAAGAAAGAAATCCCCCCGGCCTCCAAGAAGACCGGCCTGACGTTCGACAAGGACATCAAGCCCATCTTCGAGAAGTCCTGCTTCGAGTGTCACGGCGACAAGAAGCAGAAAGCCAAGCTCCGCCTCGACTCCCTCGCCGCCACCCTCAAGGGCGGGGAGAACGGCAAGGCCGTCGTCGTCGGCAAGAGCGCTGACAGCTCGCTCGTCAAATCCGTCGCCCGCCTCGTGGAAGACGACGCCATGCCGCCCGAGGGCAAAGGCAAGCCGCTGACCGCCGAACAAATCGGCCTCATCCGCGCGTGGATCGATCAGGGCGCGAAGTAAGCCCGGTCCCGCAATTCCCTTTCGCCAAACTCCGGCTCGCTCTGCGGGCCGGAGTTTTCTTTGTGCCGTGCCCGCTGCGGACAACCGCCCGTCTCCTGGCCGCATTCAGGAGTTGGCTCATCTGCGGTTCGGCGTTTGGACTTCAAACAGCGAAACGCCAAAAGGGTTTTCCCCACCGCGCCAGTCCGCTAACTTTACGGCGCACAACCCATGAACACCAAAGACCTCATCGCCCTCGGCGTGCCGCCCGGCGAAGCCACACGCCGCGGCATCGAGTTCATCGCGCGCTTCATCCTCAAGGGCGGTGACAAGACATTGCTGCCAGCCGAAGTCGAAGCCGTCGTGCGACAGCCTGCGGGTTTCGCGACAGATGAATTGCGGGGTGATTTCGCCAAGGCGCTGCTCAAGTCCACGCGCCCCATCCACGCCGCCGTCGCGCCGTGGCGGCAGTGGGGCGAGGGCCTCGAACTCGAGGCCGTCAACCAAATGGCCCGCGCCTGCCAGCTCCCCATCTCCGTCGCCGGCGCGCTAATGCCCGACGCTCACGTGGGCTACGGCCTGCCCATCGGCGGCGTGCTCGCCACCGAAAACGCCGTCATCCCTTACGCCGTCGGCGTGGACATCGCGTGCCGCATGAAGATGACCGTGCTGGACCTGCCCGTGCGCGAGCTGGACCGCCGCCGCGAGCGGCTCATCAAAGCCATCGCGGACGAGACCCGTTTCGGCATCGGCGCGCACTTCGATCAGCCACGTCAACACGCCGTGCTGGACGCTGATTGGAACATCAGCCCCGTCACGAAGCTGCGCAAAGGCCGTGCGTGGTCACAGCTCGGCAGCAGCGGCAGCGGCAATCACTTCGTCGAGTTCGGCCTCTTCACCGCGAGCGAGACGATTAACGGTTTGCCGCCCGGCGAATACGTCGCCTTGCTCTCGCACAGCGGCAGTCGCGGCACCGGCGCGGCGGTCTGTGAGCACTACAGCAAGCTCGCGATGGACCAACACCCCGAGCTGCCGAAGGAGCACAAGCAGCTCGCGTGGCTCTCGCTCGACTCAGCGGAAGGTCAGGAGTATTGGGCCGCGATGGAGTTGATGGGCCATTACGCCGCTGCCAATCACGCGGTGATTCACCAGCACATCGCCGAGCACCTCCGCGTGCAGGTGCTGCTCGACGTGGAGAACCACCACAACTTCGCGTGGAAGGAACGGCACGTCATCGGTGGCGTGGAGCGCGACGTCGTCGTGCATCGCAAGGGCGCGACGCCTGCGGGTGTGGGCGTGCTGGGCATCATCCCCGGCTCGATGGCCTCGCCCGGCTACGTCGTGCGTGGCAAGGGGAACGAGCCGTCGCTCAAGTCCGCGTCACATGGCGCCGGCCGCGTGATGAGCCGGAAGAAGGCGGCGGCGACCTTCGAGTGGAACAAGGTCAACCGCGTGCTGAAGGAAGCCGGGGTCCACCTCATCAGCGCCGGCCTGGACGAGGTGCCGATGGTTTACAAAGACATCCACCAAGTCATGGCCGCGCAGACCGACCTCGTGGAAGTCCTCGGCCAGTTCGACCCCAAGCTGGTGAAGATGGCCCCGTCCGGCGAGCGCGCGGAGGATTGATGTGGAGCGCGCGGCAAAGCGCAGCGCAGCTCACCCTGGTGGCCAGGTCATCGGCCGGCCACCGAGGATGTGGCAGTGGAGGTGCGGGACGGATTCGCCACCGTCGCGACCATTGTTGATGACAAGGCGGTAGCCGTTGGCCGCGAGACCGACCAGTTGGGCGACTTCCGCAGCCTTCAGCAACAGGTGGCCGAGCACGACGTGATCATCGGGAGTCGCCTCGGCGATACGGGGGATGGGTTTGCGCGGCACGATGAGGATGTGCGTGGGCGCCTGCGGGTGGAGATCGCGGAAGGCGATGACGTGCTCGTCTTCGTAGACCAAGTTCGCCGGGATTTCCTTTGTGGCGATACGTTCAAAGAGGGTTTTGCTCATACATGGGTATCCGGTGGCTGAGGCGCTGTGTGGCTCAATTTGTAGTGAAGATAAACGGTGTAGGCCAGCCCCACGAAGCCCGTGAGCGCGGCGGGAAAATAGAGTGTGCCGTAGTTGAATTTGGCAAACATCGCCGCCCCAACGACGCCCCCGATCAGAAAGGAGCCGAGCAGCACTAGCCACAAGCGGAACCGCCGCCAGTCTTCCGTGATGCCGCGCAGCCGATGGCCGAAGAAAATACCCAGGTCAGTGAACACCCCGGAGACGTGGGTGGTGCGGAGCACGGCCCCGCTGTAGGTGCTGGTCATCGCGTTCTGCAAGCCACACGCCCCAGAGGCCAGATAGTCGCCCATCACATTGTTGTGCTTGAGTAGCGGCACCGCCGCCACCAGCAACGCGGACTCGATCACCAGTGCGACCCCGTAACGGCGACCGAGCTTGAGGCGGCTATCTTGGATGATGAAGCCGCTGACGGTGGCTCCCATTACGAAGGCGACCAAAATCACCAGCAAATGCAGCGCCTCCTCCAACTCCCACTGGGCTAGCGCGATGCCAGCCAGCGTCGAGGTCCCAGTCAGATGCGTGACGCCCTGATGTTCAAAACCGAGAAAGCCCACGGCGTTGACGATCCCTGCGATGAATGAGAGGACGGCCGCACCGAACCAAATCCAACGTGGCAATTTGTGAATCATGCGACTCGGCAACTCATGGTAAGGCACCACGCCCGCGTAACGCTTCTCCCGTCGGATGCCACCCGATCAATTCACCACCAGCGCGCAGTCGGCGCAATGGTTCTCGTCGAGGCACTGGCGGAGGTAGCCCACAATCTGGTCGCTCATCGCGCGGCAGCGGTGGCACCAGCGGCGTGCGCCCACGAGCCGTTTCACACAGGCGTGCAGGCCGCTGAATCGCAGGAGCCTCGGGGACTTGCTGAGTTGCTGGCGCATCTCCGCGCGCAGACGCGGGAAGAAGAGCAGTTCCCCGCTGTCGCCAGTTTCCTCCGCGAGTAGGTCCAGGCTGGTCTCGGCCACGGGACGGGCGAGGTCAGCGGCGGACATGGGTTCCGCCGCGGCCATGACGAGGCCAAGGCCGCGAAGGACCTCTTCGAGTGCGAGGGTGAACTCCGCGATGGTCACGATGGTCTGCTGCCGCTCGACCTTGAAGTAGTGGAGCACGGCGGCGGCGGCCTCTTTGACGATCTCGTGGTCGAGTTGGTCCACGGCCGCGCCGATGACCTCGACGCTCACGTCCTCGACGGCGCAGGGGATGTGCTCGCCGTTGGGAGTTTCAAATACCAGGCAGTGGGAATGTAGCTGTATCACGTTTGGCCTCTAGGTGTTTGACTGCATCCAGAAAGTCCTCCGTCTCCTCGAATCGCCGGTAGATGCTCGCGTAGCGGACGTAGGCGACTTTGTCCAACTCGCGCAGGCGGGCCATGACTATCTCTCCGACCGCTTGGCTGGGCACCTCGGAGTCGAAATCGTCGGTGATGCGGTCGGCAATCGACTCGGCGAGCGCCTCCATCTCCGCCGCGGGCACGGGACGTTTGGCGCAGGCGGCTTTGAGACTGCCGAGCAGCTTCTCCTTCGTGAATTCCTCGCGGCGGCCGTCGCGCTTCACGACCATCAGGCCGGCGTGCTCAATCTCCTCGTAGGTGGTGAAGCGGTGCTCGCACTTGAGGCACTCGCGCCGGCGGCGGATGGTGGAGCCTTCCCGTGAACCCCGGGAATCAATCACTTTATCGTCAAGACCGCCGCACTTGGGACAACGCATAATAAAGCCTCACCACTTCAAATAGATACCGGGAGTTGCGTAACACACTGCTAATAGTGGGGCAAGGGTTTTGCCTTAGTTTTGCCATCATTAGCAGAGCGGACGGAGATTGGGGGGATGGAGCGATGCCGGTGAGGCCGAGCGCTTTGCGTAAAACGCGAACTTCGAAATGGGGTGGCCACGAAAGGGCGCAAAGAACACAAAGGAGAGGAGATGGATGCGATTGGGACTGGACCCATTCCCGCCTGGCAGTTTTCCTGCCACGAGCTTTGCTTTGCGCTCTATGCGCCCTTTCGCGGCTGAACTTCGGGATTCGGACCAATCACTAACAAGTAATCACTTTTCCCGCTCGACGGTGAGCAGCGACAGCCCGTGCTGACGGACAAGATTTTCCATCACCTCCTGCTCCAGCAACAGCGTGCGGCCCACCTCGAAGGCGAGCACGCGGATGCCGCTGGCGGCGCAGACTTCCAAAGTGCGCGGGCCGACGCACGGGATGTCGAAGCGCAGGTCGTGCTGCTCCTTGGCCACCTTCACCGCGACGGCTCCACCGCTCTTGCCGGCCAGTTCACCGCCGCGTGCGAGTGCCTTGTCCGTGCCCTCGAAGCCCTCGACGGCGAGCACGGTGCCGCCCTTGACCACGGCGGTCTGGCCGATTTCGAGACGGGAAATTTCCTTGGCGATGCGGAAACCGAGGCGCACATCTGCCGACTCGTCATCGCTCAACTTCTTGCCGAGCGCAAAGCTCGGCCCGGCCATGAGGGGTTGCAGCCACGGCCCGGCGGAGATCAGTTCCACTCCGTCCTTCTTCAACTCATCGGCAATGCCCCCGAAGATCGTGTGGGCGTTCTTTTCCTTGAGTCGCAGGAGCAGCGCCACGGCGCGCAAATCGGGCCGGAGGTCGAACAGATTTTTCGGCGCGATTTGCCCGACCATTACGCAGTGCTTCACGCCCCGCTCGGTGAAGGTGGAAATCATTTTGCCGAGCTGCCCCACGCGCAACCACACGAGGTCGTCCACAAGCTGCGCGAGTGCGGGGTCGGTCTCGCCCTCGAACGCCACCGCGACGAGGCGTGTGACCCCCATCGCGCGCGCCTGGCGTGCGAGGAGGAAGGGCAGCGTGCGGTTGCCGGCGATGATGCCGAGCGTCTGGATAGCGGCGGACACGGGCGGGAGCGTAGTGGGGTGCAGTGGGCTTGTCAGGGAGGGAAAATGGAAGAAGTAGAGTCAGGGCTGAGCCCAGCGGCCCAGCGCGCGCCTCCCCAAACCGTCGCCGACAAAGCCCTCACGGATACGGGGTCTGCCAATGCTCCTAGAAAATCCGGAGAACATTTCCCTCCAGATGTATGAAAGAAGCCTGCTAACCGACTAAATCTGCTGCACGACTTTCTGGTAGCACTCGGGGCAGATGCCGTGGGTGAACTTAGCCTGCGAGTGGGTCGTGATGTAGGACTCGACCTCGTGCCAGTAGTTCCGGTCGTCGCGGATTTTTTTGCAGTAGCAGCAAATGGGCAGGAGGCCCTGAAGTTGTTTCACATGGTCCAGCGCGGCCTCGAGGTCCGTCACGCGCGCGGCCAGTTCGGTCTGGAGATGCACCACACGCGCGCCGACTTGGACGCGGGCTTTTAACTCCTCTTGATCGAAGGGCTTGGTGATGTAGTCATCCGCACCGGACTCGAGACCTTGGACGATGTTCGCTTTCCCACCCCGGATGGTGAGCAAAATCATGTAGAGGGGCGAGAGCTTGAGCTGGTGACGCGCGCGGCAGCACAGCTCCACGCCGTCCATGCCGGGCATCTGCCAGTCGATGACCGCAAGCCGGGGGGGATTTTCCGCCTGAAACGCCTGAATGGCCTGGTCGCCGTTGGTGGTGCTCACGATCTCGTATTGCCAGCGGGTCAGCAGGTCTTCGAGAATCCGCCGGACCACGGGGTCATCTTCAACGATCAGGACTTTCATGCGCTTATTATGTGAACCTTAGCTAGCGTTCCAAGAAGGCTGCGGCACGTCAAGCTACGCGTGCGGCAAACGCGATTGCCTCACGTCCCTCGCCCCGCCAAGCTCCGCTCATGAAATACCGCCGCTTTGGCAAGACCGAACTCCAGATGCCCGTCTTCTCCTGCGGCGGGATGCGCTACCAGCACAAGTGGCAGGACGTGCCGCCCGGCGAAGTCCCCAAGGACGGCCAGGCTAATCTCGAAGCCACCATCCACCGCGCGCTCGAACTCGGCATCAACCACATCGAGACCGCGCGCGGTTACGGCTCCAGCGAGATGCAGCTCGGCTGGGTGCTGCCCCAAATCAAGCGCGAGAAACTCATCGTCCAGACCAAGGTCGCGCCTTTCGCCACCCCCGAGGAATTCCTCCGCACCTTCGACGAGTCCATGAAGTATCTGCGGCTCGACCACGTGGACCTGCTCTCCTTCCACGGCATCAACCATCGCCAGCACCTCGACTGGACGCTCCGCAAAGGCGGCTGCCTCGAAGCCGCGCGCAAGCTCCAGCGCGAAGGCCGCTGCCGCCACATCGGCTTCAGCACCCACGCCACCACCGACGTCATCCTCGACGCCGTCAACTCCGGCGAGTTCGCCTACTTCAACGTCCACTGGTATTTCGTCAACGACCTCAACTGGTCCACCATCGAAGCCGCCACGCGCCACGACATGGGCGTCTTCATCATCAGCCCCAACGACAAGGGCGGCAAACTCTACGCCCCGCCGCCGAAGCTCGTGGACTTCTGCGCCCCGCTCACGCCCATGCAGTTCAACTCCCTCTACTGCCTCGCGCGCCCGCAAGTCCACACCCTCAGTTGCGGCGCGGCGCGCCCGAGCGACTTCGACGACCACGTCGCCGGCCTCGCGCACTACGACCGCGCGGCGGAAGCCATCGCGCCCATCGAGGCCCGGCTGCGCGCCGAGATGCTGCGCGTGCTGGGCGACGACTGGTGCCGCCGCTGGTTCGAAGGCCTGCCGAACTACGGCGACGTGCCCGGCGAAATCAACGTGAGCGAAATCCTCCGCCTCTGGACCTACGCCAAGTCCCTCGACCTCGTGGACTGGGGCAAGATGCGCTACAACCTGCTGGGCCAGGCCGACCACTGGTTCCCCGGCCACAACGCCGCGAGCTTCGACGAGCGCAAGCTGCTGTCGACCGTGCAGCGCAGCCCCTTCGCCGCGCGCATCCCGGAAATCCTCCGCGAAGCCCACGCGATGATGTGGGAGGCCCCGGTGAAGCGGCTGAGTCAGAGCTAACGAGTCGGCTGGTTCGGTGGCCAGCTCGCCACTTTTTCACGCCCTCACTTCGTCGGCTTCAGTTGAATCTGGATAGGTCCTATCCCCGTGCTCGGAGCATCGCCGGCGATTCTGGTATCAACGACGAGGCAATGGTTCAGCAGTCCCTGCTTGTCGAACCCAAAATACCGTTGGTGACCCTCTGGGACTTTCGTTTCCAGCAGCTTCGTTGCCGCTGCATACAACTCATCCACCGTGCGGGCGGCGGCGCCTTCGTTCTTGTGAGTGCCCAATTCCTTCCCCGACTCCACCCATTGGGGCTTGGGTGCTGGTGGATTTTCCCCCAGTTCGACCGGCTTGGGCAGGCCAAACACCTCATACTTTCGCTCGACGACCTTGTTCCCCCGGACAGTGACCGTGGTGGTATGACCGAATCCGAAGGCTGAAGACCATCGGACCTGATAAGAGTAATCCCCACCGCTCTCGTCGCGGACTTTTTCCCACTTCGCCAAGCTCGTTTTCAGTTGAGCCGCGTGTGTGACGGCAGAGTCGGCAACTTGCGCAGTTGCTGACACGGCGACAGCAAGTAAGGCGACTGTGATAGCAAACCATCGGTGCAACATATTTTTCCTCTTGAATGAACGTTTCGCACGAACTTGCCGCCTAACTTCTTACTCGACCGCAATTTTGGCGACCTTATTAAGGAAGACGCGTTTATTGGTGCCGGGCATCTGTTCCATTCTGACCCGGATGCCACCCCCTCGAGGGAGCCTTATCCCGCAGAAAATGTTAGCACCTTTTCCAAAAACTCTGACGCAGCCTGGGAGGGCCAGTGAAGGTAGCCGGTGGGAGGCCTCGGCCGCAGGGATAGGCGCACCCACCGGACCCGCCGACCGCACGTCCCGCGCCCCAGCGGGGCGCATGAACGCCATGTTCACCGCGGGTGTTTAATTCGTCCCTCCGGGAATTTCCTCGCTGCGGGGCATTTCCGGTGGGTGTGCTTCGCTTCCCACCGTGGGTGTGCTTCGCTTCCCACCGGCTACCTTCATCCGCGCCTCCAGCGCGTGGCCTCCGCAGAACGCAGGTTTCAGGGCGTGCAGACAATCGGACAGTGCAGGTTGTGATACTGGCAATACTCCAGCAAGATTCGCCCGGCCCGTGCGGAATACCTGTTGCAACGATGCAACGAACTTGGCTAAAGCATTCGCTGAACTCGACCACGCCATGAACTTGCTCAAACGCGTCCGCCTGTCCCGTCGCACCGTCCTGCGCGGCCTCGGGGCCACCATCGCCCTGCCGATGCTCGAAGCCATGCTGCCCGCGGCGGACGGCGGACCGGCCATCCCGCGCCGCATGGGCGTGTTTTACTTCGGCACCGGGATGAACGGCTACGACCTGTTCCCCAAGGACACCGGGCCGGACTTTACCTTCACGCCCATCCTCAAGCCGCTGGAGCCGTATCGGGGCGACTTCACGGTGTTGTCCGGGACTTCGCTGCAATACGGCGGCGGGCACGGTGGTGACTACACGTTTCTCACCGGTCAGGTTGGCCGCAAGCAGGATGGGAGCATCGTCAACGGCATCTCCGCCGACCAGGTGGTGGCGGCGCGCGTCGGGCAGGCGACGCGCTTCCCCTCGCTGCAGCTTTCCGTCGCGCGTGGCACGGGCTACGGTGGCAACTTGTCCACGCTTTCGTGGAACCAGAATGCCGTTCCACTCGCCGCCGAGAACGACCCGCACCTCATCTTCAGCCGGCTGTTCAAGGTGGACGATGCGAAGTCCCGGGCGTCGCGCGAACGCGGCTTCCAGCGGCGGGGCAGCATCCTCGACCTCGTGCAAGGGAGCGCGAAGCAACTCGAGACGCAGGTGAGCCGCGCGGACCGCGAAAAGCTGGAGGAGTATTTCACGTCCATCCGCGAGGTGGAGCACCAGCTTGCGCGCGAGAAGGACTGGGCGAACCGCCCCAAGCCCGCGCCGGACCTCAGCGGCATGGGCGACTTCAGCCAGCCGTCGGCGCCGGGCACCGCGCAGTTCCGCTACGAGCTGTTCGGCAAGCTGATGTATGACCTCATCGCGATGGCGTTCCAGACGGACTCGACGCGCGTCGTCACCTACGTGGTGCGCCGCGAGAGCGCGGGCGGCGAGTGGCCGGAGATGAACGTGTCCAAGGGCTACCACGCGCTCACGCATCACAACAACAGCCCGCGCGACCTCCAGGAGCTGACGCAGGTGGACACGTTCTATATGAGGCATTGGGCGCACCTGCTGGCGCGGCTCAAGGCGATGAAGGAGCCGGACGGCTCGACGGTGCTGGACCACACGCTGCTGGCGTTCTCCAGCGGCATGGGCATTGACCATTCGCGCGACCGGCTGCCCACGGCGGTCTTCGGCGGCAAGGCGCTCGGCCTGAAACATCAGGGCCACCTCAAGCTCGCCGACAACACGCCGCTCGCCTCGCTCTGGCACACCATGGCCGACCGCATGGGCGTGAACGTGGGCGGGGAGTTTCAGGACAGCAAGGGGGTCATCAAGCAGTTAGTCGCATGAAGCTGAGACTTCAGACCTTCTTTGCTGCGTGTGTGATTGGTGGCCTGCCCGCCATCGCTGCCGAAGCCGTCACGAACACCGCCGGCATCAAGCTGCAACTGATTCCCGCTGGACACTTCGCGATGGGGTCATCGTCTCGGTCCGGATTCGGCTTGGCCTTCAACTGCTGCTCCGAATGGAGCGTGGACGAGGAACGGCCGGAGCACCTGGTCATCCTCTCGAAGCCGTTTTACCTCGCGGAGACCGAGGTGACGGTCGGGCAGTTCAAGCAGTTCGTCGCAGCGACCAGCTACCGCACCACCGCCGAGCAGAGCGGCAAGGGCATCATGGGCTTTCAGCCGCAGCCGCCCACGAACGCGCCATCGCTGAAGCCGGCCTTCGAGCAGCGCGCGGAGTTCACCTGGCGAAATCCGGGCTTCCCGCAGACGGACCAGCATCCGGTCGTCGGTGTGAGCTGGCGCGACGCGGTGGCGTTCTGCGAATGGCTGACGAAGAAGGAAGGCGTCGCCTACCGCCTGCCGACCGAGGCGGAATGGGAATACGCCTGTCGCGCTGGAACCGACTCGTGGTTCAACTGGGGCAACGAGTTCCGCGACTCGATTCATCGCCGTGCGAACATCGCCAACGCCGAATACGAAAAGGCCTGGCCCGACCGCGCCATCCGCCAGTGGATGGTCCGCACGAACCACGACGACGGCCATGTCTTCACCGCGCCGGTGGGCAGCTATCCGGCGAATGCGTGGGGCCTGCGGGACCTGCACGGCAACGTGTGGGAGTGGTGCGCGGACCGTTACACGGACACCTACTACAAGAAGTTCGCCGCGCCGCGTTACGACCGGCCCACGGTTCTGGCCGTGGACCCGGTCAACGCCGAGGCGTGGAATACGCATGGCGACTGGCGCAGCATCCGGGGCGGTTCGTGGGCGGTGTCGCCGGTGCAGTGCCGCTCGACGGCGCGCTGGTATTTCGAGGCGGCGGACGCGGGCGCGTATCTCGGTTTCCGCGTCGCGCGCGAGGCTCCCCCGGAGGCGCTGGCCGCCGCGCAGCGGCGGATGGCGGCGGACAGCGCCGCGCGACAAGCGGTGCTCGCGGCCATCGGCGATTTCAACAACGCCGAGGGCGCGCTGCTCAAGGCCAGTTTCCCGCGACCGCTGGCACCGGAGTTGTTCCAACGGCTGCCCGACCTCATCGGCCTCTCCGAGATTGAGTTCCCCGCCGCGCGCAAGCTGTCGCCGGAGATGCTTGCCCTCCTGCCGCGCATTCCTGACTTGCGCGGCCTTCGCGTGTTCGATGCCGGCCCACAACTCACGGAACTCACGGCGGCGGATTTCGCACCGCTCGCCCAAGTGCGGCGGCTGGAGTCACTGGAACTGCCCGGCGACAACCACTTCGATGACGCGGCGATGAAGCATCTCGCGGGGTTGGTGAATCTCCGGCGGCTGTCGCTCGGCAGCCCGCGCGTGACGGATGCTGGCGTGCGCGAACTAGGCCGGCTCAAGAAGCTCGAGCAGCTCACCGTGCAGCTCACCTCGGCCACCGGCGCTTCGCTCGACGTGCTCGCAGGTGCGCCGCTGCAAACGCTGTTCGTGGGGCAGTTCGATGATGCCGCCGCCGCGCACCTGCGGCTGTTTCCTCTCTTGCGCGAACTGTCCTGCCGCGACGCCACGCTGACAGCCGCCGGGCTGGCGCACCTCACGGGCCTGCGCCGCCTCGAACAGCTCGACCTCAACAACGCGAAGCGACTCACGGACGACGGCTTTGCCCCGCTGGCGCGGCTGGGCAGTCTGCGCCGTTTTAATGCGACGGGCACCAGCCTGGGCGACCGGGGCGTGCGGCACTTGGCCGGGCTGAACTTGCTCGGAAACCTGTCGCTCGGCAGCTCTGCGCTCACAGATGCGGGGATGCAGGCCATCGGCGAACTCGTGGGCTTGAACGCGCTGGTCATTTCGCAAGACGCAACTCAGGTGTCCGACCGTGGGCTGGAGTTTTTTTGGCGGTTGCACCAACTGCGCAACCTTTCTCTGCACGCGCCGAACCTCACCGGCTCCGGCTTCGCCCCGCTCACCGAGCTGGCCGAACTGCGCGACCTCTCCCTCGGTGGCTCGGGGCTGACAGACGCGGCGTTTGCGCATCTCGCCGAGGTGCCCAACCTCGAGCGCGTGGTGATTGGCGACGGCCAGCGCGGCGGCCCGGCGGGCATCACGGCAGACGGCCTGCTGCGCATGGCGAAGGCACCAAAGCTCAAGGCGCTCTCGGTCGTGCGCAAGGGCACGAAGCTGTCGGATGAGGATGTCCAGCGGCTGCGGGTCGCGTTCGGCGAAAACCGGATTCAAGTGCGATGAACACGAGAGTTGAAGCTGAAATCGCTGCTGATGCACGAGACGTGCGTGGAGCGCGGCGTTCACCCCGCAGAAAGCTGAGCTGGACAAGCGCGTTCAAAAACTGGCTGAACTTCGCACGCTTCTGCGGCCTGAAGGCCGCGCTGCTCTCGCTGCTGTCCGTCGTCGCTCTGGCCGCTGCGCCGGGCCAGCCACTCGCCGACCGTGCGACGTTCGAGCGGCAGGTCACGCCGTTTCTGCAGCAGCATTGCGTCAAGTGCCACGGCGCGGAGAAGCAGAAGGGCGATGTGCGGCTGGACAACTTAGCGCCCGACTTCGTCAACAACCCCGCCGCCGGCGTTTGGGCCGAGGTGCGCAACAAAATGAACCTCGGCGAAATGCCGCCCAAGGACGAGGCGCGTCCGGACAGCGCGGCGCTCGCGGCGGTGACGCGGTGGGTCGCGGGCGAACAGCGCGCGGTGCAACGGCTTGCGACCAGCACCGGCGGGCGCGTGTTGCTGCGCCGCCTGAGCCGCGCTGAGTATGCCAACACCGTGCGCGACCTGCTGGACGTGGACTTCGTGCCGGGCGAGGCCCCGGAGGATTTGCTGCCGCCGGATGGACGGCTGGAGGGCTTCGACAAGTTGAGCAAGGCGCTGCTGCTGGACCCGTCGCTGATGGACCAGTATTACCGCGTGGCGGAAGTGGTCGCCAGCCGCGCCATCCAGGTGCGCCCGCCGCCGGTGCCGAGTCGAGTGACTCGCTTTGAGTTCGAGGACACGGCGACGGACAGCGCGATTCGCTACATCGCCGAGAGCCGCCTCGTGGTCGTCACCACCAACGCGTTGGTCTTGTTCGACGGTGGAGTGCGGACGTTCCGGCGGCTCCTTCACGCGCACAGCGGCACGCAGATTCCCGTGCGCGGCGAGTATCTGGTGCGCGTGCGGGCCGGCGCGGACCCCGGCGCACGCGGCACCCCGGTGTTCATGGAGGTCGAGCGCGGGCCGGAGCGAATCGGCAAGGCGCGCGTGGATGCCGCGATGAACGCGCCGCAGATTTACGAGTTCCGCGTCACTTGTGACCCCAAGGTCAATGGCGAGTTTCAAGTCTCGTTCCTCAACGGCACGAAGATGCATGAATTCAACGGGGACTCCATCCACTTGAACACGCACATCTCGCGGCTGGGCCGCGAGCAGCAGTTCGCGCTGGCCGAGGTGCTCAAGGCCCGCGCCCGTGCCGAGGGACTCGTCGGGCAATCGCGACCCAATATGCAGACGCTCGACCCCGCGCCGCTGCCCAAGCTGCTGCTGGACTACATCGAGGTCGAGGGGCCGCTGCAGGGGCCGTGGCCGCCGAAGAGCATGGGCACGGTGTTCGCCGAGGGGCGCGACCCGGAGAAGCACGGGGCGGACTACGCGCGGCGGATTTTCGAGCGCCTGCTTCCGCGCGCCTTCCGCCGTCCCGTCACAGCGGATGAGGTCAACGTCATCGTCGGCCTGGTGGCGGCGGAGTTGAAGCGGGGCGAACCGTTCGAGGAAGCGGTGAAGGCCGGACTGGTCGCGACGCTCTGCTCGCCGAGTTTTCTGTATCTGTTCGAGCCGACGGGAGCCGGACCGCAGACCACAGACCGCAGACTGCAGACTGCTCCGCGTGCGCCTGCGGCGGGTCTGAAATTTGAGGTCAGTGGTCTGCGGTCGCTTTCGGACTATGAGCTTGCCGCGCGGCTTTCCTACTTCCTCTGGAGCACGCTGCCGGATGAGGAACTGACCGCTGCCGCACGCGCGGGCCGGTTGCGTGACGCGACAGCGCTGACCGCGCAGGTCAGCCGGATGCTGGCGCACCCGAAGGCGGAGGCGTTCGTCAACGGCTTCGGCGGGCAGTGGCTCAAGGTGCACGAGTTCGACAGCTTCCAGCCGGACCAGCAAATCTATCCGGCCTACTACGACAACGACTTCTCCGGCCTCGGCGAGTTGATGAATCGCGAACCGCTGGAGTTCTTCCGCGAATTGCTCCACCGCAACGAAAGTGTGCTGGCCTTCCTCAACGCGGACTGGGCGATGCTGAACGAGAAACTCGCCACCTTCTATGGCATCACGGGCGTGAAGGGTGCGGACTTCCAGCGCGTGAAGCTGCCGTCGCGCGCGGACTGGCTCGCGCAGTTGCGCCGCGAGGCCGGCCCGCAGCCGGTGCTTGGCCCGTGGCATCAAAGCGGGCCGTTCGAGAGCGAGACTTTCGAGGCCGCCGTCGCCACTGAGTTTCCGCCGGAGCAGGGCGTTGAGCTGGCGGCGAAGTATCCGGGCCGCAACAACACGTCGCTCGGCTGGGCCAAGCGCGAGGACCGGGCCGATGGCCAGCCGCACTTTCCGTTCAACCAATTGCGGTCTGCGTTCTATCTGCATCGCGTCATCAACTCGCCGGTCGCGCGCGAGCTGACGCTCTCGTTTGGCGTCAACGACAGCCTCAAGGTCTGGCTCAACGGCGCGCCGGTGCTCTCCGCCAACCTGCGTCCGCGTGTGACGCCGGATGACTTGGCAGTGCGCGTTTCCCTCCGCGCGGGCGAGAACCAACTGCTGCTCAAGGTGGTCAACAACTTCGGCACGGGCGGCTACTACTTCCGCGCCGGCCTCATTCCCACGAACGCGCTGACGGCACTCGCCGCACCCGAATCCGCGTGGACGCCGGAGCAGCAGAACGCCGTGGACGCGTTCTATCTCGATAGTGTTCCCGGCTCGCGGCGTGGAGGATTGGTGGCAATGGCCGGCTTCCACAAGTGGGGCAGCGACGGCAACCGCACCAAGCCCGTGCATCGCGGTAAATACGTTTTGGAAGTCCTCTTCAACGATCCGCCCGCGCCCCCCCCGCCAAACGCCGGAGAGGTGCAGGCGAATCCGCGCGGACAGAACCGCAGCGTGCGCGAGCGGTTGGCCGGGCATCGCGAGCGAGAGAGCTGCCGCAACTGCCACGCGGGCCTCGACCCCTACGGCCTCGCGCTGGAGAACTTCAACGCCATCGGCCAGTGGCGCACGCGGCAGGACGGCGAGAAGCCCGTCGAGCAGTGGAGCAATCCGCCGCCCATCGAAGCGGACGGCGCGCTGCCCAACGGTCGGCAGTTCGCCAACTTCCTGGAATACAAGGCCGCGCTCGCGTCCCAGTCCGACCGCTTCCTCAAGGGCCTTGCGGAAAAACTCTTCGTCTATGCGCTGGGCCGCACCGTCGAGCCGACCGACGCCGCGACCATTGACCAGCTCGTAGAAACCACGAAGTCCGGCGGACACTCCCTCCGCACTCTCATCACCGCCATCGTGCGGACCGAAGCGTTCCAGACGAAGTGAACGGGTGTCCGGAAAGCTCGAGAGATGTGCAGCTCATGTGCGCCGGGGAAATGCGCACCAAGATTAGCCACCGCGTTTGTCTGCCCGCAAATAGGCTTCCCAGCCAGCGTGCCGTTGCTGTGCTGCGTCATGACCGATGACATTCCCCAGGTTTCCGACCCGGCATGATTCCGGCGCATCCGCCGTCTCACGCTGGCGGCCAGCCCTTCGGCTCACGGCCAGGGCGAAGTGGCGCACTTGCGCGGAGTTGAGGACACTGACCGCCATGGCCGCCGCCTGGAGGGCGGCGACGACCGCGCGTTCGTAGCCGCGGGTGGCTTCACAGACCACGTGCGCGCCGGGGACGGCCCGCAGCAGGCTCAGGAGTTGGGCATGGCCTGCCGGGGTGTTGGGCAGGGTGTGGGCGCGGCCTTGGAGGTCGAGCTGGAGGCTGGCCTTGGCAATGTCCAGGCCGGTGTGGACGACGGGCGCTGGCGGAGGCAGGTGTTAATAGTGTTGGAACTCATTCTTGCACATACGAGCGCGGCCTTGAGGGGCCGGCTCCATCAACGGTTCGAGTGACCGACATGAGGCGTGAGCGACGCGAGCTCTCTTGGGAACGCGTGGTAACGGTTTGAGAAGGCAACGAGCGCGCCCGCTCCATCTTCCTGTTTGGCTTGAGCCAAACAAGGAAGACAAAAAGCAACATACAAGAAGGCGTGCGTCGTGGCGTCCGGTTTGCATTCCACCGACTGGCATTCGGAATTGGTATGTGCTGCGCCCGCAGCCAAAATCCTTTCCCCATCCCCGTCCACTCCCCACACTCCGGGCATGAACGTGACCGTCCGTGGGCGCCATTACCGCACCGTCCGCTTCGAGGCGGCGAAGAACCAAGTGCTGCTCATCGAGCCACGCCTGCTGCCGCGCGCCGTTGGGATTTGGAGTTTGTTGTTTCTTTGGAGCTTGGGCTTCGGGATTTGGAGCTGCCCCGCCCACGCGGCTCCCGCGAAGCCGAACATCATTTACATTCTGGCGGACGACATGGGGTTCTCCGACCTCGGCTGCTACGGAAGTGAAATTGCCACGCCGAATCTGGATGCGCTCGCGGCGGGCGGGCTGCGCTTTACGCAATTCTACAACACCGCCCGCTGCTGCCCCACGCGCGCCTCGCTGCTCACCGGGCTTTACCCGCACCAGGCGGGCGTCGGCCACATGGTGGACAGCAAGAAGGGCGGGCCGGGCTACCAGAACGAGTTGAACAGGAGCTGCATCACCATCGCGCAGGCCGTGAAGCCCGCCGGCTACCGCGCCTACGCCGTCGGCAAATGGCACGTCACGCCCATCACGCGCGAGGACGATACGCCGCGCCACAACTGGCCGCTCCAGCGCGGCTTCGACCGCTTCTACGGCACCCTCCACGGCGCGGGCAGTTTCTGGGACCCCAGCTCGCTCGTGCGCGACAACGCCCTGCTCACCTGCGTCAGCGACCCCGAGTATCAGCCCAAGGAGCCTTACTACTACACCGACGCCATCAGCGACCACGCGGTCCGGTTCATCCGCGAGCACGCGCAAGCCACGGCGGACAAGCCGTTCTTCCTCTACGTCGCCTACACCGCCGCGCATTGGCCGATGCACGCGCGGGAAAGCGACATTGCCAAATACAAAGGCCGCTACGACGCCGGCTACGAACCCATCCGCGCCGCGCGTTGGGCGAAGGCGAAACAGCTCGGCCTCGTGGATGCGAAGTGGGAGTTGGCGCCCGCGTCCGGCGCGTGGGACGGCGTGCGGAACAAGGCGTTCGAGGCGCGCTGCATGGAGGTGTATGCCGCGATGATTGATAGCATGGACCAAGGCATCGGGCGCATCGTCGCCGAGTTGAAGGCGCGTGGGCAGTTCGAGAACACGCTCATCTGTTACCTGCAAGACAACGGCGGTTGCGCCGAGCCGATGGGCCGTGGCACGAACTTCAGCGCCCGCGCGGAGAAGCCTTCCCTCCCGCCGCTCGCCCCGACCGACCGGCAGCACGGCAGTGTGCCGAAGCAAACGCGCGACGGTTTCCCCGTGCGCCAAGGCTACGGCGTCATGCCCGGCCCGGCGGACACCTACATCGGCTACGGCCGCGAGTGGGCCAACGTGAGCAACACGCCATTCCGCGAATACAAGCACTGGGTCCACGAGGGCGGCATCAGCACGCCGCTGGTCGCTCACTGGCCAAAGGGAATAGCTGCGCGTGGCGAACTGCGCTCGCAACCCGGTCATCTCATTGACCTCATGGCCACCGCCGTGGACCTCGCCGGGGCGCAGTATCCTGCCGACTTGAACGGGGAGCGCATCACCGCCATGCAAGGCGTCAGCCTCCGCACCGCCTTCTCGAACCAGCCGCTCCCGCGCACCGAACCCCTCTTCTGGGAACATGAAGGCAACCGCGCCGCCCGCGCCGGTCAGTGGAAACTCGTCGCCAAGGGCCCCGGCGGGAAATGGGAACTCTACGACATGCTCGCCGACCGCACCGAGTCCCGCGACCTCGCCGCCGCCGAACCGTCGAAGCTGAAAGAACTCATCGCGAAGTGGGAAGCGTGGGCGAAGCGTGCCGAAGTCATCCCGTGGCCGCACACGCCGCAATACGGCGAAGCCGCGCAGGAGAGTCCAGCCAAGAAGGGGAAGAAGAAGCAGTGAGTCGACCAACCTCGTCGGCTACGATGCGAATGATGCGACGCGGACATTGGCTGCTTCTGTTGACACTGTTGCTCCTCGGCGGCTGGCTCTGGTTGCGGCCCGGCACGAGCGCGAAATTCACCAACCTCCCGCCCACGGCGAGCGGTGAGTGGGTGGCGTTCGGCGATAGCCTCACGCAAGGCTACGGCGCGAACGAGGGCGGTGATTATCCCAACCAGCTCGCCAAGTGCTTGCGGGTGAAGATTCGCAATCTCGGCGTCTCCGGGAACACGACCGCCGATGGCCTCGCACGCCTCGAACAAGCCGTGCAGCTCCAACCGCGCGTCGTGCTCCTCTGTCTCGGCGGCAACGACGCACTGCGCGGAGTGCCGGCGGAAACGACCTTCGCGAACCTTGGCACGATGATTGACCGTTTCCACCAAGCCGGCTCATTCGTCGTGCTGCTCGGTGTGAGAAGCGTCGGCCTGACGGACAAGAACGCAAAGGGCTTCGAGCAAGTCGCGAAGTCGAAGCGTGTGCTGCTGGTGCCGAACATCCTCGATGGCATCCTCTTCACTCCCAGCCTCATGGCCGACCAGATTCATCCGAACGATTTGGGCTACGCCAAAATCTCGGAGCGGCTGGAGGCGACGTTGGTGCCGCTGATGAAGAATTTATGAAACGGAGCGGTGCCGGGGGGATTTGGAGCTTGGAGCGTTGCGGCGTGACGAGTAAGAAGAAGGCAGCTTGCTCATGAATTTATCCGACTCCCAAAAACAACAAGTCTCCGCTTGGCTCGAACAGGGCCTCAAGGTGGCCGACGTGCAGAAGAAGATGGCCGCCGAACTCGGCGTGACCATGACTTACATGGAGGTGCGCTTCCTGCTCGATGACTTGCGACTCAATCCCAAGGACCCGGAGCCGCCCAAGCAGCCCGGGCCCGAATCGCCCATCGCGCCGCTGACCGCCAGCGGTCCTAGCCCTCTTCCGGCCTCGCCTGTGACGGGCGAGCCAGTGGTCGGAGGGCTGAAGCTCACGGTGGACACGCTCGCGCGACCCGGCACGGTGGTGAGTGGCAAGGTGACGTTCAGCGACGGACAGACGGCGGATTGGTATCTGGACCAGATGGGCCGGATGGGTGTCGTGCCCGGACAGCCGGGCTACAAACCGTCGCAGCCAGACGTGATGCAGTTCCAAGAGTTGTTGCAGATCGAACTGCAGCGGTTGGGTTTCTGAGTGGCGGGGAAGCCCCCGAGGTAAGCAGGCGGATTCGTTGGCGGCCTAACTGACGCGAGTGAGGATTGCAGTCTTTGGGCCCAATTCACCGTTGACGCGAATCGGGGAACCGTTACAACGAGCGCTCGCTTGCGGGCGGCGGATCCATCAGCGCGGCCGGGTTCGCTAATCACGGGCATAATTGAAACCGAAATCAGTGTGGATGGCGGTCGCGGGGCTTGCAGTCGCGGGGCGGCTGAATTAAACCAACTGCGGCCGTGACCAGTTCTGGGTCCGGTTTAACCTGAGTAGTTGTGTGCGAAGCAAAATTGAGTCGGAAGTGATGTGAAATAATTCACAAGTTGGCCGCACTTCTGACGATAACAATCTCACCATGTCAGACATTTTTCCGAAATGGACGAACAAGCTGCCCGCGATGGTGATCGTGGGCGGGATGATCGTCGGTGGCGTGGTCACGGCGGGCCTCACCTACTACATGACGCCCAAGTATGCGCGCGTGGGTTACACGCCGGTGCAGCCGGTGGCCTTCAGCCATGCGATTCACGCGGACCAACTCGGGCTGGATTGCCGCTACTGTCACAACGGCGTGGAGAAGTCCTGGTATTCCAACGTCCCGGCGGCTAGCACCTGCATGAACTGCCACAATCAGGTGCTCAAGGATGACCCCAAGCTCGCGCTCGTCCGCGAGTCCGCCGCGACCGGCAAGCCTGTTCCCTGGGTGCAAATCCACAAGACGCCCGACTTCGTTTACTTCAACCACGCCGTCCACGTGAACCGCGGCGTCTCCTGCGTGCATTGCCACGGCCCGGTGAACAAGATGGATGAGGTGCGCCACAGCAAATCGCTGGGCATGGCTTTCTGCCTCGAATGCCACCGTGACCCGGCGGCCAAGATTCGTCCCAACGACCAGGTCTTTAACCTCGACTGGCAGGCCCCCGAGGGCTTTGCCAAGAGCGGGGGCGCGAAGCTGGTCAAGGATTGGAACGTGCATCCCGGCGAGAGCTGCTCCGTCTGTCACCGATGAAATTCATCCCTCCAGTCTGTCCCGAGCCGGAAACCGGCCCACAATACTTCCGCAGCCCCGAGGCGATGGCGAATTCCGCCCAGCTTCAGGAATGGGCCGAGCGTGAATTCCCCGCCGGGGCCAGCGAGTTGACCGCTGCCGAGTCACGCCGCGACTTCATGAAGCTGATGTCCGCGTCGTTCATGCTGGCAGGCTTCGGCCTCACCGGCTGCCGCCGTCCGACGGAGCACATTTATCCCTTCGGCAAGCAGCCCGAAGGCTACATCCACGGCATCGCGCAGCACTTCGCGACCGCGATGCCCACGCGCACGGGCGCGATTCCGCTGCTCGCGAAATCCAGCGATGGCCGGCCGACGAAGGTCGAGCCGAACCCGCTGCATCCTGACCAAGCGGGCACGGACCAGTTCGCGCAGGCTTCCGTCCTCGGTCTCTACGACCCGGACCGCGCGCAGCATTTCAAGAAGGACGGCAAAATCGCCAAGCGCGAGGACGTGCTCGACGCGCTCGCACAAATCTCCAAGAGCGCCGCGGCCAACGGCGGTCGCGGCCTCGCCATCATCGCGGAGAGCAACAGTTCGCCGACGCGTGCGCGGCTGCAAGCGGCCATCGCTGCGAAGTTCCCGAACGCGGTTTGGGCCAACTACGACGCGGTGGATTCCACCATCCACACGCAGGCCGCGAGCCTCGTGACGGGCAAGCAGGTCACGCCCTACTTCAAGTTCGCGGCGGCGAAGCGCGTCCTCTCGCTCGACTGTGATTTCCTCGGCGGCGAGGACGAGATGTATCGCTACACGCGCGACTTCGCGAAGGGCCGCAAGATTTCCAAGCCCGACGCCGCGCAAGGTTTCGAGCTCATCAGCCGCCTCTACACGGTCGAGTCCCTGATGACGCTCACCGGCTTCAGTGCCGACCATCGCATGCGCGTGGCTCCGAGCCAAGTCGCGGCAGTCGCGGCGCAACTCGCGGCGGAAGTGCTGAAGCAGGCCGGTCGTTCGACCGCGCTGAACACCGCAGCCCTCGCGGCGGGTGTGAAGACGGATGCGACTTTGACAAAATGGGTTGTTGAGTGTTCGAAAGACCTCGTGGCGCACAAAGGCGCGGCCCTCGTAGTCGCTGGCCTGGGCCAACCGCTCGCCATCCATGCGCTCGCGCACGCGATGAACGAAGTGCTCGGTGCGTTCGGCAAGACGATTGAACTGCACGACGCTCCGAAATCGGCGGCGAGTCTCGCTGCTGCTGTCGGTGCGGAAACCGTCGTCGTCCTCGGGGCGAACCCGGCCTACACCGCTTCCGAGACGTGGAGCCAAATTACCAAGTCCGCCAAGACAGTCATCCACCTCGGCTCCCACGAGGACGAGACGGGCAAGGGCGCGACGTGGCACCTGCCCGCTGCGCACTACCTCGAATCTTGGGGCGACGCCCGCACCAGCGACGGCACAGTTGTCGCCATCCAGCCGCTCATCGCGCCGCTCTTCGCCGGTCTGACCGAAGCTGAGGTGCTCGGCCACCTGCTCGGCAACCCCACCGCGAACTCCTACACCCTGACCCGCGAGACCTTCGCCAGTCTCACCGGGGGCGCACTCGACGAGGAGAAGTGGAAGAAGTTCCTGCACGACGGTTTGCTCGAAGGCTCGAAGGCGAACGCGGTTTCCGGTTCGTTCAACTGGACGGCGGTCTCGACCGCACTCGGCCTCGCCGCTGCGTCTCCCGCTCCTTCCAAGGACAAACTCGAAGTCGTCTTCCACCGCGACGCGAGCGTGGACGACGGTCGTTACACGAACAACGGCTGGCTGCAGGAGCTGCCCGACCCGATTACCAAGCTCGTCTGGGACAACGCGGTGCTCATCAGCCGCGAGACGGCGACGCAGCTCGGTTTGAAGAACGGCGACGTGATTGCCATCTCGGCGAACGGTCGCACGGTCGAGGGCGGCATCTGGATTCAGCCCGGTTTGGCGGACTTCACGCTGGGCTTGGCGCTGGGCTATGGCCGCAAGTGGGGCCGCATCGCCAGCTTTGAGGACAAGAGCGTGGGCTTCAACGCCTACCCGCTGCGCGCGGGCACGGCTGGCTTCATCATCGGCGCGTCGGCGAAGGCCACGGGCCGCACGCATCCGTTCATCTGCACGCAGGACCACTGGACGCTCCACGGCCGACCGGTCGTGCGCGAGGCGAACGTGGACCAGTTCCTGAAGAAGCCCGACTTCGCGAAGCACATGGACCTCGACGGTCACACCGAGTTCCTCGCGAAGAACCCGGACGGGTCCATCAAGAACATTTACGAGCATCCCTACAAGACCCACCCCGAGCTGGCCAGCAAGTCGCACCAGTGGGGCATGGTGGTGGACCTCAACGCCTGCACCGGCTGCTCCGCTTGCGTCATCGCCTGCCAGAGCGAGAACAACATCCCCATCGTCGGCAAGGACCAGGTGGCCAAGGGCCGCGAGATGCACTGGATGCGCATTGACCGCTATTACGCGGCGGACCCGAAGAAGAAGGAAACGGGTTCAATCCTAGCCGCCTTCAAGAGCAACGTCACCGGCAGCCAAGGCAACCCCGACACCGTCAACCTCGTAGAACGCGATGACTTGCAGGCGACGAAGCGGTGGATTGACGACCCGCAGGTCGTGACCCAGCCGATGATGTGTCAGCACTGCGAGAACGCGCCGTGCGAGAGCGTTTGCCCGGTCAATGCCACGGCCCACGACGACGAAGGCCTGAACGTGATGGCCTACAACCGCTGCGTCGGCACGCGGTATTGCGCCAACAACTGCGCGTGGAAGGTGCGCCGGTTCAACTTCTTCGATTACAACAAGCGCCCCATTGGCGGCGGTAAGATGGCGGACAGCTTCTTCAAGCTAGACGTTGCCCTCTACAAAGGCCCGCTCGCCAGCCGCCCTGGCGACGAGGTGGACATCATCTCGATGGCCCGCAACCCGGACGTAACCGTCCGCATGCGCGGTGTCATGGAGAAGTGCACGTTCTGCCAGCAGCGCATCGAGGGCGCGAAGATTTCGCAGAAGGTCAAGGCCGGTGCGAGCAACGACGTGGTGGTGAAGGAAGGCGCGATTCAAACCGCCTGCCAGCAAGCCTGCCCCGCCGGTGCCATCACCTTCGGCAACATTCTCGACCCGAACAGCGCCGTCTCGAAGCTCAAGAAGCAGGACCGCAACTACTCGGTCCTCGGCTTCCTCGACAACAAGCCCCGCACGACCTACCTCGCGCGCATCCGCAATCTGAACCTCGCCATGCCCGACGCCAAGATTTGGACCGTCGAGGAATACCGCAGCATCTCGGACCCGCACTTCATGCCGGAGCCAAAGGCTGACGGAGCCGCGAAAGGGGCCAAGTAACCATGAGCGCCGCCGCTGAACATCCCGTCCCGTCTTCGGTGAAAATCGCGCCTCCGCCTGCTGAGCTGGAGCGCGAACCGCTGGTGCTGAACAACCGCAGCATCGGCTGGCTGTCCGACCACATCGCTGGCATCTGTGAAGGCCCGGCCCCGAAATGGTGGCTGCCCGCGCTCATCATGAGCTCGACCTTGATGGTGATGATGTTCGGCTGCATCGGCTACCTCATCTCCACGGGCGTCGGTGTCTGGGGTTTGAACCAGCCCGTCGAGTGGGCGTGGGACATCACGAACTTCGTCTTCTGGATCGGCATCGGTCACGCCGGCACGCTCATCTCGGCGATTCTCTTCCTGCTCCGGCAGAAGTGGCGCACCTCCGTCAACCGCGCGGCCGAGGCGATGACGCTCTTCGCTGTGGCGTGCGCCGGCATCTTCCCCGTGATTCACGTCGGGCGCATCTGGTATGCCGTCTGGTGGTTGCCGCCCATCCCGAACAATTACGACATCTGGGTCAACTTCCGTTCCCCGCTGCTCTGGGACGTGTTCGCCGTCTCGACTTACGGCACGGTCTCGCTGCTCTTCTGGTATACCGGCCTCATTCCCGACCTCGCCACGATGCGCGACCGCGCGACGAGCAAGGTGAAGAAGTTCCTCTATGGCTTCTTCGCGCTGGGCTGGACCGGGTCGAACCGCCACTGGAGCAACTACGAGAAGTGCTATCTTCTCCTCGCCGGTCTATCGACGCCGCTGGTGCTCTCCGTGCACTCCATCGTCTCGTTTGACTTCGCCGTGTCGCAGGTGCCCGGCTGGCACACGACCATCTTCCCGCCCTACTTCGTCGCCGGAGCCGTGTTCTCCGGCTTCGGCATGGTGCTCACGCTCCTCATCCCGCTGCGCACGTTGTGCAAGCTCGAAGACATCGTGACCGTCCGGCACGTGTCGCTCATGTGCAAAGTCATCCTCGCGACCGGTTCCATCGTCGGCTACGCCTACGGCATGGAGTTCTTCATTGCGTGGTATGGCGGCAACCCCTACGAGCTGGCGGCCTTCAAGAACCGCGCCTTCGGCCCCTACTGGTGGAGCTACTGGTGGATGATTTCGTGCAACGTGATTTGCCCGCACCTCTTCTGGTTCAAGAAGCTACGCGAGAACATGGTCTTCGTGTTCATCGTGACCATCTTCGTGAACATCGGGATGTGGTTCGAGCGCTTCGTCATCATCGTGACCTCGCTGCACCGCGATTACCTGCCGTCGAGTTGGGGTTACTTCCGGCCCACGTGGGTGGACGTCTGCACGTTCCTCGGAAGCTTCGGCCTGTTCTTCACCCTCTTCCTCCTGTTCATGCGCTACCTGCCGATGATTGCCATCTCCGAAGTGAAGGGCGTCACCCCGCAGGCCGACCCGCACCACCCGCAGGGCGGTGCCAAGCACGGAGGCCATCACTAATGAACGCTTACGGTCTCATGGCGGTCTTTGAAACCCCTGCCGACGCGATGCACGCGGCGGAGCAGGTGCGCGATGCCGGCTATTCCAAGTGGGATGTCCACACGCCGTATCCCGTTCACGGAATGGACGCGGCGATGGGCCTCCGGAACTCCCCGGTCGGCTGGTTCACCTTCATCGGCGGAGCGACCGGCTACACCACCGGCATGCTCATGATTTGGTGGATGAACGCCTTCGACTACAAGATTGTCATCGGCGGCAAGCCCATGTTCAGCCCGTTCTACGCCTTCCCGGTGAGCTACGAGCTGACGATTCTCCTCGCGTCATTCGGCTCCCTCATCGGCATGTTCCTCCTGAACCGCCTCCCGCGACTGCACCACCCGCTGCTGAAGAACCGCAAGTTCTGCCAGGGCGCGTCGCACGATAAATTCATCGTGGTCATCGAGACGGCGGACCCGAAGTTCAACGCCGATGAAACCCGCAAACTGCTCGCGATCGCTGGCAGCAAGCACATCGAATTGGTGGAGGACTGACATGCGCTACTTCTTCGCCGCACTTTTTGGGTTCCTGCTTTTGGCGCTGACCGGCTTCGGCATCGCCGGACGCCGGGGCACCGACTTCCGCAAGCCGCCGCTGGAAATCTTCGACGACATGGTTCGCCAGGCTAAGCTCCGGCCCCAAGTGCCGAACAGCTTCATGGCCGACGGCCGCAGCTCGCAGGCGCACATCGCGGGCACCGTAGCCCAGCGCATCGGTGACCAGGGCAACGAGACTTGGCAGGGCACCGCGTTCAACACCGGCCTTGTGCCCGGAACGACCAACTTCGTCGCCACCGTTCCCGTGCCCGTGACCACCGCGCTTCTCGCCCGGGGTCGCGAACGCTACAACATCTCCTGCCTTCCCTGCCACAGCCCGACCGGTGACGGCAATGGCATCACCAAGAAAATCGGCGCGATGGCCATCGTGGCCCCCTTGGTGGGTGAGGCGGGCAAGAACGCCATCCTCATCCCGGACGGTCAGGTGTTCCACATCATCGGTCAGGGCAAGGCTCCGAATATGCAGGGCTACGCCGCGAATATCGAAATCAATGACCGTTGGGCCATCGTCGCCTACGTCCGCGCCCTCCAACGCGCGCGCTTCGCGACGCTTGAGGAAGTCCCCGCCGCCGACCGCGCCACGCTGAAGTAACGCCATGACCTCGCAAGCCATCAACATTCTGACCGGTCTGCGCCGGAGCGTCGTCGCCGTCCTCGTAGCACTCTTCGCCACCGCGCTGCTGGGCAATGGCGCCTTCGCCGCAGAGCACGCGAAGACCGAAACGAAGACCGAGCAAACCGCCGATGCACATCACGGCCACACTCACGGTCCGGCCGGGCATCCCACCCAACTCAAGCAGTTCGGATACGCTTACCTCACGGCCTATATGTTCTGCTTGAGCCTGTGCTTGGGCGCGATGTTCATCGTCATCCTGAACCACCTCTTCGATGCGCAGTGGATGATTCCCATCCGCCGCTTCCTCGAACACATCGCCTGCCTGCTGTTCCCGACGATGCTCATCCTGTGGATTCCCATCGGCGTGCTGGCAGAGCACATCTACCCGTGGATGACGATTGACCCGGACCACGACCACGCTCTCCACACGAAGGTAATTCTGTTTAACAAGACCGCCTTCTACGTCGTCTCTGTCCTCCTGTTCGCGGTCTGGGGCTTCATCGCCCACGGCTTGCGCCGCGCCTCGCTGGCGCAGGACAAGGACGGGGCTGCCGTCCACACCCGCACCATGCGGAAGTATGCCGCCGGCGGTATCTTCCTCTTCGCCTTCAGCCTGACCGGCGCAGCCATCTACTGGATGAAGTCCCTCCAGCACCAGTTCTTCTCCACCATGTATGGCGTCGTGTATTTCGCCGGCAGTGTGTGGGTGACGGCTATAACGACCTACTGGCTCCTCCTCTACTTCCGCAATCGCGGCGACCTGAAGGACGTGACTCGCGAAGTCACCTTCCACGATTGCGGCAAGCTCTTCTTCGCCTTCACCGTCTTCTACGCCTACATCCATTTCAGCCAATATTTCCTCATCTGGAACGCCGCAGTTCCGGAGGAAACCTTCTGGTATGTCCTACGTGAGAACGGCACTTGGAAATGGGTCGGCCAGCTCACCATCTTCGGCCATTTCTGGTTCCCGTTCCTGTTCCTGCTCCCCATCCATCGCAAGCTGAACTTCCAAGTCATGAGCATGATGGCTGGCTGGGCGTGGCTCTGCCACTACATGGACCTCCAATACAACATCGGCCCCGTGCTCTACCCCGATGGCCTGCACATCGGCATCTATGACGTGCTTTCGCTCGGCGGGATTTTGAGCGTGCTCATCTTCATGTTCAGCCGCGCCTTCAACGCCCACCCGCCCTACCCGCAGCGCGACCCGCGCATGGCCGAGGCGATGGGCGTATATATCGCCCCCGCTTCCAGTAAGGCTGCCCACTAACCTGCCCGCACCATGAGCGCCCACGAATCCAAAGACGCCTGCTGTAGCTCAGCCTACCGCACGAAAGCCGCCTACTTCTTCGGCGCCCTCGTCGTCATTTTGCTCGGCCTCGGCCTCAACTCGATGCTGAAGCACTACACCGCCACCGGAGCGCAGACCGCCCGCGAAGCCCGCTCGCTCGAACGCTCCAAGGCGCAGGCCGAACTCCGCCAGCTCACCGCGCAGGAGTTAACTTCCTCCGCCGTGCTCGACCGGAGCAAGGGCATCCATCGCATCCCCGTCACGGCGGCGATGGAAATCACGCTGAAGGAATATCAGGCGGACGCCGCTGCCGGACGCTCGAACTTCGTGTCCCGTGTCGAGAACTGGGCCAAGCCGCCGGTTCTCGAGTGAGAAGCGAGGGTTAAGATTAATCTTAATCTCCCCCCGCCGCCGCAATGACCACCACTCAACCCAGCAACTCACCCGCCTGCGCCACTGCGCCCTCCGCCGCGCAGGTGGAGGCCTCCTGTCGCCTGCCGGTGTTGTTCCTCGCCTTTAGCGGCTTGGCTTGGCTCCTCTTCGGTGCCGCACTCGCGCTGCTCGCCAGCATCCAGCTTTACAACCCGAGCTTCATGGAGGGCTGCGCGTGGGTCACCTATGGACGCCTTCGCCCCGCCGCCGTCAACGCGCTGACTTACGGCTTCGCGCTCCAGACTTCCTTCGCCCTTGCGCTCTGGCTCATCGCGCGACTCGGTCGCGTGGAACTCGTTGCCCCGCTGGGCATCGCCATCGCCGGCAAATTCTGGAACATCGCCGTGACCGTCGGCGTGTGCGGCATTCTCGCGGGCGACGCCACGGGTTTCGACCTGCTGGAGTTCCCGGCCTACGCCGCCCTCCCGCTCTTCGCCAGCTATTCGTTCATAGCCGCGTGGGCGCTGGTCACTCTGCATCGCCGCACCGAGCGCGAACTCTACGTCTCGCTCTGGTTCGTGCTCGCGGCGCTGCTGTGGTTCCCATGGATACTCACCACGGCGCAGTCGCTGCTGCTCTGCTGGCAAGTCCCGGGCGTCATGCAGGCAATCGTCGCCGGGTGGTTCGGCAACAATCTCCTGCAAATCGTCCTGACCGGCTCCGCCCTCGCCGTGCTGTTCTACTTTGTGCCCAAGGCTGTGAACCGTCCGCTTGCCAATCCCGGCCTCGCGCGCATCGGCTTCTGGCTGCTGCTGCTCATCGGCGGCTGGTGCGGCCTCTCGCAACTTGCGGCGGTGCCCGCGTGGATTCCCGCCGTCAGCGGCGCGGCCAACGCACTGGTCATCGTGCCCGTGCTAGCACTCCTCGTCTCGCTTGGGCAGACGGCGCACGGGAAAATCGGCGAGACGTGGAAGAGCAGCACCACCTTCCGCTTCCTCCTCATCGCAGCGTTGCTGTTGCTCGGAGTGACGCTCCGCACCGCGCTATTCAGCGGGCACTGGACGCAGTTCACCTTCTTTGCTGCCGCTCGCACGGACATCGTGCTGCTCGGGGTCTTCGGCCTCGCGGCGCTCGGTGCGTTGCACTTCATCGTCCCGCGCCTCACGACCGGTGAGGATGAACTTCCCTCCGAGGGCCTCGCGGACCTGACCTTCTGGGCTGCCCTGCTCGGTGTGCTCGCGGTCGGAATGGGCTTGAGCTTCGCCGGCCTCAAGCAGGCTGCGGTGGGCGCAAGCGTGAACGACAAGTTCCTCGAATTTGCCGTCACCGGAAGCGCCAGCCACCTCAAGCTCGTCACCGTTGGCTACGGCGCGCTGGCCGTCGCAGCGCTGGCCTTCCTCGCGAACTTCGCGCTGGCCGCGCGTCGCTGCTGCCTCGCCTGCTGTGGAGGTGCCCGATGAAATACGGACCCATCATTGGTGCGGGCGCGCTCTTCAGTCTCGCCTGCTCGTGGGCGGCGCTGGTCATGGCCCCGCAGCTTCAGCTCGGCGCGCTGGCCCCCGCGCCCATCCCGAACACCTCGGACGTTCATCCCGCCGCTTGGCCCGGCCTCGCAGCGCAGGGCGCGGATGTCTATCGCTCGCTCGGTTGCGCCCAGTGCCACACCCGGCAGGTGCGACAAGATGAGCTGCTGTTTGGTGCGCGGCTCAACGGCCTTGGCCCCAAGGCCATCAACCTTGAAGTGGCTGGCAGCGGGAAGACCAACCTGGTCAACCTCAACCTGCTCATCGCTCTCGCCAAGGCCCGTCCTGACCTCGGCATCAAGCCCGTCGCGATGCCCCCGTCGCTCGCGACCGACACGAATATCGTCGCTGCATTCGGCCGATTCGCCACGAGCCTCGCGCTCCTCAAGCACGCTGACGATAAGGCCGGCATCGTCCGTCCGGCTTCCGGTCGCACCGTCAACGATGTGGTTGCCAAGCTTCCAGCGGAAATCCTAGTCAAAGTCGATTCCGATGCGGCGGAACGTGTCGTCAAGTTGCTGAGTGACGCCGCTGCAAAGGCCGAACTGGTCATCTACAATCTTGGTTCCGATGTGGAACGCGGCTGGGGCGCGCGCCGAAGTGTGGCCCGAGATTTCCTGAACGACTCACCCGTGTTGCTTGGCAGCGTGCGTGTCGGACCGGACCTGGCCAGCATCGGCACCCGCGCGCCGGAGAAATTCGCAGCGCCGTGGAAGTTCGCTACGACCAACACAGCGTCAGAGTTTGAGAAGCACCTGCTCGTTCACCTCTACAACCCGCGCCTGCTCGCCCCGGCCTCCACCTGCCCGTCGGCCAGCTACCTTTTCGAGAAGCAAAAGCCGGAAGTTCGCCACGCTGGCGAGTCGCTGATTGTGTCGAAGGGATTGCCGCCCGTTTTCCCCAAACACAACGCGCACGCGCTCGTTGCTTACTTGCTGACCCAGCGCACCGATGTGGGCCTACCTGAGGCACCGGTGCCCTCGTTGGTGAAAACCGCCGTGGCCCCGCCCGCCCCGCCCCTCGGCACGACAGCTCCCGCGAAGCCATGAGCAAGAACAAGAAGCAGCCCGCACCCGTGAGTGGTGAGACCGAGCCGACGATTGCTGCCGGTGGCGGAAGCGCGTGGCCCTTCGTGCTGCTCGGCGTCCTGCTTTTCGGCTGCTTCCTTCATGTGGAAAACACCGGCGGCGCTTTCCGAGCGGATGTGTTCCAGGCCGGGATGAAAACCCCGCCGCCGGCCGCAAACGAGCCGGAAGAAGTGATGTTATTCAAGCGCGGCGCGGTGGTCTACTCCGCCTACTGCGCGGCCTGCCATCAGCCCAACGGCTCCGGCTCCGATGCCTTGAACTTTCCGCCACTGGCCGGTTCTGAGTGGGTTCAGGACAAGAAGCCTGACAACCTGATACGCATCATCCTCGATGCCGTCGAAGGCCCCATCAAAGTGAGGGGCAAGGTCTATGACAATCCAGGCATGGTGGCGTTCCGCAGCAACGAGGCTATGACGGACGCGGACATCGCCGCGATCGTCACCTTCGTCCGGGGCAATGCGGCGTGGGGCAACAATGCCGGCTTCGCCACCCCTGAACAGGTGAAGGCTATTCGCGACGCAACTGCCAAGCGGGGCGGCCTCAAGTGGCGGGTGGAGACGTTGCAGGCGATTGAGTAAGGGAGGCTGGTAAGGCCGCCCCATCAGTCTGCCGCGGCGAGCGCGATCCGAGTTTCACAGTCTGGGCAACAGCGAGGTTGGATTTCCCTGTTCAGGGCGGGCTCTAGGAGAGTCTCAATCGGTTGCCACTGTTCTTCGTCGTTGCAGTAGCTCTTGCAGCCCGGGCACACCCGTAGGGCGCCGCGCAGGTCGCCGATTTCCCGATGCAGCCCGAGGATGCGTTCCGCCACGCGCAGACGCACCTTGAGTTGTTCGCGGTCGAGCGGCTTGTTCAGAAAGTCATCCGCGCCCGCGTCCATCGCCTCCAGATAGCGCGTCTTGCCGTTCACCACTGTCAGGAAGACGACATACACGTAGTGCCGGCACTTCACCTCGCGGATACGGCGGCAGAGAGCAGGGCCGTCCATCTCCGGCATCATCCAGTCGGTGATGACGACTTCGGCGGGGGATTTCTGAAATGCATCGAAGGCAACGCGGCCATCGGAGGCTTCCGCGACCTCGTGGCCGAGCGCGGCGAGGGAATGGCGGAGCAGTGTAAACGTCGGTCGAAAAGTGCGGCGGGGTCACGGATGTGACAGGGCGGTTCAAAAGTGCGGCGCCTTCATGAACAATGAAGCATGTATCGCATTATGGAAGACTGGACCGACATACGGGAACGGGTGGCCTCGGGCAAGGTGAGCA
>CALQJI020000061.1 GCA_943330855.2 Klebsiella pneumoniae
CGTGGCCGACGAGCAGGACTTTCTTGCCGTCGGCTGCGGCGAATCGGACGGACAGATCGCCCTTCAACGCGGGCCAGCCTTTGGTCGGGTTGACCTCAGGCGCGGCGTCGAGGCCGCTGTGGTTCGCCAGCTTCTCGATGATGGGCGCGTCGGCGAAATGAAGCGGCAGATTCGCGGCCGCGGCAGACAGCGCGAGGCTCGCGAGCAACAGGGTGAGTGCGGGGAGGAGAATGTTCATTAGAGGAAATGGAAGCGCGTTCGTTGGCGGCGGCTAGCGACCGGTTTGAAAAAGAGCTTGGTTCGCGTCATTCCCGCTTCTTCTGCGCCTTCCAGCCAACCACGCTGACCTCGTCATGGACGCCGCAGGTGAAGGCGAGCGGGGCTTCCAGTCCCTGGGGGGCCTTGGTTTGAGTGTTCGGATAGAGCATGTGGTCGCTTACGTTGGTGAGGCCGTTATTTTCGACAATCGCAGCCCTGGACTCTTTGGCGCGCAGCAACGGACGGGCCTGACCGATGCATTCGATGAGGTTGTTCCGCAGGCGGATGCTGGTGAAGTCGCTCTGCGCGTTAAAGCCGAACAGGCCTTCCGTGCGGGGCGTGGCGGTGGTGTGGGTGATGATGTGGTTGTTCCGGATTTCGAGGTTGCTGTAAGGCTCGTTGATCCAGATGACGCCGCGCCCGGGATTGCTCACGAGGTTGTTATGGAACAGCGCTGGTCCTTTGGACGGAGCCTTGCCGAAGCCGGAGATGAGATTGCCGTGATCTTTGCTGGCATCGAAATCGAAGAGGTTGTGGTCAATCTCAACCCCGTTGCGGACGAACTCGATGGAGTAGCTGTCGCGCATCCAGTTGTGATGGATGTGGAAGGTGCGTCCACTGGCTGGCACCGGGCCTCCGGCGTGTTTGGGGAGCGAGATGGTGCCGTGGCAGATGTTGTGGTCGATCTCCACGTCCTCATCATTTTCAAAGGGGAACTCCATGGAGAAATTGACCTCGATCGTGTTGTGATGCACGCGGCAGCGCTTGGCCTGCCTCACTTTGATTCCGTAGTATTCGTCCGACCTTCCCATCTGAGTGCGGGTGAATCGGTTGTGGGAGATTTCGCTGTCCGACATCCAAATGGCGAAGATACCCCCGCCCGTGATGCCGCCCTTTTCCCCGCGCTCGCCGCGCTCCCAGCGGCCTCCAGCATCGATGAACTCGCAGTCGTGTATCTTTGCGCCACTCATCGAAAAGGTCCGGATGCCAGACGCGAGCACGTCCTCGATGTTGAGGTGGTGCAGGTGTAGGTTTTTGTTTTCGTAGCCGAAGATGGCCCCATGAAGCTGCGGTGCACGCAGCGTCAACGCGGACACCGTGATGTTGGCGGCCTTTTCCTTCAGCCGCAGCAGGTAGGCGCGCGTGTCCATGCCCTTCGTCGTCATCTCGGGGTCCGGCAAGGTCGTGGTGGGAGGCGCCCACGACGGATCATTCGTGATGATCGTCTTGCCCGCTCCGGCACCGGTGAGGGTCATGCCAGCCTTGGGTTCCAGCGGTGCTTTCAAAACAAAGATGCCCGCTGCGATTTCAACCCTGGCTCCTTCCGCCCCGTCATTGACCGCCGCGACCAGCGCGTCGGTCGTGGTGATGGGAGCGGCACCAAGGGTGGTGACGAAGCACCAGCCAGCGAAGCTGAGGAGGAGTTTGTTCATAGGATGGGCATCGAGTAGTAGGGAAAGAACGCCTTCTCCTTGTTCCGCGGGATGAAATCCAAGTTGAACTCGTGGACCACATCGCCCGCATACGTCCCCTTGGGCACCGTCACTTCGGTGCCGTCGCAACTGACCCCGTCAATACCGAGGTCGTCAGCGAGGATGAAGAGGACGTTGGGTTTCGCCGCGTCGGCGGCGGGCGGCGTGGCTGGCGATGCCAGTAGAAACGTGGTGAGGAGGAGCATCGGTCTCATGGTGTAGTGATTTTCAAGTTTGTGATGCTGCCTTGAAACGGACCTTTGCCCGCGTAGTCAGCGACGGGTTTGCCGTTGTCGTGGCCGAGGCAGAAATCTTCCGCAGGCTGGCGCGCGAGGAGTTTCGCGGTCTTGGCGATGACGGCAGGTTGGGCACCGACTTTGAGCGTCATCGTGCCGTCGGCAGCGAGGGCAGCGGTGATGGATGCGCTGCCGGTGAAATCACCTGGCGCGGTGATTTCCGTGAACGCGTCATCGGCTCCCGTGCGGACGAGGAAGGCGACACGTCCGGCCTTCAGGTGCAACGCGTAGCCCGTCACCAGCCCACCGTGCGCGAGCAGGATGGCGTCGCGCTGCTTCGTCTCGACGGAGAAGGTGATGGTGAAGGGCTTGCCCTCCACTTGCGGGGCGCGCGAAGAGTCCAGCGAGTCGCCGGGCTTCAGGGTGTCGAGGCGCGTAGACTTGGCGGGCGGCGTGGCCTTCGCGTCCTGATTCGCTTGCTTCCCGCGCGGTGGGCTGTCCTCGGTGGGGTAAAGGGTCTTGGGGTTTTCGACTACGCCGGCCGGGCGCCGCGCGGTGGGCTCCTTGCCGCCAATCTCCGCGCCTATCTTGTCCGCGAGCGCGTGGAGCTTGGCGACGAGGTCCGGATGCTTGTCCGCGAGGTTGGTCTTCTCGCCGATGTCCGTGTCGAGATTGTAGAGGCGCGGGGCTTTGCCGTTGGCGTCGGTGGGCGTGTCCTTGCCCATCGACTCGGACTGCGGGGCGATGGCGAGTTTCCATGGGCCTTGACGCACAGCCTGAACATTGTAGCCGGCGAAATAGTAGTGCGCCTCGCGTTGCGACTCCTTCGTCTTGCCGAAGAGCAGCGGTGAAATATCGCGCCCGTCAATCACCGGTTGCGCCGGCCCCGTGCCGCCCGCGAGCGCGACGGCGGTGGGCAGCAAATCAATCGTGCCCGCGACCGCATCACACACGCTGCCGGGCGCGATTTTGCCCGGCCACCACGCCACGGTCGGCACGCGCACGCCGCCTTCCCAAGTGCTGCCTTTGCCGCCACGCAATGGCAGCGCGCTGCCACCGTCCGCGCCCTTGGTGAGCCACGGGCCGTTGTCGCTGGTAAAGACCACGAGCGTGCGCTCGGCGAGCTTGAGTTCGCGCAACGTGTCGAGCACGCGCCCGACGCTCCAGTCCATTTCCTCCACCCAGTCGCCGAAGCGGCCGTTGGCGGACTTGCCCGCGAACGCCGCGCCCGGATGGATGGGCGTGTGCACCGCGTTGTGCGGCAGGTAGAGGAGAAAGGGCTTGGCTTGGTTCGCCTTGATGAAGCCCACCGCCTCATCGGTGTAGCGCTCGACGATGCGGGTCTGCTGCTCGTCGGTGAGCAGCTCGGCCACCTTGTCATCACGCAGCAACGGCACCACGCGCTCGCCCGTCTGCGTGGACTTCTTCTGCATGTCGTTCGAGTAAGGAATGCCGAAGTAACGGTCGAAACCCTGCCGCGTAGGGAGAAACTCCGGTTGGTCGCCGACGTGCCATTTGCCAATGCACATCGTCGCGTAGCCGCGCTCCTTGAGCCGCTCCGCGATGGTGTGTTCCTGCGGGTGGAGGCCATTCGCCTGACCGGGAAAAAACACGCCCGGCACCGACACACGCGCGCCGTAGCAGCCCGTGAGGAGTTGCGCCCGCGACACCGAGCAAACCGGCGCGGCGTAAAAGCTGGTGAGCTTCATCCCCTCGCGCGCCATGCGGTCGAGGTTCGGCGTCCGCTGCTTCGTGGCGCCAAACGGCCCGATGTCCGCGTAGCCCAAGTCATCGATGAAGATGATGACGACGTTGGGTTGCGTTTCCGCCCGCGCGCTAACAAGCAGGCCAAGGGTGATGAGCAGGGTGATGAGTTTTTTCATGGGGTTTTGTGTGTCGGTCCGGTCTTCGGCGCTGCTTTCGTCGGCTTTGAGTTCGGGTCGGAATCTGCATTCGGTGCACCGCGCTGGCCGATGCTGTAGTTGTGCGTCACCGCGCTCTTCTTGCGGTCGCCGCCCTCATCGCTCGGCAGGGTGGCGCGGATATAGTCCACCGTGGACTGGTCCGGCGAAACGGTTACGCGGAGGATGCCAGAAGAGCTCTGGAGGACGCCAGTTCGGTAGCCGTATTCTTCCGGGCTGCGCGTGGTGCCTCGGGCATGGCTGGGCTGGAGCACTTCTTGGTAAACCACCCCATCGCGCTCGGCGCGGACGTAGAGGTTGTCGTGCCCGTCCGAGGATGAGGTCGTGCGAACGCGCCGGCCCCTCCGTGCGAAAGGCAGGCGTGGGCATTTTGACCTCGCCCTTGCCGCCCTTGCGATTGTCGCGCGGTTGGGTTTCAGCGGCGTTCTGGGCGAGGGCAGCCGACGCAACCGAGGCCGCCAGAAGCAGCGCGGCACCTAAGTGCAGCCGTCCTGTTCTCATTTGGCCTCTGCTTCGCTCGGACCGCCTTTCCTACCGGGTGCGCCGTTGGGACTGCCGATGGCACCCGTGCGGTCGTAAGTCACCGTTAGCTCCGCGCTGTCGAGGATGAGGTTCTTCATCGCGGCGAGGAGGACTTCGCGGTTCACTGCCGCAGCTGTGCTGTTAAGCAGGACGGGGCCGGAGAGCGCGTAGGTGGTGAGGTGGTAGGTCTTCGCGCCTGGCCCCTTCGAGTGCGGCGGCGCGTAGCCGGCGCGGCCATTGACGCTGTTATTGCCGAGTGTGCCGATGCCCTGCGTGTTCTTCGCGAGGCTCCCGATGTTCGCAGGGATATTGTAGAGCACCCAATACCACTTGGCCCGGCCCTCGGGGTCGAGGTGGTCCATGATGACGGCGAAACTCTTCGTGCCGCCGGGAGCGCCGGTCCATTCCAGCGGGAGCGTCGCGCTCGCGCCATCGCCGGTGAACTCCACCGGGAGCGCGCCACCATTGGCCACGGCGGAGCTGCGGAGGGTGAAGTTCCCCGTGCGCTTCGGCGTGTAACCGGCGGCCGCAACCGCGCCGCTCGGCCCTCGGGGCGGACGAGCCTCACCACGAACCGGCGGCGGTGGGGGCGGGGGCGGGCCGCCCTTGCCGGGGCCTTTCTGGGGACCAGCTTTGCCCGGTGGCTCGCCGGTCGGACGGTCGCCGCCACCGGGGCCGCGCTGACGCGGCGAGTAAGTTTCCGTGCGCACCTGACCTCGGCCGTCCACGAAGTCGAACTTCACTGCGCCGCCGTCGAGCAGCGTGTAGTTCACGAAACGCGTCTCGCTGCCCACTTCGTATTTCAGACTGTAGCGTGTGTCCTTGCTGGAGAATCCCGTGATGCGCGCGCCGCGCAACGGCTGCAACGCCTCGCGCCCGCCGCCCGCACGGGGCTGCGGGTCCACCTGGCCTTCGTGCTCGACCACCTCGCCGTGGAAGCCGCCGTTCACGTAGGGATACTTCAGCGACGCGTGATAGTGGTAGCCGAGCGCGGCAGTCTCGTGGCCGTTGAAGGCGTCGAGCTTCGTTGGCGCGGTGCCGTCCGGCTCGGTCAGCCCGTAGATGGGATAACCGTCGAGCGCGAAGGCGATGGGCTTGTCTTTGCCGAGCACACCCTGCAAGTGCAACGGCGCGGCGTGGTAATGGTAGTCGTCCGCGCGACCGCAATGGCCGCCCCATTGGTCCAACTCGCCAATCTCGTTGGAAATGTCGCCGCGATTGTTCTGCGGGTTGAAGATGGGAATGCCGTTCGCCGCGAGCGCAATGGCTCCGCGCAGGAAGCGGTTCTTGATGGAGGCGGGGGCCTGCGCGGGCACGGGGTTGAGCGGGATGCGCCAGGCGTTCGCTCCCGTGTAAGGCTGCGGCAAGGGCACCTGCTGCTGCCACGCGGTAATTCCCACCATCATGTTGTGTGCCGGCATCCCGTCCGACTCGACGCAGAAGAACTGACCTTCGGTGCGCGTTTTGACCTTCGGTGCGAATGGTTGGAAGGCCGAGGAAAGCAGCGACGGTTGGACGTTTGCCGTCGCGGTGACGGCACGTGGCGCGGTGGCTTGCGCCAGCAATATCACGTCATTTGCCCGCATCACGATGCGCGTCGGCGGCTGCACGGTGAAGTCGTAGCACGGCGCGGCGTGGTCATGCCCGGTGTCCCTGATGCTGTGTGCGAAGCACGACGAGGTAGCGTCGAAAACAAGACTTGCGACCAGGGCGTATCGGACAACTTTGGTGCTCATGGTGATGGATGATTTAGGCCGTTCACTTGGCCGCTTCCTTCTTCTTGCCG
This sequence comes from Klebsiella pneumoniae, assembly GCA_943330855.2. Classification (GTDB taxonomy): domain Bacteria; phylum Verrucomicrobiota; class Verrucomicrobiia; order Limisphaerales; family SXTU01; genus SXTU01. Next base: position 6,197 of record CALQJI020000061.1, read on the forward strand.
CCGCCTTTGCCACCTTTACCGTCACCCTTGCGCTGTGGCTCCTTCGCCGGGTCGAACTCTGGATTTGGCGTGGGCATCAGTGCGCCGACCTCCTTCCGCCACGCGCTGAGCTTGGCGTGCAGCTCCTTCACCCGCTCGGGTTGTTGCGCGGCGAGGTCGGTCTTTTCGCTGATGTCTCGGGCAATGTTGTAAAGCTCTAGCGCGCCGTCTTCATACCACTCGATGAGTTTCCAATCGCCGTCGCGGATGACACCGTTGGGCGCGCCGCCTTGGTTAGCGTAATGCGGGTAATGCCAGAACAGCGGTTTGCCACGCTGCATCGTCTCGCCCCGGAGCAACGGCACGAAGCTCACACCGTCGAGATGTTGTGCGGGTTTCAGCGGCAGGCCTGCGAGCTGAAGCAAGGTGGGGTAGAAGTCGGTGCTGATGACGGGTGAATCGGACGTCGTGCCGGGCTTCGTCACGCCGGGCGCGACGACAATCATCGGCTCGCGCACGCCGCCTTCATAGGGCCAGCCTTTGCCGGCACGCAACGGGAGGTTCGAGGTGGGATGCCCTTCCGCCGTGGCGAGGCCGCCATTGTCGGACATGAAGACCACGATGGTTTTCTCCGTGAGCCCATGCTTGTCCAACGCCGCGAGCAGGCGTCCGACACCCGCGTCGAACTGCTCCAGCATCGCGGCATACACGACGTTGTTTTGCACGAGCCGCACTTTGTTTGCCCGTTCCTGACCCCAGGCGTCCTCGGGCGCTCGCTTTGCCTTCTCCTGCCATTTCGCCACCAAATCCGCCCGCGCGCCGATGGGTGTATGGACGGCGAGGAAAGGTAGGTATGCGTAGAAGGATTTGTCCTTGTGCTCGCCGATGAACTTCACGGCCGCGTTTACGATACGCTCTGTCGTCTTCGGATCATCCTTGTGATCTGGCACGGCCAGCTCGGACTTCGGATACCAGAACTGCGCGTTCCCTTTGTTCCCGTTGCCGTTATCCAGCGCTTTCGGAAAACCCTGTGCGCCGGGATAGAACTCGCCACCTCCGAGGTGCCACTTTCCTGCAAAGAACGTCGCGTAACCCGCATCGCGCAGCGACTCCGCGATGGTCACTTCCGCCAGCGGCAACTGGCCGGCGTTCGGCGCGGGCTTGAGCTTTCCCGCGCGCCCGCCGGGGATGAAGTTCGTGATGCCGAAGCGCGGTGGATACTTCCCCGTCATGATGCTCCCGCGCGTGGGCGAACACACGCTGCACGCGGCGTAACCCTGCGTGAACATCATCCCACGCTTAGCCAACGCGTTGATGTTCGGCGTCTCGTAAAAGGTCTTTGGGTTGAACGCCCCGATGTCCATTTGTCCGAGGTCGTCGGCTAGAATGAACAGGATGTTTGGCTTCGTGGCCGCAGCCGGGGCGGCGCACGCGAAACCCAGCAGACACGGGAGGAGGGATAGGATGAAGCGCTTCATTGTTGGGCCTTTTTCTTTTTCTTCCCCGCCTTTCCGTCGGCTGCGTCGGTCTTGCCAGCGGCGGGATTGAGTTCGGCAAGGACGGCGGTGAGGCGCGCGCGGGCGGCCTTGCTCGCGTCGGTGTCGGCGCTGGCGGCGACGGGCTTCTCGACGAAGGGCGCGTCGCTCATGTCATAGAGTTCGCGGCTCTCGTTCATCTTCCAGCCCGCTTCGCGCACGAACCACTTCGCCCCGAGCTGCACGTAGGCCCATTCGCGCGGCGTGCCGCGCTCCCCGCGCAGTTGCGGCGCGAGGCTGCGGCCGTCGAGCTTGAAGCCCTCCGGAGCCTTCACGCCCGCGAGTTCGAGGAAGGTCGCGTGCGGGTCGGCGAAGCTCACGATGTCCTGCGAGACCTTCCCGGCGGGCGTCGTGCCCGGCCAGCTCGCGATGAAGGGCACGCGCGAGCCGCCTTCCAGCATGGACGCCTTCTTGCCGTTAATCATCCGCCCGCCCAGCGGCGCGGGATACGTCAGCGCAGTGCCGTTGTCGGCGGAGAAAATGACGAGCGTCTTCTCGCGCAAGCCGAGCTTCTCCAACTCCGCGACCACCGCGCCGACCTGCTTGTCCATGTAGGCGATGTTGTCCGCGTAGAGGTCCGACGTGCCGGCCTTGGCCGTGTCGGGCGTCTTGAGAATCGGCCCGTGGACGTGGTGCATCGAGTAGTAGAAAAAGAATGGCTTCTCCTTGTTCCGGCGGATGAAATCCAAGGTGAACTCGTGGACCACGTCGCCCGCATACGTCCCCTCGGGCACGGTCACTTCGGTGCCGTTCTTCAAGTGCTTCGTCTGCCAGAACCACCCGCCCGCCGTCGGGTCGGTGATGTATTCGTCGAAGCCCCACTCGCGCGGCGTCTCGCCGACCTGCCGCCACTTGCCCGCCATGCCCGTGGCGTAGCCGCCCTGCTTCAGCAGCTTCGCCATCGGGTTTTCGTTCACGGACTTCGCGCCCGGCCCGCCGCCGGCCCAGGACTGGTTGCTGATGCCGCCGGTGCGAAACGCGTAGCGCCCGCTCATCAGCAGACAGCGCGACGGCCCGCACAACGGCGCGGCATAGCACGTCTGGAAGCGCGTGCCCGACGCCGCGAGCTTGTCGATGTTCGGCGTCTTGCGCTTGTCCGCGCCGTAGCAACTGACCCCGTCAATGCCGAGGTCATCGGCGAGGATGAAGATGATGTTGGGCGGGGCAGGGGCGGCGAAGGCGCGGGCGGCGAGGAGGCACGCGCCCAACAGCAGCGCACCAAGGAGAGTCCGAAGGTTGTGTTTCAGCATGGTGCCCGTAAGAGCGGGAAAGCGGCCACCGGGTTACGGCCAATTCACTTCACGGCAACTGCTGACCGTCCGGCTCAGAGCTTAGGCTCTGGCGAGGGCTTGGGGGCGGTGGGGGCGGGAGTTTCGCCCTTCGTCTTCGTTTTCTTCTTGTCCTTGTTCGCGTGGCGACCAGTGCCGTCGCCGTCGTCGGGGATGCCGCCGGCGGGGTTGAGCTGGGCAAGGACGGCGGAGAGGCGGGTGCGGGCGGCTTTGGCGGCGTCCGTGTCGGCGGAAGGAGCGACGAGCTTCTCCGTGAACGGCGCGTCGCTCATGTCGAAGAGTTCGCCTTTTTCGTTCAGCTTCCAGCCAGCGTCGCGGACATACCACATGGCGGCGAGCTGATTGTAGATCCAGGCGCGCTTCGTGCCGGTCTCGCCGCGCAGTTGGGGCGCGAGGCTGCGTCCGTCGAAGAGGGTTTTCTCCGGCAGCTTCGCACCGGTGAGTTCGGCGAAGGTGGGGATGAAGTCGGTCGAGTCAATCAAGTCGGCGCAGACTTTGCCGGTGGGCATGCGGGCGGGCCAGTTGGCGATGAGGGGAACGTGGCCGCCGCATTCGAGCATGGAGCCCTTGCTGCCGGACAGGTTGCGGCCGCCGATGGTCGACAGCTTGTCCTGCGCTTTGCCGGTGCCGTTGTCGCCCATGAAGATGAGGAGCGTGTTCTCGCGCAGCTTCAGCGCTTCGAGTCCGGCGACGAGTTTGCCGACGAGCTTGTCCATGTAGCGGATGTTGTCGCCGAACAGGTCCTTGCTGTTCGGAGCGCTGTCCGGCGTGGGCTGGATCTCGCCGTGGACGTGGACCATGGAGTAATAGAGGAAGAACGGCTTGGTCTGGTTCGCATGGAGGAAGGCCATCACTCGGTCGTTCATCAGGTCCGGCATGTATTCCTTTTCGCCGAGTTTCAGTTCCTTGCCGTTCATGCGATAGCCTTCGGTCTTCTTGGTGTTCTGGTTCCAGTAAAGGCCGCTGCCGTTGAAGCGCAGGTAGTCGTCGAATCCGGCTTCGTCCGGATCGCCCGGGAGCTGGCCCCATTTGCCGATGGCCGCGGTCGTGTAGCCCGCGGATTTGAACAGCCGGCCTAACTGGAGCTCCGTCTTCGGCATGCGCATGCACGCGTCCTGGTTGGAGGAACCGTTACGAAAGGCGTAGCGCCCGGTCATGATGAGCGCGCGCGACGGCCCGCAGAGCGCCCCCGTGAAAGCCTGCGTGAAGCGCGTGCCGCCGCTGGCGAGTCGGTCAATGTGCGGCGTCTTGTAGTTGTCCGCGCCGTAACAGCCGACGTTCCCGATGCCGAGGTCGTCGGCGAGGATGAAGATGATGTTGGGCTTCGCTGGGGTAGCGGCGTGAAGGGCGGCCACTGGAACAAGCAGCAGGACGGTGAGGATTGCGAAGATGTGCTTCATGACTTCGTGGCGATTGCGGAATAATTCTGCGGCCTGATTGGCTGTGTGTGTTTCATCAGACGTTAATACCCAATGTTCTTCACCGCCGCCTCGCCCAGTCGCTCACGCAACTGCGCGAGATACAAGCTGGCGGGAGTGACGGGCCGGTTGGCGGAGAAGAACGACTCCTGGCTGAAGGTCTTATGCGGCTCGCCCTTGCAGCCGATGGCCAGATTCAAAGCGCCGGGAGGCACTTGGATTTGCAGATGTTTCACGGTGCCATTCCACACGATGCCCCAACCGATGGCCCAGCCGTGGCCGGAGCCGGAGCTTTTGCGGTCGATGAGATCGATCCGTCCGTCGGGGATGGTGCATGAGTCAATGAGCAGGCCCGTGGACCAATGCATGTGCGGCTGGATGCTGCCCGTGCCCTCGAACCTGCAGTTGAGCACCACGTTCAACATCGCGGCCTGGTTCAGCGTCGCGACGTAGAAGCCGCCGAGTCCGTGCGAGCTGCACTGGTCCACGAGCACCTGCGAGCCGCGGATGGAGATATCCGCCGGATAGCCTGCTCCCTTCTCCACCGTCGAGTTGTGATACGAGTGCGCTGCCGTGATGGTGATGCGCCGGCAGCCGCCCCAGACCTGCACGTTGTTGAGCGTCTCGCGCATGACGATGTCTTTCACCCAGCAGTCCTCGCAATCGCCCTTGAGCGCCACGGAGATGTTTTTCCCATCGGTCAGCGTCCCTTTGTGCGGGGGCGAAACGATCTGGAGCGATTCGACGCCGCATTGGCTTAGGCGTTTGACCGCTGGCGTTTTGATTACTACGGCCGGTTCCTTATCGAGAAACTGAGCGTCGATCGCATCGGTGAGCGGCACATCCAGCGTGAGGCGATTGCCCTCGATGGAGCGGATGTTGCGATGAATCGTGAGCTCCGTGCCCTCCTTCATCCACGTCTGGGGGCTGTCCGGTTTGCCTTTCCGCTTCCGCACGAGGTCGGCCATGCCCATGAACTCAATCCACTTCGCCGTTCGCGCCCATCGGATGCGAATGGCGTCGCCCGCCGCCAGCCCCTTCGCCTCCTTCACGGAAAGAGTCAGCGTTCCCGCCGACACATACGCGTCCGCGATGGGAAACGTGCTCGCTGGAGTCTCTTTCGGAAACGACAAGTCCGGCCCCTCGACGATCAAAGCGGTGTGCGGCTCGCCCGTCATTTCGATCAACGTGTCGTCCTTGCCCGATCCCGAGCCGCGCAACACGACGCCGTCCTGCGCGAGCGTGATCGGCTTCGAGCAATGGAACGTCCCCGACCTCAACAACACCGCCCCCCGAAACCCTTTCACCAACGGCAACGCCGAGACCTCGCCAATCGCCGCCTGAATCGCCGCCGTGTCATCGCCACCCGACGGCGCGACTTTTTTCTGCACCGGCAGCATGGGGAGAGCGACCCCGCCACCCATGTAGCCTGCGTGAGAAAAGTCCACAATGCGGTCGCCCTTCGGCGTGGTCTTGTATTCCAACTTTCCGTTTGAGCCCGCCGCGACCCATTTGCGGTTGAGCACATCAGCATCGGACTTGTCAGCCGAATGCGCGGCCAGCGGGGCAAGTATTAAAGCGGTGAGGAAGGAGATACTGGGCTTCATAGTCGGATTGCAAAGACCCTGCTACTTCGCGTTCGAATTGTTGCCGCCCTGCGTAACGAACTCACCTCGGCTCAGGAAACCATCCTTGTTCGCATCCCACTTGTCGAAGCGTGCGCCAGCGGCCTCGGCGTCAGACTGGCGGCTGGTGTATTCGGCGCGCGTGAGCTTGCCGGCCTTGGCGGTGTCGAGGCGCGCGAACTTCGCGGCGCGGTCTTCGGGCGAGGCGGCGTCAGCGGAGGCGGCTTTCGCAGGCGGTGCGGGCCCGACCTCGGCAGCCTTGCCCTTCTTGGCCTTGGGTGCCGGCGTGTCCGAGACGACGGCCGGCAGCTGCTTGGAGAGCGATTCGATGACGGACTTGTGCTCGGGCTTCGCGGCGAGGTTGACGGTTTCCGTCGGGTCGTTCTGCTCGTCGTAAAGTTCAGTGGCGACAATCTTGGAGCCGGTGCGCTCACGCCAGAAGGTGGCACGCCAGCGGTCGTCGCGAATGCTGTAGCCCATGACGGAGCCGCCGCTTGGGCCGGCGTTGCGCGGGTATTGGCTGATGGCGACTTTGCTCGTGGGCGCGGCAGGATTCTCGATGAACTTCTTCAAGCTGCTGCCATCCAGACCGGCAGGAATCGCGAGACCGCACACATCGGCGAGGGTTGGGTAAACGTCCACGAACTCCACGGGCGCGTTGCACTTTTGCCCGGCAGTCTTCGCGTGCGGCACGCTGATGAGCAAGGGCGCGCGCGCCGCGATTTCGAAGTTCGTGTGCTTGTGCCAGAGGCCGTGCTCGCCGAGCTGCCAGCCGTGGTCGCCCCAGAGCACGATGACGGTGTTGTCAGCGAGGCCCTCCTTGTCCAGCGCGTCGAGCAAGCGGCCCACCTGCGCGTCCGTGTAGCTGATGCAGGCGTAGTAGCCGTGGCGGAGCTGCTTGGCGAAGTCGGCAGGAATGGGATTCTCCTTCGGCACGCCGGGGTAGTTGTGCAACTCGCTGTTGTTGTGGCCGGCGAATTCGGGCGCACCCGCTGGCAACCGGTCGAACGCGGGAACGGGAATCTGGTTCGCGTCGTAGAGGTCCCAATATTTCTTGGGTGCGACGAAGGGCAGGTGCGGCTTCAGGAAACCGACGGCGAGGAAGAACGGCTGGCCTTTCGCCTTTAAGTCGTGCAACCGCTTCACCGCCTCGGCAGCGGTCGCACCGTCGGGCAACTGGTCATCGGCCTTCGCGCTGACTTCAAAGGCGGGGCCGGTCTTGGCGTCCTTGCCGTTCGCGCGTTTGGTGGGCGCGTCGTTGGCGGCGGGGGCGACGCGCTTGCCGTATTCCTCCACCGTCGTGGCGTGCTTCGTGACGATTTGCTTGGTCCAGTCCACCGGGTCCGTGTCCACGGATTTGCCCTGCGGATACCAATGCGGCTCGCTCCACGAGCGCCCGTCCTCGAAGCCCTTGTGATAGATTTTGCTCAAGGCGGCGGTGTGATAGCCGTTCGCCTTGAAGTGCTGCGGCAGCGTGATGGTGTCCGGCAACGCGACGCGGAAGTGCGTGACCAAATCCCAAACCTTCGTCGCGTCGGGCCGACGGCCGGTGAGCAGCGAAGTCCGTGACGGGCTGCACACCGCCTGCTGGCAGTAGGCCCGGTTGAAGACCATCCCGCGCGCCGCGAGCCGGTCCAGGTTCGGGGACTTGACCACCTTGTTCCCGTAGCAACCCAGCTCAGGCCGCAGGTCGTCCACCGCGATGAAGAGCACGTTGGGTTTGCTCGCGGCGTGCAGCGTGGTGAGCGAGAGCAAGGTCGCGGCGAGGGTGAGGAGGCGTTTCATATGAAAGTGACTGTGAACCTTGAGCGTTACTTGAGCCAGAGGACGGGCTGGGTGATGCTGATGTTACGTTGCACCTCGGGGTCTGTGGGGTCGGCGGGAAGCGAATGGAGGCGTGAGCGCGCGGCGTGCCATCGTTTCAAAAAGCCAGCCAAGTGGTTTGCTCCCGGAACCAAAGTTTCGCGCGCGGGGCGGTGTAAGCAATCGGCTGCGCCCCGCCAGCGGGGTTTCCTCGGGTGTCGCCCAACTCGAACAGGTCTGCGGGGTCGGGTTGGCCGACTACGAGCGGAGGCAGTTTCAGCAATTCAACGTGGCCGTCAGCGGCCGTGGTCGTCGTGCCTTGTGAGTGGCGAATCATTCCTCTGCCGTTGGATGCGTTCCAACCATTGCGAGTGTTGTCCAGGCTGGCATAGCTGAACTGGAGCTGGTTGTTGCTCTTCTCTTTCTCCAGCACGACCGCAATCGTGGTGGGGCTGTTGATTTGGGCGGCCCGCAAGGCGGACGGATAGCGGTTGATGGTAGCGCGGAAGGCGTGTTCGTTGGCGCGATAGCTCATGGGGAAGAGCACGCCGGGCAGTTGCACCGTGTCATCCTTGGCGGGGCAGAGGTAGGCCGGCACCACGGTCAATCCGTTCGTCGAGGTGAGGCCGATGTAGCGGAGCAGAAGTATGTTCCAAGCGGTCGGGTCGTTGGCTGTCGCCGCTTGTGCTCCGCCGTTGATTTGGGTGCCCCACGGATAGGCGTCATCGAAGTCACTCACGTAGAGCATCGAGGCCATGCCAATCTGGCGGTTGTTGCTGAGGCACTTGGTGGCGTGCGCCTTGGCCTTCGCCTTGGCCAAGGCGGGCAGGAGCATCCCGGCGAGAATCGCGATGATGGCGATGACGACGAGCAACTCGATGAGCGTGAAGCCGCGCTTGCAGGAGGCGCTGGCGCGAGACGGCTGCGATTTCATCCCTCATCCTGTCCAGAGGGGGAGGGCGGCGGTATCGAACATTCGTTCTACCCGGCCAGCCGTCACTTCCGCCCGAGATATTTCACCACGGCCTCAGTGCGCGACTGCACGTGCAGCTTGCCGTAGATGGTGTGCAGGTGCGTGCGGACGGTGCTCAAGGAAATCCCCAGCCGCTCGCCAATCTCCTTGTAAAGAAACCCCTGCGCCAGCTGCGCCAGTATCTCCGCCTCGCGCGCCGTGAGCTGCTCGAACTCGGTGGCGGGCCGGGGGATTTTCTGGAAGTGGCTCACCACCTTGCGCGCGATGCCCATGGACATCGGCGAGCCACCCGCGTGGACCTGCTCGATGGCTTCCACGAGTTCCGTCGGCACCGTGCTCTTGAGGAGGTAGCCGCTGGCTCCGGCGCGCAGGGAATCGAAAATCATGTCCCCATCCTCGTAGGTCGTGAGGATGAGCATCTGCGTCCGGGGCAACTTTTCCTTGAGCCGCGCGACGCACTCAATGCCGTTCATGCCGGGCAGGTTGATGTCCATCAACACGACATCCGGCGCGCCGCCGGGCAACGTGAGCAACGCCTCCTCGCCGCTGGCGCAGGCCCGCAGGCATTTCAGCCCGCGCGCGCGCCCCAACACCGCGAGCAGGTGTTCCCGCGTCGCGGCCACGTCTTCCACGATGGCGATGGTGATGGGCATTGATGCTGGACACAGAGTGTTTCAAGGAAACCGGGCGGCCGCGAGATGAACCTTCATCATCCCGAGTGTTCAGGCCTTCGGCCACGGCCACTCCACCTCGATGCGCGTCCCCCGTCCCGGCTGGCTGATGATTTGGCAACGCCCGCCTAACGCGGCGAGCCGCTGCTCCATGTTGCGCAAGCCATCGGCCAGCGCGTTGTCCGGCGCGACAGCGAAGCCCTGCCCATCATCCGACACCGTCAGTTGCAGCGCCTGCTCCGAGACCGTCGCGCACAACCGGACCTCCGTGGCCCGCGCGTGCTTCACGATGTTGTGCAGCGCCTCCTTCACCACGAGAAACAAGTGATGCCGCGCCTCGGCCGACACCGCGCGCGCCGGCGGTTGCAGCGGAAAATCCACCCGGCACCGCACGCCCGCCACGCGGAGAAACTCCACCGCGAACTGCCCCGTGTAATCCAGCAGATGCGCGAGCGTGTCGTTGCGCGGGTTCACGGCCCAGACCGTTTCGTCGAGCGACTTCATGAGCTGGCGCGCCGTGCGGGACAGCGTGCGGGCGTGGCCGCCCGCCTTCTCCGGTGACGCCAAATCCTGCTCCACCAAATCGCCGAGCAACGAGATTTGCGTCAGGCTTGCACCGAGGTCGTCGTGGATGTCCTTCGCAATCCGCGCGCGCTCGCGATGTAGCGCTGCTTCCTGTTCGAGCCGCTGCAACTTCGCCCGCAGCCGCCGGAACGACGCGTAGCGCACCCACGCCACCAGCGCCAACGTGAATCCGCCGCCCGCGCCGAGCCGGAACCACCACGTCTGCCAGAAGAACGGCGCCACGTTGAAAGCCAACATCGCGCCCGTCGCATTCCACACGCCCGCCTCCGCGCTGGCGCTCACCCGGAACTCGTAACTCCCCGCCGGCAATCGCGCGTAGTTCACCCGCCGTTCCGCGCCCGCCTCCACCCAGCCCTCGTCCAAGCCCGTGAGTTGATGCCGGAAATGCACACTCTCGGGCGCGCTGAATCTGGGCGCGGTATATTCCACCTCCACCTTGCGATGCCCCGGCGACAACCGCGTCCCCGCCACCATCGCGACCGGCTGTCCGTCTACCAGCACGCGCTCAATCAGCACCGGCGGCGGCGCGCTGTCCCGCCGCACCCGCGCCGGCTGCACCACCGCCAAGCCCGTGCGCATCGGAAACCACAACCGCCCATCCCCGCCGCGGAGCGCTCCCGGCCAATTCCCGTAGTTCGCCTGTAAGTTGCGCAAACCGTCATCCCGCTCCGCCGGGACCGGACGCACTCGCTCCGCCCGCCCATTCGCCACCGCCTGCAACTCCGTGAGCAACACCCGAAACAAACCATGCGTCCCCGCCAGCCACAGCGAGCCATGCCCATCCGGCAACACGGCGGAAATGTAATCATCCGGCAAACCCTGCTCCGGCCCCAGCCGACTGAACCGACCGTCCTTCAGCCGCCCCAACCCCGCCCCCGCGTAACCCAGCCACAGCGCCCCATCCGCCGTCGCCAGCAGACTGCGAATCGGCTTGGGCTGCGCGAGCGTCCGCGCCGTTTCATCCACCAACGCCTCGCCCTCCAGCCGCAGCAACCGCCCGTCCGACGTGCCGAACCACAACCGCCCCGCCGCGTCCTCCGCCATCGTCCGCACCACCCGCGCGCTCACCGGCGAGTCGAACAATTTCACCTCGCCCTGCCGCCACCGTTGCACCCCGCCCGGCCGCTCCATCCCCGCCCACAGCGTGCCCGCCCGGTCGAGAAAGAGCGCGCGCACCGGACTTGGAACCGTCCCGACCCGCAACCGCGTGGGCGACCACTTCCCGTCCGCCAGTTGCAAAATCCCATGTCGCCGCGTGCCTACCCAAACCCCGCCGTGCCCATCACCCGCCACACACGTCGCCTCCCGCCCGCTTCCCGGCTCGTCCAACGCTACCGTGCGCCACCGCCCCTCCTCTTCGCGGGCCAACTCCCCCGTCAACGTCACCGCCCAAACCCGCCCAGACTCGTCCGCGCACACCGAGCGCAACGTCGCGAACGGCAGCCCCGCCGCCGTGCCCTGAAGTTCCACTACGCGCGGACGCACCCGGTTCAGCCCGCCGCCGGCGGTGCCCGCCCACACATTGCCCTCCGCGTCTTGCGCCAGACTCACCACTTCACTGTGCGCGGTCTCCACCCGCTTCGCCCCCATCGCATCGCATCGGAACAAACCATCCCTCGCCGTCCCCACCCACACCGCGCCACTGCGGTCCTCGAAAATCACCCGCGCCTCCACCCCTGGATGCTCGGGCACCAAATGGGTCAACGGCTCCGGTTCGCCGCCCTCCACCAAACGGAACACTCGCCCGCCCGCGCACACCCACACCCCGCCCGCCTTCGCCGCCGTCAGTTGCAACACGCGCTCCGGCACGCGGAACAACGTCACGAATTCCCCCCCGCGCCACACCCCGATGCGCCCCGACTTCGCGAACCAAACCTGCCCCGTAGCATCACACGCCAGCTCACACGCGCTCGCGCCGGCCAGCCCCTCCGCAGCCGTGAACCGCGTCACCTTGCCCGCCTGCACGCGCCCCGCCGTGCCATCCGAGTAACCCACCCAGACCGCCCCATCCCCCGCCTCCACCAGCGAGACCGGGCGCGACCCGCTCAAGCCCTCCGCCACCGTGAAAACATTGGTGCTCCCCGTGGCCCACCCGACCAACCCGCCGCCGTCCAACGCCACCCACAACCGCCCGTCCCGTGCGGCCAGCAGCGCCCGCAACGTCTGCCCGCCCCCCGGCGTGCTCGGCGGCAAGACCACGCGTTGAAAGCGCACCCCATCGAAGCGCGCCAACCCGTTGAGCGTCGCCACCCACAAATATCCCTCGGGCGACTGGGCGATGCCCGTCACGGTGTTTTCGAGCAACCCCTCTTCCACCTGCCACAACCGCAACGACCACTCCGCCCCCGCTGCCCGAGTGTCTCCACGCAGCCCTGCCAGCGAGCCGACCCAGCCCGCCAGTCCCAAGATCAACCACCGTTGAACGCTTCGAAACACGAGCCGAGAGCTTCTCCCAACCGCCCTTCCAACGCAACGCAGTGCCGCACCGAAGGCACATCGGACACGGCCTCTCTCTTTTGCGAGGTCGACGGCGCTGGCGATGGGCTGAACACCCGAATGCATCTGTAAGAATGGGAGATGCGACTTTGGCCGCACCGCAGCGGTTTCCGCGAGGTGTTCCTGCAGCGGTAGAACAACGCCGTCCACCAAATGCACGATGCCGACGGCCTCCGGGCTACGAATTTGGTGGACGGGGTCCGGTCTTGGGTGGGCCCGGTCGTGTCTTTGGTGGTCTGGAAGTAGTATTGCCCCGTCGCGTGGGTGGCCAAGCTGGTCCAAAGGCCGTCCGAGTCCCGTAGGCGCAACCTTCAGGTTGCGCTTTGGTTGTGTGGGCTCTGATGCGCAGGCTAAAGCCTTGTGACTACGTGGGTGGCACGGACGGCTATCGCCGCAGGTCGGCCAACTCGGCGGTCCGCGTCGAGGGTTATCCGGTCGCGGGCGGGCGTTGGGCGGTCAACGCGGGGTCAGCGGCCGCAGCACTGCTTGTATTTCTTGCCGCTGCCGCAGGGGCAGGGGTCGTTGCGGCCTACTTTGGGGCCGGTGCGCGTCGGCTTGGCTTTGGAGAGGGCGTCGCTGGCTTCGCTGACCATGTCGCTGGCGTTGGCTTTCGCGGGCGGTTCGGCTCCGTAGGGCGCGCTTTCGGTGTGGGTCGCGATGGCGGGGAGGTTCTTCAGGAAGTTCTCGAAGGCCATCATCGAGGAGGCGCTGCGGAAGATGTTGTGGCAAATCTCGGTCTTGATGTTGACCATCAATTCGTCGAAGAGCTTGAAGGCTTCCGCTTTGTATTCGATGAGCGGGTCGCGCTGGCCGTAGGCGCGCAGGCCGATGCTGGTGCGCAGGGAGTCCATGCCGTAGAGGTGCTCCTGCCAGAGCTTGTCAATGGCGCTCAGGACGATGTAGCGCTCGACGTTCTTGAGGGCCTCGGCGTCCTCGAACTGAATTTTGAGGTCGTAGGCGTCGCGCACGGCCTTAGCAAGGTAGTGGCAGACGGCGAACTGGCCGGCGTTGAGGCCTTCGAAGGCGGAGCCGGGCACGGGGAGCTCGCCGCCGTCCTCGGCGGTCTTGAGCAACTTCTCCTCGGGCATGCCGATGGGGAAGTTGAGGTTCACCCAGTCGGCGAGGCCGCGGATGTTCCACTCGGCAATCTCGGTCTCGTGGGAGGTGAACTCGTCCACCTTGGCGAGGACGACTTCCTCCATGATGTCCATGAGGCGGTCGCGCACGTCGTCGCCCCGGATGATTTCGTTGCGGAAACCGTAAACGATTTCGCGCTGCTTGTTCATCACGTCGTCGTATTCGAGCGTGCGTTTGCGAGCCTGGAAGTTGTGTTGCTCGACGCGTTTCTGCGCGGTCTGGATGGAGCGGTTCAACAGCGGGTGCTCCAGCTCCTGGCCCTCTTCGAGGCCGACGCGTTCCATGACTTTGACAATCTTGTCGGAGCCGAAGAGGCGCATGAGGTCGTCCTCGAGGGCGATGAAGAAGTGCGAGGAGCCGGGGTCGCCCTGGCGCGCGCAACGGCCGCGGAGCTGGCGGTCAATGCGGCGGGCTTCGTGGCGTTCCGTGGCGAGGACGTGCAGGCCGCCGACGGCGGCGACGCCGGGGCCAAGCTTAATGTCGGTGCCGCGACCGGCCATGTTGGTGGCGATGGTGATGGCACCCTTTTGCCCGGCGCGGGCGACGATTTCGGCTTCCTGTTCGTGGAATTTGGCGTTGAGGACGGAGTGGACGAGGCCGGCGCGCTTGAGGACGCGGGCGAGGTGTTCGCTGCTTTCGACGGCGACGGTGCCGACGAGGATGGGGCGACCGAGCGCGTGGACGGTTTGGATTTCTTTGAGGACGGCTTCGAACTTCTCGCGCTTGGTTTTATAGACGGAGTCGTTCTGGTCCTTGCGCGCGATGGCGCGGTTGGTCGGGATGACGAGGACGCCGAGCTTGTAGATGTCGAAGAACTCCTGCGCCTCGGTCTCGGCGGTGCCGGTCATGCCGGAGAGCTTCAGGTAGAGGCGGAAGTAATTCTGAATCGTGATGGTCGCGTAGGTCTGCGTCTCCTCCTCGATGATGGCGTTCTCCTTCGCTTCGACGGCTTGGTGGAGGCCATCGCTCCAGCGGCGGCCGGTCATGAGGCGGCCCGTGTTTTCGTCCACGATGATGACCTTGTTTTCCTGGACGACGTATTGGACATCCTTCTCGTAGAGGCAGTAGGCCTTGAGGAGCTGGGAGATGACGTGGATTTTCTCGGCCTTCGCCTCGAAGTTGGCTTGGAGCTTTTGCTTTGCTTCGAGGCGTTTGCGCGCGTCGGCTTCCGCACCGCCGTCAATTTCGCTGAAGGCCGTCGCGAGATCGGGCAGCATGAAGGCGTCGGGGTCGTTCGGGGAAAGGTGCTTGCGGCCCTTCTCGGTGAGGTCGGCCTCGTGGCTCTTCTCTTCCATCGCGAAGAACAGCTCTTCCTTCTGCGCGTAGAGGTCTTTCTTGGACTGGTCGAGGTGGAGGTCCAGCTCGGCTTTGTTCATCAACTTGATGTGGGCTGGCTCTTCGAGCAGGCGCGCGAGACCGGGGGAGCGGGGCTGGCCGAGCTTCGCGCGATAGAGCAGCAGGCCGGCTTCCTTTTCCAGCGCCTCGGCGCCCTGCGGCTGCGAACCGTCGGTGGGCTTGAGCTTCTTCAGATGCTCTTCCGCCTCGCGGAGGTAGCGGTCGCAAAGCTGGTGCTGCGCGCGCACGAGACCTTCGATGCTGCCCTTGTAGTTCGAGTAAACCTGGCTGTCGCGCGCGATGACGGCGGGGCCGCTGATGATGAGCGGCGTGCGGGCTTCATCAATCAGGATGCTGTCCACCTCGTCCACGATGGCGAAGTAATGTCCGCGCTGCACCTGCTCGGCGGCGGTGGTGGCCATGCCGTTGTCGCGGAGGTAATCGAAGCCAAACTCGGCGTTGGTGCCGTAGGTGATGTCGCAGGCGTATTGCGCGCGACGGACGGCGGGGGGCTGGTCGTGGAGGATGCAGCCGACCGTGAGGCCCAGGAACTGATAGACCGCGCCCATCCACTCGCCGTCGCGGGCGGCGAGGTAGTCGTTAACGGTGACGACGTGGACGCCGCGCCCGGCGAGGGCGTTGAGAAAGGTCGGGAGCGTGGCGACGAGGGTCTTGCCTTCGCCGGTGGCCATTTCGGAAATCATCCCCTTGTGCAACGCCATGCCGCCGATGAGCTGCACGTCGAAGGGCACCATCTCCCAGCGCAGCGGATGCCCGCGCACGGTGACGTCCGTGCCGCACATGCGGCGGCAGGCGCTCTTCACCACGGCGAAGGCCTCAGGCAAGATGACCTCCAGCTCACGCGCCAGCGCGGCGTCGTCGGTGATGGTGGCGAGCTTGGCCTTCCACGCGGCGGTTTTGTCGCGCAGGACTTGCTCCGGCTGCGACTGAAGGGCGGCCTCCAGCTCGTTGATTTGCTTCACGAGCGGCCACAGGCGCTTCAACTCGCGTTCGTTCTTTGAGCCGAAGATTTTCTTAAAGATGATTCCAAGCATGATGCGAAAGAGGCGCGACGCTACGGGATGGGTGGGGGAGCGTCAAAGGGGAAGAAAGCCGGGAGGAGCAGGAGTGAGTTACGGCTGCGAGCCGGAAAGGCATCGTAACGCGCTGCTTCCTGCCTGACCCTTGCCCGCCGTTTTCCTAACTTCTACCTTCTGGCTCCTAACTCCCGCCTCAAGGTAGCTCTTTAATCTGAATCCGCCGATACTCCATCGTGCCACGGTCGGCTTCCAGGCCGATGGGGCCGGTGGCGGGAAGCTGAAGGGCTTCGGCCAGCACCTCACCGTTGCAGGTGCAGCGGGCCTTGCCTTCCTTCACCACGACTTCGATGACGTTCCAGTCCTGCGCCTTGTATTGCTTCAGGTCCTTGTAGGGGCCGGCCACGAGGTAGTCGCGGCATTGGAGTTGGGGCTTGCGCAGGAAGATGCCGCTGTCCGCGTTCACCTCGGCGCGGAATTCCAGCTTGAGGATGAAGTCCTTCGGAAACTCCTTCACGGTGTAAAACTGGCGCAGGTTCGGGCCTTTGGCCTCGTTACGCGGGTTGACGGTGAGCACTTCGCCCTTGGCCGTGTAGCGGCCGTCGGTGGCTTCCTTCTTGCCGTCGAGCGTCTCGGTCGGTTTGCCATCTTTGTCGCGGTAGCTCCAGCCGGTGAGGTCTTTGCCGTTGTAGAGACTGGTGAAACCGGCATCCGGCTTCCAAGCGTCGGCCGCTTGGACAGTGGCGGCGGCGAGGCAGAGGGCGGCGGTGAACTTGAGGAACCAGATGCGTTTCATAGTGAGAGAAGTGGCGGACACGCGGCGGATTAAAGAGGGAAGGCGGGGCGGCGGCAAGTGGATTGACGAGCGGAGCGCCGGCTTCAATGCATCCCGCTCGCCTTCAGCAGCGCCTCCTGCACCAACTCGTCCTCCTCCGGAGTGACCGCGAGCGACTTGCCGGCACGGACACACGCGGCCAGTTCAGCGAACTCCGGCACGTAACGCTCATAGCGCGGAAAGTTGATGACCTGGCTGCCCTTCTTGTAAGGCCCGGCCTCCTTCGCCAATTCCACCGTCAACACGGGCTGCTCGATGGGCCGCACGATGGCGACGCCGTTCGTGCCCTGAATCTCGAACGTCCGGTGTGCGCCCGCCGTGGGCTGCATCGTCGCGCTGCTGATGATGCCGATGGCCCCCTTGAAATCGAAGACGGCGACGCAGTTGTCGGCGAGCGCGTCCGCCTCCTTCGCGTCGTGACGCAGCACGGGGGTGACCTTCGCGTGCTTGCCGAGCAGGCGCACGAGCGGGTCAACGAGATGGCAGCCCAGCTCATACATCGTGCCGCCGGCGATCTCACCGAAGGAGCGGCGCGATTCGCCGGAGAGGTTGGTGTTGATGACGCCGCGCACGAGATAGACATCGCCGAGCCAGCCTTTGCGCGCGGCTTCGAGCGCGGCGTTGATGCCGGGGTTGAAGCGCCACATATAGCCCATCTGCATGAGCACCTGCTTGTCGCGGGCCAAGCCGAGCAGTTCTCGGAACTCCGCGAGCGTCACGCTCGGCGGCTTCTCGATGTGGATGTGTTTGCCCGCGAGCAACGCCGCCTTTGCCAGTTGGGCACGGTCCTTCGCATCGGACTCCAAGGCGATGACCTCGCTGGCGGCCAGGACTTGCTCCTGCGAAAGGATCTTCGCCCCGAGCTTCTCCGCCGCAGCGCGCGCCTTCGGGTTCGGCTCGGAAACCCCGACGCACTCCCAGTCCGGCGATTCCAGCGCGAGCTTCACCTTCGGCATCCCGTGCGAATGGCTGCACCCGAGGAAGCCAATGCGCACGCGACGCGGCTCGGCAGCAAGCGCTGGCAAGGCAGCGGTGGAAATGGCGGCGGTTTGCAGGAAGGCGCGGCGGTTCATGGCGTGGAGTTTTGCGGAATGAGCTGGGGGGCACAAGCCCCACGCTCCGTCAGCGGGCCGCGCGACCGATGTTGACCGCGTCCCGCAGCCGCTTGTTGTCCGCGCGGATGCGGGCGGTGAGCGTCTTGCAGACGGCGACGAGGAAGGGCGTGGCCAGCTCGGGCGCTTCCTGCACGAGTTTCAGGAAATTGGTGGCGGAAACTTTGAGCAACACCGAGGGGCTGTTTGCCACGACATCTGCCGAGCGCGGGCCGTGGTCGAAGAGCGAGATGTCGCCGAAGAATTCACCGGCGTTGAGCGTGACGAGCACGGTTTCCTTACCTCCCACCAACTGCCGCACACGCAGTTCGCCCTCGAGGATCAGATACATCGCGTCACCGACTGCGCCCTGCGTCACGATGGTGTGGAACTGCCGGGCGTTCTCCACCTCCATGAACTGCGCGAAGCGCCCGAGCTGCTGGTCGGTCATCTCCCCGAGGATTTTCACGCGCCTCAACGCGCCCGGCTTGATGCCTGCGACGAGCGGAGTGTGAGAGACCGGGACGCTCCCGGGCGTGATGGCATTGAAGACGGAGCGCATCTCGGGCATTTTGCCGGCCTCGCTCCACTTCCCCTCATGGCAAACGAAAACCCAGGTATCTGTCACCACGCGCTCGTCCCGCACCCACTCGACCAGCGTCGGCATGTCCACCGGTCCATAGACGACATCGTCCGTGGCCCAGATTTTGTAACCGACTTCTGCTTGATCACCCATGAAGCTGTCCCTTGCTTAGTGCTGCGGAGTTAAATGCCGGAATGCGATTTGTGACGCAACCTGAAACTCCGCCAATCGATGCGCCGCACCCCGTGCTGCTCCGCCCTCTCTGACCAAGCCAGCTCACATCTGCTCCGTCGTCTCGATGCCCAGCACGGCCAAGCCCTGCTGGAGCACGCGTCCCGTGAGGTCGCACAGCAGCAGCCGCGTGGCGCGCTCGGCCCCCTCGGCCTTGAGCACCGGGCAGGTCTCGTAAAAGCGCGCGAACACCCCGGCGAGGTCGTAGAGATAATTGCAGAGGAAGTTGGGCCGGTATTCCTCCGCCACCGCCTCCAGCACGAGGCCGAAATTCACGAGCTGCTTGGCCAGCGCGATTTCATCCGGCGCGTTCAAGCTGATCGCTGACGGCTGACCGCTGACGGCTGACGGCTCCAAGCTCTTTCGGTAAATGCTCCGCAGCCGCGTGTAGGCATACAGCAGATACGGCGCGGTGTTGCCTTGCAGCGCCAGCATCTTGTCCCAACTGAACTGGTAATCGCTCTGCCGATTGGGCAGCAGGTCCGCGTATTTCACCGAGCCAAGCCCGACGATGCGGGCGATTTCCTTCCGCTGCGCCTCGGGCAAATCCGGGTTCTTTTCCGTCACGACGGCGAGCGCCCGCTCCTCCGCTTCATCCAGCAAGTCGCCGAGCTTCACCGTGTCGCCGCTGCGTGTTTTGAAAGGCTTGCCGTCCTCGCCGAGAATCTTGCCGAAGCCGACATGGACGAGCTTCACCTGCTTCGCCGCCTCTGGCTGCCAGCGCGCGAAGGTGAGGAACAGCTTGCGGAAGTGCGGGGCCTGCCGGTCATCCACGACATACACAATCTCGTTCGGTGCCCACGTCTTGAGGCGGTAGTCCACCGTGGCGAGGTCGGTGGTCATGTAGTTGAAGCCGCCGTCGCTCTTGCGCACGAGCGCGGGGTCGGCCACCCACTCGCCGTCGCGGTTGACGAGAAACGGATCGGACTTCGGCGGCAGCGAGCCATCACTGAACACGCCCACCGCGCCTTCGCTCTCGCGGGCGAGACCGCTCGCGAGCAAGTCGTTCACCACCGGACCGAGCTGCGGATTGTAAAAACTCTCGCCCAACGCGTGGTCGAACTTCACGCCGAGCCGTCCGTAAATCGTGTCGAACTGCGCTTGCGACACGCGAATCATCTCCTGCCAGACGGCGATGTTCTCCGCGTCGCCAGCCTGGAGTTTCACCAACTCCAGCTTCGCCTCCTCCAGCCGCGCGGGCGTGGCGTCGCACTCGGCATTGATGGTTTTGTAGAGCCGCTCCAGCTCCGCGATGGCGTCGCGGCCCAGCGCGTCGCGGTCGAGGAGTTGCTTCCAGCCGAGCAACAACTTGCCGAACTGCGTGCCCCAGTCGCCGATGTGGTTGTCCGTGACGACGCGGTGGCCGAGCAGACGGAAGACGCGCTGCAATGCGTCGCCCAGTCCCGTCGAGCGGATGTGGCCGACGTGCATGGGCTTCGCGACGTTCGGCGAACTGAAGTCAATGACCACGGTGCGCGGCTGCGCGGCTTTGGCGAAGAACAGGTGTTCCCCCTGCGCGGCGGATTGCAACACGGCGGCCAGCGCGGCGGGGCGCACGCGGAAGTTGAGAAAGCCCGGCCCGGAGATTTCCACCGCATCGCAAATCTCCGTCACGTCGAGCTGGGCTTGCACCTGCTCGGCGAGTTGGCGGGGGTTGAGCTTGCGCTGCTTGGCGACGGCGATGAGCGCGTTGGACTGGTAGTCCCCGTGCCGCACATCAGGGCAGGGGCGCACGAGCACATTGGCGACATCCGCGTCCGGCAATACAGCACGGACGGCGGCTTGGAGACGGGCCTGAAGTTTTAGGTGGAACATGGGTTCGGCAAAGGCGCGGAAGCTAAACACGTGTGCCGAGAGGGTCGAGCGCAAAGGCCAGGCGGGGAGCGCAGATGGGGTGAAGATATCTGAGGGAGTCGTTCAGGTGCGCCCGAAAATGGTGCTGAAGCACCGCTTTTTCCGGGCCCCCCGTGTTGAAGCCATGCAACCCGCCTCGTGAGCTCGGTTGCTACCGGTTGCGTGCGTCCCAGTCTTTCCAAAAGGCGACGGGAGCTTTCGCGCGTTCCCACAAATCCACCGGCACGTAGTAGTCGAGCCGTTTGAGTTTGGGGAGCTGCCGCAGGGCGATCACGGAGGGAGATGGAAAGGGGACCGCCAGTTGCTCCAAGTCCTGACATTCCCAAAGCGGGTTCGGGTCGGGCTGGGTCGGCATGCTGTCCATGCGCAGCACCTTGAGCGGCATTCCAGCGAGCGGTGCGAGGCTGGCGATGGGGGTTTTCGAGAGGTTCAAGTATTGCAACGGTGCGCCCCGCAACGGTTCGAGGCTGGTCACCCGAGTTTCGGACAAATCCAATTCCACCGTGAGCGGCGCACCGCGCAACGCGCTGATGTCGGTGATTTGGGTGATCCCCAGTTTGAGCACGTCCAGCGGCATCCCGGCCAGCGGGGCGATGGTGGTGATGCTCGTCTCGCGCAAGTCCAGCAGGCGCAGCGAGGTCATCCCCGCGAGCGGTGTGAGCGTCTCCACCGGCGTCTTGTAGCAGTCAAGGTGCTGAAGGCGCATCCCTTTGAACGCCGCGATGTCGCGCACGATGGTCTTGCGCATGAGATTCGTGACCAGCGGCATATTCGTCAGGGCGGAAACCTCCCGGACCCCGTTGCTGCTGAAATTGAGGTAGAGCAGTGGCGCACCCCGGAGCGGACCGAGGTTGATCACTTTGGAGCTTTCAATGTTGAGCGAACGAAGCGGCATGCCTGCGAGGGCCGCGAGCTCGCGGGTGGCCGTGCGGGAAGCATCGAGCCATTCAAGTTTGATGCCCGTGAGCGGCTTCAGATCCGCAATCTTGGTGTCACTGATGTCCAGCCGGATCAACGGCATCCCGGCCAGCGGGGCGAGGTCGAGCAGCTCGTCGCAGTCCTTCAAACTCAACTGCGTCAACCGCATCCCTTGCAGCGGTGCCAGGTCGTTGAGTCGGCGCAGCCGGGACAGGTTCAGACTGGTCAGCGCCATGCCCTTGAGCGGGCTGAGGTCCGCGATATTTGTGCTTCCTGCGAG
Organism: Klebsiella pneumoniae; assembly: GCA_943330855.2. Classification (GTDB taxonomy): domain Bacteria; phylum Verrucomicrobiota; class Verrucomicrobiia; order Limisphaerales; family SXTU01; genus SXTU01. The sequence continues at coordinate 27,872 of CALQJI020000061.1, forward strand.
GTTCAAGGATGCCAGCGGGATGTTCCTCAACGCGGCGAGGCTGCTGACGGGATGCTCGCTGAGATCGAGGTGGTATTGCCCCAAGCCGTCGCGCTCCAGGAGTTCGGGCTTGATCTGCGCCGCTGCTAGTTGCCGACGGAATCCGACCAGCATCTGAGAGTCCGTGGCGGCGACCATGGCGAAGATGCGTCCGGCTTCCTCGACCCGGCCCTGCTCGCGGAACAGCTCGTAAATGTCCCGCTTGCTCTTGTCGCTGAGTTTTTTCAGGTCGGGGTTGTCGCGGATAATGGCGGCACAAAGCACCGAGCTGCGGATGGCGTCAGCGAGCTTGGTGTCGAGTTCGCGGGCCTGCTCGAAGGCCTTCCGCGCCGCTTCAATATCGAGCGACGACATATAAATGTTGCCCTTGATGTTGTGGAAGCGGGCGATGGACTCGTCGAGCTTGATGGCTTGGTCGATGTTGGTCATCGCTTCGCCGAACTTGAGTTCGCGCAGTTTGCCCTCAGCCACAGCCGCCATGGCGGGAGCGGTTTCGCGGAGTTGGGCCACCTTCGCCTCCGCATTCTTGAGCGCGTCCTGCGCCTTCATCTCGCTCATCTTCACCTTGCCTAGAAAGCCGAAGACCACGAGGACGATGGCGAGCAAGGCGAGTCCGGCCATGAAGACTTCCTTCTTGTTCCGCTGGAACAGCAAACTCATCAGCGTGAAGATATTCGCGTCCTGCGCGCGCGTCGCGTAGCCGCCTTGGTAGGACGCGAGGTCCGCCTGCAGTTCCTCCACCGTCTGGTAACGCTGCGCGCTTTCCCCCGCCATGCACTTCATCGCCACGGCGGACAGCGCGTCGGGGATGGTTCCGTCCGGGCAGTGTGGGGCGATCTTGCCCGTGGGATTTTCAATCGGCCGGCTGTTGAACGAGCTGGGGGGGGTGATCTCACCCGAAGTCACGCGGGTGAGAATTTCGTCGAGGTTCGCGCCCGTGACCGGCGGCTGCATCGTGAGTGTGTAATAGAGAATCCCGCCCAACGCGTAAATGTCCGAGCGCGTGTCAATGTCTGCCCCGCGACCCTCAGCCTGCTCGGGAGCCATGTAGTTCGGCGTGCCCTTTACCTGCCCGGCCATCGTCGCCATGGCGTCGCCTCCGCCGCCGGGCAAGGGCCCGGAAAACTCCCCGCCCGTTTCCTCCGTGTCCGCCTGGCCTGGCTCGGGCAGCACCTTCGCCAAGCCCCAATCCAAGACCAGCACCTCACCGAATTCGCCGACCATCACATTGTCCGGCTTCAAATCGCGGTGGATGACGCGCCGCGAGTGCGCGTAGGAGATGCCGTCGCAAACTTTTTGGAAGATGGTCAGCAGGCGCGAAATCGGGAACCGCTGGATCGTGTCCGTATTCCCCTCGCGGATGTCCTTGAGGATGTCGCGCAGCGTGCGCCCCTCGATCAGCTTCATCGTGTAATAGATCGTGCCGTCGGCGGCCACGCCGATGTCGTGCAGGGGCACGATGTTCGGATGTTCGAGCTGGCCGGTGATCTGCGCCTCGGCCACGAAGCTGAAGACGGTTTGTTCGTTCGCGTCGGCGCTGTTGAGCATCACCTTGAGCGCGACGGTCCGGGCGAGGTTGTTGTCCTGCGCCTTGAGCACTGCGCCCATGCCGCCGGTGGCGACGACCCCCTCCAGTGTGTAAAACCCCGTGCCTGGCGTGGTCTGCGGCGCAAAGGCATTCCGGTCCGCGCTGCCCCGCGAGGTGAGGAAGTGGTTGATGGTGATGTTGCCACGGCCCGCCTCCATCTCGAGCGTGCGCTTGAGCTTCTGGAGCAACTGCTCGGCAGCCTGCCGCTGCGGAGTGACCTTGGCCTGTTCCTTGCCTTTGAACTTGATCATCGGTAACCGGTGGTTGGGTGGACGCGTGCCACAGCTTTACCTAACAGAGAAACGGAGAGTAGACCAGCACTCATGTTGCCCCCCTGCCTTCCGGCATCGCTCGCGAGTAGTTGCAACTTGCGCCCCAACCAAACCACCATAAGCCGACGTTTTTCCCAACCACTCCATGTTCGAACAAGCTTTCAAAAACATCGACGACGTCCTCTGGAAAGACGCCGGCTGCACCAGCGAACTCGATTACACCGAGCAGACCTCCTGGCTGCTGTTCCTGAAATACCTCGACGCCCTCGAACACGACAAAGCCACCGAAGCCGCCCTCGACGGCAAGAAATACACCCACATCCTCGACAAACCCTACCGCTGGGAGACATGGGCCGCGCCCAAGGGCAAAGACGGCAAGATCGACCACAACACCGCCCTCACCGGCGACGACCTCATCCAGTTCGTCAACGCCAAGCTCTTCCCCTACCTGCACGGCTTCAAGGCCAAGGCCACCGGGCCGAACACCATCGAATACAAGATCGGCGAAATCTTCGGCGAGATAAAGAACCGCATCCAGAGCGGCTACAACCTGCGCGAGATCATCGACCACATCGACGAACTCCGCTTCCAGTCCCAGACCGAGAAGCACGAGCTCTCGCACCTCTACGAAGCCAAGATCAAAAACATGGGCAACGCCGGGCGCAACGGCGGCGAGTATTACACCCCGCGCCCGCTCATTCGCGCCATCGTCGCCGTCACCGCGCCCCGGCTCGGCGAGACCATCTGCGACCCCGCCGTCGGCTCGGCCGGCTTCCTCTGTGAATCCTTCGATTACCTCCGCGCCCAGAACCCCAAGCGCACCACCGGCCAGGACCGCACCCTGCAAGAGCGCACCTTCTACGGGAAGGAAAAGAAGTCTCTCGCCTACGTCATCGCGATCATGAACATGATCCTGCACGGCATCGAAGCGCCCAACATCATTCACATCAACACGCTCGCAGAGAACCTCGCCGACGTGCAGGAAAAGGACCGCTTCCACATCATCGTCGCCAATCCGCCCTTTGGCGGCAAAGAGCGCAAGGAAGTGCAGCAAAACTTCCCCATCCGCACCGGCGAGACCGCGTTCCTCTTCCTCCAGCATTTTATTAAAATCCTCAAGGCCGGAGGCCGCGCCGGCATCGTCATCAAGAACACATTCCTGTCCAACACCGACAACGCCTCCGTCAGCCTGCGCCAGAAACTCCTCGAAGAGTGCAACCTCCACACCGTGCTCGACTGCCCCGGCGGCACGTTCATCGGCGCGGGGGTGAAGACCGTCGTGCTCTTCTTTGAGAAAGGCACGAAGACGCGCAAGGTCTGGTTCTACCAGCTCGACCCCGGTCGCAACATGGGCAAGACCAACCCGCTCAACGACGCCGACCTCGCCGAGTTCATCGCGCTGCAAAAGACCAAAGCCGACTCGCCCAAAAGCTGGAGCGTGGACGTGGCGGCCATCGACCCGAAGACGTTTGATTTGTCCGTGAAGAACCCCAACGGCGGCGAGGAAATCGCGCACCGCAGCCCGCAGGAAATCATGGACGAAATCGCCGCGCTGGATGCCGAGAGCGCGGAAGTGCTGGGCAACATCAAGGCGCTGCTATGAAGAAGGGGTGGCAGACAAAGACGATTGGCGACGTGTGCGACGTGATGAACGGCGGCACACCCAAGACCGGCGTGCCCGAATACTGGGACGGCAATCATCGGTGGATTACGCCCGCAGAAATGGGCAAGCGTCTCAGCCCATACGTCAGTGATACCGAACGGAAGATTACCGACTTGGGCTTGCGTGACAGCTCGGCGCGGATGCTGCCGCCAAATTCCGTGATTCTTTCGTCCCGCGCTCCAATCGGGCACTTGGTCATCAACACCGAACCGATGGGAACGAACCAAGGTTGCAAAGGCCTGATTCCCCGCAGCCAAATCGAACACAAGTTTCTGTATTACTACCTCAGCAGCATTGTTGACCTGCTGAACTCACTCGGAACGGGCGCGACGTTCAAAGAGTTGTCGGGCGGCAAGCTCAAGGAAGTCGCCGTTCCCGTCCCCCCGCTGGCCGAACAGCAGCGGATCGTCGGCCTGCTGGACGAAGCGTTTGAGGGCCTCGCCACCGCCAAAGCCAACGCCGAAAAGAACCTCCAAAACGCCCGCGCCCTCTTCGAAAGCCACCTCCAATCCGTCTTCACC
>CALQJI020000062.1 GCA_943330855.2 Klebsiella pneumoniae
CAGATCGACAAGCTCATCGAGAATATCCGCAGCCCGCACGCGACCGCTGAGATGCAGCAGCGGCAACTGGGTTTACTCCGCCAGTTGAACGCCGAGCATCAAGCCGCGCGCGCCACGGACTCGCGGCTCGACGCCCGCATCCAGTCCTTTGAACTCGCCTTCCGTATGCAGATGGAGGCGAGCGATGCGTTTGACCTCAGCAAGGAACCGGCGCATCTCCGCGCGCTCTACGGCGAGCACGTCCACGGGCGGCAGACGCTCATCGCGCGGCGGCTGCTGGAGCGCGGCGTGCGCTTCGTGCAGCTCTGGCATGGCGCAGGTCAGCCGTGGGACAACCACGACAACATCGAAGGCAATGTCCGCAAGCTCGCCGCGCAGATTGACCAGCCCATCGCCGCGCTCATCGCGGACCTCAAGCAGCGCGGGATGTTCGAGGACACGCTCATCCTCTGGGGCGGCGAGTTCGGCCGCACGCCCACGGTGGAGCTGACCGACGCGGGCAAGTCCAAGCTGGGCCGCGACCACAACCACTACGGCTTCAGCGTGTGGATGGCCGGCGGCGGCATCCGGGGCGGCACCGTCCACGGCGCGACGGACGAGTTCGGCTTCAAGGCCGTGCAAGACCGCGCGTCCGTCCACGACCTGCACGCGACGCTTCTGGACCGGCTCGGCTTCGACCACGAGCGCCTGACCTACCGCTACGCCGGTCGGGACTTCCGGCTGACGGATGTGCACGGGCATGTGCTGCGGGACATTGTGGCGTAGCCTTCTCGTCCCCATCCGTGTTTCATCTGTGTTCCATCCGTGGCTAAAGAATCCTTCCGGCGGCAAAAACCAGAAGCCTGAAGCCGGATTTGCGCATTGACGGTCCCTTGCTCGCCGATACGATGCGCGGCCTTGTCGGTCTGAAATCGAACCTTAACAAACACGAACTATGGCTGTGAAAGTTGCAATCAACGGATTTGGCCGCATCGGCCGCCTCGTCTTCCGCGCGATGGTCGAGCAAGGGCTCGTCGGCAAGGAAGTCGAAGTCGTCGCCGTCGGTGACATTGTCCCCGCCGACAACCTCGCTTACCTCCTCAAATACGATTCCACCCAGGGCCGCTTCAACGGCACCGTCGGCTCCAAAAAGTCCTCCGCCGACAAGCTCGAAGACGACATTCTCATCGTGAACGGCGCGGAAATCCGCGTCGTCTCCGCCAAATCCCCCGCCGAGCTGCCGTGGAAGGCGTTGGGCGTAGACATCGTCATCGAGTCCACCGGCCTCTTCACCGAAGCCGAGAAGGCCAAGGGCCACCTCACCGCCGGCGCGAAGAAGGTCATCATCTCCGCCCCCGCCAAGAACGAGGACATCACCGTCGTCATGGGTGTGAACCATGAGAAGTATGATGCCGCCACGCATCACATCATCTCCAACGCGAGCTGCACCACGAACTGCCTCGCCCCGCTCGTCCACGTCCTCCTCACGGAAGGCTTCGGCATCGAGGAAGGTCTGATGACCACCATCCACGCCTACACCGCCACGCAAAAGACCGTGGACGGCCCGAGCAAGAAGGACTGGAAGGGTGGCCGCAGCGCCGCCATCAACATCATCCCCTCCGCCACCGGTGCGGCCCGCGCCGTCGGCCTCGTCTGCCCCGAAGTGAAGGGTAAGATCACTGGCATGGCCTTCCGCGTGCCCACGCCCACCGTCTCCTGCGTGGACCTCACGGTGAAGACCGTGAAGCCCACCAGCTATGCCGAGATTTCCGCCGCCATGAAGAAGGCCAGCGAGACCTACCTCAAGGGCGTCCTCGAATACACCGCCGACGAAGTCGTGAGCACCGACTTCATCCACTCCAAGTCCTCCTCCATCTACGACGCCGGCTCCGGCATCGAGCTGAATAGCCGCTTCTTCAAGCTCATCAGCTGGTATGACAACGAGTGGGGTTACAGCAACCGCGTCGGCGACCTCGTGAAATACATCATCGCCAAGGGTCTGTAAGCGGCTCCGGCCAAAACGAATTCAGCAAACGGCGTCCCGGCAACGGGACGCCGTTTTGCTTGGGGCTCGGGCCCAGTCACACCCGCCCGGAAAGAGATTCCATAGCGTGGCGAAAAGCGGTTCACAACTCTCAGCGGTCCCCGCACACCGGGCAGTCCGGCCGCCGCGCGAGTTTCAACCGACGGAATTCCATCGTCCCCAAGTCCATCACCAGCCGCACGTCCGCGAGCGGTTCGCCTAGGCCGGTGAGGAGCTTCACCACCTCCACCGCACCGAGGCAGCCCGCCGTGCCGCTCACCGCTCCCAGCACCGGGAAGCGCCGCCGCCAGTCCGGCGGGATCTCCGGCACGAGACATTGCAGGCAGCCAGTGCGGCCGGGGAGAAACGTGGTGAGGTGCGCCTCGAAGGCATACACGGCGCACTCGACCATTGGCTTGCGCGCGGCTACCGCGGCGCGGTTCAAGGCCAGCCGCTCCTCGAACAACGGCGCCGCGTCCACCACCACGTCGGCCTGCGCGACGAGGGCGGCGGCGTTCGCGTCCGAGATATTCTCGGCGACGTCGATGATTCTGAGCCGCGGGTTCAAGTCGTGCAGCCGGCGCACAATGCTCTCCATGCGCGGCAAGCCAAGGTGGTCGTGCGTTTGGAGGAGCTGGCGGTTCAAGTCACCGGGCCGGAGCTGACCACCATGGGCGAGCACGAGCCGGCCCACGCCCGCCGCCGCGAGTTGGTAAGCGACAGCTCCACCCAACCCACCGACCCGGGACACGAGGACGGACGCGCCCTTGAGCTTGCGCTGCGATGCTTCGCCGAAGCCCGGCAGCCACATCTGCCACTCGTAAATGGCACGTTCCTCAGCGGTGAGTTCGGGCAAGCCCATGGCGCGAGTTTGGGATTCATATGCGTCCGCCGCAAGCGGGCGATGTTCCCCCTTTACGACACGTTAGGCACAGGTTCGGCTCTTCCTCCGGACATCGCCGATGGTTGGTGGTGAGCAAAGGAGCTCGATCGCCTGCGTTGTTCATCATTCGGCAGTCAGACAGCCCGTTCGATGGGAGTTCTTATGCGGCTACCCGTAGCCGCCGAGGCAAGGAGGCGGACTCTGTGGCGCTCGAACCCCTCCGCCGCCTCACCTCGGCGGCTACCGCTTCGATGGATACGCATTTCCGTTGTGCCTTTTCTCCCGCTTCGTGGCTGAATCCTCGCGCATGAGTTTCGCCACCACCGATCTGGAAGAATTGCCACCCGCTATCTGGCGCGAGCTGGAAAGCGCGGCGGTCGACCCGGCCAGCCCGTTTCGCACGCCGGTGCTGGGCACCACGAACCTCTTCGAATGCTCCATGCGCGTCGTCGTGCTGCGCCACGCGGACGCCGCCAAGCGCGAGCTGATCTGCTACTCGGATGCCCGCGCGCAAAAAGTCCACCAGCTCAAACTCTGCGAGCAAGCCCACTGGCTTTTCCACGACCCCGCGCGCCGCCTCCAACTCCGCATCAGCGCTCATACGATGGTGCATCAGAACGACGCCATCGCCGCCGCCCACTGGCAGAAAGCCCCGCTCGCCCACCGCCGGAACTACTGCGCCAACCAACCGCCCGGCTCCGACCTCCACGCGCCCGGAGATGCTATCGCGCCCGCGCTCAAGTCCCCCAAAGTCACGGCCAAGGAACTGGAGCCAGGCTACGAAAACTTCGCCGTGCTCGTCTCCACCGTAGACCAGATCGAATGGCTGCAACTCGCCGACGAAGGCAACGTGCGCGCGGTCTTCAACTGGACCGTCGTGAAATGGAGCGCCCTGTGGCTGGTGCCGTAACGGTCAGCAATCAGCGGTCAGCGATCAGCAAGACCAGCCCCGCCTTGCTGATCGCTGATTGCTGACCGCTCCTCTGCCCTTTACGCTCCACGCGTGTTCCGTCCCTGCATTGACCTGCACGAAGGCAAGGTGAAGCAAATCGTCGGCGGCTCGCTGCAAGACAGCGGAGCTGGCCTGCGCACCAACTTCGTCAGCGAACGCCCCGCGTCGTGGTTCGCGGAGCTCTACAAGCGCGACAGCCTCACCGGCGGGCACGTCATCCAGCTCGGCACCGGTAACGAGACGGCGGCGCGCGAGGCGCTCGCGGCCTTTCCCGGCGGCCTCCACCTCGGCGGCGGCGTGAACCTCGACAACGCGCGCGGCTGGCTGGATGCCGGCGCGTCGCACGTCATCGTCACCTCGTGGGTCTTCCGCGACGGCCAGCTCGACTTCGACCGCGTGCGAGCGCTCGTGGCGGCGATTGGCAAGGAGCGGCTCGTGCTCGACCTCAGTTGCCGCCAACGCGACGGCGAGTATTGGGTAGTGACCGACCGCTGGCAGAAGTTCACCGAGTTCAAAGTGAACCAAGACGCGCTGACGCGGCTCGCCGCGCATTGTGCGGAGTTCCTCGTTCACGCGGTCGACGTGGAGGGATTGTGTCAGGGCGTGGACTTGGAGCTGGTGGAGCACCTAGCGCGCTGGTCGCCCATCCCGGTGACTTACGCAGGCGGCGCGCGGTCGTTGGCGGACTTGGAGGCAGTTACTTGGACCAGCGTTGGTCGCGTGCATCTGACCATCGGCTCGGCGCTGGACATCTTCGGCGGCACCGGCGTGCGCTACGAAGACGCAGTGGCGTTCAACCGGAGGTCAGCCTCCCAGCCGTGGCCGTCACAGACCGCCGCAACAGAGGTGGATAACTCCATGTTGTCGCGAACGTCTGGCCCCGATACGTTCCGCGCATGAAGTGGCTCACGCGGCAAGAGCAGACGGTGTTGTTCACCCTGCTGTTTCTCGTGCTGCTCGGCCTCGCGGTGAAGGCATATCGAACGTCCACCGGGATCCCGCAGTCCAACGCCCCGGCCGCAGCTCGCTGACATGCAACAATCGCTCAACGTCGAAGAGGTCCTCGAAACCATCGTCGCCAAAGACACGCGCTACCCGCGCGAAGCTTACTACTTCGTCCGCGAAGCGCTGGACGTGGCGCAGCGGAAGTTCACCAAAGCCGCCACCAAAGCCGCCAAGGACAAACCCGCGCACGTCAGCGGCCAACAGCTCCTCGAAGGCATCCGCGCGCACGCACTGGAGCAGTTCGGCCCGCTGACGCTGATGGTGCTAGCGGAATGGGGCATCCACCAAGGCGAGGACTTCGGCGAGATCGTCTTCAACATGGTGGAAAGCTCGCTGCTCGGCAAAACCGAGAACGACAGCCGCGACGACTTCAAGGGCGGGTATGATTTCTTCACGGCGTTCCGGAAGCCATTTTTGCCGAAGGCGAAAGTCGCTGAGCTTAAGCCGAAGTCCGAGCCGGTGAACTGACTTCCCGGACGGCTTTGACGATTTCTCTCCGTTGCAGCGCGCGGTTCGACCCGCTACTTTCCGCGCCCTGACTATGGCTGTTGCCCACGCATCTCATCGCTCGACGAATTCATCCACTTCCCTGCCCGCCATCCCGCCCGGCACCACCGTCACCACGCTCGACAACGGCCTGACGGTCATCTTGCGCGAGGACCGCTCCGCGCCAGTCGTGTCCGCGCAGGCGTGGGCGCAGACGGGGAGCGTCCACGAGGGGCGTTGGCTGGGGGCGGGCTTGAGCCATGTGCTGGAACACATGCTCTTCAAAGGCACCGCCACGCGCCCACCGGGGAAGATTGACCGCGAGGTGCAGGACGTAGGCGGCTACATGAACGCCTACACGAGCTTCGACCGCACCGTGTATCACATCGACGCCCCGAACACCGGCGCGCGCGTCGCCGTGGACGTGCTGTGCGACATCATGCAGCACGCCGCGTTGCCCGACGACGAGCTGAAGAAGGAGCTCGACGTCATCCGCCGTGAGATGGACATGGGCCACGACGACCCCGGTCGCCGCGCGGGCCGCCGGCTCTTCGAAACGGCTTACACGCGCAGTCCTTATCGCTTCACGGTCATCGGCTACCGCGACATCTTCGACACGCTTCAACGCGAGGACATCGTGAGCTACTACCGCGAGCGTTACGCGCCCAACAACGTCTTCTTCCTCGTCGTGGGCGACATCGTCGCCGCTGATGTCCTCGCGCAAATCAAGGCGGCTTGGGCAAAGACTCCTTCCCGCGCCATCCCGCCGATGGTCCTGCCCGAGGAGCCGTCGCAAGCCGCCTCCCGCGAAGTCATCGAGGAAGCGTCCATCGAACTGGGGCACTTTCACATCTCGTGGCATATCCCCGACGTGCGCCACGCGGACATTCCCACCATCGACGTGCTCGCCACGTTGCTCGGTAACGGTCGCAGCTCGCGCCTCTTCCAGAGCGTCCGCGAGAAGCAAGCGCTCGTTCACTCCGCCGACGCGTGGACCTACAACCCCGGCCTCCCCGGCCTCTTCGGCATGAGCGGCGTGGTGGACGCCGACAAGTTCACCGCCGCCAGCGCCGCGATGCTCGCCGAGGTCGAGAAGATGAAGGCCAAGCCCGTGCCGAAAGCCGAGTTGGTGAAGGCCGTGAAACAGTTCACCTCCGGCACCCTCGCCACGCGCAAGACGATGGCTGGGCAAGCGGCGGACCTCGGCGGCAACTGGCTTGCCGCGAGCGACCTGAACTTCTCCCACCGCTTCCTCGACGCCGTGCGCCGCCTCAAACCCGCCGACCTCCAACGCGTCGCGCGCAAATATCTCACGCCCGAGAACCGCACGCTTTACGCGCTGTTGCCCGCGGGCACCACGCCGAAGCGCACCACAAGCGTCGAGGTCAGCAGTAGCAGCGAAATCAAATTGTTCACGCTGCCCAACGGACTGCGCCTGCTCGTGAAGGAAGATCATCGCCTGCCCTTCGTTCACTTCCGCGCTGGCCTGCGCGGCGGCGTGCTGGCCGAGACGGCGGCGAGCTGCGGCGCGAGTGCCATGCTCGCGAAACTGATGATGAAGGGCACCAAGACCCGCACCGCTGAACAGCTCGTGACGGAGATTGAGAGCGTCGGCGGCGGCCTCGACACCTACAGCGGCAACAACAGCTTCGGCGTCACGGCGGAGGTGCTGCGCGAAGACTTCGCCCTCGGTCTCGAACTTCTCACCGAGGTGCTGTTGCGCCCGTCCTTCCCGAAAGCCGAGCTGGAGCGCGAGTGCGAGATTCAGCTCGGCAACCTCCGCCACCAGCGCGACGAACTGCTCTCCTGTTGCTTCAAGCTCATGAAGCGCACCCTCTTCGGCGACGCTGGCTACGGCCTCGATTCCCTCGGCACCGAAGCGACGGTGAAGGCGATGCAAGTCCCCGCCCTCGCCGCGTTGCACAAGCAACTCATCACGCCCGACAACTGCGTCCTCGCCATCTACGGTGCGGTGGAGACGAAGAAGGTGGAGGCGGCGGTGAAAAAGGCGTTTGGCAAATGGAAGGGAGCGACCAGCGGTCAGCGGTCAGCGGTCAGCGGTCAGCGACCGGAAGCGCGCCGGGCATCGGACACCCGCGACAAGAAACAAGCCGTCCTCGCCATCGGCTTCCCCGGCACCACGATGCACCACGCGGACCGCTACGCCCTCGACCTCATCCAGGAGGCGTGCAGCGACATGGGTTCCCGGCTCTTCACGCGCATCCGCGAGAAGCTCGGCCTGGCCTACTACGTCGGCGCGCAACACATGGCCGGCGTAGTCCCCGGCTACTTCGTTTTCTACTGCGGCACTTCCCCGGAGAAGGCTGCGCTTGTGGAGAAGGAACTCTTGGCCGAGGCCGACCTGCTCCGCACCGACGGCTTGAACGAGGAAGAACTGAAGCGCGCGAAAGCCAAAATCGTGGGCCAGAAGAAAATCTCCCGACAAGACCTCGGCGGCCAGGCCATGCTCCACGCCCTCGACGAACTCTACGGCCTCGGCTACGCGCACCACGTGGCGGACGACGCGCACTACGAGACCGTCACGCTCGCCGAGGTGAAAGCCGCCGCCGCCCGCTACTTCCGCCCCGAAGCCAGCGCCGTCGCCGTCATCAGCGGCCCCATCGCATGATGCTCACTGCCACTCTCGCCGCCGACAACCGGGGCAAGTCCTTCGCCCAACTCGCGCTGTCACTGCTCGTCCTTTGCGTCAGCTCACTTTGCTGCGCGAGCGGGGCTGAGTTACTTGATACCCGCGCCGCCTTTCTCAAACTCCTCGACCGCCCGCGCGTCGAACTGGCCTCCGAAGTCAAACCGCCCACCGGCACGAACGGCCTGCGCGCCGTCCAGTTTTCCTTCGCCGCCGAGGCGGGCGTCCGCGTGCCGGGTTTGCTGGTGAAGCGTGGCGAGGTGGAAGGACGGCGGCCCGTTGTCATTGTGATGCACGGCACGGGGGCGAACAAAGAGAACCAGTTACCGCTGCTGCACGATCTCGCCAAGCGTGGCTTCCTCGCGGTGGCGATTGATGGCCGGCATCACGGCGCGCGCACGAAGGCCGGCAGCGGTTCCGCCGAGTATCACGAGGCGATTCTCAACGCGTGGTTCGGCAGCAAGAAACTCCCATTGCTCTACGACACGGCGTGGGACGTGATGCGCCTCGTAGACTACCTCGGCACGCGCGACGACGTGGACGCCGCGCGCATCGGCCTCATCGGCTTCTCGAAGGGCGGGATGGAAGGCTACCTCGCCGCCGCCGCCGACCCGCGCATCGCCGTCGTCGTGCCATGCATCGGCGTGCAGAGCTTCAACTGGGCGCTGGACAACGAGAGTTGGCGTTCGCGCGTGGACACCTTCAAGCCCGCCATCGAGGCCGCTGCGAAGGACGAGGGCGAGGTGGTCAACGCCGCGTTCGTCCGCCGCTTCTACGACCGTGTCGTGCCCGGCATCTACGGCCAGTTCGATGGCCCCGCGATGCTCCCGCTCATCGCGCCGCGCCCGCTGCTCGTCATCAACGGCGACGCCGACGCACGCACGCCCTTGCCCGGTGTAAACGAGTGCCTGGTCGCCGCGCGCACGGCCTACCGCACCGCCGATGCGGAGGCGCAACTGCAAGTCATCCTCCAGCCACAGACTGGCCACAAGGTCACGGTGGAAGCGCGGCAGGCGGCGGTGGATTGGTTCGTGAAGTGGCTGCGTCCGTAGCGGAGCGCGGCATTCAGGGCGCAGCAGGCCGGACAGGATGAGTGCGCCCGGAAGTCTTCCGCTGCTCGCACGTTTCTGAGCCTGAAGGCCGCGCTCCTTGGCTACGACACGGGCACCAAGTTTTCCGCCACGTTGGTCCGATATGCCTTCACCGCTGGAATCACTCCCGCCAGCGCGCTCAGGCCAATCATCGCCGCCGGTGCCCATGCGAGGATGGGATGCCACGCGAACGCGTCGAGCACCACGCCGGTCTCCGAGCGAATGATGTGTGCCGCCACACCCGTGATGCCCAGATACACCGCGAACGCTGCGACCATGCCCAACACCGCGATCGCCGCACACTCCAGCACGACAGCGAGGAAGATGGTGTGGGCCCGCGCGCCGAGCGCCCGGAGGATGGCGATGTCGCGGCGGCGCTCGTTCATCGAGTTGTAGATACTCGCAAGCACGGAGCCAGTGGCCACGGCGGCGACAAGCCACGCGACGAGTTCCAGCACCTTGTCGAACCATGCGATTTTGCCGAACAGCTCGGCGACCACCTGCGCGATGGGCCAGGCGAAGGTGAGGCGGTTGCCTTGCTTGTTATACATCAGCTCCAAGCCGCGCCCGGCGATGGGGTTCTTGAGCTTCACCAGCACGGCGCTGATTTCAGCGGCGCTCTTGGCGTCGTGGCCCTTCATGTTCTGGATGCCTTCGAGCGGAATCCAGATGACGCGGTCGGCGGGCGTGTTCGATGGCTCCAAGATGCCGATGACGACGTAGAGTTCCTCGTGCTTCTGTTTCTCGTCGAAGTTCAGCCCGTGATACGGATGAAACTTGTCACCCACCTTGAGCTTCAACTGCCGCGCCGCGAAGCTCCCGAGCACCGCCTCCATGTAGCCAGCGGCGAACTCCTCGCCTTCCGCGACGCGATACTTGCGACCGGGTGCGTGCTCGACGGAGAAGAGGTTCGTGGTGGTCCCGACAAGTCGGTAGCCGTGGTAGTTGTCGCCAACGGCGATGGGCAGTGCGAGCGCGACGGCGGCGTTCTTCGCGATGTCCTCGTAGTCGGTCCACGGCAAATTTCCCGGCGAGGCTTCGAGGTGGAAGATGGCGTTGAGCACGAGCTGGAGCTTGGCGCTGCGTGCGCCCAACACGGCGTCGAAGCCGGCGTTCTGCTTCGTGAACGCGTCGTTGGACTGCGTCTTCACCACCCAGACCGCCATGAGTAAGCCGCCCGCGAGCGCGATGGACGCGGCGGTCACCACCGTGGAGAGCAGGTGCTGGCGGAGGGACTTGGCGACGATGAGCGGGAGAGTCATATTACTTCGCGGCCCGGTTCAATTTCCCCAACTCCTGGACGGCCTCGAATTGCCCGAGCACCTCGCGGTCGTGGCTCACGAGCAGGAGCGCCGCGCCGTTCTCGCGGCAGGCTTCGCGGATGAGCGCCATCGCTTCGCGGGCGTTGGTGTGGTCGAGATTGCCGGTCGGTTCGTCAGCGAGGACGAGCTTGGGGCGGTTTGCCAGCGCGCGGGCGACGGCGACGCGTTGCTGCTGGCCGGTGGAGAGCTGGCGAGGAAGGTGGTTCAGCTTCGCGTCCAGGCCGACGCGCTTGAGCAAGGCCTTCGCGAACTCCCGGTCCGCGCCGGGGCCGAAGCTCATGCCGAGCAGCACGTTCTCCAGCGCGGTGTAGCCCTGGAGCAAATTGAAGGTCTGGAAGATGTAGCCAATCGTCGTGGCGCGCACGCGGTCGCGGGCGGACTCGCGCAGGCCGGCGAGTTCGAGGCCGTTGAGCCGGATGGAGCCGCTGTCCGGCGCGAGGATACCGGCGATGAGATTGAGGAAGGTGGTCTTGCCCGAGCCGCTCTCGCCGCTGAGGGCGACTTGCGATTTTGCCTCCAGCTTGAACTCCGGCACGTCCACGACCGTGTGCATCCCGCCATCGGGGGCGGCGTAGGTCTTTTTCAGTTGGGTGATTTCCAGCAGTGGCATGGGCGGAAAATTACTTCATCTCGACGCGTATCTGCCGGGCGTCACTCACACCGAGTTCCAGCAGGACTCCGGCGTTCTTGTAAAGATCGGAAGTAAACTTGGTGGTGGGGAGGCCGGCTTTCTGCCGTTGAGCTTCGAGCTCGGCGACGGAAAGTGCATCGAGCGCGACGGGGTCTTTCGAGAAACGCAGTTGGCTCAGCGGCGCTGCGTAGTGCAAGCGGGTGAGGTGTTCGCCCTGATACTGGCAGATGAGCGCGTCGGTGATGCAGAGCGCGAGGCGATCGTAGATGGCCGGCAGCGCGAAGATTTCCGGCACGGCCTCAGCCAGCGCGCGGCTGGTGGACTCGAAGCGCAGCGTGTTGTCCACGCTGCCGAGGGCCAGGCTGACAAAATGGCCACTCACACCGGCGAGGTTGTGGTTCAGCATCGGCGCGATGCTGATGTGCCGCGTGAGGTCGCGCGCGACGAGCTTCGCGACGTAGGATTTGCGCCCGATGCCGTCGCCTTTTTTACCAAACTCGGAATCGCCCCAGACGAGATTTCCGAGCAGCGAGTTTTCGTAATACGCCTGATCGTCCCAGCCCGCGCTGGCGGCAGAACTGACGCGCACGCCGTAGCGCTCGGCCAACTCGAAGTAACCGGCGATACGCAGGTCCACGAGTTGGCGATCCCAGATGACGATGTTTTTCGGAGCTAGGCCGGCGGCGAGCAAGCCTTCTACGACGGCGGCGACGACGGCGGGCCGCGTGCCGCTCGTGCGGCCCGGCGCGGAGAGAACTTTCAGGCCGACGACGTCATTCGTCTTCACCACGCTGCGCCATGCCTCGGCCAGGGACGGCTTGCCCGTGTGCGCGAGGAGGCCGCGCTCCACCATGCCGCGAACGATGTCGGGGCGCGGCGTGAACGACTCCATCGCCAGCGCGTCCTGCACGACGACGACGCGGGCTTGGGGGAGTTGCGGTGGAGCGGTGAGGGTGGGGGCGGCGGCGGGGGTCCAAACGCCGAATGACAGACTGACGCCGAGCAGCGCTCGCGAGGCGAAGCGGGGGAAGTGCAGAGTGCAAAGTGACCGAGGGCAGTTTGGCCGCGCAATCCGCTCGCGCTGGAAGAAGGAGGCCAGCTTCGCCGCAAGCGCGCCCATCACCGTGTTTGCTTCCGCAAACCAGCCTTTTACCGCGTTATCCTGTGGGTTTCTTGACACTGTGAGCGGCGGATGTTACCGACGGTCACGATGCTGACCAATCAAAAGTGTGTCGCAGTCGGAAGGCTCCTTCCCCTCGCGCTGCTGGTGTCCCTCGCGGCTTGCACGCCGCCGGGGCCACGGGCGTTGCTCGATGGCGAACGGCTGCTACAGCAGGGTAAGTTCAACGAGGCCATCGCGCCGTTGACTGAGGCCACCGTGCTGCTGCCACGTAACGCACAGACTTGGAACCACCTCGGCCTCGCCAACCACAACGCGGGCCGTGCAAACGAAGCCCTCCGCGCCTATCGCAAGGCCCTCGATGTGGACGTAAACCTCGCGGCCGCACACTTCAACCTCGGCTGCCTGCTGCTCGACATCAACCAACCCGCTCACGCGGCGACCACGTTCGCCACCTTCACCGTGATGCAGCCCAAGGTCGGAGACGGCTGGCTCAAGCGCGGCCGCGCAGAGATGCTCGCGCGGCAGTTCGACGCGGCGGAAAAGAGCTACAAGTCCGCGCTCGCGTTGAACCCCAAGCAGCCCGAAGTCTGGAACACACTGGGCATCGTGCAGCTCCACCGCACCCCGGCGCGGCTTCCCGACTCCTTCATCGCTTTCAACAGCGCCGTGCAGCAGCAGGCGAATTACGCGCCCGCGCTCTTTAACGCGGCGCTCGTCTCGCACTTCTACCTGCCGCGTAAGCCCGTGGACCAACGGCCCTTCGCACTGGAGAAATACAAAACCTTCCTCGGGCTGAACCCAACGGTGGACAACCTCGAAACCATCCAGCGCGTCGTCGCCAGCTTGGAAACGGAACTCTCGCCCAAGCCGCCCGCGCCCAAGCTCGTCCCCGTCCCGGCCACAAACCCGCCGCCCGCCGTCGTGGTTGTGCCCAAGCCCGACGTGCTGCCGCCACCCTTGCCGAAGCCGCCGCCCGAAATCGTCGTCGTGCCGAAGAAGCCGGAACCGGCTCCCGCCAAACCCGTCCAGGTCGCGTCCGTCGCCAAGGTCGAACCACCCAAGCCCGCGCCACTGCCCGTCCTCACGCCTGCGCCCAAACCCGCGCCGCCGGAACCCACGTTCTTCCGCCCCGAACCGCCACAGCCCGCGCCCGCGCCTGCGCCGCCACGCATCGGCGACCACGTCGCCTCAGGCTGGACCGGCCCGCGCTATACCTACCTCGCGCCGGACGCACCCACGCCGGGCACACGCGCAGACGCGCAGACGCATTTCGCACAGGGCCTCTCAATGCAGCGCAACGGCAAGAACAGTGACGCGCTCGCCTCCTACCAGCGCGCCATCCGTGCGGACGGCGCGTTCTTCGAGGCTTATCACAACCTCGGCATCGTCGCCGCGCAGATGGGCGATCTATTGAAATCCACCGCCGCCTACGAAACCGCGTTAGCGCTGGAGCCGACCTCGGCCAGCGCGCGGTTCAATTTCGCCCTCGCGCTCCAGCGCGGCAAATACCTGCGCGACGCGGCCACGGAGTTGGAGAAGTTACTGGCCAACACCCCTGACGACGCGAGCGCGCACTTCGTCCTCGCCAACCTCCACTCGCAAGACTTCAAGCAGCCGGCGAAGGCCCGCGCGCATTACCTCCGCGTGCTGGAGCTCAACCCGCAGCACCCACAGGCAACGGCCATTCGATTCTGGCTGCGGGAGAATCCCTGAGCCGGCTTTTGGAGCCCGGACGCTTACGTCCGTGTCGGTGTCCTTGTCAGCGGCTGCGGACGTGGGCGTCCGCGCTCCACTGCGGTGCTACTTCGCGGTCAGGCGGCGGGTGATGTATTCGCGGAGGAGAGGGATTTTGGCCTTGGCGAGGAGGATCGCGCCTTGGGCGGGGTTGGCGGCGACGATGGGTTCGGTGGCATACCAATACATCAGCGGGAGGTTGTGGTCGGTGGCGTCCTCGGCGTGGGCGAGGAGGGCTTCGACGATGGGCAGGCGCTGCGCGACGGTCAGGCGTTGGCAGGCGCTGGCGAGGTGGAGGCGCACGACGGGCGAGGGGTCTTCCTTGGCGAGGCGGGCGAACTCGGCGAGGGCGGCGGCTCCGGGCTGCTTGTCTTCGCAGAGGAGTTGGATGGTCCAGGCGCGCAGGCTCTCTTCTTGGGCACGGAGGAGTTTCAACGCATCGGCCTGACTCACGCCGCCGCTGCGGTGCAACGCCCATAGGAGCCGCAGGCGTCCGGCTTCCGTCGCGAACATCAGTCGCTGCGCGGTGCCTGTGCCGGTGAGGCGCAGCTCCGAACGCATCTCTTCAAGCACGGCAGTTTCCAGCTTTCCGGCCGCTGCGCGTTCCTGCAACAGGCGGGCAGCTTGACGCGCGGGCCATTCGTTGGAGCCGGACATGGAACTCACCTGCTGCCCGTCGGTCCGAGCGGCGAGGTCCACCTGCGTCCCCTTCTTGTCCCCATACACAATCTTGTAAATCCGCCCGTTGCTCCGGTCGTGCGCCGCCGGGTTGCCGGTGTGGCACTGCTGCTTGTCATACCAATCAATGACGAAGACGTTGCCGTCCTGGTCGTAGCGCTGGTCGAGCGTCTGGCTCCAGCGGTCGTTGAAGTTCATGAAGTCCGGCGCGTGCTTGCCCACGTAGCCGCTGCCCTTGCGCTCGGGCACGTCCACGTTGATGCGCTGGCCGTGGATGTTCCCCATGAAGAGCTTGCCGTGATACTCCTTGGGCCAGCTCCCGCCGAGATAGCACATGAGGCCCGCGTGCGCGTGACCGCCGCCCGCCGTGTCGGAGCGCGCGTTGCCGCCGTGCGGCGTCCCGCCGAGGTAATGGCGATGGTCGGCGATGGTCTTGAGGTCGTCGTAGATGAACGGGTTGATGGGCTGCTTGCCGGGCTTGGCGAAGTCCTGCGCGAAGTAATCCGGCGCGACGCGTCTGGCCTCCTCGATGGTCGGCGCGTAGTGCTGGCCGCCCTGCCGCTGGTAGCGCCCGCCTTGAATCATGTGGAAGAGGTGCGGGATGACGCACGCCTCGATGAAGAGCTGCCCGTGCTCGTTAAAGTCCAGCCCCCACGGATTGCTCGTGCCCTCGGCGAAGACCTCGAAGCGTTTCTTCACCGGCTGATAGCGCCACACGCCGGCGTTGATGAACTGCCGCTCGGTGTCCGGCGCACCGGCGACTTTCACATGCGAGTGGGTGAACACGCCGTGGCAGCCGTAGAGCCAGCCGTCCGGGCCCCAACGGAAGGTGTTCAGCATCTCGTGCGTATCCTGCCACGCGAAGCCTTCGAGCAACTTCACCGGCTCGCCGGCAGGCTGCGGGCCTTTGTCGGTCTCCTTCACGGGGATGTGTAACAGCCACGGGGCCGCGCCGACGAACACGCCGCCGAAGCCATACTCGATGCCGCTGGCGAGGTTCAGTCCTTCGTAAAACACCGTGCGCTTGTCGAACTTGTGGTCGCCGTCCGTGTCTTCGAAGACGAGGATGCGGTCGGTGCCCTGGCCCTCGGGCTGGCGCTGCGGGTAGGTGTAGTTCTCGATGACCCAGAGCCGCCCACGGTCATCAATGCAGAAGGCGATGGGCTGCTTCACGTCGGGTTCGGCGGCGAAGACGTGCAGCTTGAAGCCCGGCGGGAGCGTCGCGGCCTTCACCACTTCCGCAGCGGTGAGGCCGGCAAACTTCACGTCGTCGGTCGGGAGCGGGTTGGCCTTGGGCGCGCCTTTTGCGGCAGCCACGGGAGCGAACGCGGGCTTCTCCTTGTAGAGCTTGAAGTCATCGAAGTTCACGTGGCCCCAGCCGCCCGTCTCCTCGTCCACGAGGCGGATGAAAATCTCCTTGCCCACCTGCGCCGCCAAATCCACGACCACGGGTGACATCGTCTCCGAGTTCTGCCCGCGCGCGGTGAAGAAAACTTTGCCGCCGTCCTTCGCGACCAACTCGACCCGCGTGCCGGGCAGACTGCCGCCGCCCAGGAGGAACGCGGCCCACGGCTGCGTGACCTTGAAGGCGGCGCTGCTGAACGTGCCCGTGGGCTTGTCTTCGAACTTCTCGTAGCCGCCGAACCACCAGTCGCCGATGTGGTTCGCGACTTTGCCTTCGCCGAACTTACGGGTCTGGCTGATGGGGCCCTTCGTCGGCTGGCCCTTCGCGACATCGCCGGTAGCGGTCCAGTCGCGCAAGTCGCCGGTCTCGAAGTCGGTGTTGAGCGGTTTGCCGTCGGGGCCGGTGGGCAATACGCCGTTGCCGGGGAGCGGCGAGTTGGGCTTGGCGTTCACGGCGGCAGCGGGCGCGGTGGTGCGGGTGACGACGGCGGCAGGGTTGACCGCGTTCTTGCCGGCGTCGGCGAAGAGCACCTTCGGCTGGGCCTTTTCCCATTCCTCATTGGAAACTTTCTTCGCCTCGTTCACGAAGACGAACGTGCCTTTCTTGTTGCCGACGATGAAGTCGGGGCGGCCGTCGGCGTTCACGTCCGCGAGACCAATTTGGCGGCCCACGCCGGAGTCGTTGTCAATGAGCTGCGGCACCCAGTCCACGGACTTGTCGGCGTGGCGCACGAGCTTGAACCAGTAAGTCACAGCGGGGTCGTTGCCGCCGGGGTCCGCGCCGGGGCCGTGCGCCCAGAAGCATTTGCCGGTGACGAGATCCTTCAGCCCGTCGCCGTCGAGGTCCACCAACTCGATGGCGTGGAGCTGCGAGAAGGCGACGCCGAAGCGGTTCTCGCGGGCTTCCTTGTTCATGAAGACGTGGGCGCGGAACTCGGCGCTGCCGGCGGCGTCCTTGGTCTTGAGCTGCTCATACCAAGCGAGGCCGTAGCCGTGCGAAGCGAGCGCGGTGACGATGTCGTTCAACCCGTCGCCGTTCACGTCGTAAGCGAACATCTGCGAGCTGCTCGGGGCGAAGAAGGTTTTGTGAAACTTCCACACCAGGTTGCCAACGAGCGACGCGGGCTGCTGGAACCAGCCGCTGCCACACAGCAAGTCCATGCGCCCGTCGCCGTTCACATCGCCGACGCCGAGGCCGTGGGTGAACTTGCCCCACTTGCCATTCTCGCTGACGGGCGTGAACACCCACTTGGCCGTGACGTTCTTCCAGTCCGGCTTCGCGTAGCCGAAGTTGCCTTTGTAATTGCAGACAATCTCCGGCTTCCCGTCGCCATCAAGGTCCGCGAACGTCGGCGACTCGTTGTCCACCTCGTCGAAGACCTGATGCCGCGCCCAGTGCTGCTCCTTGCCTTGCGGATTGAGGTAGAGAAAGGCCGGCGTGCCGGGCAGGCCGTAGGTGAGCACGTCATTCCAGCCATCGCCGTCGAAGTCGTGGACGAACGCGAAGAAGTTGTCCCCCGAGTAGGAATTCTTGCTGCCCAGCGCGCCTTCGAAGCCGGGGAACTCCACGTCCGCGCCGTCCTTCTTCGTCTTGGTCGTGCGCGTGGCGGGATAAAGCTCGTGGCGCTTGGTGAAGGCCGGCCCTTCCCACCAGTAAGGCCCAGAGATGGCGTCGGGCTTCCCGTCCTTGTTGAGGTCGCCGAAGATCGCGCCTTCGGACCAGTAGTGTTTGTCGAGCTGCTGCTTTTTGAACGAGTGCAGCGTGAGGTCAGCGGCCGTGGCGGACACGGCGACAACGAGACCGGCAATGAACAGGGCGAACGGCTTCATGGGCGGTGGTTTTCGCAAGCCACCGGGAGAGGGTCAAGGGGATTGGCCGCAGTGGACGCATCGCGCCCGGGCTGCGGGGGTTCCTACTAACCCCTATTTCGAAAGCGCCACGATGTAGCGCTGGAAGCGGGTGGTCTCCTCCGCGAGGCGGAGATGGCTGTAGATGCCGTGGAGGTTCGAGCAGATGCGCAGCAGGACGCGGCGCGGCGTGACGGCGGCGAGAAAGCCATCGTGGAAGTCGTGGCCGGAGTTGATCAGAAACTTGATGCAGTCACCCTTGGTCATCAGCTTGCCCTTGCGAAAGGCGTCGATATAAATCTCGCCGCGCGAAGTCTGAAGTCGGCAGACAAAGTGCCCCGGCATCCCAATGCCCGTGACTGGCAGGTGCAGGCGTCGCGCGACCGCAAGATACACGATGCACAGGCTCACCGGGTTGCCGGTGCGCCGATCGATCACCCGGTTCAAGTAGCTGTTGTCCGGGTCAGAGTAATCCTGCTCGTTCCCCCCGAAACCGAGCTCGTTGAACAGGTGGTAATTGACCGTGCCGATGACGCGGTCCAGCGGCGCGCCAAAGTCGATCCGAGCGCGCAGGTCCGCCGCGTAGCTGTCGAAGAGCGCGGAGTAGGCCAGTGCATTGATGTTCGGATATTGCGTCTGGCAAAGCAGCCAGACGGCCTCCTCCAAATCCATCGCCTCGCCGCGGCTGAGACAGAAGGCGAGGAAACGGTTGTCCGCCGCACCCCGCTCGAAGTAGTCCACAATCTCCTGCGCGCGACGGCGCAGCACCGGATCACTGCTCAACGTGTGCGCCCGCAGCCAGTCACGCGCGGGTTGGCCCTGCTCGATAATCTTCGCGCGGATGACCTGATAGATGGCGGGGTCCTCGTCCGTGAGCAGCGTGAGGAGCGCGGTGCGCTGACCCTCAGTGAGGGCCGTCGGAGGTTGCACGCTGGTGGCGGGGAGATGCACGGCTGACGGGGAAAGTGTGGCGGGCGGGACCACGCAGTTCAATGGAGAAACCAACCGGCGACGGGAGGGCGAATTCAAAACCCGCCGCTGGACACTACTTTGCACCTTGAACTTTGAACTCGGAACTTCACCCTCCCGCGCATGGAAACACCCGACCAATTGCGCGAACTCTTCCGGATGCAGAAAGCCCTCAACGAACGCATCGGCGTGCGCACCGACGGCATGAGCGAGGAGGAAAAGACCAAGTGGCTCCTCAATTACACCCGCGCCATGCAGCAGGAGATGGCCGAGTTGACCGACAGCGTCCCGTGGAAGTGGTGGGCCAAATACCAAAAGTTCGACGAGCAAAACGCGCGCGTGGAAGTCGTGGATCTCTTCCACTTCCTCATCAGCATGGCGCAGGTGCTGGGCATGAGCGCGGACGACGTCTTCGCCGCCTACGTGAAGAAGAACGCGGTGAACTTCCAACGGCAGGACTCCGGCTACACACAGAAGGACCACGACGACTCGAAGCATATTTGAGCGTAGCCGCCGAGGTGAGGAGGCGGAATTTGCCCACAACGAAAAGGCTGCGGCCGCTACTCCGCGCGTTTGGACGACGGGGAGTTGGCCTTCAAAAACGCCCCTAGCTTCTCCGCATAAACCCCGTTCGCCTTCGCGCTCGGATGGCCGTCGTGCGGCGCATTTGTGTTCGCGGGGTCCGTGAGCGGCACGGAAATGTCCACGGCGCGGAGGCCCACAGCCCGGCACCATTCCAACATCGGCGCGGCGTCCGAGCTGATGCCGGCCACGACGAACGGGATGCCTTCCTTCGCACATAGCGTCGCCCAGTTCGCCAGCAGCGCGCGCGACACCTCGTGGCTGCGGACGCGCCGCTCCTGCGCGAGGTTTGCCTGTTGTTCCATCCAATGCACGAGCGCTGAGTGCCGTTGCAGCGACCACTCCGCGTAGGTCGCGGGCGCGACGTCGTAGCTGAGTTCGCCAGCGGCGTTCTGTCGCACAAAAGGATAAACCAAATCGGGCAATCGGTTGTAGGGCGCGAAGCCCTTTTGCCAGATGCGGACGTTAGTGTTGCGGAAGTCGTGAAACCGCCCGTAAGCCACGACGACCACCGCTGGCTTGCCCCGCTGCTTGAGCAATTCCTGAAACAGCAACCGCTGATGCAATGTCCCGTAACCAGACACACCGCCGTTCACCACTTCGAACTCCGGCAGCGCCGCCTGCACACGCCACGGGTAGGTGTCTTCGTCGTTCAGCGACCAGCCATGCGTGAGCGAGCAGCCCAGAATCCACAGCTCCGGCCGCAGCTTCGCGTCGGCACCGATCGGTGGATGGGTGGCGCGCAGACCGTTCGTGCCGTGCGTGACGCGGAAGGAGTAACCGGTGGGCAACGTCACCTTGAACTCGCCGGGGAAATGTCCGAAGCCGCCGTCATCTAGCGCACGGAACAGCTTGCCTCCCGGCTCCACGCGAAGGTCCACCGGTTGGGCAGAGAAGGGTTTTAGGCCGCGCGTGCGGGCTAACATTTCTCCAAGCAACAACGCACCCAACAATGCGAGCGCCACCGCCGTGGCGATGAACGCGGGCCGTCGGCGGCGCGGGGTCACGGGAGTTGGAACGCTGGCGGACACGCGCTGTCTTTAGCTGCGCGCCCGATTAATTGCCACGCAGAAGCGGGAGGCAGAACCCGGACGGGCGCGTTCATGCGCCCAGCTTGCGTTCGTGGTGGGCCTCCCCCTTCGGTCGAGGCTGGCCGCCGGCTTTACTCATTGACCTGTTTGCGGCTGGCCACCCAGTTCCCGCCAGCGCGGGCAGTCCACACAGTGGTCATTCACCATGCCCACCGCCTGCATGAGGGCGTAGCAAATCGTCGAGCCGACAAACTTGAACCCGCGCTTGAGCAGTGCCTTGCTCATGGCGTCGGACGCGGGAGATTTCGCGGACACTTCCAGCATGGTGCGCCGCCGGTTCTGCATCGGCTGGCCGCCGACGAACTGCCACAGGAACGTGTCGAAAGTGCCAAACTCCCGCTGCACCGCGAGGAACGCCTGCGCGTTGGCGAGGGTGGCCGCGACCTTGAGCCGGTTGCGCACGATGCCGGGATTGGCCAGCAGTGACGCGACCTTGGATGTGTCGTAGCGAGCAATCTTCCGCGCGTCCCACTGGTCAAAAGCGGCGCGGTAGCTCTCCCGTTTCTTGAGAATGGTCTCCCAGCTCAGGCCCGCCTGCGCGCCTTCGAGGATGAGAAACTCGAACAGGACTCGGTCGTCATGCACGGGCACGCCCCACTCACGGTCGTGGTAGGGGATGGCCAGCTCGGACTTTGCCCAGGTGCAGCGGCTCATGTTACTGCTTAGCCTTCTTCGCCAGTTTTTAGATCGCCACGATCATGTCCTTCGCCGATGCGTCGAAAAGGTCAAACTCCACTTCGCCGAGCTTCTTGCCGTCCGCGGCGAGCAGAATGAGCGTCGGATAACCGTCCACCTTGAACTCTTTGGAGAGCGCCTCGTTGGCGGCCTTGAGTGCGGCGGGTTGCTTCTTCTTCAGCGGAAAATCCACCTCCACGAGCACGAGGCGTTGCTTGGCAAAGGCGGCGAACTCTTTGGCCGGGAAAACCTCCTTGTGCAACCGGATGCAACTGGAGCAGAAGTCTGATCCGGTGAAGTCCAGCAAGACCATCTTGCCCTCGGCCTTGGCTTGCGCCTTGGCCTGAGGCAGGTCCGTGAGCCAGACCGAGTCAGCCGCAACGGCGGTTGGTATCAGTGAGAGGGCGGCGAGGAGGGTGAGGAGGAGTTTGCGCATACGTGAGGCGACCGTAGCGGGGAGCCGGGAAGGGTGCAAACCCGTCTTCTCCTGACCGGCTCGGGCGCTGCAACTCCCGGTCGGAAAAACAAAACGCGGGAGGCTGTTGCCAGCCTCCCGCGTGCGAAATCTCAGTTGTGATTAGTAACGGTCGCCGCCGCCGCGTTCACGGCGCTCGCCGCCGCGCTCGCCGCCGCCGCCGCCGCCACCACGGTAGCCGCCACCACCACCACCACCACCGCCACCACGGTAGCCGCCGCCACCACCACCACCACCGCCGCCACGGTAGCCGCCGCCACCACCACCAGGGGCGCGCTCTTCACGAGGACGGGCGACGTTGACGGTGAGGTCACGTCCACCGACGTTCTTGCCGCTCAAACCTTGGATGGCCCGTTCGGCCTCCTCAGCGGTGGCCATGGTGACGAATGCGAAGCCACGGGACTTGCCGGTCTCGCGGTCCATCATAAGGTTGACTTCCATGACCGTGCCGAACGCAGCAAAGGCGTCACGCAGGTCGTTTTCGGTTGTGGAGAACGCAAGGTTGCCCACAAACAGTTTGTTGTTCATTGATGATTTGCACGTGTCGCTCCTACTGCTCCGACTGTTCCCGACCATCGGGTTTCAAATCATCACTGAACCACGTTCACCTGACGATCCACCAAATCCTGCAACCGGCGCGACCGAATGCGGTTGGGTGTATGGGGGAAATGGCTCGGTTTGGCAACAGCTCATTTGGATGGGTTTCCTCATGAACCTGATCACAAACCCACTCTAAACCTTCTCAGCCAAGCTTAAGCTGGCGATAATGAGTCGGATTCAAAGTAGGACAGCCGGCTGAATCTGCCTCCTGACCTCAGTGGATACAAAGCTCGGACGCGAGCTTACTTGGGTAGCCATTTCTCCCAGTTCTTCGCGTAAGCATCCACGTTCGCCTTGGTCACGGCGATGAGTGGGGTCACGTCCTGCGGCGAGGCGGGGCTTTTCTTGAGGTGAAGCTTGTTGACGAGGTGCTGCACGGCGCGTTGGCCGTAGCCGTAGACATCTTGGGCAAGGAGGATTTCCACATGGCCGCTGCGGACATAGGCGAGCTGCGGCGGAAGGGCGTCCACCGAGGCGCATTTGATGGTGCCGGCGGACCACTTGAGCGCGTTGTCGGTGAAGAGGGGCCACCCGCCAAGCAGGCCCCACCCGCCGATGTCTGGGTTCGCCTGCTGCACTTGCTCGATCTTCGCGACGGCGTCCTGCGGCGTTTCCTTGTGATAGAAGATGTCGAGGACCTTGATGCCGGGGGATTTCTTCGCTGCGGCACGGAAGCCAGCCGCGCGCTGTTGGAGGTTCACGGCGTTCGGATTTCCGTCGATGGCGGCGACGGTGCCTTTGCCGCCCATCAATTTCGACAGTTCCACGAAGGTCCGCTCGCCGCACTGGAAGTCATCAATGCCGATGCTGACGAAGCGGCGGCTGGCCGGTGCGTCGCCGGAGAAGGTCACCACCGGCACGCCTTGTCGGTCGGCCTTATTGATGGCGTCCGTCAGCTTGTTGGCGTCCGAGCAGGAAATGATAACGCCGTCGGTGCCGGCGAGAAGGAGTTGCTCGATGAACTCGGCCTGACGCTGGGCGTCCTCCTCGTTGGGGGTGCGCCAGTCAATTTTGATTTTGATGCCGTGTTTGGCGCTGAGTTCCTTCGCGGCGTCCTCAGCCCCGGCACGCGCGGCGAGGAAGAACATATTGCCCTGCGACTTGGCAATCATGCCGAAGGAGTAGCTTTTCTGGGCCTGCGCCAGCAGCGGGGAGAGAGCGGCGAGCAACGCAATGAGGCGGAGAACGGAGTGCAACGGAGCTTTCATCCTGCGGACCGTAGCGACCCGCAGAACAGGCGGCGACAAAAAGTTGCGGAGACTGGCTCCCTGTTTGCCTTGCCGCTCGACAGTCCGCTGTCCCGCACCTATCAAAGCGCAATGATGAAAGCTGCTTTCCGCTCCGCCCTGCGCCTATCCCTGCTTGGCCTGCTCTGCCTCAACATAGCCGCCGCGCCCGCGAAGCCGCCGACCATCGTGCTCATCAGCGGCGAGTTCGAATACCATTCCGCCGAGTCCCTGCCGCTGCTTCAAAAGCAGTTGGAGTCCAAGCTCGGTGCGAAGTGTGTTTTGCTCCAACGGCCTGCGGACCCAAAGGCACAGACCATCGCCGGGCTGGAGGCGCTCGACACCGCTGACCTCGCCATCCTCTACATCCGCCGCATGACCTTGCCGGAGGAGCAGCTCGCGAAGTTCAGGAAATACGCCGCGTCCGGGCGCCCCATCATCGGCTTGCGCACGGCGAGCCACGCGTTTGAGAATTGGAAGGAGTGGGACCGCGAGGTGCTCGGCGGCAATTACCAGAACCATCACAACAACAAGCTCGCGACCACCGTGGCGGTGCTGCCGGAAGCCGCAGGACACCCGATCCTCGCGGGCGTGGCGAAGGAGTTTCCCACCCCCGGCTCGCTCTACCGAAACACCCCGTTGTCACCCAGCGCGAAGGTGTTGTTGATGGGTTCCGTCGCGGGCATGCCCGCCGAGCCGGTCGCGTGGACGCACACTTTCAAGGGCGCGCCCGTCTTCTACACCTCGCTCGGGCACGCGAAGGATTTTGAGAATGCGTCATTCAACCGCCTGCTCCTCAACGCCGTCCAGTGGGCCCTCGCGCAGCCGAAGGCAGCGGGAGCAGCAGCAGCAATCGGCTCCCGCCGCGTGGGCGTGGCGGAGTTCGAGCAGCTCTGGCTGGCGAAGCAACACCCCGTGCTCGACGTGCGGACGGCGGACGAGTTCAAGAACGGCCACATCCCCGGCGCGGTGAATTTCGACGTGCTGGACGCTGGTTTCGAGAAGCAACTCGCCGCACTCGACAAGTCGAAGACCTACCTTGTCCACTGCGCCGCCGGCAGCCGCAGCGCGAACGCGGCGGGGCAAATGAAGACACTCGGCTTCAAGTCCGTGGTGGACCTCGCGCCCGGATTCAACGGCTGGAAGGCAGCGGGCAAACCAGTCGAAAAGTGAACCGCGAAGAGCTACAAAGAAATTTCTGCCACAAAGATGCGCAGAAGACACAAAAGGGGGCGGCGTTACTGATTGGATTTAGCGCGGACGTGGACTTCTCTTTGCGCCATCTGTGCCTCTTCGTGGCAAAGAACTCCCCGTGCCCCTACTCCGAGCTGGCGTATTTCTGGATGAGCAGATGGCTGCGCGCCGCCGTGAGTTCCATGATGAACTGGTCGTAGCTCTGGTAGCGATCGTCCGGGTTCTTCGCCATCGCGCAACAGATGGCCTCGTTCGTCTTCTCCTGGATGTCCGGCAACTCCTCGATGGGTGGCCTGAGCGGCTGCTCCACATGCGCCATGGCCACGTCGTTCACCGTCGGAGCTTCGAACGGCACGTGGCCGGTCAGCGCGTGGTAGAGCGTGCCCGCCAGCGAATACATGTCGGACCGAAAATCCTCCGTCTGGAGCGAGATGCGCTCCGGCGCGATGTAATACGGAGTGCCGAAGACGCCCGCGTCCGGGTCGCGCCCGCCCTCGGAACTTTGCGCGAGGCCGAAGTCCACGAGCTTGGGCTCCGGCGGCTCGTCGTTGTTGAAAAGGATGTTGCCCGGCTTGATATCGAGGTGCAGCAGCCCGTGGCGGCTCGCGCAGTCCAGCGCGGAGGCGATCTTGATGCCCACATCCAGCACGAGCAACTCGTCCACCCGGCCCTGTGACTCAATGCGCCCGTCGAACGTGCCGTTGTCGGCCAACTCCATCACGAGATACTTCTGCCCGTCCACTTCATCGAACGCGTAGATATGGATGATGTTCGAATGGTTCAGCCCGGCGCAGGCGCGCGCTTCCCGCTTGAAAGCCTCGACCTGGAAGGGGTCTACGGCGATTTCCGGCTTCATCAACTTCACCGCGACCTGGCGGTTGAGGTTCAAATCGTAGGAGCGGAATACCGTGCCCATGCCGCCGGAGGCGATGACGCCGCGCAGCTCGAACTGCCGCAGCTTCACCGTGATCATCACCGGGCCGCCGCACTTGTTGCAGGGCTGCGTCTCAAACGCCGGCAGATCGCTCGGTATGAAATTCTTCGCGGCGCACCTTCCGCAGGCCACCATCTTCAGTGATTTTTTGCTCTCGCTCATTCCATGGACTTCTGGTGGGAGGCTAACAGCGAAGCTGTTTTGCTCAAGACAAGTTTCCGAAAGAGGTTTCAGCCCCTTCCTCGCCCGCTTTTATGCTTGGTAACAACGTGACGGTTTGTTCCAAGCTGCGGCCCGTGCCGCTGCTCTACAACTTGCTCTTCCCGGTCTTCTTCCTGTTGAGCGCGCCCTATTACTTCTGGAAAATGTGGCGGCGCGGCGGCTGGCAGCGCGGCTTCAACGAGCGGTTTGGCCGAATTGGACCGGAGAAACTTGAGCCCCTCACCGACGCGCAGGTGCTCTGGCTCCACGCCGTCAGCGTCGGCGAGGTCAACGTCAGCCTCCAGCTCATCGCCACACTGCGCCCGCGCCTGGCCGGGTGGAAATTCCTCATCTCCACCACCACCTCCACCGGCATGGGCGAACTGGAGAAGAAACTGCCCGCCGACGTGGCCCGCATCTACTACCCCGTGGACTTCCCGTGGTCCGTGCGCCGCGCGCTGGATGCGATCCGCCCCGCCGCCATCATCCTCGTCGAGGCGGAGTTCTGGCCTAACTTCCTCTGGCAAGCGCGCGCGCGCGGCTTGCCCGTCTGCCTCGCCAACGCCCGCGTCTCCGACAAATCCTTCCGCGGCTACCGGCGCGGCGCGCTCCTCTTCCGCGAACTCTTCGGCAACTTCACCGCCGTCGGCGCCCAAAACGACGCCGACGCCGCCCGCCTCCGCGAACTCGGCTGCCGCCCCGACGCCATCCACGTCACTGGCAACGCGAAGTTCGACGCCGCCGCACCCACCGGCGGCGCGACGCTCGAGGTGCCCGCGCTGCTGCGCCCGCTCGGCGTGCCGGACGACGCGCAGCTCCTCGTCGCCGGCAGCACCCACGCGGGCGAGGAAGTCCTGCTCGCGCAAATGTTCCTCCGGCTCCGCCAGCGCTTCCCGAAACTCTTCCTCGTGCTCGTCCCGCGCCACTTCGAGCGCACCGCCGCCGTTATCGAACAACTCCGGCCCACCGGCCTGCGCCACGTCCTGCGCACGGAATTGGCCGACGGCAAAACCTGCGCCCCCGGCACCGTGGATTGCCTGCTCGTCAACACCACCGGTGAGCTGCGCCACTTCTACCACCACGCCACCGTCGTCTTCGTCGGCAAAAGCCTCACCGCGACCGGCGGGCAAAACCCCATCGAGCCGGGCGCGCTGGGCAAGGCCATGCTCTTCGGTCCGCACATGGAAAACTTCCGCCCCATCGCCGCCGAGTTCGTCACCAGCGACGCCGCCGTGCAAGTGCCCGACCCCCCCGCGCTGGAAGCCGCCCTCGCCACCCTCCTCGCCGACCCCGCCCGGCGCGAGCAACTCGGCGCAAACGCCCTGCGCGTCGTCCAGCGCAACCAAGGCGCGGCCGAACGCACGGCGGAGATGATCGCGCGGCGCTTGCAGCCGGTGGCACCCGTGGCTTGACGCTCCCGTGCCCGTCCTCTACACCACACCCACATTTCGCAATCTCTCATGAATCTGAACCCATCCCCCACCGACGCCACCCGCCGCGAGTTCGTGAAGTCCTCTGCCGTCGCGGGCAGCGCGCTCGCGACCGCTGTCCACTTCCCCCACGTCGCCAACGCGGCAGCAACGGGCGACAAGATCAAGATCGGCTGGGTCGGCTGCGGCGGACGCGGCACCGGCGCGGCAAACCAGGCGCTCAACGCCGACTCGAACCTCGTCATGTGGTCCATGGGCGACATCTTTCAGGACAAGATTGATTCCGGCCTCGAGTCGCTGAAGAAGGAGCAGGCCAAGAATCCCGAGAAGGTCAGCGTCGCGCCGGAGCGGCAATTCACCGGCCTCGATGCCTTTCAGAAGGTGCTCAACAGCGGCGTGGATGTCGTGCTGCTCACCACTTCGCCGGGCTTCCGCCCGATGCACATCAAGGCGGCCATCGAGGCCGGCAAACACGTCTTCGCCGAGAAGCCGATGGCGGTGGACGGCCCCGGCGTGCGCTCGGTGATGGAGAGCATCAAGCTGGCGAAGCAGAAGAACCTCGCGCTGGTGGACGGCTTCGTCTGGCGCTGGACCACGGCGAATCGCGACGCGTTCGCGAAGATTCACGACGGCGCGGTGGGCGACATTCAGGCAGTCTACTCGAGCTACTACACCGGCGCGGTGGACCGGTATCCGAAGTGGAACCGCACGAACACGAAGACCGACCTCGAGTGGCAAATTCGCCGTTGGTATTATTTCACCTGGCTCTCCGGCGACCACATCGTCGAGCAAGCCGTCCACTCCGTTGACAAGCTGATGTGGGCGATGAAGGACGAGCCGCCCGAGAGCGTGATTTGCACCGGCGGGCGCCAGTTGCGCGCGGGCGAGCCGGGCGGCGAATACGGGAACATCTACGACCATTTCACGGCGGAATACAAATGGGCCAGCGGCGTCAAGGGCTACCACTTCACCCGCCAGTTCGACCGCTGCCACGGCGAGGTCACCGAACGTGTCTACGGCACCAAGGGCGTCTATGAAGGCGAGAGCGGCAGCAAACGGCACGTCATCACCGGCGAGAACCGGTGGCGCTGGGCCGGCGACAAGACCCAGAACGGCTACCAGACTGAGCACGACGAGATGTATGCGAGCATCCGCGCCGGCAAGCCGCTCAACACCGGCGACCGGTTCATCAAAACCACCCTCTGCGCGATCATGGCGCGCATGGCCGCCTACACGGGCAAGGAAATTACTTGGGAGATGGCGCTCAACTCGAAGGAAGACCTCTTCCCGAAGGACATCAAGTGGGACATGAAGCTCCCCGTCGCACCCGTCGCCCGCCCCGGCCAGACGCCCTTCATTTGACCGCCGACCGAGCCGTCAACCCGCCCCGCGCTCATCATGACTTGGTATTACGCCATCGGCTCGGAGCGCAAAGGCCCCGTCACCGAAGCCGAGTTGGATCAGCTCGCAGCGCAAGGCGAACTCCGGTCCGACACCCTCGTTTGGCGCGACGGCATGGCGGATTGGAAACCGCTGGCCGAAGCCCGCCACACAGCGGCCACAGACCAACCGCCCTTCCTATCCACCGCCACCACCCCGCTCGGTGACTCCGATGCCGTGCGGAACGAACACCTGAAACACGAAGCCTCCATCCAATCTGTCGGCTCCCTCTACTACGTCGGCGGCGCGGCGGTGGTGTTCGCCTCAATCGCACTTTTTATCACGGCTCTAAGCGCGGATCGCAATGCCCCCGAGTCCGGCATTGGGGTGATTTTAGGCGGTTGCTTGCTTGGTTTCCTCGGCACCTTCCAGCTATGGACCGCCCACGGCCTGCGCCGGTTGAAACCCTCGGCGCGCATCCCGGCCACGCTGCTCGCGTGCCTCGGCCTGCTGGGCTTCCCCATCGGCACCCTCATCAACGGCTACATCCTCTATCTCCTCCACTCGAAGAAGGGCCGCACCGTGATGACCGCCGAATACGCGCAAGTCATCGCCCAGACCCCGCACGTCAAATATAAGACCTCGATCATCGTGTGGATTTTCCTTGGGCTGGTCGTGGCACTGCTCGCAGCGGGTATCATCGCAGGCTTCTCCACGCGGCGTTGAACCCGTGGTGGTCACAGCGTTCCGGCTTGCAGCGGAGCATCTCGACACTGCCCCGAACACCCTCAGCCCGAACGCGGGCATCCCGCCCGCAGCCGCCGCGCGAAGACTGAAGGCTGTGAACTTTCGCGCCCTTGTGCTGATCACCCGCTGCGGCCTGGAAAGCCGTATCACGGGGGGCAGTGCGCCGATGCGCCCCTTCAAAACAATGACTGGGCAAAGGGCTTGACCGGTTTTTGCCCACCCCTAGAGTTCGCCCAATTTGTTCGCTACTGGATGAAAGCAATTCTCGCCCTCGAAGATGGTTCAGTGTTCCACGGCACGGGTTTTGGCGCGCAAGCGTCCGCCTGTGGGGAGGTGTGTTTCAACACCTCCATGACCGGGTATCAGGAGATTCTCACCGACCCGTCCTACAAGGGACAAATCGTGACGATGACCTACCCGCTCATCGGCAACTACGGTGTCAACGCGCAAGACGTCGAGTCGTGGCGGCCGCACGCGTCGGGCTTCGTCATCCGAGAGCTGTCGCCGGTCGTCAGCAACTGGCGCGCGGATTGGTCGCTCGGCGACTACCTCCAGCAGAACGGCATTCCCGGCATCCAGGGCATCGACACCCGCGCGCTCACCAAGAAGCTTCGCGTGCGCGGCGCGTTGAACGGCTTTCTCTCGACTGACCCCGCCGTCACCGAGGCCGAGGCGGTTCAACGCGCGAAGGAGTTTGTCTTCGTCGGCGTGGATTACGTGAAGGAAGTCACGCACAAGGAAGCCTTCGCGTGGGACCCGGACGACAAGCAGAGCGCGGAGTTCGATGTGGTGCGCGGCATCACGCAGATGGACGCACGCAACTTCCGCAAGCCGCTCCCGCCGGCGGACATTCCCATCGTCGCGTTCGACTTCGGGATGAAATACAACATCGCGCGAAACCTGCGGCAGACGGGCTTCCGCGTGCAGGTCGTCCCCGCGACCACCAGCGCCGCCGACGCGCTCAAGCACAAGCCCGCCGGCATCTTCCTCAGCAACGGCCCCGGCGACCCCGCCGCGCTCGACTACATCGTGCGCGAGGTGAAAACGCTCATGGACACGGGCATTCCCATCTTCGGCATCTGCCTCGGCAACCAACTCCTCGGCCAGGCGTTTGGCGGGAAGACCTTCAAACTCAAGTTCGGCCATCGCGGCGGCAACCAGCCGGTGAAGGACCTTGAATCCGGCCGCGTGGAAATCACCTCGCAGAACCACGGCTTCGCGGTGGACCCAGCCTCGCTGCCGTCCGACGTGGCGGTGAACCGCATCAACCTGAACGACCAGACCGTCGAGGGGATGCGGCACAAGACGAAGCCCATCTTCAGCGTGCAGTATCACCCGGAAGCCTCGCCCGGCCCGCACGACTCGAACCCGCTCTTCGCCGAGTTCCGCCGGCTCATCGAGCGCAAGTAGGAGACGACGTGAGGAGTCTCTGATTGTCTGCCCGCGGATGACGCGGATGGAAATCCAAGCGCGTCTTTATCCGTGTCATCCGTGTTATCCGCGGGCAACCCAAAATGTCTTCGCCCCTGCACAAAGAAATTCACGCACTCCTCACCCAACCCGGCCCCGCCGCGCTCGGCCCCGAGTCGCGCCCCGGCACACTGGCTCAAGCCGACTTGAACCGCGCCGTCGACGAGCTGTTCCGCCGCCACGGCCCACCCGCGAAGGCCGAACTCATCCGCGCCCTCTTGCTGCTCTGGCACGACCACCACGACGCCTCGCACGCCATCTCGCAGAGCATCGAGAACCCCGACGGCAGCCTCGTCCACGGCATCCTGCACCGGCGCGAACCGGATTACTCGAACGCAAAGTATTGGTTCCGGCGCGTCGGCCAGCACCCGTGCTTCGCGGATTTGGCGAAGCGCGCCGTGCCCTTGCTCGCCGTTGACGCCAAGCTGTCTGCCCAGCTTCTCCCGCGTGGTGCCTGGGACGCCTTCGCATTCGTGGATGCCGTCGAAGCCGCTGCCAGCCAGCCCGCGACGGACGCGCGCCATCAACTTCTTCGTGCGGTGCAGCAAGCCGAGACTGAGGCGGTGCTGGATTACCTCCTGACGCTATGAACCACAATGGAGCGCAGCCGCCCACATCTGCAGCAATTCACCCGGCCGTAGGCGTCCGGGCTCCCTCCAACTTGTGAACGAA
>CALQJI020000063.1 GCA_943330855.2 Klebsiella pneumoniae
GCACGCCGGGATGGATCCCTACGAGTTGAAGAAAAGGATTGAGGCCAAGCTGAAGAAATTCTTCACTGCCTTGGGTAAACTAGATCGTGAGTCAACGAAGACCTGACGGTCCCCTGCCCCCGGTAACATTTAGCCGTGAGTCAATACGTAACCTGCACTGACTCGCACTAATCCGAGGGGGAGGGGAAAGCTTTCGTTTGGTGCAGGCATTTTGGATTAGTGCAGGTTAGTGCAGGTTAGTGGTGCTTCAGCGGTTCACTTCACCACCATCCCCGTGAAGGGCGGAACGTAGGCTTGCAGATAGACGAGGATGCCCACGAGCGCCGCGAGCGCGATGGAGTGGAAGAAGACGTAACGCAGGATGCTGCCTTCGTGCCCATACCAATTCGTCGCCGTGCTCGCCACGACGATGCTCTGCGCGTCCACCATCTTGCCCATCACGCCGCCGGAGCTGTTCGCCGCGCACATGAGCACGGGGCTGATGCCGGTCTGCTCGGCGGTGATTTTTTGGAGGCTGCCGAAGAGGACGTTGCTCGCGGTGTCACTGCCGGTGAGCGCCACGCCCAGCCAGCCCAGCAGCGTGCCGAAGAAGGGATACAGCGAGCCCGTCTGCGCCAGCGCGAGGCCGAGCGTGGCGTCGGTGCCGGAGTATTTCGTCACGTAGCCGACCGCGAGCATCCCGGCGATGGTGATGAGGGAGAAGCGCACGAGCCACAGCGTGCGGCGATAGATGCTCAGGAGTTCCGCGAAGGAGAAGCCCATGTAAAGCCCCGCGAGGATAGCCGCCGCGAGGATGCCGGTGCCGGTGGCGGAGAGCCAGTTGAGCTTGAACACGGCCTCCTCCGGTTTGGTGGGCTTCTCCGGCGTGGGCTTGGCCACGACGGGGAAAGTGCGGACGGTGGCGTTGTGCAGGCGGGGCATTTCAAACTTCGGCGCCGAGAGGGCGTCAAGCTGCTTCTTCACTTGCGGCACACCCCAAATGAACACGAGCACGGAGAGCAGAATCCACGGCACCCACGCACGGCGGACGAGGGCGGAGTTTTGAATTGGCGGTGTTGTTGGATTCGATGCGTTCGCCGCTGGACTGGGAACTTTAAACTCCAAACCCGGAACCGACTCCGGCTTCCAGCCATCACTGGGTTTCCAGAATTTGAGCAAGACCACCACGGCCAACATGGAGACAATCGCCGCGATGATGTCCACCAGCCAAGGGCCGTGGAAATTGGACACGAGGAATTGCGGCACTGCGAAGCTCACGCCCGCCGTCAGGCAGGCGGGCCAAACGCCCATCATCCCGCGCCAGCCCGCGAACGCCCACACGACCCAGAACGGCACGAGGAGAGAGAAGAACGGAAGCTGCCGCCCGACCATCGCCGAGAGCGTGTGCACGTCGAGGCCCGTCACGCCCGCGAGGGCGATGATGGGCGTGCCCAGCGCACCGAAGGCCACGGGGGCCGTGTTCGCGATGAGCGAGAGGCCGGCGGCTTGCAGCGGTTTGAAACCCAGTTGCATCAAAATGGCCGCCGTCACCGCGACGGGAGTGCCAAAGCCTGCCGCGCCCTCGAAGAACGCGCCGAAGCTGAACGCGATGAGCACGAGTTGCACACGCGGGTCCGGCGCGAGGTGCGCGAGACTCCCGCGCAGCACGGCGAAGAGGCCTTTGTCCACCGTGAGCTGGTAGAGGAAAATCAGGTTGAGAATAATCCAGCCGATGGGAAACAGCCCGTAGGCCGCACCGTAGCCCGCCGTGGCGAGCGCTGCATCCACCGGCATGTGGAAGGCGAACAGCGCCACGGCCAGCGCGACGCCGAGGCCGAGCAGCGCGGCGAGATGGATTTTGATTTCCAGCCACGCGATGGCCCCGAGCATCACCACGATCGGCAGCGCGGCGACGAGCGTGGAGAGGAAGGCGTTGCCGAGCGGGTCGTAATTTTGCGGCCAAGGTTGCATGAGCGAGTGCGCAGAGCAGACGGAGAACGCGGCGGAAAGTCCAGCCCGCGCAGTTACGGATTCCGCGCTTCTCACCCGCGCTCGACTCTGCTTACAGCCCGGCAACCCCGCCCCTCCCTTTGTGCCGCTGCTCGGAGCTGGGAACCCCGGGCTGCCAACCCTGAGATTCGTCCTCAAGACCTTGCTCTAGGCGGTGTTGCTGGCCGCTTGCTACTGGTCCGGTTACAGCGCCTACCGCGCTTATTCCCTCCTCATGATGGAGTATGGCGAGGGGTTGGGCCGCGCCTCTCGCGTCAGGACTCATCGAACCGCCAACGCTGTGCCGCTCACGGCGACCAATCAGATCGCCAGCCTCACGAACCGTCCGGTCGCCAAGCCTCTTATCACCACGCTAGAATGCTTGCCCCTGGCGAGGACATCGAGGAGAGCCACGCCAATTGTTCCAACCGCCGGGTGGGTCGGAACTATTTCAGACTGCTCGGCTGCACGGTGGGCTTTTCGACTGCGATGCTCGTGCTGGGCTGGTTGCTGCACAGGACTTCGGGCACTTGCTGAAATTCCGGCTCGGCAAGGAAGTTTCCTACGTGGGCGCCCGTTCCGAGCGCACTGCCCAATACGAACACGCCGAGTATCTCGCGTTGAAAGGCGACCGCCAAGGGAACATCCGACTGCTTCAAACCATCCTCGCAAAACACCCGAAGCACATCTATTCCGTGCTACGCAGCGCGGAGCTTTACGACAAGGAGCTGCAAGACTTCCCCCGCGCCGCGCTGCACTGCGAAGAAGTGCTGAAGTTGAAGCTCCCGCCGGAACCGTGGGGTTGGGCCGCGATCCGCCCCTCCAACATCTACTCAGGGAAATTGCAGCAGCCCCATGCTGCCCTGGCGATCATCAACCGTCTGGCAGCGGAGCAGCCGGGCACGGCAGCCGGGGCCAAGGCGCTCAAGCGGCTCGCCAAGATTTCCGACGCTGGCCTCGATGCCGAGGCGGGGCGGGATAGCTGACCACTCGCTGCGGACCCGCACCGAGGTCGCAGGTTTTCCAATCCCTCTCTCGAAGTTTTTCAATTAACCGGCCCGCGTCTGCGCCGCGTATCCATGCTGCCGCAAACTAAAACCTGATTGTTGACCTATGAACAAAATGTTCCTCCCGATCGACTCCTACTTGGAAACCAATCCAACCCGCCGCCGACTGCCGCTGGCCGTGAAACTCGGCTACACCGCCTTTATGGCGGTGCTGGTGCCGGTCTATTGGGCGAACTATGGCCCGACGAACTTCCTCTACTTCTGCGACGTGGCGCTATTCCTCACGCTCGTCGCCGTGTGGACGGAGAACGCGCTGTTGGCCAGCATGGCCGCGGTGGGCATCGTCCTGCCGCAGATGCTGTGGGTGGCAGACTTCGTCGCGGGTCTCTTCGGGGTGAAGTTGTTGGGCATGACCGCTTATATGTTCGATGGGAACCGCTCGTTGTTCCTGCGCGGGCTCTCGCTCTTCCACGGCTGGCTGCCGTTCCTGCTGCTCTTCCTCGTGAAGCGGCTCGGATACGACAAGCGCGCGTTCCCCACGTGGGGGGCGCTCGCATGGGTGCTGATCTTGTTCTGCTTCTTCTTCATGCCCGGGCCGACGCAGAACCCGACCACGACGCCGGTGAACATCAACTACGTCCACGGCATGAGCGACACCGCTGCGCAGACTTGGATGCCCCCGCTGGCCTGGCTGGCTGCGCTCATGGCTGGCTTGCCCGCCCTCCTTTACTGGCCGACGCATCTGCTGCTCAAGAAGTGGTTCGGCAAGGCATCGGAGTAATCTCACTCCGGAGGGAGCCCGCGCCGCCACAGGACAGCACAGCCCAGCAGCGTGCCGACGGAAAGCAGCGCGCCGATACGGAAGTGCCAGTCTACGTAATCAAGGCGGACGGTGCTCTTGCCGGCGGGGATGGGGATGGCTTGGAAGGCGTGGTTCGCGCGGAGGACGGGCACGGGCAGGCTGTTCACCGTCGCGCGCCAGCTTGGGTAGAAGTTTTGAGCAATAACCAGCCCGTGGGCGGCGTTCACTCGAACGTCCAACTCCAAGTGCGTCGGACCAACGCTGGTGATGTGGGCAGTTCCGACCAGCGCGGCAATGTCGGGCGGGCCATGGTCCCATTTCACGCCACCGCTGCCCGTCACCGGCAGTCCGGTGACGAAAGCCTCCCGCTGCGGGTCCCAGTCTGGCGACATCATCGCCTTGAGTGCCTGGCCCGGCTGGTCCGCCTTGACCGTCACGGCCGGGAAGGAGACCAGCGGCATCGCTGATTCCCGCCGCTCCCACTGCATCAATTCCCCCGGCTTCGTCGTGTGCGTCACGCCGAGGAAGTCCATGAGGTTCGCGGGTGCGGGGTTCGTGGTGCCGTAGATGAAATACTCCACGTCGTTCCACTCGCGCGTCACGAGGGTGGAAGCGCCGTTCACCTTGGGCAGGCCGTCGAGCAGGTTCAGGTTGCCCCAGAACGCCAGCCGCTGGCCGATGAAGTCGTCGTAGAACTTCGGCACCATCCGCGTGTGCAGCGCGCGCTCGGCGAGCGGACTGAGCATGACCCGGGACTCGCCGAGCTTCGGCGCGGGCGTGAGCGCGCCCTTGCTGGCGTGATACGCGGCGGCGAGGTTTGGCTCGAAGGAGGAGGCGGGGATGGTGGGGTTGAAAACCGGTTGATGGAAGACGGGGTCTCCCCAGAGCAGCAACAGGGCAAACAATGGGGAGAACCACTTGAGCCGTTGGTCGCTGGCTCTCAAGGCGAACCACGAAGCGAACAGAAGCAAGCTGGCTAGGCGCATCCCAACACTGACCGCTGTGGAACCAGCCGTGTCTTGAATGCGGCTTGGCTCCGAAAAAAGAGCGGGGAACGAGTGATAGAACAGCACGCCCAAGATGAGGGCATTGACAAACAACTCCAATTCATGACGGGCAAAGTAGACCGCTGGGCGTTGGATTTTCCAGAGTGTCGCCACCCCCCACGCCGCCAGCAGCGGCACCGTGAAGGCCGCGAGCAGCAGCGCCTTCACCGGGAAGCGCACCACGCCCAGCGGCAGCACCTCGCGCAGCCAGCCCCAGAGCGGGAAGTTGTCACCGAAAGCCAGCAGCACGGCCAGCAGCGTGGCCGCGCCGAGTAGCTTCACCTCCGGCGTCCGCACCCGCCACACGGCCAGCAGTGCCAGCGTCAGCGGCACGATTCCGAGATAGATCGACGGGAAGAACGCTTGGCTGATCATCACGAACACGCCCTGATCGGTCTGGAAGTTCATGAACAGTGGAAAGAACAGGTTCACCCAGCCCCAGCCGGGCAGGGACCAGAACGTGTTCACCGCATCACCGCTGCGCTGCGAGAGGGAGAGGAGCTGGAAGAAGGGGAGGAGTTGCGCGGCGCAGAGGCCGGTGATGAGGGCGATGACGGAGAGGAAACGGAAGAGTGGAGTGAAGGGTAAAGGGTGAAGGGTGAAGGGTGGGCTGGGGACCTGGGCTAAAGGGGTCGGGGTGAGGGAGGACGCGCTCGTTGTCCCACAGCAATCTTGCGCCGACCGACTTTGGGCTTTGGACTTTGGGCTTTGGACCCGATCCATCAGGAGCAGCGCGACGAGGAAACCCCACGTCAAAAGAATGATTTCTGGCGCACCGGACAGCATCTGCATCGCGCCCGCCAGCGCGGCGAGGACGAGGCTACGCCCGCCTTCCTGCCACGCGCGCCGCGTCGCGAGCACGACCCACGGCATCCAGCCCAGCGCGACGAGGTAGTTGGGGTAAATGGTGCAGCTCAGCACCAGTCCGCTGAAGACGAACGCCACGCCCGCCACCGCTGCGCCGAACGGGCTGCCCGTCCAACGCTCCGCCAGCGCGCGCATCCCCATCCCGCCGAGGAAGAGGTGCGCGACGCAGAAGAAGCCCAGCGACCACGGCAGCGGCGGCAGCAGGTAGAGGAGCGAGCCGGGGTAGAGACAGAGGGTGTTCCACTGGGCGAGATAGGGTGCGCCGCAGTTCACGTAGGGATTCCACAGCGGGAAGAAGTCGCCGCTCCAGAAACACTCGCGGTGGAAGTGCGCGAACGGGTAGCCGAGGAACCCATAGTCGCGATAGAAGAATGCCTCGCCGCCGAAGAGCACGCCCCAGAATGTGACGGCGAGGAGCGCGGCGAGCACGAGGGCGAAGCGGCCGGGCGTGAGCCACGCGTCCGCCGCACCGGGGTCTGGTGTCCCGGGGCTGGCGTCTGGGGTGGGAGGTTCGGGAGTCACGATGACTTTGGGCTTTGGACTTCGGACCTTGGGCTCCTCCACCACAGAAAGCCGCACACGGCCAAGCCCGCCAGCGAAATGCCGAGGCCGAGGCGGAACTTTTCATCCACATACACGAGGCGGACGGTGTGCTTGCCGGCGGGGACGGCGAGGGCTTGGAAGGCGTAGTTCGCACGCCAGAGTTTGACCGGCTGTCCGTCCACGAAGGCACGCCATGGGTGGTAGAAGGACTGGGCGATGGTCACGAGCGTCGGGGCGTCCGTCTCGACGTCGGCGAGGATTTCGTGCGCGGTGAAGCGCTTATGGGTTACCGACAACCCAACGTTGGTGGTGCCCCGCGCTACTGCGACATCTTTCGCCTCTAGCGGGAGGAAGACGACTTGGCGGGGGTTGTAATCCTCACTTGGCAAATGACGCAGGGTCTCTTCGGGAGTGGCGAAGTGGATCTTCTGGCCCGCAGCTACGAGGCTCTGGGCGGCTGCCCAATTGGTTCCAGAGCTGCCAGCGTGGAGGAAGCCGTGAGCCTGGTCGTAGCGGAGTGGTCTGACGCCGAAAAAGTCTTTCAAACCCTGTGCGACTGGTGCCGCGGTTGGGTTGGTGGGATAGAGAGCGCGTTGCAGGCTGGCTTGTTCGCGGATTTGAAGGGTCGAGGAGCCGTTCACTTTGAGAGCCCCGTCCAGCAGGTTCAAATGCGACCAGCCAGCGCGGCGCTTCCCGATGTAGTCGAGTGTCCAGAGATAAGCCGGTTCGGCCGGCAATCCAGGCGGCAAGGTGTGCGGGTTTACATGGCGGCCGTAAAGCAACGTCTCCTCGTCCGCAGGGGAAATCATCAGGCGCGCTGGCCCGAAGTTCGGATGCATTCTGAATTTCCCGGGGTAGGTAGGACTGAAGAGGCTGGATTCAATACGCGGAGATTGGTGGGGATGATGGGTGCAGACGTCCAGTGCAAGCAGGAGGAGCGCACCCAAGCCAGCTAAGCCGCGCTCTCGCAGTGGGC
This sequence comes from Klebsiella pneumoniae, assembly GCA_943330855.2. Taxonomy (GTDB): domain Bacteria; phylum Verrucomicrobiota; class Verrucomicrobiia; order Limisphaerales; family SXTU01; genus SXTU01. The sequence goes on from CALQJI020000063.1 coordinate 7,210, forward strand.
ACGCACCTAAACCGCACCCCACGGCAAGCGCACCGAGCGAGCCAGCCAGCAGGACGACGCGCACGAGGGCGTTCGCTTTCGTCTCCGACCAGCGGTCGTATTGCAGCGGGTGTTGCTGACCGAGCCAGAGGATGGCTGCGACGCCCGCCACGAGGGCGAGGCCGAGGGCGAGGAGCGCCGAACTTCGCCCTGCCTCGTAGCCGCCGAGGTCAGGAGGCGGACTCGGCATTCGGCATTCGGCATTTGGTAATTCCGAATCTGGTATTCCCGAATCCGCCTCCTCACCTCGGCGGCTACGGGACATGAGCCACGCGACGCCGAAGGCGGCGAGCATCGGGACGGTGAAGGCGGCGAGCAGGACGAACTTCACCGGGAAGCGCGCGATGCCGCCGCCGGGCAGGAGATTTTTTAGCGCGGAGTAGAGAAAGCCCGCATCACCGAGCGCCATGATGAGGGCGAAGGCGGTTGCCCCGGCCAGTAGCCAGATGCGGCGTTCGCGGGCCTTCCACACGGCCACGAGGGCGAGGGCGACCACGCCGAGGCCGAGGTAGTAGCTGGAGAGGAATTGCTGGTCTTGCTGCACCCAGAAGCCTTGCGGCGTCTGGAAGTAGCGGAAGAGTGGGACGAGGAAGTTCGCCCAACCCCACGGCGGCATCGGCCAGCGGGCGTCGCGATAAGCGGCGTCGCGCTGCGAGTGGGCGAGGAGGTCGAAGAAGGGGAGGAGTTGCGCGGCGGAGAGCGCCGCCACCAGTGCGGTAATCGCTCCGAAGCGGAGAGGAACGGCGGCAAAGGAAAAAGGAAAAAGGAAAAAGGAAAGAGTGGAGCGGTCGGCGAGGGCTTCGGCACTTTTGCCTTTTGCCTTTTGCCTTTTGCCTTCCTCGAAGACTTCCCCCAGCAGCATCACAGCGAGCAAGCCCCACGTGAGAATCACCAACTCCGGCACACCTGTGAGCATCTGCATCGTGCTGGCCAGCGCGGCGAGGACGAGTTTGCGGCCACCCGTGCGCCAGGATTGTTCGGTGAGCAGGATGATCCACGGCATCCAGCCGAGGGCGACGCAGTAGTTCGGCCAGGTGATGCACGCGAGCGACGCGCCGTTGATGGCGAAGGCCGTGCCGGCGACGGCGGCGGCGAAGGGGTTGCCGGTCCAGCGTTCCGCCAAGGCCCGCGCGCCGAGGCCGCCGAGCCAGAGGTGCAGCAGGCAGAAGACGCCCAGCGCCCACGGCATCGGGAGCGCGACGAAGAAGAGCGAGCCGGGGTAAAGACACATGGTGCCCCATTGCGCGAGGAAGGGGGCGCCGCAGTTTGAGAGCGGGTTCCACAGCGGCAGTTCGCCGGCGCGGAGGCTTTCGCGCAGGTAGTGTGCGGACGGGTAGGCCATGACGCCGTAGTCGGACCGGAAGAAGGTTTCCGTGCCCAGCCAGATGCCGGGGAAAGCGACGACGAAGGCGAGCAGGAGGAAGATGGCGAAGCGCGGCGGCGTGAACCAATCGGGCAATTGCGAATTGCGAATTACGAATTGCGAGTTGGCGGTGAGGGCCGGGGCGGACAAGGGGAGTGGTTAGTGATTAGCGATTAGTGCGGTGCTGGGTTCGGCGCGGCCCCAGAGGACGCAGCACGCGACGAGGCCGAGGGCGGAGAACGCTACCCCGAGTTGGAAGCGGCGGTCCACATACTCGAGTCGCACGGTGCTGCGGCCGGCTGGGACGGGCACGGCTTGGTAGGCGTGGTTGGCCCGGAGGATTTCGGTGGGCTGGCCGTTCACAGTGGCTGTCCACGGATGGTAGAAGGTCTGCGCGATGACGACCACCGTGGGCGCCGTGGCATCTACTTCGCACTCGGTGCGACGAGCGGTCCAGTGGGTGGAAACAATCTTGGCGGTTGTGGCGTTAGTTGTGAGCAACTTCGTCTGGTCCCACGGGTGAAGGAAGACGGTTGCAGCGGGGTTCCAGTTCGTGCTGGAGAGTGCGGGCAGCGTGGCCGCAGCGGCGGCGAAGACGGGACGTTGCCCGGCGGTAATGAGCGGAAGCGCGGTGGTGCGGTGATGCCACTGGAAGATGTTCGTCGGTGAGGTGACGTGCGCGACGCCGAGAAAGTCCGCGAACGGCGCGGGCAGTGAGTTCGTTGCGCCACCGAAGAGGAGGTGCGGTTCCACTTCGTATTGCGCGCGTGGCTGGAGGCTGAAGAAGCCATCGGTCTTGGCGATACCGTCGAGGAGGTTGAGGTTGGCGCAGAGGCTGACGCGTTGGAGCAGGAGTGTATCGGTGAGGCTGGGCAGGAGGGTGCGATTGAGTTCGACCAACGACTGCGCTGTGATGGAAGCACGGGGACCGCCGAGGCGGGGTGCGTCGGGGGGGTGCACGAGCGGGTGGTTGCCGTGAAAAATCGCCGGTGGGACGCGTGGAGTGAGCTGGGGCAGGTGCGTCTTCAAGTCCACGACGATCACGGCCAGCAAGCCGAAGCCCAGCAGCAGCGCACGCGTGGGCGTCGCTGCACGGGCCAGCCCCAGCACGGCTCCGACAGAAAGGAGCAGCGCGATTCCGGAGATCACACTGCCGACGAGCAGCAGTCGTTGGCTGGCCGCGCCCACACCCGGCAGCGGATGCGTGGAGCCATACACCGTGAGGGCCACGCTGATTGCGAGCAGCCCGATGGCGCTGACTCCGAGGCGGCGGCGGGCAGCGGTGTCCACTGGGGGCTGAGCTGAAACAGCGAGCAGATCGCGCAGAGCGAGTGCGGCGAGCAGCGGGAGCACGAGGGTCAGCGGGATGACGAACTTCGCCGGGAAGCGCATCGCACCGAGCGGCATCAGTTGCTTCAGGGCGGGATAGAGCCAGCCATTTTCTCCCATCCCGCCGGCCAGGCCCAAAACCACGACGGACGCCAAGAGCCACACGCGCGGCGGTCTGCCTCGACGTAATGCGGCGAGCGCGAGCGCGAGGATGGGCAGGCCAGCGTAAAAGGAAGCCGTCCACTTCTGGCCGCTTTGGAAGGGCAAACCAGGCGATGAGAGGCTGGATTGAAAGGTGGGGGCCACGAGGTAGACCGCGCCCCAAGTGGGGAGCGACCACGCGGAGCCACCGAAGCCCGCGTTGCGCTGCGAATGCTGGAGGAGGTCGAGGAAGGGCAGGAGTTGCGCGGCGGAGAGCGCCGCCACGATCGTAACGATTGCTCCGAAGCGGACAGGGGCGGCGGCGAAGGAAGAAGGCAAAAGACAAAAGGCAAAAGCGGGGCGAGCGGCAGGCGGCACGGCACTTTTACCTTTTACCTTTTGCCTTCTTCCTTCGAGAAGCACGAGTGCTCCGGCGAGCAGCCAGGTGAACAGGATGACCTCGGGCGCGCCGGTGAGCATTTGCAACGCGCCGACGAGCGCGGCTACGACGAGCTTCCGGCCACCTTCGCGGATGCCGGACTCGACGGTGAGCAGGACCCACGGGAAGAGGGCAAACGCGGCGATGTTGTTTGGCCACATGAGCGATTGCTGCATGAGGCCGTGGAAGGCGAAGGCCACGCCGGCGAGCGCGGCGGCGAAGTTCAGTTGCGTCCACCGGCGCGCGAGGGCATACGCGCCGAGGCCGCCAAGCCAGAGGTGCAGTAACATGAAAATTCCCAGCGACCACGGCAACGGCAGCAACAGGTAGCAGAGCGAGCCGGGGTAAAGAGTCATCGTGTTCCACTGCGCGAGGAAGGGGATGCCGCAGTTATTGAGTGGATTCCACAGTGGAAGTTCGCCGCGCCAGAAGCACTCGCGGTGATAGTGCGCGATGGGGTAGCCGAAGACGCTGAAGTCGCGGAGGACAAAGCTGCCGGAGCCAAACAGCACGTCCGGCCACGCGGCGAGGATCAGCACGCCGAGGAACAACGCGAAGCGACCGGGCGTGAAGAGGTGTTCCGCGCTCGGGGTTTCGGGCTCGGAGTTGGCGATGGGGGCGGGGGCGAGCAAGGTGAGTGATTAGTGACTAGTGATTAGTTCGGCGTTGGGTTTCACGCGCCACCAGAGGATGCCGCACAGGATGACGCCAAGCGCGGACAGGGCGAGGCCGAGTTGGAAGCCGCGGTCCACATACTCCAATCGCACGACGCTGCGGCCGGCGGGGATGGGCACGGCTTGGAAGGCGTGGTTGGCGCGGAGGATTTCGGTGGGCTGTCCGTTCACGGTGGCTTTCCACGGATGGTAGAAGGTCTGCGCGATGACGACCAGCGTGGGCGCGGGCGAGTCGATTTCGCACTCGATGTGGTGGGCGGTCCAGTTCGTGGAGAGGACGCGTGCGGAGGCGGCGTTGGTCACGGGGAGTTTCGCAGTCAGTGGTGCGGGCAGATAGACGACTTGCGTGGGATTGAAGTCGGCGGCGGCAAGTGCGCGGAGGGTGTTCGTGGCGTTGGCAAAGACAGGTTGCTGACCGGCGGTGATGAGCGGGAGCGCGTTCGTGCGGTGATTCCAGGTGAACAGCGCGTCGCTCGACGAGGCGCGCGTGACGCCGAGGAAGTCTGCGAAGCGTTCGGGGAACGGGTGGCCGAAGCCGTAAAGCAGCCGTGACGTCTCGGACAGCTCGCGGGGGAACAGGGAGAAGAAGCCGTTGGCTTTGGGAACGCCTTCGAGAAGGTTCCAGTTCGCGAAGAGCGCGCGGCGGACGCCGATGCAGTAGTTGAGTGCGTCGGGGTTGCTGGCGTGGGCCATGAAGCCCTCCGTTTCGCGGGTAATGAGCGCGCGGCCCTCGCCAAGGCGTGGCATGGACGTGGACAACGGGGCGATGCCCGGTTCGTAGGCGTGCGTGATGACGGTGGGGTTTTGGCGCGGGGCGTGGAGCAGCACGTCAGCCACGAGCACAAAGAGGATTACCAACGCTGGCTTGCACCGAACTATCCAAGCGGCCTTTGGGGCGCGAACCAGCAACGTCGCTAGAGTGGTCAAGGCCAGAACCGCCCACGGCCCTTGAGGCGAGATGCCGGACCCCAGGCCAGAGATTTTTTCTTGCGAAGCCCAGAAGTGAATTCCACCGAACATGGCGAGGATTGTGCCCACCACGACGGTAAGCGGCTGGGGCCACCGGCGACTCGGTTCGTCGTTCGGATTCTTCGCGAGTGGCTCGGTGGGCTGCGTTGGCTGTCGCAGCAACGCCACTCCGAAGGCAGCGAGGAACGGCAGCACCATTAGCGGCAGCAGCACATACTTGATGGGGAAGCGGATGAAGCCCAGCGGCGGACAGACGGCTTTTAGCCAGTCGAGGAGGAATGCCTTCTGCCCCATCGCGAGCCACACGCCGAGCACAGCCACGAGCGCGAGCAGCCAGACGCGCGGCTCGCGTCGTCGCCAGACGGCCAGCGCGGCCAGCGCCAGCACGCTGATGCCAGGGTAGTAGCTGGAGGTCCATTGCTGGTCGAGGTGCGTGAAGACGCCGTTGCGGTCGGGGGTCATGCGGAAGAGCGGGACGAGGAAGTTCGCCCAGCCGGAGAGCGGCAGCGCGTATTGCCCGTCGTCAAACGCCGCTGAGCGGTGCGAGTGCAGAACGAGCTCGAGGAAGGGGAGAAGCTGGGCGGCGGAGAGGAGGAGGGCTAAGGCAAAAGGCAAAAGGCAAAAGGCAAAAGGCAACGTCGGTGCTTTGGGGGCCTCGGCACTTTTGCCTTTTGCCTTTTGTCTTATGCTTTCGAGCAGCGCCAGCGGCACCGCGATGGCCCACGTGAAGAGGATGATTTCCGGCGCGCCCGCGAGCATCTGCATCGCACCAACGAGCCCGGCGAGAACAATGGTTCTTCTACCTTCGCGAGACGCGCGTTCGATGAGCAGCCAGAGCCACGGTGCCCAAGCGAGTGCGGCGACGTTGTTCGGCCACATGACGGCGTGGAGGGTGAAGCCGTTGCAGGCGAAGGCCAGGCCCGCGACGCTTGCGGCGAAGCGGTTGCCGGTCCAGTGGTGCGCGAGGCGATAGGCGCCCGCGCCGGCCAGCAGCAGGTGCGCGAGGCTGAAGAAGCCCAGCGCCCACGGCATCGGGCCGAGCAGGTAGAGGAGCGCGCCGGGGTAGAGGCAAAGCGTGTTCCACTGCGCGAGGTGCGGGAGGCCGCAGGAACTGTAGGGATTCCAAAGCGGAAGCTCGCCGCGCCAGAAGCACTCGCGTTGGTAGTGCGCCAGTGGGTAGGCGAAGTGCCCGAAGTCGCGGTAGTAGAACGTGTGGCTGCCCAGGATGACTTCCGGAAACGCGGCGAAGAGGCAGAGCGCCAGCAGCGCGAGGAAGCGGCCGGGAGTGAACCAGTCATCCGCGAGTGCGGCGGGCGAGTTCACGCTGAGAGTCATCGCGGGAATTCTTGCGGAGCCGGGCAGCGGCCCAAAGGAAAAACTGCGGCCCAGTTGAGGCTTTCGCCGGGCCGAGGGCGGGACTACTTTCTCCCCGCACTCACCAACAACGTCCGCACCCCGCACTTCTATGGACACCAAGCATTACGACCTCGTGGTCATCGGCTCCGGCCCCGCTGGAGAGAAGGGCGCAGCGCAGGCGGCTTACTTCGGCAAGAAGGTCGCGCTCATCGAGAAGGAACCCGTGCTCGGCGGCGCGGCGGCGAATACCGGCACGCTGCCGTCCAAGACCCTCCGCGAGACGGCGCTCTACCTCTCCGGCTTCCGCCAGCGCGGGCTGCACGCGGTGCATTTCCAAATGAAGGAGGCGCTCACGCCGCGCGACTTTCTCTACCGCGAGCGGCTCGTCGTGCAGACCGAGCGCACGCGCATCATGGAGAACCTCAAGCGCCACGGCATTGACCTCTACACCGGTTTCGCGTCGTTCGTGGACGCGCACACGGTCGCGGTCACGCCGCGCCACTCGGCCTCGGCGCACTTGCACGCGGACAAGGTGCTCATCGCCACTGGCTCGCACCCGTTTCACCCGGCGAATTTCCCCTTCCACGACTCGCGCGTGTATGACTCGGACAACATCCTGAACCTCCGCGAAATCCCGGCGACGATGCTCGTGGCCGGCGGCGGCGTCATCGGCTGCGAATACGCCTGCATGTTCGCCGCGCTGGGCATCAGGGTCACGCTGACCGAGGGCCGTGACCGGCTGCTGGGCTTCCTCGACGCCGAGGTGTCGCACGCGCTGGCGGACGGGATGAAGGGCCTCGGGGTCGAGTTCCATATGCCCGACAGCATCGAGAACCATCGAGGCGGGCGAGCTGCTCACGGCGAAGCTGAAATCCGGCAAGCTGCTCAAGACTCACGCGCTGCTGGCCGCGACGGGCCGCTCCGGCAACACCGAGAACATGGGCCTCGAAGCCATCGGCCTGACCCCCGACTCGCGTGGCAATCTCAAGGTCAACGCCGCCTACCAGACCGTCGTGCCGCACATCTACGCGGTCGGCGACGTGGTGGGCTTCCCGGCCCTAGCGGCGACCTCGATGGAGCAGGCACGCGTGGCGATGGTCCACGCGTTCGACCTCAAATACAAAAGCGGCGTCGCCCACATCCTGCCCTACGGCATCTACACGATTCCCGAGGTGTCGATGGCGGGCGAGACCGAGGAGTCGCTAGCGAAGTCCGGCGTGCCGTTCGTCACCGGCCGCGCCCGTTACGCGCAGAACGCGCGCGGGCAAATCATCGGCGACAAGGACGGCTTCCTGAAACTCCTCTTCCGCGAAGAGGACATGAAGCTGCTGGGCGTGGTGGTCATCGGCGAGCAGGCGAGCGAACTCGTGCATGTGGGCCTCACCGCGTTACTCATGGAGGCGGGCGCGGACCTCTTCATCCAAATGTGCTTCAACTACCCGACGCTGTCAGAACTTTACAAGTATGCGACGTATGACGCGCTGGGGCAGAGGGCGAAGGCGAGAAAGTGAGCAGGTGAGAGGGTGGGACGGACTTGATCGCACCTGCTCCCTTTCCCACTTTCTCACCCGCCCCACTCACTCCGGCAGCTCTTGGTCCTTCGTCTCCGGCCCGAGCCAGATGATGAAGATGCCGACGACGTAGATAGCCGCCATCACGGAGCCAGCCTTGGGGAAGCTGCCGTCGAAGGCCTTCATTAGCGTGGCCGTTTGCAAGCCGCCGATGGCCGCGACGATGCGCCCGAAGTTGAACGCGAAGCCCTGCCCGGTCGCGCGCACCGCCGTGGGGAACAGCTCGGGGAAGTAGAGCGGGAAGAAGCCGTAGAACGACGCGGTGATGCCTCCGGCCATGAACGCCGCGAACAGGAAGCCCGTGCCGAAGGTGGTGTTGGCATTGTAAAACCACAGCGCCGACGCGATGGAGCCGACACACATCACGGAGTAGGTAATGCGCCGCCCAAACCGCCCCGCCGCCACCGCCGCCACGATGGTCGCGAGGATGGCCCCGACTGCGGTGGCAATCTGGGTTTTCTCCTTCGCGTAGTGTTTCACCGCCGGGGCGCCGTTCATGGCGGGGGTGTCCTTCTGAAGTTCCGCCGCCCAGCGCGGCGCCCACTGGATGGAACCCCACGTGCCCAACAGCGCCACGCTCGCGAGGCCCGCGCCTAGCAACATGCTCTTCACAACCGCCTGCTGCGATGCAGGTTTCAGCGAACCAGCGGCAACCGCCCGGCTCAGATATTGCCGCACCGGATGCAGAAATCCGAAGAGCGCCACCACCAAGCCGACAATGGTGATGAGCGTTGCGACTGCGCCGCTCACGCTCGCCGCCGCCGGCGACCAAACCCAGATGATTCCGAGCGCTGCGCCGCAGCCGATCAACACGCCGAACAGGTCGGCGTTGGCCCAATTCGCCGTGCCGCCTTTTGCTTTCTCGTCTTCCCACTTCTCCGACTCCGGGACACAGAGGCGGATGAAGAAAATGAGCAGCGCCGGGAACGCGCCGCTAATCATGAGAAAGCGCCATGCGGAGTTCGCCAGCAGCTTCGCCGTCGTCGCGTCCGAACAGCCGATGGCTTTCAGCATTCCCTCCACCCCGCCGATGAAACCCGCCAGCCCCATGCTCAGGACAGCGACCATGAGGAACCCCACGTTCGCCGCCGCACCAATGAGTCCGGCGATGAACGCGCGGGACTTGCCCGGCCAGACTTCGTTCACCAGCGCCACGCCGAGCGACCACTCGCCGCCCATGCCCAGCGACGCGATGAACCGCAACGCCGCGATGTGCCATGCCTCCGTTGCGAACCCGCACAGGCCCGTGAAGATGGCGTAGGTGAAGATGCTCAACGACATCGCGCGCACGCGGCCAATCTTGTCGCCCAGCCAGCCGAAGAGCACACCCCCGGTGGCCGCGCCCACGAGGAAGACAGCGATGATGGCCCCGAACCACTTGCCCGCGTCCGCCGGAGCGGCGGTCGGCCCGAGTAGGTCGGCGAGCGCGGGCCCGCCGATGAGCGGGAAGAGCCCCATCTCGAAGCCGTCGAACATCCACCCCAGCAGGGCGGCGAGCAGGGTCATGTATTTGGTGCGATTGCTGGCTGGCGGACGGTCGGTGGCGTTGCTCATGCGTGGTGTTCAGTTTGGTGGCCCGCATTGCTAAAGACAAAGCGCGGAGGGGTCAAACCAATTGGCCCGAAAACCATTTGCCAGCTGCTCGGCGTCCTCACTACGCTGCACGCCTATGTTTTCGCACGTCGTCATTTTCTGGACCAACCCCGCCAACCCACAGGCCGCCGATGACCTCATCGCTGGCGGACAGAAGTATCTCGCGCCCATCCCTGGAGTGGTGCAATTCCACATCGGCAAGATGGTCGGCAGCCACCGCCCGGTGGTGGACCAGACCTACCAGGTTGCCCTAAATCTCGTCTTCTCCAGCAAGCAGGCGCAGGACGACTATCAAGTGCATCCTGAGCACCTGAAGTTCGTGGACCAGTGCAAAGCGTATTGGATCAAAGTCACCGTTTACGACTTCGAGTAAGCCGGAGTATTCCTTGTCACACCGTTGTAACCATCGCCCACCACACACATGAAACTCATCCTCTCCCTCATCGCTCTGTTGCTCGCTTCCTCCGTCAGCAACGCCGCCCCCGACACCCGTTGCTTCGAGATGCGCGTCTATTACGCGGCCGAGGGCAAGCTCGACGCGCTCCACAAGCGCTTCCGCGACCACACCTGCAAGCTCTTCGAGAAACACGGCATGACCAACCTCGGTTACTTCGTCCCCATCGGCGACAACCCTGAGCGCAAGTTGGTTTACTTCCTCGCCTACCCCAGCCTCGAAGCCCGCAACGCCTCGTGGAAGGCGTTCATGGCTGACCCCGACTGGAAGAAGGCTTATGCGGCTTCCGAAGTGGCGGGCAAACTCGTCGCGAAGGCCGACTCCGTCTATCTCAGCGCCACAGACTACTCCCCGCTCGCGAAGGCTGAGAACATCGGCAACCGCGTCTTCGAGTTGCGCACCTACACCGCCGAGTCGGGCCGCCTGCCGAATCTCAACGCCCGTTTCCGCGACCACACGGTGAAGCTCTTCACCAAGCACGGCATCACGAACCTCCCCTACTGGACGCCGATGGCCGACCAGAAGGGCGCCGTCAACCCGCCCGTCGCCGACACGCTCCTGTATCTCCTCGCCCACGCGAGCCAAGACGCGGCGAAGGCCTCCTTCGGCAACTTCGGCAAAGACGCTGATTGGCAAGCTGCGCGCAAAGCCTCCGAGGAAAAAGCCGGCGGCTCGCTGACCACCAAGGGCGGTGTGAAGTCTGCCTTCCTCGTCCCCACGGACTACTCGTCGGTGAAGTAGCCCCCGTGCCGGCGGCTTCCCGCCGCCCTCCGAAACGCACCCCGACAAGGGCCGTCGTATTTCCACCCGCACCAACGGCGGCTGCAAGCCGTTGGCAAACGGGTCACTGATTCCTCAGCGAGTCCAGCAGCCGCCCGCGCAGTGACCACGCGGTGGCCAGCACGGTGAAGACCAGTCCGCACACCAACACTCCCCCGAGCGTCAACCCCAGCGTGCCAAGCGGCAGCGCACCGCCGCCGGAGCGCAACGCAGGCAGCACGGCCACCGCCGCCGCGACCACGCCGGCCCCCAAGCCCAGCAGCAGCAGACCCGCGTGCTCACTCAGCACCAGCCATCGCAGCGATTTTGCGCGGAAGCCGACCGCCAGCAGCAGCGCCAGCTCACCGCGCCGGTCCAAAACATTGCGCAACACCACCACGCCCAAGCCCGCGCTGCCGAGCAGCAGGCCCAGCCCGCCGAGCACTTGGAACGTGCCGAGGTAGGTGTTCTGCACCGCGTTGAACTGCGCGAGCCGTCGTGTCGTGGGCGTCAGCTCCAGCCCTGCGTCGCGCAACGCCTTGGTCAGCGCAGCGGACACGTCGGCGGTGCGCTCCGGCGTCGCGTCCACGAGGAAGAACCGGTAGCCCGCCTCGCCCGGATAGCGCGCGGTGAACTCGTCCTCGGCGATGATGAGGTTGCCTTGCAGGACGGAGCCGGCGAGCGACGCGACCAGCCGCACCTTGAACGGTTGCCCGCGCTCGTCCGTGAGGTCCAGCGTGTCGCCGAGCTTCTTGCCCAAGGCCCAGAGGATGGAAGCTTCGTCGGCGATGGCGGGGATGAAGTCAGTTGAAGGGTTGAAAGGTTGAAGGGTTGAAGCGGAAGCCTCTTTAAGTCTTAAACCCTTCAATTCTTCAACCTTCCTCCCTAACAACTTCCATCCCGCCGCCTTGTCCAATGCCTTCGCCACGCCCGCGAACTTGAAAGCCCCGCGTTGCGCCAGTAGCTCCGGCTTCACCCCCAGCAACCTCGGCTTCTGCGCGCGGTTCAAGTTCAGGCAACTCGCGTCGTCGCCATCGCGCACGCGGAAGGGCACCACGCTCACGTTCGTCATCGCCTTCGCGTCGAGGTTGAAGAACTCACGACCCGCCGGGCTGTTCAAGTCCTGCACCATCGGCAGCGTGCTCTCGCCCAACAGCGCGAAGCCGCCCGTGCCCGACGCGCGCTTCGTCGCGTCCGCGTGCTCATCCAGCCGGAACGCGCCGATGCTCACGATGAGGAAGCTCCCGCACGCCAGCATCGCCACCGTCGCCAGCGAGCGCCGCCGCCGCCGCGTTGCGTTGCGGATGCCCAGGCTCGTGAGCGTGAGATTCGCCGCTGCCTCGGACCGCTCCAGCTTGGAAAGAAATGCGGACGTGAACGCCATCGCAGCCCCCAGCAGCAGCGCCCCCGCTCCGAAGAAAATCCCCGCCGCCGACGAATCCTGTTTCGCCCAAGCCGTGCCGATAAGCGCAAGTGCCGAGAGCAGGCAGACCGCGCCGATAACGAGCCCGCTCATGCCTTTCACTGGAGCCGACGCGAGAGGCTCCTCTCCGCCCCCCGCGAGCAGTTCCCTCGCCGGACGCTTCGCCTGTTTCCGCAGCGCGAGCCAAAGCGTGAACACCGCCACCAGCACGCTGCCGACGATGCCGCCCACGAGCGTGGCCCGCTCGGCGTGGAAGTTCAGGTCGCTCGTGCCCACGGCATCGCGCCAGACGGTCGAGAGCGCGTGCAGCATCGCGCGCGCATACCAGACGCCGCCCGCCGCGCCGAGCAGCGAGCCGAGCAGCGACAGCCCCGCGCCCTCCAGCAGGAACAGCCGCCGCACCTGCCGGGGCGTGAACCCCAGCGCCAGCAGCGTGCCCACTTCCGTCGCGCGCTGCTCGACACCGAACTGAAACAGCAGCGACACCAGCACGCACGCCGCGATGATGAGGAAGAAACTGAACCCGATGAACAACCCGCCGAAGTCCTGCCCCTCGCGGCTCGCCTTGAGCGCCTGCTCGCGCACGGGCTGGAAGACGAGGCCGAAGTCGGCGGGCTTGAGCTGCGCGAGAAGCGCCTTCTCAATTGCTGACTGCTGACCGCTGACCGCTGACCGCTCCACTGGAAACCGCACCGCCGTCGTGTCGCCGAAGCGGTTGCCCCACATCTTCCGCCCGGCGCTCAGGCTCACGAAGGCCTTCGGCGTGCCGCGCCATTGCTTCCAGTAAGGGTCGTCCACGAGCTTGCTGTGCTTCATCGGGAAGCCCGCGTCCCAGTCGCCGATGCGCTCGGCCTTCGCGATGCCGGGGAAGTCCGGCATCAACGTGCGGTCAGCCCACGGCATCTGCATCGGGACGATGGAGCGGACGCGGAAACGGTTCGTGGCCTCGATGAGCGCCGCGCCGGAGTCGGGCAGGAAGTAGGACAGCTCCAGCTCGCCGCCTGGCTTGAGCTGCAACTGGTCCGCAAGCCACTGGTTGATGACGACCTCGTCATCGCGCAAGTCCGCCGGCACCAGCGGCGCACCGGCGGCGGTGACCATCGGGTAAGCCGTGGCGTTGGTGCCCGCGCGCAACAGCGTGGCGAGGTAGGTGAGGATGGGCTGCGCGTTGGTGTCCACCGCCAGCGCGGTGCGGACGGCGGGCGGGTCGAGGAAGATGCGGTCGGTGCGGAGTTCGAGGGCGGGGGAATTGGTGAGGGGGCGTAGTTCGAGTTGGAAGTCTTCCAAACGCATCGTTTCGTTTGCCAACATCTGGATGGTTGCCGACTCATGCACCGGTCTGACAAGCACTGGGATGAAGGGTTCCGGCTCAATCCAACCCGCCTTTTCGAACAGGCGACGCAAAGGACGGAGGATGTCGATAAATGCTTTCTGAGGGGCAGGACGAAGCTGTGAATCAACTATGGCGAGGTTAGCCTTCTTCAAAGCCACCGTCTTGTCTTGAAGCAACCCCAACGGCACAAACGCGTTGAATGGAGCGATTTGATTCGCCTGCAAACTGAAGCGCCCAAGCTGCTCGTTCCCGACGACCGCGTGAACCCGGAGCCTTAATGCCACGGTCTGCCCGTCGCGCGTGGTGAGCGCCACGTCCTGTGAGAGCGCGGAGACCTTCGAGACACGCAACAGAACTTCATCGCCGGGCTTGGCGGCGAGTTGGTCGGCGAGCGCTTGATTCAAAACGACGGAGTCCGGCGGGACCGTTGCGAAGGGCGGGGCCTTGTCCGCGAGCATCCAGAAGTTCTCGTCCACGCCGAGGACGAGAACACGGTTTGCGCGACGCGAGCCATCAGCGGAGTTCACCGTGCCGGGCAGCACGAGGATTGGAGCTGCGTTGAGATTCGTTGCGAGCGCAGCGCGGAAGAGCCGGTCGCCGGTGGCCATCGCCGCTTCGGCTTTACCCAGCCTTGCCAGCGCCATGTCGCGCAGACTACCGCGCACGGAGTCGCCGACCAGCAGCGCGCCGATGAGCACCGCCGCGCCGACCGTCGCGCCCAGCAGCACGCCGAGATGCGCCCGCGCGTGGAAACGCAGACTGCGGAGGGCGAGGGTCCAGAGGGTCATGGGAGGTTTAACCACAGAGGCACAGAGGACACAGAGCAAAAGCCCAAGAAGACGTCTTCCTCTGTGCTCTCTGTGCCTCTGTGGTGAAAATCAGTTTCCATGTGCGGCCATGAGTTGCCCGTCGCTCAGCTCCAGCACGCGGCCCATGCGCTTGGCCAGCTCGGGGGCGTGGGTGACGACGATGAGGGCGGTGCCTTGCTCGCGGTTGAGGTCGAGGAGGAGCGCGGCGAGCGAGTCGGCGGTGGCGCGGTCGAGGGCACCGGTGGGCTCGTCGGCGAGGAGGAGCTTGGGCTGGTTGATGAGCGCGCGGACGACGGCGACACGCTGGCGCTCGCCGCCGGAGAGTTGGCCGGGGCGGTAGTTGAGCCGCTCGCTGAGGCCGACGCGGGTGAGAAGCTGCTTGGCGCGGTCCATCGCTTGTGCGCGGCTGGCGGTGTCGCCAGAGGCGAGCGTGGGGACGAGGACGTTTTCCAGCACGGTGCATTGCGGCAGGAGGTGGTGGGACTGAAAGATGAAGCCAATCTGCCGGTTCCGCGTGGCGGCGAGGGCGAGTTCGTCGAGCGTGTCGAGGCGCTGGCCATCGAGAGTGAGTTCGCCGGAGTCCGGCAGGTCGAGCGTGCCGATGAGGTTCAGCAGCGTGCTCTTGCCGCAGCCGCTCGGGCCGATGATGGCGATGGTCTCGCCACGCGCGACCTCGAAGGAGACGCCGCGCAGCACGGGCAGGTCGCCGGCCGCCGCGCCGGGGTAGCGTTTGGTGACGTTCGCGAGTCGGAGCAGAGGAGCGGGCGCGGACATGGGAGAGAGGATGGAGTGGGCGGAGTTAAGAGTGAAGGGTGAAGAGGTCGGAGCTAGGCAGGCAGATCAGCATTTAGGCCTGTCAAAGGAGCCGATACGCCGATGCAGTAGTTGGATGCATTCGCCCGCCTGTCACCGCCACAATTGCTTACACCGAGGGCCGTGTTCAGAAAAAACGCACGAAGGACTTCTTCTTCAGCCGCTCCACGTATTTCTTCTGGAGCCGGGCGCGTTCTTGGTTCAGCAGCGTCCGTTCGATCTCATCGCGCACCTCGGCCAGCGGGCGGATTTGGGCGGATTTCACTTCTTCCACTTGAAGCAGGAAGCAGGCGTCTGGCACCTCGATCACTCCGGTGCGTTGGCCGGGTTTGAGCGTGGCCGTGGCGTCGGCGAATTCCTTGCGCAATACGGAGCGGTTCACCCACCCCAGGTCGCCACCGTCGCGCTTCTGCGAGCCGTCGGAATAGATTTCGGCCATCTCGGAAAACTTCACGCCCGAGGCGAGTTTTGCATCAATTTCTTTGGCGCGCTGACGCACCTCCTGCGGGTCGCCTCCGTCCCGCTTGCGCAGTTCGATCATGCGCAGACGCACCTGGTCGGGCAGCTTGAAGCTTTCGGGGTTTTCCTTGTAGTAGGATTCGATCTTGAAAGGCGAAATGATGACAGCGGAGGAGATGTTTTTGAGATTCATCTGCTCCACGATGAACTGGTCGCGGATGTCGGCGCGGAACTGATCGTAGGTCATGTTCTGCGCTTCGAGCGTCTTGATGAGCTTCACGCGGTCGCCGTAGCGGTCGCGGATGCGCTCCTGCACGAAGTCCTCGATGATGCTGTCGGGGAAGCTGTAGCCGGAGGACTTGAAGTCATTGAGCGTGAGCTGGCGTTCAATGAGCTGATTGAGGCCGTCTTTGTAAATTTCCATTGCCCGCTCGTTGTAGGCTGTGCGGTTGAGACGCAAACGTTCCAACGCAACGATGGCCGGCTCGATAAACTGGCGCGCCTCCTTCTCGGTGATGACGGTCTCACCCACGATGGCAACGATGCCATTGACCAACTCTGGCGCAGCCCCCGCCTGCGTGCAAAAACCGGCCAGAAATACCGCCACAATGATAAGACGCTTCATGTCCATGACGCGGAAGGATAGGGCGGGAGCGGGACTGGTCAAGAGCCGTGAGGGTGCCGTGCGGTCACCGCAGATCGTGGCTTGTATTCTCGCCCGACGCACCTCGGTGCGGCGGGTGTGTGCGGCCATTTCCAGTGCCAGGCGGTGCGCTTCGGATGGCTCGATCACTTCTTCCCCGGCGGCACCACGGGCGGTGCGACCGCGTTGGTTGCCGTCTGTGGGGGCGCGGGCACGCGTGGTGCAGTGGGGAAGGCGTTGTAGGACCGGTTGCCAATCGTGTCGGTCGGTCCCGTGAAATTCGGGCCACCTGCGGCCATCGGGCCGAGGCTGCGTCCGAATCGGCTCGGACTGACCCAGAACGAATAGAGGCTCGCGTTCTTCAGGTGGAACCGGAGCCTCACCGGTCGCCCGGCCAGCATGTTCAATTCCTGAATGCTGTTCGCCCAGCCCGCCGTCATCAACGTCTGGTCGGCAGCCATGGGGCTGGAGTTCTCCTTCGTGAAGGGCGTGACTTGCTCCTTCGTGTCGTTTTTCGTGACGAGGATGGGCCGCCCGTCCGGGTGCAGTATCTCGATGCGCAGCTCGCCGTCGGGCGCGTTGGTCTTCATGTTCACGAAGAGATAGTTAGCGTTGAACTTCACCGGTCGCGTTGTCAGCACGCCGCCCTCCGGCCCAGCGTCCATCGAGGCGAAGCCGTCGCGGCGCAACGTCGCCAAACCCATCGCCCCGCCCCCGTCGCGCTTGCCCTCCGCGCCCGCGCGCCCGCTGAAGTAAAAGTGCAGGTTGCGCCCGACGACTTGGAAGCCACCTGCCACTGACTGCACGTTGCCCCAGTTCCAGTCGCCCTTCTTTTCGGACACATCAATGAGCGGGCGGCGGTCGGGCCGGTCCCAGTGATAACCATCGCGGCTGAAGCCGAGCCAGACGGAGTTCGGTTTCGGGCGACCCTCGGGAAGGTTTTTGTCGCCGCGCCATACGGTGAAAAGGCCGACCATCAGGCTCTCGTAGCCCACCGCGTCGAGGTTGTAGAGCTGCGGCGTGACTTGCAGGTCGGCGCGCATGGGGTCCAGCCGGTCGGAACCGACCCACATCTGCGGCTCCGAAATTTCCTTCCAGTGCGGCCCGGCGAGCAGGTCCTTCACCTCCCAGTAACGGCGCGCGCGCGGCTCGCCCCAGCCGTGGCGCAGGCTGTAGCTCCACACCTTGCGGAAGGGATTCCAAAACACCGTTGTGCGGTCGCCCGCCGAGCCGGTGCGTAACACACGCGGCCCCCAGTGGATGCCGTCCGCCGAGTAGTGCAGCGATAGGCCGAACGTGTCGCCGTCCTTGTGCGAGCGCCACATCTTGTAACGCTCCGCGAGGTTGGCCGTTTCCTGATCGAGCCACACCGTCGAAGAGTCGCGCGGATCAAGCTGCACGAGGTTGCTGCCGGGCTTCACGTCGAATTCTGGCTTCTCCCAGTCAATCCCGTTGGTTGAGGTCGCCAGCGCGGTGCCGCGTGCGTAACCGGCCATGTAGTAGGACGCGAAGAGCGGCTGCATGCGGGCCAGCTCGCGCGGAAACGCGTCCTCCAGCAGCCAGCGATTCTGCCGTTGGAGCAAAGGCCCGCTCGGTGGGCGGTGCGCCAGCAGTTGCGACGAGCGCTCCTGCATGCGCCCGGCCCGTTGCACATCGGCGAACCGCTCCGGCGTGTAGATCAGCGGCCCGTTGACGACGCCGTTCAACTCGGCGGCCAGCACTTTCTGCATCGCGCTCAAGCTGGCGGAATCCACCGGCTTCAACGCAGCCAACGTCGCGCGCGTGGCCGGTGAGAGCCGTTCGCTGAGAAATTTCGACGGCGCGTTGGTGCCGGGATTGAGCAGTCGCTCGATGAGCGCAGCGGGGTCCTGGATTTCCTCGGGCTTGAACTGCGGTGGGGTGAGCGGGCACCACGGGTCCAGCCACACGCCGTCGCTGAAAGGCATCGCCATAGCGCCGCCCAGCTTCTCCCACTCGCGGTCCGGCTTCATCACGGGGTTGTTGGAATGCAGCGTCGCCGAATGCCACGTGCGCTTGAGCGTGTTGCTCTCGATGAGGAAGTCGTCCACGAACAACTGGCGGCCATTCGAGATGTCAATGACCGGCGGTGGGTTGGTCAAGTAAGGCACGGCCATCGGCTCGCCCGCTTTGTAAGTGCCTTTGGGCGGCCAGACTTCCGGGAGGACGATGCCGTTGTAAAGCGTCTCGCCCACGCGCGGCGCGGGAGCGATGGGCGCGGCGGGCGACTGCGCGCTGATCAATGGTGGCAGCGCGGTGGGAGCCGGAGCGGGTGCTGCCACCGCACGGTTCGTCAGGTTGAAGATCGCGTTCGACTGCGCGGCGGAGAGTGCGGGTGTGGCGGCGGCGAGGAGACTCGGCGGCAGCGCGCCGCGCGGCGGGGAGGACACCAGCTTGGTCGCGGGTGCCGTTGCGGGGACGCTGGAAACCGGAACGGGCTTCGCGCTGGAGCGGAAAAAATTCGGATTCGCCAGCACCCAGCCGGCGAAGCCGCCACCCGCCACGGCCATCACCAGCACGAGCCACGGGATCGGACGCGACGGCGGAGTTGTGGACACGGGCGTTGCAGATTGCTTCGGCATGGCTCGATTAAGCCAAATCTCACGCGCGTTGCCATCCGTTTTTCACCGGAGTCGGCTGCGCAGCCATTGCCCGCCGTTGCCCAGCCCGCACACGACTCCCAGCAGCGCGACATCGGTCGGGCCAACGGGCAAATCCCAGTGATACGCCAGCACGAATCCGACGACGGACGCGAGGCCACCCAGCACGCTCGACGCGATAACGAACTGCCGCATGGTCCCGGCGAAAGGCCGCACCGCCAGCGGTGGCAGCAGCAGGAAACCGAACGTCACCAGCGGCCCGACGGCGGTGACCGCCACCGAAATGGCGAGGCCAATAAGCAGGTAGAGCAGCAAATCCCAGCCGAATACCACCTTCCGCAACGTCATCGCCAGCTCGCGGTCGTAGGAGACGAGCATGATTTCTTTGCGGAAGAGCCAGAGCAGGAAGAGCACGCCCGCGAACGCGCCCAGCGTGAGCTTCAGGTCGGAGTTCGAGATGGCGATGATCTCGCCCTTGAAGAGATTCAGCCAGCCGCGCTCGGCAGCGGGGCATTTCGCGAGCAGGAGCAAGCTCGTAGCGGCGGACAGCACGTAGAGCGCGCCGACGCGCGCCTCGTTCCACGCCACGCGCCGACGTTCCAGAAACGCCAACGCGGTCACGGCCAGGATGGAGAACGTCAGCGAGCCGACGAACGCCAGCGAGTGCGTGTCAAACGAACCGTGCTCCAGATGAATGTGCCCAAGCGCGTGCAGCGAGAGGGCCAGCGCCACGCCGGTCGAGGAAATCTGCGGCAACGCCACGCCCATGAAGACCATCCGCCGTAGCACGAGGAACACACCCACCACTGGACACGCCAGCCCGATGACGACGCTCGTGTAGAGCGCGTCCCGCAGCAGGAACGACGGCGAGAGAACTTCGGTGAGGACGTTCATGGCACGCCGGGGTTGGGCACTGTCTCGAAGCTCACCTTACCATCGGCCACGCGCAGCACGTCCGTGGTGTGCTTGCGCGCGAGCGGGAGGTCGTGGTTCACCATGAGGATGGTGAGATGGCGCTCGCGGTGCAGGCGGGAGAGCATTTCCATTACTGCGACGGTTGTCTCGGGGTCAATGCCTGCCGTCGGTTCGTCGAGCAGGAGAATGTCCGGCTGCGTCGCCAGCGCGCGGGCGATGAGCACGCGCTGCTTTTGCCCGCCGGACAAAACCGAGAAGGCTTTTCGTTCCAAATCCGTCGCGCCGGCCTGCGCGAGGCACTCACGGACAAGTTGATATTCCGCAGCCCCGGCAACGCGGCCCGCGCCGAGTCTTCCGTAAGTCCCCATCAGCGCGACCTCGAACGCCGAGAGCGGCCAGAGCGGGTCGAGGCTGTCGCGCTGCGGCACGTAGCCGAGCACGGGCAGCGCGCCGTTCGCCCCGGACATTTCCACGCTGCCTCCGACCGGCGGCAGGATGCCCGCGAGCGTCTTGAGCAGCGTCGTCTTGCCGGAACCATTCTCGCCGACCACCGCCGTGAAGCGCTCGCGCGGCAACGCGAACGTCAGGCCCGCCAGCACAGGCTTGCCTTCGTAGCCGACGGCGGCGTCCGCAAGTCGCGCCCACGGGACCGGCGGAAGGATTGTTGGCATTTCGGACACGCAGGGATGAAACCGTGTTTGGACAGTCAGGCAAAGCGCATTTGCACCGCTTCAATGGCCCGTGTGGTCGCCCGTGCAGCCGGGGTGCTGACACCGCTGGCAGAGCCGGCGGTTCAAAACGTGTGCGGTGGCGATGGCGAGTCCGCCCAGACCCATGCCGCCGGCTCGAAACCAACTGAAGTCGTGCGCGCAGCAGTCGGGACCGGCGGTGAACTGGAGCCAGAGCATCAGCCCACCGCCCAGCGCAAAGAGGCCGAGCAGTCGCCACTCGCGGTGCATGCGGCAGCCACGCCAGAGGCAAAGCGCCGCAAGCGCGAGCATCCCTCCGCACGCCGCGCGCTCGAACCAGCGCTCCGCGAGGAAGCCGAGGCCGATGAGAGGCAGCGCGGTGATGACCACGGGCATCACGAGACAATGGATGGCGCACGCGGTGGAGAGCCATGTGCCGAGCATGTCGCCGCGCCGGAGCCAAGCGGGTGGTGGAGTGAGATTCGTTGAAGCAGAATTCGCTGGATTGCTCATGGAGGAAATGGGTCAGCTGCCAAACACGACTCGGAACTCGCGCCAAACCCAGCCGGCGACTAGCAGCGCGGCGAGGAGAGCGACGATGATTTGGCCGGGCGGGAAGTCGTAGTGGTTCGCCAGCACGAGGCCGGTGAGCACGCTGCCGACGCAAACCACTGGCGCAACGAAGAACATCGTGCCGGCCTCGCGGCACAGATTATTCGCCACCAGCGCGGGCAGCACGAGGCAACCAAAGGTGAAGAGCAGACCCGACGACCGGATGACCAGCCCGGTGCTCAGGCCCAGCGCGGTCGCGAGGCCGAGCGACCACACGCCGATGCGCATCCCGACCGCAGCGGCCATCACCGGGTCACACACGAAAAGCACGATGCGCTGGCGCAGCGCGAGCACGAACAAGCCGCCGACCGCCGCGAGCACGGCGAACGTCAGCACGTCCACCGCCGCCGCGCCGATGATGCTCGACGCCATCTTGGCCTGAACGGACTTGAGGCCGTTGGGATGTTTGGCGAGCAGCAGGATGGAGCCGCTTGCGCCGATGAGGAAAATCCACGCGGTGATTTCCTCGTGGCTGGTGCCGCCGCGCTGCGTGCGTGTTCCCGTGGCGAGCGCGGCCATGACGGAGAAGGCGACGGAAAAGGCAGCGGGCTGGCCGGTGTTGAGCAGCATGTCCAGCGCGATGCCCAGCATGGAAGCCTGCGCGACTGCCGCCGCGATGAAGACCTGTGCCCGCGCCACGACGATGACGCCAAGGAACGACAGCAGCAGCCCCGCGAACAAAGCCGCGAGATACGACTGCGAGAACATCGGCCAGGAGTTGAGCAACTCGGAAATCATGGCTGAGGGTTGGGGAAAGACTCTGCGGCGTGCGCGTGTTCCACCGCGACATGCACGCAGCCGTGGTCGTCGTGGTGGACGCCGACGGGCACGCCGAACGTGCGGCTCAGATTGGCGGGGGTGAAGATTTCCTTGAGCGGGCCGGCGGTGAGCTTGCCGCCCCGGAAGAGCGCGGCGTGCGTGGCCTGCTTCGCGGCGATGCTCAGGTCGTGCGTGACGAAGACAATGGTGATGCCCTTGTCGCGACTCAGGCTGGTGATGGCGTCCAGCAGGCTCGCCGACGCGGCGAGGTCGAGACCGGCGGTCGGCTCGTCCACGATGAGCAGCAGCGGGTCACGGATGAGTGCGCGGGCGACGAGCGTGCGCTGACGCTGGCCGCCCGAGAGCGTCCATAGGCTGCGCTCGCGCAGGTGCGCAATGCCCATGAGTTCAAGCACGGCCTGGAGGCGGGCGTCACAGTGGGCGCGGTCAAGCGTGATGCCGACCAGACCGCCGAGGACGAACTCGCGGATAGTGGTGGGCACGCTGGGATTCACCTCGCACTCCTGCGGCACGAGCGCGAGACGGGTGCGGCGTTGAAAGTCGGCGCGGAGAAAAATCTTTTCTCGCGTGGGCATCACCGCGCCAAGCAGCGCCTTAATGAGCGTGCTTTTGCCCTCGCCGTTCGGACCGACAAAAGCCCAGAACTCACCGCGACGGACGGCGAGGTTCACGTCGGACAGCACCACGCGCCGGCCATAGGAGAGAGTGATCTGCTCGGCGCGCAGGACGGGCTTTTCGTCAGCGGACGGCGGCGCGGAGACGGGCGTGACGCTGGATGACGCGGCAGGAGGAACGACCAGATTATCGAGGCGGGAGGTCATGCAGCGATGTCACTTCGCTTTCAGCGCGGCGAGGAGTTGGTCGGCGTTGTGTTTGAGCATGGCGAAGTAGTCATCGGTGGCCGGGCGCGCGCCGGTTTGATGCGCCATGCGCACCGCCGCCGCGCCGGACTGCTTCACTGCGAACTCGATGTAGCGCTGCTCGAAGTAGGGCGCGGTGAGGATGACGCGCACCTGCTTCGCCTTCATCTTGCCGACGAGTTCCTGGACGTGCTTCGTTGTGGGCGGCACGCCGGGGCTGGGTTCGAGGTAGCCGAGGACTTCGAGGCCGAAGCGGCGCGCGAAGAAATACCAGAGGTCATGGTCGCCCACGATGAAGCGCCCGCGATGCGCGGCAAAGGCACCCAGCCAGCCGCCAACCTGATGGTGCGTAAGGAACTCCTTCACCGCTGCCGCGTCCTTCAACTTCTCGAATTCGAGCGCAAGCTTCTCGACGTTGTCCTTCTTTGCACACTCCTCGCCGACGAGGGCGACCGCGAGGCGCTGGCGGAACTTGTCGTGGTTCGCGACGAACTCGGCTTTCCACTCGGGACGCAGCTCGGTCAGCTTGTCGCGGATTTCACGCGCGGCCCGGAGTCCCTCGATGGGGTCGAGGAAGTAGTGCGGGTTGCCGTCCTCGTGGAAGCTGTTCGGGGCGTTCTTGCCCGCCTCGCCTTCGAGCGGGCGGACGTTGCGACCGAGATTCAAGTTGCCCTTCTTGCCCGGCTTCACGGCGTCGCCGCTCACGGAGCGCATGAGCTTTTCGAGCCACGCGTTCTCAATGCCCTGCCCGACTTGCAGGTAGAGGTCGGCGCGATTCAGCTCCTTGGCGAAACTGGGTTTGATTTCGATTTCATGCGGGTCCTCGGTGCCCTTGCTGAAGCAGAAGGTCTGCACCCGCGCGCCGCCGATGATGCGGGCGAGGCTGTCAAGGTCCGTGGTGCTGGCGCAGATGCGGAGCGGCTCGGCGGCCATCGCCACCGCGATGTTGGCGGCGAGCACGAGGGCGAGGATGGGAGTGAGGAGTTTGGATTTCATGGATGGGTTGAGGACGAGGGCAATGGGAGTTTGGTGCGGTGAAGGGGTTGTGTGGGCCTATGGTTTGGTAATCAGGTCGAGCACCGCCTGCACGGGCCGGGCATTCTTGAAGACCATCTTCGCGCCGGTCTTGCGGTCGCTGGTCACGACGTTGTCCGCCAGCGCGACGACTTCGCCGCGTTCGTTGAACACGGGGCAGCCGCTGGAGCCGCGGCCAAAGTCTGCCGTGATGCCCATCATCATCGCGTCCCCGGTTTCCTTCTGCCCGGTGAAGTAGCGCGAGACGATGCCCTCAGTGAGCGTGTAGAACTGCTCCTCGGGATGCCCCATCACGAACACGCGCGAGCCGACCGTGTCAAAACTCTTTAGAAATGTCCCCTGTTTAACTCACGAGAGAATGTCCCCTTTGTTGTTTGTTCTTCGTCTTCCACGGCTGGGGGTGCGGGACGCAGGGAGGCCGGAGCGTAGCGTAGGC
>CALQJI020000064.1 GCA_943330855.2 Klebsiella pneumoniae
CACGCCGGGATGGATCCCTACGAGTTGAAGAAAAGGATTGAGGCCAAGCTGAAGAAATTCTTCACTGCCTTGAGTAAACTAGATCGTGAGTCAACGAAGACCTGACGGTCCCCTGCCCCCGGTAACATTTAGCCGTGAGTCAATACGCGAGGTGGTCTTGGTCCAACCCTGGCTTTCGAGATTCGTGCTGTTCAGGAAGACGTGCGTGAGCGCCTCCTCCAGCCCGCTCTCGGCGATGGGGATGCAGGAGTTCCAGACGCCGGAGCGGATGACGGCGCGGTGCTGCGCGCTGGAGAGGTCCATGAAGGCGGCGAGCGTGATGCCGATGATCATGCTGATCAACAGCGTGACCACGAGGACGCTGCCGGCTTGGCGGGCGGGGCAGGGGGGAGGTTGGAGTTTCATAGGCGGTCAGTCTTGTTTGCGCAGGACAATTTTCGCGGTCTGGACGCTCTCGGTGTTGACCGCTTGGCCGAGGATGGAGCGGGAGCAAGTCCAGTTGAGCTTGATGAGCTTGGCCCCGGCGGCGTTGGTGACCACGAACTGGTCCCAGGTGTTCGATACGTTGTTGCGGCCATAGACCGTGAAGGTGAGGGAATCGCACTCGTGTAACAGGATTTCGGTGTTGTTACCTTCCCGGCGCGAGAGTGTTTTGGTGATTGGGGAGAAGGTGTAAACAATGTTGCTCCGGCCCCGGGAGGTCCCGAGCCGCAGCTCTGTCCCGGTGAACGAAACCACGTTCGTGGCCTGGCGGATGTCCTGCGAAAGCTTGTCCACCGCGCCCCGGCTGTAGCGGTCTAAGTCCGCGTAGTTCGTCAGCGCTGCGAGGCTGCGCGCGTTGTAGACCATCAGGGAAGCGGCCGTGGCGAGAATCAGCGTCCCGATGCTGGCGGCAATCAGCACCTCGACCAGCGTCATCGCCCGCTGCGCCCGCCTAGTAAATGTAGTTTTGAATTCCATACTGCGCCGTGTAGGTGGACATGGTCTGAGAGCGGGCGACGCCGTTGGTCCAGCGCAGCGTGACGGTCACGAACTTCACACTATTGGAGTAGTTTTGCGTGAAGCCCGCATTGGTAATCACCACTGTGCCGTAGTAGACGAAGCCGCCACCAACCGTCCCGGTGGACACAAGACTCGCGCTGTAATTGGTTGTGGCTGGGTAGAACGACTCGCTGAAGGTGCTGGGAATGTAGGCGTTGGTCGCTCCGAAGTTGGACACCTGAGTCCAACTGTAGAGCCGCAAGGTCTCCATCTTATCGAGGATCACCTGCGTCGCCCGCAGGGTCTCCCGCGCCGAACTCAACGCGCCGAACCCCGCCGTGATGCCCGAGTAAAGGGAAACGAACAGCACCCCCACGATGCACGCCGCGACCAACGCCTCAATGATACTGAAGGCGCGGGTGCTCCGGGCGGCCGTGGGGCGAATGGCGAATACTAGCTTCATGCTTGGGTGGCTGGCTCGCTCGCAGTTGAGTGCGTGGAGCGGAGCGTCTGCGAAGCACAGTCAGCACGCGCGTTGCCACGCTCAAGCGGGAAAATGGCAAGGGCTGAACAGCCCTACTTCCCGCAGTGCGGCGGCGGGTCCGGGGCGGATCGTGTGCTGTCGCCCTCCGCCTGACGAATGACCTTAAATCAAAAGAAAAAGGCCGACCTGCTCGCGCAGACCGGCCTCTTGAATTTCAGTCCGTGACGGACCGAGGGGCTGGATTACATATCCATGCCGCCGGGACCGTGGTGGTCGCCGCCAGCCGCCGGCTTGTCCTTCTCGGGCATGTCGGTGATGAGGCACTCGGTCGTGAGCAGAAGACCAGCGATGGAGCTGGCGTTCTGGAGCGCGGCGCGGGTGACCTTCTTCGGGTCCACGACGCCGGCCTTCACGAGGTCTTCATACTGGCCAGTGGCGGCGTTGAAACCTTCGTTGCCCTTGCGTTTCTTGATTTCCTGCACGACGACGGAGCCTTCGTAACCGCCGTTGTTGGCGAGCCACTTGGACGGCCATTCGACGGCGCGCTTGACGATCTCGACGCCGAGCTGCTCGTCGGTGTTGGCGCCCTTGACGGCGTCAATCGCGGGCAAGCAGCGGATGAGGGCGACGCCACCACCGGGGACGATGCCTTCTTCCACGGCTGCGCGGGTCGCGTGCAGCGCGTCTTCGACGCGGGCCTTCTTTTCCTTCATCTCAGTCTCGGTGGCGGCACCGACGTTGATGACGGCGACGCCGCCGGCGAGCTTGGCGAGGCGCTCTTGGAGCTTTTCGCGGTCGTAATCGCTGGTGGTCTCGTCGATCTGGCGGCGGATCTGGTTCACGCGGCCCTGGATCTCGGAGGACTTACCAGCGCCTTCGACGATGGTGGTGTTCTCCTTGTCCACGACGATGGTCTTGGCGCGACCGAGGTCGCTGAGTTCGAGGCCGTCGAGCTTGATGCCGAGGTCTTCGCTGATGAACTTACCACCGGTGAGGATGGCGATGTCTTCGCACATGGCTTTGCGGCGGTCACCGAAGCCGGGGGCCTTGACGGCCACGACGTTCAGGATGCCACGGAGCTTGTTCACGACCAAGGTCGCGAGGGCTTCGCCTTCGACTTCTTCGGCGATGATGAGCATCGGCTTGCCGGTCTTGGCGACCTTCTCGAGGATCGGGAGCAGGTCCTTGAGGGAGCTGATCTTCTTCTCGAAGTTGAGCACGTAGGCGTCTTCGAGCTTGGCTTCCATGGTGTCCGCGTTGGTCACCATGTAGGGGCTGAGGTAGCCCTTGTCGAACTGCATACCTTCGACGACGTCGAGGGTGGTCTCAATGGACTTGGCCTCTTCAACCGTGATGGTGCCGTCCTTGCCGACCTTGTCCATCGCGTCGGCGATGATCTCGCCGATGGTGGCGTCCCAGTTAGCGGAGACGGTCGCGACCTGCTTGATCTCTTCCTTGTCCTTGACCTTCTTGGCGATTTTGTCGAGGTGCGCGACAGCGGCGTCAACGGCCTTCTGAATGCCGCGTTGGATGCCGATGGGGTTCGCACCGGAGGTCACGTGCTTGAGGCCTTCGCGGAAGATGGCTTCAGCGAGGACCGTGGCCGTGGTGGTGCCGTCACCAGCGGAGTCGCTGGTCTTGCTGGCGACTTCGCGGACCATCTGAGCGCCCATGTTTTCATAGGGGTCAGCGAGTTCGATCTCCTTGGCGACAGTGACACCGTCTTTGGTCACGGTCGGGGAGCCGAATTTTTTGTCGATCACGACGTTGCGGCCTTTCGGGCCGAGGGTCGCGGCGACGGCACGCGCGAGCTTGGAGACGCCCCGAAGGAGGGTCTGACGCGCGGCTTCATCGAACAGGAGTTGTTTAGCTGCCATAGTAGTTTCTAGTTTCTGGGTTAATGGTTTGAGCCGGGATTACTTGACCACAGCGAGGATGTCATCGCTGCTGAGAATCTTGTATTCCTTGCCGTCGATTTTGATTTCCGTGCCGCCGTATTTGCTGACGAGCACGCGGTCACCGACGGCGACTTCGAAGGCAACCTTCTTGCCGTCGTCATCGGTCTTGCCGGTGCCCAAGGCGCGGACGATGGCCTCTTGCGGTTTCTCTTTGGCGGTATCGGGGATGATGATGCCGCCCTTTTTGGTTTCTTTTTCCTCAGCCGCTTCCACGAGGACGCGGTCACCGAGGGGTTTCACGTTTAGTGCCATATTTGTGTCTGTTTTGTTTGTTGTTTAACCGTCTGCGAATTAACCCCCACAGCACTCGCGGCGGGGAAAGGTGTTCAATAATCAGTGTTCAGCGGCTGAAGGTCGCGCGCACTACTACTTCTTCTTCTCGTCTACGACTTCGGCGTCAATGACCGGGCCTTGGTCTTTGGTGTCGGGCTTGGCTTCGCCACCGGGCGCGGGGCCGGCACCGGTGGTCTTCGTGGCCTGGGCTTTTTCGGCGGCGGCCTTGTAGAGTTGCTCGGACGCGCCTTGCACGGCTTCGTTGAGGGCGTCGCGGGTGGTGCGAATCTTCTCGGGGTCCGCACCGGCGAGGGCCTCGCGGGCTTGCTTCACCGCGTCCTCGATCTTGGACTTGGCAGCGCTGTCGAGCTTGTCACCGCTTTCCTTGAGGAGTTTATCGGTGCGGTAAACGAGCGCGTCGGCTTCGTTACGCGCCTCGATTTCCTCGCGCTTGGCTTTGTCCTCGTCGGCGTGGGCCTCGGCGTCCTTGCGCATCTTCTCGATCTCGTCCTTTGAGAGACCGCTGCTGGCCGTGATGGTGATCTTCTGCTCCTTGCCGGTGCCAAGGTCCTTGGCGCTGACGTGGAGGATGCCGTTGGCATCAATGTCAAAGGTGACTTCGATCTGCGGCACACCACGCGGCGCGGGAGGGAGGTCGGTGAGGTGGAACTTGCCGATGGTCTTGTTGTCGCGGGTGAACTGGCGCTCGCCCTGGAGGACGTGAATCTCGACGCCGGGCTGGCTGTCGCTCGCCGTGGAGAAGATTTCCGACTTGCGGGTCGGGATGGTGGTGTTGCGTTCGATGAGCCGGGTGAACACGCCGCCGAGCGTCTCGATGCCGAGGGAGAGCGGCGACACGTCGAGCAGGAGAACGTCCTTCACGTCGCCCTTGAGCACGCCGCCTTGAATGCCGGCACCGATGGCGACGACTTCGTCCGGGTTCACGCCCTGATGCGGCGGCTTGCTGACGAGCGCGCGCGCGGTCTCGACCACGCGGGGCATACGGGTCATGCCGCCGACGAGCACGAGCTCGTCAATCTTGTCGGCGCTGAGGCCGGCGTCGTTCATGCAGTCCTTCACCGGCTTGATGGTCCGCTCGAACAGCTCGTCGCAGAGCTGCTCCATCTTGGCGCGGGTGAGCTTGGTGGAAATGTGCTTCGGCCCGCTCGCGTCGGCGGTGACGAAGGGCAGGTTGATGTCGTAAACCTGCGAGCTGGACAGGGCGATCTTCGCCTTTTCCGCCTCTTCCTTGATGCGCTGAAGGGCGTCCGGCTGCTTACGGAGGTCAATGCCCGACTCCTTTTTGAACTCGTCCAGGATCCAATCCATGATGCGGTTGTCCCAGTCGTCGCCGCCGAGGTGGGTGTCGCCGTTCGTCGCCTTCACCTCGAAGACGCCGTCGCCGATTTCCAGCACGCTGATGTCGAACGTGCCGCCGCCGAGGTCATACACGGCGATCTTTTCGTCCTTCTTTTTGTCGAGGCCGTAAGCAAGCGAGGCAGCGGTCGGCTCGTTGATGATGCGGAGCACTTCGAGGCCGGCTATCTTGCCAGCGTCCTTGGTGGCCTGACGCTGCGAGTCGTTGAAATAAGCCGGGACGGTGATGACCGCCTGCGTGATGGTCTCCCCCAAGCGCGTCTCGGCATCAGCCTTGAGCTTGGCGAGGATCATCGCGGAAATTTCCGGCGGGCTGAACTGCTGCGGCTTGCCGTCCACTTCGACTTCCACGGCGGCGTCGCCGTTGGCCGCGCGCACGACCTTGTAGGGCACGCGCTTCAGCTCTTCCTGCACCTCGGTGAACTTGCGCCCCATGAAGCGCTTGACCGAGTAAACCGTGTTGCGCGGGTTCGTTACCGCCTGCCGCTTGGCCGCCTCGCCCACGACGCGCTCGCCGGACTTGGTGAACGCCACGACGGACGGCGTGGTGCGCTTGCCCTCAGAGTTTTCCAAAACTAGTGGCTCGCCGCCCTCCATGACCGCCATGCAGGAGTTCGTCGTGCCCAAATCGATGCCCAAAACTTTTGCCATAGGATGAAATTGTTAAAAGCCAAGCCCCACCAAGCAACGGCAGTGCCACGACCTCGGTTCGGCAGAAAATCAGCAAATTTCCCAAGATTAGCGCTCGAAACTGCGCACCTCCACCCACAGCGTCCTTGAGTTTAACGCCCTTCAAGTGTGCCACAGGCGGCCCACAAGGCCGTGCTTTGGCACACCTTCTCGTCACTCCTCCCTTCCTTGGCTCCGTCGCACCCTGTTTTTATCTCTCCGCACCCTGATTCTGCATCCCCGTGACCTTCCCAACCCCGGAAAATCCCCCCTGCCGAAACTCTCGCCAGCCTGCGACGGGATAAAATCAGCCTTCGAAGCCAGAAAGTCAGGATGTGGAGAGATGTCATCTGGTGCGGAGAGGCAGCAGTTGTCTCGACCTCTGCAAAACGAAATTGCTCGCGAGCCCCGCCTTGCCGCAAACCCGCTCGACAACCTCGCTGCACTTTTCCACTCTTGGCGTCATGTCGAAACCTGCTTTGGGACGCGGCCTCAGCGCGTTGCTGGGAGGCGGTGCTGTCGTGGCGAAGTCCGCGCCAGCTCCGGCCCCGTCAGCTGCCGTGAGTTTGCCGCCGCCCGCTCCGGTGGGCGTGCAGGTCCGCTCCGTCGCCATCGCGCGCGTGCGCCCCTGTGCCTTTCAGCCGCGCAAGGATTTCACTGCGGACGCCCTGCGCGAGCTGGCGGATTCCATCCAAGCGCAGGGCATTCTCTCGCCGCTCATCGTCCGCCCGCTTGGAGATAACTTTGAACTCATCGCTGGCGAACGCCGCTGGCGCGCGGCGCAACTGGTCGGCCTGAAGGAAGTCCCCATCCTCGTCCGCGAGGCCGACGACCGCACCGTGGTGGAGCTCGCACTCATCGAGAACCTTCAACGCGAGAACCTCAACCCCATCGAAGAAGCCCTCGGCTACGCGCAGCTCATCGAGCAGTTCCAACTCACGCAGGAGACCGCTGCCGCCAAGGTCGGCAAGAGCCGCGCCGTCGTCGCCAACGCCTTGCGCCTGCTCAAACTCACGCCCGAACTCCAAGCCTACCTCCGTCACGGTCAGCTCTCCGTCGGTCACGCGAAGGTGATCCTCGGTCTGACCGGCGCGGCAGAACAAAAACTCGCCGTCGAGCGCGTGCTCAAAGACGGACTCAATGTCCGCCAGACCGAAGACCTCGTCGCGCGCCTCCAGCAATCCAGCACGCAAGCCCCGACCAAAGCGGCCAGCGGCAGCAAGCCCGCGCCGCCGCGCGACGTTCATACCGCCAGCTTGGAAAATAAGTTGCAGGAACGCTTCGGCACCAAGGTCGCCGTCCGTTACCGCAAGGGCAAAGGCGCGGTGGAAATCCGCTTCTTCAACGACGACGACCTTGAACGCATTCTGCAAATCGCCGGTGTGAAGGTGGATTGAAGTGACAGGTGACAGGTGCACGTGACAAGTCGTTCGGCAGCGCGCCGCAGTGGATTTACGGACCTTTCGTGAACATGGAAAACCAAGTTAGCGCACCGAGCGCAACCGACAGTCTCGAGAACTACCGCGTCTATCAGACCGCGCGTCAGTTGTTCGACGCCTTCTGGGACGCTCGGAGGTTCTCCGCCGCGATGTGCTCGGACGGGAGTTGGTCCGCCAGCAAGTGCGCAGTCTCGACTCCATTTGCGCGAACATCGAGGAAGGCTACGGCCGCGGCTTCGGGAAGGAATGGCCGCACTACCTCCGTATTGCCCAAGGCTCCGCCCGTGAGAGCCGTGGCCGTTACGAACGCTGCGCCCGCCTGCTGCCGGCTGAAGTTCTTGAACATCGAGCCTCCGCTCTCAACCAAATCATCGGTGGCCTCACCAAAACCAGAGTGACCGCCGAGCAGAAACTAGCCGCCAAACGCTAACGAACTGACACTTGTCACCCGCCACCTGCCACCTGTCACCCGCCTCATGAAACTCCCCGTCCACAAATACGGCGACCCGATCCTCCGCAAGAAGGGAGCTCCCGTCACCGAGATCACTCCTGAAATCCACAAACTCATCGCCGCCATGTTCCATACGATGGAAGCCCACCACGGCGTCGGCCTGGCCGCGCAACAGGTCGGCCATGCGCTCCAGCTCACGGTGATCGACATCCGGCCCATTGACGACCGGCCTTCCACCCTGCACCTCAACGGCAAGCCTGCGGACCCAAACGACTTCATGCCTCTGGTGCTGATTAATCCCGTCGTGAAAGCCGTTGGCGAACCGGTGGCTGGACCGGAAGGTTGCCTCAGCTTCCCGAAAATCTACGGCGACGTGGAGCGCCCCGAATCCGTGGACGTGACCGCGACGAACGAGAAGGGCGAAGCCATCTCCTTCCGGTGCGGCGGTCTCCTCGCCCGCTGTGTGCAACACGAGACCGACCACCTCAACGGCATCCTCTTCATCGACCGCATGGGCCGGGAGACAAAGGAAGAGCTGAAGCCGGATTTGGATGACTTGCAGGCCGCGACGAAGGCGGCACTGAAGAAGGCGAAGAAGTAGGGAACCAACAGCGAACAGCAGTCAGCAGTCAGCGTTCAGCGGCAAACCTCCGTGCTGACCGCTGACTGCTATCAGCTATCCGCTTCCAAGAAATCCACCATCGCCTTCGCGAACGGCGCCAAGTCGCGCGGGGTGCGGCTGGAGATCAGATTGCCATCTACGACGACCGGTTCGTTCACTCAGATCGCACCCGCGTTTTCCAAGTCGTCCTTGATGCCTAGGGAGCCGGTGACACGTCGGCCGCGGAGAATCTTAGCGGAGATTGGAATCCAACCTCCGTGGCAGATGAAAGCTACCATCTTGCCCTGCTCGAAAAACTCCCGCGTGAGCGCCAGCACCCGTGGGTCGCGCCGGAGCTTATCCGGCATGAAACCACCCGGTACCAGCAGTCCGGCGAAGTCCTCGCTCCGCGCCTCCGCCAGCAGCAGGTCGCTTGTGGCCGGGTAGCCGTGTTTGCCGGTGTAGGTGCGCAGCTCGGGCGCAGCCAGCCGCATGGCGTAGCCCGCCTCCTGCACGCGCAGCAGGGGATACCACAATTCGAGGTCCTCGTAGATGTCGTCCACGAACGTCAGTAGCGGCTTCGTCATGCTTTGATTAGGCGGAGAAACCGCTGGAACCGCAAGCCGCGCGGGAGCGGGGGAGAAGTAATTAGTGATTAGTAATCAGTGGTGCAACGAGCGTGCTGCCCGCTGTCCTCTCACTTCCCCCGCCGCAGCGGCATCAACCACTGCTCCCCGTTCTGCGCTTGGAGGAACGCCAGCAAGTCCAGCAGCTCCTCCTTCGTCAGCCCCGCCGCGAGTCCCTCTGCCATCACCGATACCGCGCCCGGCGTGATGCTCCGGATGTCCGTGCGTGGGATGCGTTGCTCTAGCGTGGCGTTGAGCTTCACCACCACGGCGCTGCTGTCCTCGCGCACGATGTTGCCAGTGATGATATCGTCCTTCGTCTCCACGCGCATCGGCTCGTAGCCGGGGACGAACGTCGCGTTCGGGAACACAATCGCTTCGAGGATGTCGCGCCCGGCGCGGATGGCCCCGAGAGAAGTCAGGTCCGGCCCTAGCGTGCCACCGTCCTTGCCGATGGCGTGACACGCGGAACACTGCGACTTCTGGCTGAAAAACACCGCGCGGCCGCGGCCCACGTCGCCGCCGGAGAGCAACGGCTCCAGCTCCACCAGCCGCTTGATGCGCTCGGCCTGCCGCACTTCGATGCGTTCCAGCAACGGCCTCGTCGCGGTGCGCACGGCTTCGGGATAGCTCGCGAGCAGGTCACCGAGCTGCGTCGTGCTCAACACGCCCGCCGCCGTCTGGTTCTGTTCCAGTGCCGTCACGAGCGCCTTGCCCGCCACCTCGCTCTTGCCACCGCGAAACGCCTCCACCAACACGAGCGATGGCCCGCTGTCCGCCGCCGGCAGCACCGACTCCGCGAGCGTCACCAGTTGCGCCTCGCTCAACTTCGCCTTGCCCAGCACCTGCGCGGCGGCCGTGCGCGACGCGTAGTCCTTGCCGGAAACGGTCTCGCTCAGGAAATCAAAGTGGTTCGTCCCCAGTGGGGTGGTGCGCGCGGCCAGTGCGCCAATGGCCGCGATCCGCACTGACTTTGGCTCCGGCAACGCATTGGCGAGGCGGCGCAGCAAACTGTCGAACTCCGCCAACCCGCGCGTCCGCACCAGCGTGAGCGTCCGCAGGCGGAGCGTCGAATTTTGGCCTTCGAGCAACCCGCTCAAGACTTGATTCCACGAGTCGGGAAACTTCTTCAACGGGCTGCGCTCCAGCACGTCGAGCAGGAAGAGGCGGCGCTCCATGTTCAACTCCGGCGTGTTGAGCGCGACGGCTAAGGCACCCTGCAACGCCGCGTCCGCCGCGAG
This sequence comes from Klebsiella pneumoniae, assembly GCA_943330855.2. Classification (GTDB taxonomy): domain Bacteria; phylum Verrucomicrobiota; class Verrucomicrobiia; order Limisphaerales; family SXTU01; genus SXTU01. Next base: position 10,101 of record CALQJI020000064.1, read on the forward strand.
GTTCAGCAAGGTCTCGCGCACCAATTCTTCCTCGCCAGACTCCCACTTCTCCGCTTTCAGCCGCGCCTTCAAATGGTCTCGCACGCCCGCCACCCACTCCGGGTGACGCGAGAAGACCCACAGCGCAGTGCGGCGCAACTCCGCGTCCTGGCTCCGCAGCAGCGGCACGACGTGGGCCATCAGGAGCTGGCTTCCATCCATTTGGTCGAAGGCGATGAGCGCGGCCTTCGCGCTGCGCGGGTGCAACGTCGGCAACTGCGCGGTCGCCGTGCCCACATTCTGATTCGTCATGCGGGAGAAATTTTGGATGAGCGCGTAGGTGAGGGCGTGCTCCTCGAAGCGGTCGGTGGCGCGCGCAGCGGCGGTCACCAGCGGTCCGTTGCTGCGCTTGTCGCCGATGCGGCCCAGCGCGGTGGCGGCCTCGCGGCGCACGGGCGATTGGTCCCGCTGGAGAATCTGGTGCAAGGCGTCGAGCGCAGCGCTGTCCTGCGCCAGCCCGGCGGCTTGTGCCGCCGCGATGCGAACTTCCAGCGCGGAGTCCTGCAACGCCGCGCGGACCTCGGCGTGGGCCTTCGCTGAACCCACCCGAAAGAGGCTCCACACCGCCGCGCACTTCGCGTCCGTGCTGGGAGACTTGCGGCGAAGGTCTGCGAGCGGCGCGACGGCGGCCTCCCCGCGTTTCACGAGCGACTCCACCGCACGGTCCACGACGAACGGGCGCGGGTCTTCGAGGAGCTTGGCCAGCGCGGCGGGCGGGAGCTGCTTCCAGTTCAACGACTCACCCCGCGGGTCGTTCACCTTCGCGGCGTCCGTGCGGCGCACGCGGTAGATCCCGCCTTTGAACTCCGGCTTACTGGTGCGAGAGAGCGGGCACTGGTCCACATACCAGCCGCCCGTGTCCACCACGAGCAAGCTGCCGTCGGCGTCCTCCAGCACATCGCACGGGTGGAAGTCCGGGTCGGTGGAAACAAGGAAGTCGGAATCCTCCGTGGCGAACGTCGCGCCGTGCCGGGCCACGACGTGGCGTTGGACGCGGTGAGGATTGAATTGCGCGCTGAACAGATTGTCGCGGAACTCCGGTCCGAAGCTCGTGCCGCGATACCGCGCGAGACCGGCGGGCGCGATGCGGGCGAATTTCGTCATCGGCGGCATGAGGTCGCCGGTGAGTTTGAATTCGGCGACCGACTCATGCCACTTGCTGTAAACGCCGCCGTGCAAGAAGTGCATGAGCGCGTCGCGCTGGCCGTGCTGCGGGTTCACGAAGTAAGTCATCGTGCCGACCATCTCGCCGGCGGACGTCCACACGACTTCGATGGGATTATCAAAGCCACCGCCCGCGAAGGACTGAAGCTGCGAGCCATCGGGGCGCAAGCGCCAGATGCGCGCGGCGAGGCCCTTCAACCGGGTTCCCTCCTTCGTCTGGATGTCGAACCCGTGCCGGCCATCGGTGAGATACAGCCAGCCGTCCGGCCCGAGGAACGGCCCATGCAAGCTCGCCGTGCCGCGCACGTTCCAACCGCTCAACAGCACCGTCCGCGTGTCCGCCAACCCGTCCCCATCCACGTCATCGAAGCGCAGCAGCTCCGGCGGCGACGCGACGAACAACGCGCCGTCATGCCAGAGCACGCCCATCGGAATGCCCACGCGGTCCACGAAGAGCGAGCTCTGGTCGAAGGTGCCGTCCCCATCCGAGTCCACGAGCAAGCGGATGCGACACTCGGGAGCGTGGGCCATCGCGGCACCCTTGATATTTTTACCGGACGATTCCGCGAGGAAGAGCCGCCCGCGTTCATCCAGCGCGCCGAACATCGCGTAAGGCGCGAGGTCGGGGCCAGCGGCCAGCTCCACGCGAAACCCCTCCGGCACGCGGAGCGCGGCGAGGCCGGTGGCCGGTGGGGTCGCGGCGCTGGTCACGCAAACGGCGGCGATGGCGACGAGCAAGGAGCGGACGAAGGGCGCGGTCTTCACGCGCGGAGAATAACAGCCGTCGGGCGAATTGCCACAATCCAGCGCGTTGGTTTGGAGAGCGGAGTTGAAAGCTGAAGGAATAAAGTTGAAAGCCCCACCGAGCCTCGCAGAGGTGACGATGCGCGGCCAAGGAGTCCCCATTCGCCACGCCCCATTCGGAATTGGCTTAAGCCCCCTCCACGCCGTCTCCCGCGGGGCGATTGCTTACAGCGGCTTGCTGTGCTGGCGCTGGTGCGCGGCGCAGATGAACCCACGGAAGAGCGGGTGCGGTGCGTTGGGCTTGCTCATGAACTCCGGATGGAACTGGCTGGCCAGGTAGAAGGGGTGGTCCTTGAGTTCCACAATTTCCACCAGCTTTCCGTCCGTCGAGGTGCCGCTGAAGGTGAAGCCGGCGGCTTCGTAACGCTCGCGGTAGGCGTTGTTGAACTCGTAGCGGTGGCGGTGCCGCTCGTGGACGACAAAGGCACCGTAAAGTTGCTGGGCCTTGCTGCCCATCGCGAGCTGGCAGGGCTGTGCGCCCAGCCGCATGGTGCCGCCCTTCTTCGTCACCTTCCGTTGTTCGTCCAGCAGTGCGATGACGGGGTGGGGCGAGTTCGCGTCGAACTCCGTCGAGTGTGCGCCTTTCAAGCCCAGCACATGGCGGCCAAACTCAATGGTGGCTATCTGCATCCCGAGACAGAGGCCGAGGTAGGGCACCTTGTTTTCACGGGCATATTTCGCCGCAAGGATTTTGCCCTCGATGCCGCGCTCTCCGAAGCCGCCCGGGACGAGGATGCCGCCGAGGCCATTGAGCATCTTATCCGGCCCGTCTTTCTCGATGTCCTCCGCGTCGAGCTTCACGATCTCCACGCCGCAGTCGTTCGCCACGCCGCCGTGCATGATGGACTCGTAGACGGATTTGTAGGCGTCTTGCAGTTCGATGTATTTGCCCACGACGCCGATGCGGACGCGGTGCTGCGGGGCGATGAGTTTGCGGATGATTTCCTGCCAGTGCGCCATGTTCGGCTGTGGCACGGCGAGGTTGAGCGTGCGGCACACGAGGTCGTCCAGCCGCTCGCGCTGGAGCATGAGCGGAACTTCGTAAATGGAGTGGTCCACGTCCTTGTGCTCGACGACCGCCTCCTCCGGCACGCTACAAAACATGGACATCTTCTTTCGCAATTCCTTGTCCAGCGGATGCTCGCAGCGGCAGACGAGGATGTGCGGGCTGATGCCGATCTCGCGGAGTTTGGCGACGCTCTGCTGGGTGGGCTTGGTCTTCAACTCGCCTGCCGCCTTGATGAAGGGAACGTAGGTGACGTGGATGAAGCAGACGTTGTGCGGCCCGGCTTCCAAGCCGAACTCGCGGATGGCTTCGAGGAAGGGCAGCCCCTCGATGTCGCCCGTCGTGCCGCCGACTTCGGTGATGATGACGTCCACCTTGGAGTCGTCCGCGAGGACCTGGATGCGGCGCTTAATCTCGTCGGTGACGTGCGGGATGACCTGGACGGTCTTGCCGAGGTAAACTCCCTTGCGTTCGTTATCGAGGACCTGCTGATAGACTTGGCCGCTGGTGGTGTTGTTTTTACGCGTGAGCTTGGTGCTGGTGAAACGCTCGTAGTGACCGAGGTCGAGGTCGGTCTCCGCGCCGTCATCGAGCACATACACCTCGCCGTGCTGGTAAGGCGACATCGTGCCCGGATCGAGGTTCAGGTAGGGGTCGAATTTTTGCAGCGCCACCTTGAGGCCACGGTTCTCAAGCAGGGTGCCGAGCGCGGATGCCGTGATGCCCTTGCCGAGGGAGCTGACTACCCCACCAGTGACGAAAATGTATTTCATAAAAACGCAACGGCGGACGCTGCAACTGTTGAACGTCCGCCGGGAGTAAACTTTAGGAAGCGGCTGCTCCTCGGGCAATGGATAAAACCAAGATTCGCCAACCCCGGACGTAAATTGCCCCAACGGACGCGGTGCGCGTGCTCCGGCTCGCAGGTGTTCGGGGGCAGTGCGCGAATGCGCCCGTGCGGATGCCCCCCAGATTGTGCGTTGAAACCCCCATCGCACTCGGAGAGGCTCAGGAGTCAAACATGACTCCATCCCCATCCGCCCTGCTGGGCTCTCTGCTGCTGGTGGCCGCGCTGGCCGCCGCCGGCCCGGCCGACTCGGCGCTGACGGCGGATCGGCGGAACCACTGGAGCTTCAAACCGCTCGCGGTGCCGCCCGGCGAGCACTCCGTTGACTCCTTCATCAACACGAAGTTGAAGGCCAGTGGTTTGAAAATGTCTCCGCCTGCCGACCGCGTGACATGGCTGCGGCGCGTGTCGTTCGACCTCATCGGGCTGCCGCCCTCGCCCGCGCTGGTGGCGGCGTTTCTCGCGGACAAGCGCAGTGATGCCTTCGCGCGGGTGGTGGATGAACTGCTCGTCTCCCCGCGCTACGGCGAGCGTTGGGCGCAGCACTGGCTCGACGTGGTGCGCTACGCGGACACGCACGGCTTCGAGGTGAACACGGAGCGGCCCAACGCCTGGCCTTACCGCGACTACGTCATCCGCGCCTTCAACAACGACACGCCCTACGACCGCTTCATCCGCGAGCAGATTGTCGGCGACGCATTGGGCGAAGACGCAGCGACGGGTTTCTTGCTCACCGCCTCCGTGCTGCTGCCGGGACAGATTGGCGCGGACGATGTTTCCAAGCGCCTCGCCCGGCAGGACTCGCTGGATGAAATCGTGGTGAACCTCGGCCAGACATTTCTCGGCCTCAGCGTCGGCTGTGCGCGCTGCCACGACCACAAGTTCGACCCCATCAGCGCGCGCGATTACTACGCGATGCAGGCGTTCGTCGCGGGTGTGGAATACAACGACCGTGAGCTGCGCACGCCCGAGGCCGACGCGAGCCGCAGGGAGAGCGCCCAGCTCAAGGCGCGGATCGCGGAAATTGAAAACCAGCTCACTCGTTTTACCCCGCTGGCGAACTCCGGGGCCGCGCGCCCGGCGGTGAATGCTCGCGAGAACACCGACCGCTTCGCACCCGTGCGGGCCAAGCGCGTGCGCTTCACGATCAAGGAAACGAACAGCCTCGAGCCGTGTCTCGACGAGTTGGAGGTCTTCGCTGCGAGCGGGCCAAACCTAGCCCTGGCCAGCGCCGGCACCACCGTCACGGCCTCCGGCAGCAACAGCTCCGCTGACCGCCACGAGCTGCGCCTCGTCAACGACGGTAACTACGGCAACTCGCGCAGTTGGATGTCGAATGAGAAGGGCAGGGGATGGGTGGTGCTGGAGTTTTCCGCCGAGCACACGATTGAGCGCGTCGTCTGGGGCCGCGACCGCGAAGGCAAGTTCGCCGACCGCCTCGCTACGGATTACGTCATCGAGGTTGCGGACGCAGCGGCTGCGTGGCGCACGGTCGCGGACGCGACGGACCGTCAGAAATTTGACCCCAGTGCGCCGCGCGTCGCGCCGTTCTCGACGAAGGGCCTCAGCCCTGAAGAGGCGACGCAAGCGACCACGCTGAATCAAGCGAAGACCCAGCTCGAAGCGCGCATGAAAACCGGCGAGAACACGCAGAAGGTTTTCGCCGGCACGTTCCGCAAGCCCGATGACATCCGCTTGCTGCATCGCGGCGACCCCGAGCAGCCGAAGGAGCCGGTCGCGCCCGCCGTCCTCAGCGCGCTGGGTGAGCTGAAGCTGCCGCTCGACACGCCGGAGCAGGAGCGCCGCCGCACGCTGGCGGATTGGATTGCCAACCCTCAAAACCCGCTCACCGCGCGGGTGATGGTGAACCGCATTTGGCAGGGCCACTTCGGCATTGGCCTCGTCGAGACCGCGAGTGACTTCGGGCGCAGTGGACTGAAGCCCTCGCACCCCGAGTTGCTCGACTGGCTGGCGGCAGAGTTCATCCGCAGCGGCTGGTCGGTGAAGGCGATGCACCGGCTCGTGGTTCTGTCCGCGGCGTATCGGCAAAGTGCGCGGTCTGAGAGTGTGAGAGTGCGAGGGTTTGAGGGAAAACCAGTCACCGCGCTCACCTTCCCACACCCTCGCAGCCTCACACCCTCACACGTGTTCGACTCCGATAACCGGCTACTCGCGCGCTTTCCCGCCCGCCGTCTCGAAGCCGAAACCATTCGCGACACGATGCTCGCCGTGAGTGGTCAGCTCGACCTGAAGATGTATGGGCGCGGCTACAACGTATTCGCCCAGCGCGGCGGCCTGAGCGGGTTCAAGCCGGTCGAGTCTTTCACCGGCGACGGTCTGCGCCGCATGATTTACGCGCACAAAGTCCGTCGTGAACGGGAGGCTGTCTTCGGGGCCTTCGACTGTCCCGACGCTGGGCAGAGCACTGCCCGCCGCCGTGAGAGCACCACGCCCATTCAAGCCCTGAACCTCTTCAACAGCCGCTTCACGCTCGACCAAGCCACTGCCTTCGCCGCCCGCGTGCAGACAGAAGTCGGCGACGGATTCGCACCACAAATCACGCGCGCCTATCAGCTCGCCATCAGCCGCGTGCCCACGCCCGCCGAACTAGCAGAAGCGGAACCAGTCGTCCGCGCACACGGTCTCGCGACGCTGGCCCGTGCGTTGTTTAACTCAAACGAGTTCCTGTTCCTCCCGTGAGAGGAGCCGCTCCGGTTGAGCTGGCACTCCAACTGCATTGTTCCGATTAAACCCCCCGCCGTTTGCACTCCTCGTCCAGCTCGGCCACGGGCGACCGCGGCTGAATTCCGCCGAGACCTCCGGCGGCAGTCCTTCGATTGAACGGTTCCCCGCTGTTTTGAGTGGGTAACGGCTGAGGATGAGCGGCTACCGGCGCCCACGGGCCGATCTGGCTTGGCTCACCCACTCAAAACTGCGGGGAATCACGCGTTTTCCATCCGCGCTGGCGAGGATGATGGACGCACCGTAGTCGCCGATGCCTGTTTGAGGCGGTGCGCCGACAGCTCCAGCGAGCGCGGCGGCGACCATCGCGTCCACGGCGTTTCCACCGCTGGCCAGGATTTGAGCGCCGATGCGTTCAGCGGTCGGCTCGCCGCTGACGACGCCGTGCGGGTGCTTGGGCTGCGGTGCAGCAGCGCGCATAAAGAGTGGAGCACTGATTCCGAGGGCGGCGACGCGCAGCGCTTGGCGGCGGAAAACGGCAGGGTGAGATTCCGTCGAACCCCATTTGCCAACGGAGGAGGCGCGAGCGAAGCGAGCATCTCGGCTGAGGGTGGGGTTACCCAAGAACCTCGCTTCGCTGCGTTCGAGCTGGGGCTCGACGGAGTCTCGCTCCAGCGGAGCGGCACGGGGCGGCGGTCGGACATGCGCGGGCATGGGCGTTGCTTTATGCGACGGGGAAGGGGGGCGGCCACCGTGAATTCAGTCTATTCTCGTTCGTTGTAGGAAAAACTTCTTGTCGCCCCGGCGACGGCCCGGTAGCCATTTCGCGATGCCAAAAACATACTTCCTTCCACTGTCCTCCTCCGCTGCCGCCGTGACTCGGCGCAACTTCCTCAACCGCTCGTTGCTCGCGTCCGCGTTGGCCGCCGCGAGTGCGCCCGTGCTGCTGCGCGGGCAGAACTTGAACAGCAAGGTGGACATCGCGGTGATCGGTGCCGGCGGCAAAGGCGCGACCGACACCGACGAGTGCGCCAAGGCCGGCGCGAACATCGTCGCCCTCTGTGACGTGGACAGCAAAACCCTCGACGCGCGGCTCGTGAAGTATCCCGGCGCGAAAGGCTACCGCGACTACCGCAAGCTTTACGCCGAGATGGGCAAGAGCTTCGACGCCGTCATCGTCTCCACGCCGGACCACGTGCACGCGCCCGCCGCGAGCCTCGCGATGAAGATGGGGAAACACGCGTTCGTGCAAAAGCCGCTCACGCACTCCGTCGCCGAGGCGCGGCACCTGCGCCTCCTGGCAACGGAGAAAAAAGTCGTCACGCAGATGGGCAACCAGGGCAGCGCGAACGACGGACTGCGCCGCGCGGTCGAAGTCATCCAGGCGGGTGTCATCGGCAAGCCCACCGAGTTGCACGTCTGGAGCAACCGCCCCATCTGGCCGCAGGGCATTGACCGCCCCGCAGGCGAGCAACCGGTGCCGGAGACGCTCGACTGGGACCTGTGGCTCGGCCCCGCGCCGATGCGTCCCTACAACAAGGGCTACCACCCGTTCGGCTGGCGTGGCTGGAAAGACTTCGGCACCGGCGCGCTCGGCGACATGGCTTGCCACACGGTCAACATGCCTTTCCGCGCACTGAAACTTGGCTACCCCACGGTCATTGAGGCCGAAGCAGTTTCCGACAATCACTCCGAGACTTACGCCAAATCCTCCCGCATCCGCTTCGAGTTCCCGGAGCGGGACGGGTTGCCGCCGCTGAAGTTCTGGTGGTATGATGGTAAGCCCAACGATGCCGAGGTGAAGGCCATGCGCCCACACGACGACATTGTGAGTGACGTGATCGCTCTGTCGGCTGGCCAGAAGGACAAAAACGGAAACCCGAAGCCGGCCGCGCTGCCGACCAGCGGTTGCTTAGTCGTCGGCACCAAGGGCCGACTTTACTCGGCGGATGACTACGGCTCCACGTTCTTCATGCGGCTCAACGATGAGAAGGGAATGAAGTCGCACAAGGAGCACGGCGCCGTCGCCGCCATCCCGGAGAAATGGACCAAGTCGCCCGGTCACTACAAAGAGTTCGTGGACGCCTGCAAGGGCGGCGCGACGCCTTACTCGAACTTCGATGTCGCGGCCTACCTCACGGAGATCATCCTGCTGGGCTGCATCGCTGTGCGCGTGGGCACGGGCACTAAGCTCGACTGGGACGGCCCCGGTATGAAGGCCAGGAACATGGACGTGGCCAAGCTCGTGAAGCGCGACTATCGCCCGGGCTGGACACTGTAACGCGGACGCACGTCAGGTCGGCGTGAATCGAATCCTCAACGCGCCGTGGGCAGCCGCCCACGGCGCGTTTTACTTTTCGGAATGTGCCAACTTGAAACTTTCCTCCCGCAGCGCGTCTCGTATGGTCCGTAAAGCACGCGAAAAACTCTTCGTAACACCCGCGCGCCCTGAACGTCATCTCGCTTATGATAATGGCCGACATCCTCAAAATTTTCCTCCTCATCCTCGGTGGCCTCCTGCTCTTCATCGCCTACTGGCTGGCGGCTGAAGCCCTCTTCCCCGCTTTGGTCGAGCGCGCGAAGGACCAATACCGTCGCCCGTGGAAGCTTACCTACGTTGGGCTTGCGATTAGCGCCCCATTGCTCGGCCTCGCCTTGGCGTGCACCAAGCTCAACAACCCGCTGATGAACATTGTCTCCCTGATTCTCACCGGCATCGTGGTGTTTGGCGGCCTAGCTGGCTCCGCCGGCTTCGCCAAACGCATCGGCGCAGGCCTGCCCTCGCCGGTGGACGAGGCGCAACCGTGGCGGCGCGTCCTGCGCGGTGGCATCGTGCTCACGCTCACATTCCTGCTCCCGTTCATCGGCTGGCTGGGCCTGAGCATCTGGACGCTGGTCACCGGCTTCGCCGCGCTGGTCTTCGCCGTGCGCGAGGCCAAGCAGGCGGACCCCGTGGTGCCGGAGCTGCCCAAGACCGAACCGCCCTCCCTCCCCGCCGCATGAACCCCACCCGCCGCCACTTCCTCCAGACCAGCGCCGCCGCCTCGCTCGCAGCCGTCGCCGTCGGCTGCGACAAGCTCGAAATCCCTCAAGGGCTGCTTGTAGGCCGCCGCCCCGCTGCTCCACCGGACGGCCCTTACTCCACGCCCGCCGGCAAGGACATCGACCTCGTCTCACACGCGTTGAACCGCCTCACGTTCGGCCCCCGCCCGTGGGACTACCAGCGCACGCGCAAGCTCGGCGCGACCGAAGACGCCGCGTTCGCCGCCTTCCTCGACCAGCAGCTCGCGCCCGAGCGGCTCGACGACCCGAACTGCGAAAACGCCACCCGCCGGTTCGAGTTGCTCAACGAGCCGCTCGGCGAACTCTTCGAGTATCAGGAGAAGCACCTGCTCGACGCCCTCGTCCGCAGCACCGTGCTGCGCGCCGTCTTCACCGAGCGCCAGCTCTACGAGGTGATGGTCAATTTCTGGAGCGACCACTTCAACATTGACCCCTCCAAGGGCGACGCCAAGTGGCTCAAGGTCGCCGACGACCGCGACGTCATCCGCGCGCATGCGCTTGGCAAGTTCCCCGCCATGCTCCGCGCCTCCGCGCTCAGCCCCGCGATGCTCTGGTATCTCGACGGCCGCGTGAACAAGAAGGCCAACGACGCCGACAAGCCCAACGAAAACTACGCCCGCGAGCTGCTGGAGCTGCACACCCTCGGTGTCCACGGCGGCTACTCGCAGCAGGACGTGATGGAAGTCGCCCGCTGCCTCACCGGCTGGTGCGTGCAAGAAGTCGGACGGTCGAAACTCAATCTCGGCAGCGTCGAGTTCAAACCCTTCCAGCACGACCGTGGCGAGAAGGTCGTCCTCGGCCACGTCATCCCCCGGATTCCGAAGCAGGCCAAGCCCGAGGAAATCGAGAAGCTTGGCCGCGCCGAGTTGGACACCGTGCTCGGCATCATCGGCCTGCACCCGTCCACCGCGAAGTTCATCGCCACCAAGCTCTGCCAGCGCTTCATCGCGGACGCCCCGCCCGCCGCCGCCGTCAGCGCCGTCGCGGAGCAGTTCATCGCGTCCGGCGGCGACATCCCGGCCACGCTGCGCGCGCTCTTCGCCACCGACGCCTTCCTCACCACGCGCGGCAACAAGCTCAAGCGCCCGTTCCACTACATCGTCTCCGCGCTGCGCGCCACGCACGCGACCACCGACGCGGGCCACGCGATTCAGGACTACCTCCTGCGCATGGGCCACGCGCCCTTCCACTACCCGACGCCCGACGGCTACCCGGAGGAAGCCGCGCCGTGGCTGGGCACGCTGCTCTGGCGCTGGAACTTCGCCGTCGCCCTGACCAAGAACGAACTCGGCAACGCAACCAAGCTCGACGCCGACAAACTCCGCGCCAGCTTCGCGACCGAGGAAAACCAGATGGCCCACCTGCTCGGCCGCGCGCCAAACGAAGACGAAGTCACTGCCTGCAAGGACTCGGGTGCCCCGCTCGCGCTGCTGCTCGCCTCGCCGAGTTTTCAGAAGTGCTGACTAGGATGAAGCAGGAAGATTTTTATAGAATCCCTCCGCCGGGCTAAACCTTTCCTCGCTCATGAGCACCCCAACCTCCCTCACCGGCAACGGCGACAATCTCAAAACCCTCGTCGTCGTCTTCCTGCGCGGCGGCGCGGACGGGTTGAACATGGTCGCGCCCGCGCACGACGACGGCTATCACCGCGCCCGCCCCCGCATCGCTATCAAGGCCGCGGACACCGGCGCTGCGAAGCTCGACGGCAGCTTCGTCCTCAACCCAATTCTCAAAGACCTCGCCGCGCCCTACCACGAGGGCGCGCTCGCGGTGGTCCACGCCGTCGGCTCCGAGGACGCCACTCGGTCGCACTTCGAGGCGCAGGACTTGATGGAGCGCGCGGGCGACGTGGCTGGCGGCTGGCTCGGCCGCTACCTGCGCTTCCGTGGCGCGACCACCACCGGTGCGCTCTCCGCCATCGCCGTGAGCCGCGCGCTGCCCGAGAGCCTGCGCGGCGCGCCGTCCGCCACGGTCATGCGGTCGCTGGAAGACTTCACCCTCGGCAAGGGCGGCGGCCTGCTCCAAGCCAGCTTGGAAAAACTCTATGCGAAGGAACACGACGCCCTTGGCGCGTCCGCCCGCGACACGCTCGCGGCCTTGAACCGCATCGAGAACCTGCGCAAGACGACTTACGCCCCCGCCCACGGCGCGACCTACGAGCGCGATGACTTCGCGCAGGGCATGCAGCAGGTTGCGCGGCTCATCAAGGCGCGCGTCGGTCTCGAAGCCGTCTCGCTGGACATCGGCGGCTGGGACTCGCACATCACACAGAGCGCCATCATGGACCCGGAGATGCGGCGCTTGAACGGCGGCCTCAGCGCTTTCTACCGAGACATGGGCAAGATGATGGCGCACGTCACCGTGGTGGTGATGACGGAGTTTGGCCGGCGGCTCGGCGAGAACTCAGCGTTCGGCACGGACCACGGACGCGGCAGCGTGATGTTCTTGATGGGCGGCGGCGTGAAGGGCGGCCGCGTGATGACGAAATGGCCCGGCCTGACCAAGGATGTCCTCGAGGGCCCCGGCGATTTGCCCGTGACCATCAACTACCGCGACGTGCTCGCGCCCATCTTGCAACGCCACAGCCCGAAGGTGGACTTGGCGAAGGTGTTCCCGGCCTTCGAGCTGAAGCCGCAGGCGGTTTACGGGTGAATCAGTCGGAGCTCACGGGTTGCGCTTGCCTAGCCCGCGACGGTAGCGTGAGGGATGCGACAAGCCACAGGCCAAAGCCCATCCTTTGGGAAGCGGTTAGTATCGACGACGGTTAAAGACTTTTAACTTCATGGTTCTGCTAGTCGCAATGATACTGGGAATTGTCATCACTGCTCTTCTGGTAATGTTCTACGAACGGCGGCATTCCTCGAAAGGTTCCAGCAGTTCAAATGGAGTCACCGATACTTGGGTCGGCGGTTCTCATGACAGCTCTGATTCCACCAGCAGCGACGGCGGAGGGGACGGCGGGGGCGGGGGCGACTGAGCTTGGTGGACCAAAAATCTGCCGCGCCAGCAATTGACGCCTCGGAGTGTCACTGCCATGTTCGCCCCGATGAAGTTCGACATCTCGCGCCTGCTCGACTCGTGGGAATACAAGCCCGGACAGGTGCTCGTCCGGCGCTTCAAACCCAAGGGCGGCCCAGAAAAAATCCAGCTCCGGCTCGATCTCGGCCTGCTCCAGATGGATGCCGAAGGTCGTCCTGACGGCAAGCGCCCGCTCGGGCACGAGTCCTTCTTCCATCACCTTGTCAGCCAGTTGGAGAAGCACCGCGCGGCGCACGAGGGCAGTGACGAGGAGTTCACCCTGACGAGCGAGGACTGTGCGCGGCTCCAGCAGGAGGGCATCCAGTATCACCACCGTTACATCTGCTTTTACCAACTCGGCGACTACACGGCGGTCATCCGCGACGCGGAGCGGAATCTGGAGGCGTTCGACTTCGTGGATGAGTTCGCCGAGACCGATGAGTTGTCTTGGGCGCTGCAACAGTTCCGTCCGCAGCTCCTGCTGATGCTCACGCGTGCGCGGGGGATGATCGCGCTGGAGAAGAAGGAGTTCGCCGCGACTGCCCGCGAGGTGGAGAACGGCATCGCGACCCTGCGTGAATTTTACACCGCCTTCGAGCGGTCCGACCTAGCCGAGCTGTCCGGGGAAATCCAATCTCTCGAGCAATGGCTGGAGAATTTGCGCAACAACCGCGAGAAGCGCGGGGACAAGCCCGAGGGGGAGCCGCTGGGGCTCACCGAGCGGCAGAAGCTCGAGCGTGCTTTGCAGGAGGCCGTTTCCCGTGAGGACTACGAGCAGGCGGCGCGCGTGCGGGATGCACTGAGAAATTTGAAGGCACCGTAAGGGTCGCCGCGCTTTCGGGGCGGGTTCATTCGTCATGAGAACATTTCTGCTTTCGTTCGTGCGCCAAGCTTCCCTCTTCCTGGGTCTGCTACTTCTCACCGGCTGCCTGACCGTTCCCGAGACGGGTCGCCGACAAGTCATGCTCATTTCCTCGTCACAGGAAATGCAGCTCGGTCTGAGCGCGTTCCAGCAGATGAAGAAATCCACCCCGGTGAGTCGCGACCCCGCTGTGAACGCAATGGTGCAGCGCGTAGGGCGGCGCATCGCAGCAGTGGCGGAGTTGCCCGGCGCAAACTGGGAGTTCGTCGTGTTCGATAGCAAGGAGGCCAACGCCTTTTGCCTGCCCGGTGGCAAGGTGGGCATCTACACCGGCATCCTGCCCATTACGAAGGACGAAGCCGGCCTTGCCACGGTCATCGGCCACGAGATCGCGCACGCAGTCGCGCGGCACGGGGCGGAGCGGGTGAGCGAGGGGATTTTGCTCCAGACTGGCGGCGGCTTGTTGGGCGCGAGTTTGTCGAGCGCCGACCCACGCACGCAGGTGTTGGTGATGACTGCATACGGCGTTGGCTCGAAGCTGGGCCGGGAGCTGCCGCACAGCCGTGGGCAGGAGTCCGAGGCCGACCACATCGGGGTGATCTACATGGCGCGCGCGGGCTACGACCCGGAGGCCGCGGTGGGCTTTTGGCAACGGTTCGCCGCTCACTCGCGCAGTCAGGGCGGCAGCGGCACTCCGGTCTTTCTTCGCACGCACCCGCTCGACACGGTGCGCATCCAGCAAATCCAACAGTGGCTGCCGGAGGCGAAGGCGAATTACCGCGCGCAGTAGAGCGGACAGCAAGTAGCCGCCGAGGTGAGGCGGTGTTGGGATGCGAACGAATCCGCCTCCTTACCTCGGCGGCTACTTGGTTACGCCACGGGATTGCGTTCAATCCCTTCTTCGGCAGACTGCGCCCCCGTGCGCGTCTGCATCATCTTCAATCCCACTGCGAGGGGCGACAAGGCGCGTCACTTTCGCAAACACCTTTCCGAGTTCGCCGGAGGAGTTGCGCTCAAACCCACGCAGGCTCCCGGTGACGGCCGCCGTCTCGCCGCCGAGGCGGTGCGCGATGGGTTTGATACTTTGGTGGCCGCTGGTGGTGATGGCACTGTGAACGAGGTGCTCAACGGTATCGCCGAGGCACCGGAGGGCTTCGCGCGCGCGCGCCTTGCCGTGCTGCCGCTCGGGACGGTGAACGTATTCGCCCGCGAGTTGGGGCTTCCCTTGCGATTGGGTGCCGCATGGCAGGCATTCCTCAACGGCGGTGAGCGGAGGATTGACGCGCCGTTCGCCGAATTCACGGCGGCCGACGGAGCACGCCAGCGCCGTCACTTCGTGCAACTCGCGGGCGCGGGACTTGACGCGCGGGCGATCAGCCTCGTGGACTGGCAGATGAAGAAGCGTGTGTCGCAGCTGGCCTATGTGTTCGCGGGCATGAAGGCGATGCGCGAGCCGCACCCGCTGATTACCGTTGATGCGGGCGGGCAGATGGTGACGGGCGAGTTGGTGCTGATTGGCAACGGGCGTTTCTACGGCGGAAACCTGCCGATGTTCCCCGACGCTCGGCTCGACGACGGACTGCTGGACATCTGCGTCTTCCCGCGCGTGAGCTGGGGATTGCTCGCGCGTTACGCGTTGGGCTACGCCACGGGACGTCCCAAGCCACCGCGTGACTTGAAGGTGCTGCGGGTGCCGCGAGCGAAGCTCTCGGCGGTGGCGGTCCCCTTCGAGGTGGAAGGCGACTTGTGCGGAATGCTGCCGGTGGAATTGGGCATTCTGCCCGGTGTGCTGCGCGTAGTCGCGTAGTCAGTAGGCGTTTTCGCTAGCGACAGCTCGTCCGCCTTCCTACCTCGGCGGCGACGGCAGGCGGCGGCTACTGGCCGCCGGGTTTTACCGCAGAGATGACGATGGTGCGGCCCAGTAACATATCCGGGTGGTTCATCGCGCGGACGAAGGGTGCGTTTTGATTGTCCACCGTGTGGTATCGGGTGACTTCTCTCCGATAGGCCAGCGCGCCGAAGAGTCGGATGAACGGATAGAGCAGCGCGAGCTTCGGCATGGCGGAGCGCTGTGGTTTGTCTACGGTCCACGCGACTTGCTCGAAGCCGGCGTCCATCAGTGCGTGGGCGATGTAGAAGTAGGAGACCGGGTTGATGTGGCCGCCGGTGGAGTAGAGCGCGCCGTTTTTCACCGGCAGCGGGCCGAAGAGGTTCCAGTAGCCGAACCAAAGGAAACGCAGGCGGGAGTTGAGGTTGAGAATGTTCGGCGTGGTCAGCACGCACATGCCACCCGGCTCCAGCACGCGGAAGAACTCACGTAAAGTCTCCCGGTAGTGTTCGAGGTGCTCGATGACTTCAGTCGCGGTCACCAGATCGAAAGAGTTCGCCGTGTAGGGAAGTGGCTGGGTGTTGAGGTTAGCAATGTCCACGCGCTGACCGGGGAGCTTCATCAACTGGTCGGTGTAGTCGCACGCAGCGGACTCGGCCTTGAAGCGCTCGCGCATGAGGCGGATGAGTCCGCCGGTGCCAGCGCCGACGTCGAGGTGCTTGCGGAAGGGATGCGCGGTGCCGCGCTTTTCCGTGAGGCGAAGGACAGCGGCGTAGATGTTTTCGGTGCTCATATCAGGTGCGCGGATAGTTCACTGAGCAAGGAGCGGTGAAAAGCAAAAGGCAGGCTCGGGGCCTGCCTTTCGCATTGGATTTGGGAGTGTGACTCAGGCCTTCGCGATCTTGCCCTTGCGCTCCGGTTTGGCCTCGGCGGTGGGGGCGGGCGCCTCGTCCTTGCTTTCAAAGCGACGGGTCTTGCCGCGCTTCTCGGTCTCGGGGCCAGCGTGAGCGGTGACTTCGGGTGCGGTCAGCGGGTTGTTGCTGTTGACGATGAGCTTGAGTGTCGTGTGGACTCCGGTGTGGAGGCGCATCTCGATCTCGTGCTCGCCAATAGCCTTGATGGGTTTCTCGATGTGAATCTTGCGCTTGTCGAGCGTGACTTCGAATTGTTTCTTCAACTCGTCGGCGATGGTGCCATTGGTGACACTACCGAACAGTTTGCCGTCTTCGCCCGCTTTGACGGTGATGGTGAGCGTCATCTTGCCAAGGCTCTTGGCCAGCTCAGTCATGGCGTTCAGTTCGGTCGACTCGCGCTCGGCGCGGCGCCTCTGTAGGGCTTCGAGGCGGCGCTTGTTACTTTGTGTGAGAGGGATCGCCAAGCCCTGCGGCAGCAGGTAGTTGCGGGCGTAGCCAGCGGCGACCTTCACCTGGTCGGATTCAGCGCCGAGGCTGATGATGGGTTGAGTGAGGATGACTTCAGTTTTTGCCATAGAAAATCAGTGTTCAGTGTTGAGAAATTAGAAAGGGACGTCGTCGCCTTGGGGCGGTTCATCCGGGCCGGGTTCAGAGGGCGGAGCGGTAGCGGCCGGGCGGGCCGGGCGGGCGATGGGTGCAGAGGTGGCAGGGCGGGGGGCTCCGCCACTGTTGGCAGCTGCCTCGTCGCGGTTACCGCTGTCTAGAAACGAGAAGGACTCAAGGACGACGCCGAGCCGACTACGCTTCTGGCCGGTCTGTTTGTCATCCCATTGGTCGAGTTTGAGGCGTCCTTCGACCAGAACCGGTCGCCCCTTGCGGAGATATTGGCCTATCACTTCGGCCTGTTTTCCGAAGGCGTCAACGTCAATGAAGGTGACTTCCTCGCGCTTCTGACCGTCTTCACCAGTCCAGTTGCGATTGATGGCGAGACCGAACTTCGCGATAGCAGTTCCCTTGGGGGTGTAGCGCAACTCGGGGTCGCGCGTCATGTTCCCGGCGAGGATAACTTTGTTGAAGTTGGCCATACGCTGCGGCGCTGGAGATTACTTCTTCTCAGCCTTATCAGGGACCGGCGCGGGTGCGCTCGTGAATGAGACGCGGAAAACGTCAGCACTCAAAGAGAATTTGGCGCACAGCGGAGCGATCATGGAGGGCGCGGCCTCAAAAATGACGTTCATGTAGTAGCCGGAAGAGTGCTTCTTATCGGCGACGCGCGCAAACGGACGCCTGTCCATCTTCTGGACGGTTTCGACTTTTCCACCGGCAGCGTTGATTTCTGAACGCACCTTTTCGATGAGTTCGGTCACGCCTTCTTCTTTGCCCACAGTGTTCAAAATGAACAGGCCTTCGTAACGATTCACGGTTTGTCTTTCTGCTGGGGCTGGTTTATGGCCGGCCCGTTAAACTGACTCATTGCCTTTTGAATGCCGGCCCCAAGCCAGCACCCAACTTGTTCGCTCGCTTTCGCGAGCACCTGCGCGAACAGTTCTCGCTCGTCCGCGCCAAATTTGCCGAGCACGTGCCCGGAGATTTCCCGCACCGCCGCGTCGCGTCGCCCAATGCCTATTCGTAGCCGCGAATACTCGCGGGTGGCTAAGTGCTGTTCCACGGATTCGAGTCCGTGATGCCCGCCGCTGCTGCCACTAGGCCGCAACCGAAGTTCGCCCAGTGGCAAATCCGCGTCGTCCACCGTTACCAACACCTGGGCCGCTGGCACATGGTAAAAACTGCTCACCGCCGCGACAGCTTGGCCACTCAAATTCATGAACGTCTGCGGTTGCACTAGCAACACGCGCCGTCCGTCCCGTTCGGACTTGGCTATGCGGGACTGAAACTTGCGTTCCAGTTCCCAAGTCGTCCGCCATTTTTCTGCCAACTTTTCGACCAGCAGAAACCCAGCGTTGTGGCGCGTCTGAGCGTAGTCGGCCCCCGGATTGCCCAACCCCACGATGAGATACCAGTTCTCCATACGCAGGGGCGGGCAATGCGCCCGGATTTACTTCTTCTTGTCAGCGGGTTTCTTTTCGTCCGCCTTCTTGTCGCCCTTCTTGTCGCCGTCCTTTGCAGGGACTGCTCCTTCTTTGCCGTCGTCCTTCTTCTCTTTGATCATTTCAGGCTGAACAGCAGTTTCGCCAGCGGCGGTGGTTGCAGCCGTCTCTTGAGCTTCCGTGAGTGCTGCTGTGACAGCGAGGACGGTGAGTTCCTTGTTGCCAAGTATTTCACAACCGGTGGGTGCAGTGATGTCGCCGATGTGAATAGCCTTGCCGATGTCCAGTGCCGTGATGTCGACGAGGATTACTTCGGGCAAGTCTTTTGGAAGCGCATGGACCTTGAGTCGGTGAAGGACATGCCCGAGCACGCCGCCGTTCTTGACCCCGACGGATTCTCCGGTGGTCTCGACCGGCACCTGAATGGTTACCTTTTCATCGGCAGCAACTTCATGGAAGTCCACGTGGAGGATATGGCGAGAGACGGGGTGATGTTGGATCTCCTGCACCAGCGCGAGGCGCTGCGGGCGGGCGTCAGCCTTCACGGTGAGGTCCATGAGGATGTTCTCACTAACGTGTTCGGCTATCGCGTCACCGAACTCAATGGTGTTCAGTTGGAGGTTCTGCGGCGGCGCTAGCCTTCCGTAGATGACCGCTGGGATGAGGCCGGTGGAACGAAGTTTTTTTACGGCGGCGTGTTTCACCGCCGTGCGCGCTTGCGCATTCATGGCAACAGATTTCATGTCAGATTTTACTTCGGAACGTCGTGCTGATTCATTCAGCTCGTCCGTCCGCCCTTAAATTCAAAGAGCGAGGTCACTGACGAATTATTGTGTATTCGTTTTATGGCTTCGCCCAACAACGCCGCGACGGACAGTGTCTTTATCGGCACCCTGTCCAGGGCGGGGCGGAGGACCGTATCAGTCGTGATTAATTCGTCAATCCTTGAATTGCGCAATCGGTCGATTCCCATCGGATTGAGGATTGCGTGCGACACGCAGGCGTAAATTTTCTTTGCCCCCTTGCGTTTCAGCAGCTTCGCCGCAGTTGTGATTGTGCCTGCTGTTTCGGTCAAATCATCGACGAGTAGGACATTTTTGCCGCGAATTTCGCCAATCACCGCGATGGACTCGACCTCGGTTGCGCTCTTGCGGCGCTTGGCCACGATGGCCAGGCCCACGCCGAGGACTTCCGAGTAGGCGTGCGCCATCTTCAAACCGCCGACGTCTGGGCTGACCACGACGAGGTCGGTGAGGTTCAGTGTCTTGAGGTAGTCATACATCACCGGCGCGGCGTAGAGGTGATCCACCGGGATGTCGAAGAAGCCCTGAATTTGCTGTGCGTGCAGGTCCATCGTGAGCACGCGGTTCGCGCCGGCGGCGACGATCAGATTCGCGACGAGCTTGGCGGTGATGGGCACGCGAGGCTGGTCTTTGCGGTCTTGGCGCGCGTAACCGTAGAAGGGTAGCACGGCGGTGATGCGCTTGGCACTCGAACGCTTCAACGCGTCAATCATGATGAACATCTCCATCAGATTGTGGTTCGTCGGAGGGCTGGTGGATTGGACGACGAACACATCTTCGCCGCGGACGTTCTCATCAATCTTCACGAACGTCTCGCCGTCGGGGAACGCGTCCACTGTGCATGCGCCCAGCGGCATGTTGATGGAATCGCAGATCGCCTGCGCGAGGGGCCTGTTTGAGGTGCCGGTGAAGATTTTCACGAGTGCGCTATGGCCGTTTGTATTCGGTGGAACAAAAAACCGCCCTTACGGCGGCTGAAATGTGGGCGGACTCTAACAACGAAGTCGCGACTGGCAAGCCCGAAGCCGCGTGTGTCGGAACTCCATGAGAATGTCCCCATCGTAACTCGATAAGAATGTCCCCCTGTTGGCGGGTTAGCGAAAGCAACCCGCCAACAACATGGAGACACTGACAATGAGCCGGAAAGAGCGGGCGCGACTGACGATCATGACAGGCGTCA
>CALQJI020000065.1 GCA_943330855.2 Klebsiella pneumoniae
GTGAACGAGGACGCGGCGAACGTGGTGACGAACCTCACGCTGCACTTCAGCGACGTGGAGACGTCGGCCGTGAGCCTGACCTACGCGGTGGTGGGCAGCACGAACAGCGCGCTGGTGTCGGCGACGATCACGCAGGGGACGAACCTGACGCTGGCCTTTACGGCCAACAGCAGCGGCACCAGCCAGGTTTCCATGAGGGCGACGGACCCGAGTGGGCTATCGGTGACGAACAGTTTCGTGGTGACGGTTAACGCGGTGAACGACGTGCCGAACTTTGCGCTGCGAGCGGCGAACACGCAGAGCCTGATCAACAACGGGAGTTTCGAGACCGGCGACTTCACCGGGTGGATTGTCTCGGACACGGTGAACACGTCGCCGACGTTGGCCGTGCGCGCCAACGGTGCGAGCCTGGGCTTCTTCTCCGCCTCAGCCAGCGAAGGCACGCAGTCCGCGACGCACGGCTTTAGCGGCACCGTCGCTGGAACCATCGCCATCTCGCAGGACGTGATCGTGCCGGCGGGCGGGGCGGCGGCGCTGTCCTTCACCTACCGCTTGGCGTGGAGCACGATCGGCAGTTCCGCGAGTGCTGGACGCACGTTCCGCATGACCGTGCAACCGGCGGGTGGCGGGGCCGAACTGCTTTCTCAGACCGTCTTCTCGGCCGCACCCAACACGGCTGGTTTCCAGACGACTAACACACCGGTGACGGTGGATTTGTCGGCCTTCGCCGGGCAGTCCATCCGCATCGGATTCATCACAGACATCCCGACGGGCGATGCGGGCAACGGCTCGTTCCAGCTGGACAATGTGCGGCTCACGGCCACGACGCCGGACTTCATGGTCTATGAGAATTCCGGAGTGAGCAGCACGGCCAACCTCGCCACGAACATGGTCACTGGCCCGGCGAACGAGTCGGGGGAGACGGTCACATTCATCGTCTCCAACAATAACAACGGGCTCTTCAGCAGCCAGCCGGCGGTCGCGGCGGATGGCACGGTGACTTTCACTCCGGCGGCCAACTCCAACGGTGTGGCGATGATCAGCGTCGCGGTGCGGGACAGCGGCGGAACGGCGAACAGCGGCGTGGACACCAGCGCGGTGCAGACCTTCAAAATTACCGTGCTGGCGGTGAACAGCGCCCCGACCGTCACGCTGGCGACGAACAACGTGGTTGTGCTCGAAGACAGCGGAACCCACGGGGGTGCGCTCGCCAGCTTCAGCGGCGCGCCGGCGGATGAGTCGGGCCAGAGCGTGACGAACGTGGTGACGAGCAACAGCAACCCGGGCTTGTTCAACGTGCAACCGAGCGTGAGCAGGGGCGGACTGCTGACGTTCACCCCGGCGGCCAATGCGAACGGCGTGGCGACGGTGACGATGGCCGTGCAGGACAATGGCGGCACGGCGAACGGTGGCGTGGACAAGAGCACGAACACCTTCACGATCACCGTGCTGGCGGTGACCGATGCGCCCGCGATCACCTTGGCGACGAACAACGTGGTCCGGCTCGAAGACAGCGGGGCTCACTCGGTCAGCGGCTTCGCGACCTTCACTGCCGGCCCGGCGAATGAGTCTGGCCAGAGTGTGACCAACGTCACGACCAGCAACGACAACGCCGCGTTGTTCAGCGTGCCGCCGAGCGTCGCGCTCAACGGGACGCTGACGTTCACGCCGGCGGCCAACACTTTCGGCGCGGCGACCGTGACGGTGATCGCGCAGGACAACGGCGGCATCGCTGATGGCGGTTCGGACAAAAGCACCAACACATTCACCATCACGGTGCTCGCGGTGAACGACGCGCCCACCTTTGTCCTGCGACCGATCAACACCGTGGCCGACTTGATTATCAACGGCAGCTTCGAGACCGGAGACTTCACGGGCTGGATTGCCTCGGACACAGCGAACGCCTCGCCCGTTCAGGGAGTGAGGGCCAATGGTTTCAACCTCGGCTTCTTCAACACGCTGGCGACCGCTGGCGCGAAGTCCGCGGCACACGGATTCAGTGGCGCGAACGCGGGGAGCATCTCCATCGCGCAGGACCTGACCTTGCCCACGGCGGGTTCGGCGGCGCTGACCTTCGCCTACCGCGCGGGCTGGAACACCTTCGGCAGCACCGCTACCAGCAACCGCACCTTCCGCGTGAGCGTGCGGGCGGCGGGCGGCGGGGCGGAGTTGTTCTCCACGAACTTGGTTTCCGTCGCACCGAACGACTTCTCGCTGCAGGTCGCCAGCACGCCGGTGACGCTCGACCTGACGGCCTTCGCTGGTCAGTCCATTCGTCTCGCGTTCGTCACGGTCATTCCCTTCGGCGATGCGGGGAACGGCTCCTTCCAGTTGGATGATGTCCGCGTGGTGGCCACGACGCCGGACCTCACCGTCTTCGAAAACTCCGGGACAACCAGCATCGCCAACTTCACCACGAACATCGTCACCGGCCCAGTGGATGAGGTGGGACAGACGGTCACGTTCTTGGTGGGCAACAACCACAGCGGACTCTTCAGCAGCCAGCCGTCCATCGCGGCGAACGGCACGCTGACGTTCACACCGGCACCCAACTCCAACGGCGTCGCATCGGTCACTGTCATCGCGCAAGACAGCGGCGGGTCGGCGAATGGTGGGGTGGACAAGGCGACGAACACCTTCTCCATCATGGTTCGCCCCGCCGCCTCGGTCACGCGGCTGGCGGTGCCGGCCAACGGAGCCTACCCGGCCGGCAGTGTCCTGAGTTTCACGGTCACGTTCGGCGCAGTCGTGAACGTGACGGGCACGCCGCAGCTTCGCCTTAACCTCGGCCCGGCCACGGTCAACGCCAGCTACTCCTCCGGCAGCGGCTCAACGAACTTGGTCTTCACTTACACCGTGCAGGTGGGCGACACGGCCACCGACGGCCTTGTCATCAGTTCGCCGGTGTTCCTCAATGGCGCCACCATCCGCGAAGCCAACAACGCGGACGCACGGCTCACGTTCGCGCCGCCCATCACTTCGGCGGTGATCGTGGACCCCACCGCGCCCACCGTGACCATCAGCGATCCCTCGCTCGGCAGCGCCAGCACCGGGCCGGTGAGTTACACCGTCTCGTATGCGGATGCGAACTTCAGCGCGAGCACGCTGGTGGGCGGCAACGTCACCTTGAACCGGACGGGCACGGCGAACGGCACTGTCACTGTCAGCGGCAGCGGTGCGACGCGCACGGTGACGATCAGCAGCATTGTCGGCATCGGCACGCTCGGCATCAACCTGGCCGCAGGGACGGCGAGCGATGCGGCGGGCAACCTCGCTCCGGCGGCGGGACCGAGTCGGACGTTCGGTGTGCTCAACTACACGCCGCAGACGATCACGTTTGGAGCGTTGGCTGGCCGGACTTACGGAGATGCAGCGATCACTCTGGGAGCGACAGCCAGCAGCAGCTTGCCGGTGACCTATGCTGTCATCAGCGGGCCGGCGATCCTGAGTGGTAGCACTCTTACGATCACCGGTGCGGGGACCGTAGCCGTGCAGGCGAGCCAAGCGGGCGATGGCACCTTCAGCGCGGCGTCCACGGTGTCGCAGAGCCTCATTGTGTCGAAGAAGGCGCTGACGGTGATGGCGCAAAATGCGACCCGCGCCTACGGTCTGGCCAACCCGGCGTTCACTGCGACGCTCTCGGGCTTCATCAGTGGCGAGACGCTGGCTAACTCCGGGGTCACGGGTGCGGCGGGACTTTCCACCACGGCTCTCACGAGCAGTTCGCCGAACACATTTGCCATCACGCCGGTCCTGGGCAGCCTGAGTGCGGCCAACTATTCCTTCAGCACTTTCACCGCCGGGACGCTCACCATCACGCAGGCATCGGCCACTGTGACGCTCGGCAATCTCGCGCAGACTTACACCGGCAGCGCGCTCGCCGCGTCGGCCACCACCGTGCCGGCGGGCTTGACCGTCAACCTGGCTTACAACCCGGCCAGTCCGGTGAACGTGGGCAGCTACATCGTCACGGCGACGGTGGCTGACGCGAATTACACTGGGACCGCCACCGGCACCTTGGTCATCAGCAAGGCCAGCCAGCAGATCACGTTCGCGCCGCCACCCAGCCTTGGGCCGCTCAAGGATCTTGCCAGCATCTCGCTTGCGGCAGCGGCAAGCTCCGGCCTGCCGGTGACGTTGACGATGGATGCGGGCAGTCCGGCGACCCTCAACAACACCGCAGGGAGTTACTCCCTCAGCGGGTTCGGCTCGACCGGCACCATCACGCTGCGCGCGAATCAGGCGGGCGATGCGAACTATCTTGCAGCCACCGAAGTGGTCCGCACGCTGGACGTGGAGAAGAACAGCCAGATCATCACCTTCGGTGCGTTGACCGGCCGGGCGTTTGGCGACGCACCGATCACACTCACGGCGTCGTCGGACTCCGCGCTGCCGGTGAGCTACACGGTGATCAGCGGCCCGGCGACGGTGAGCGGCAGTGTGCTGACGCTGACGGGTGCGGGCGATGTGCTGGTGCGGGCCACGCAGGCGGGCAACGCCACGTTCAACGCCGCCGCTGCCGTGGACCGGACCTTCACGGTGGGCAAGGCCAACCAGACGATCACGTTCGGCGCATTGACCGGACAGACCTACGGGGTGGCTCCAATCACGCTCGGGGCCACATCGGATTCGAGTCTCACCGTGGCTTACAGCGTGGTCAGCGGTCCCGGCACAGTGAGCGGCAACGTCCTCACCGTCACCGGTGCGGGCAACGTGGTCATCCAGGCCAGCCAGCCCGGCAACGCCAACCACAGCGCGGCCACGCCCGTGATCCAGACGCTGGCGGTTGTGAAGATGAGCCTGACCGTGACGGTGCAGAGCGCCGCGCGCTTCGTCGAGGCGGCCGATCCCGCGTTTGCGGTGACGTATGCCGGATTCGCGGGCAGTGACACCAGCGCCCGATTGGCCACCCCACCGACCGTCACGAGCGCAGCGACCAGTGGGTCTAGTGCTGGCACCTATGTCTTGAGCGCGGCCAACGGCGTGGATGACAACTACGCGTTCACCTACGTGAACGGCTCCTTGGTCATCAGCCTGAACCCACAGACGATCACCTTCGGGCCGATCGCCACGCGGACGTTCGGCGACCCGCCTCTGACGCTCGCGGCCACGGCGAGCAGCGGCCTGTCCGTCAGCTACAGCGTCGTCAGCGGCCCCGCCCAGATCATTGGCAGCGAGGTATCCGTCACCGGCGTGGGCGTGGTGGTGGTGCGGGCCAGTCAGGTGGGCAACACCACTTACGCCGCCGCAACGTCCGTGGATCAGAGCTTCACCATCAACCCGCCGCCGAACACCGCGCCGACGGACATCGCCGTGTCGAGCAGTGCGGTGCTGGAGGCCCGGCCCAACGGCACCACGGTGGGCACGTTGTCTGCGGCGGACGTGGACAACGGCGATACGCACAGCTTCTCCTTGGTGACGGGCACCGGCAGCACAGACAACACGGCGTTCACCATCGTGGGCAATGCGCTCAGGACGACAGCGGTCTTTGATTTTGAGACACAGGCCAGCTACGCGGTCCGGCTCCGGGCAACGGATGGCGGCGGGCTGTTCGTGGAAAAGCAGTTCACCATCGCGGTCACTGATGTGAACGAAGTGCCGACGCTGGCGGCGATTGCCAACCCGGCGACGATCATCGGCAACGAAGGCGTGCAGACGATTTCTTTGAGCGGCATCAGCGCCGGGGACGGTGAAACGCAGGCGCTCACGGTGACCGCAACTTCGAGCAACCCCGGGCTGATCCCGAATCCGACCGTGATTTACACCAGTCCGATCACGACCGGCAGCCTCACTTACACTCCGGTGGCCAGCGCCAACGGCACGGCGGTGATCAGCGTGACCGTGACCGACAATGGTGGGACTTCGAACGGCGGCGTGAACGCGGTGACGCGGACCTTCTCGGTGACGGTGCTCGGACCCGCCGAGATCAACGTGACGGGCAATGGCGCCACCATCGCTGACGGAGCCAGCACGCCGAGCCTGGTGGACCACACGGACTTTGGCCCCGCCCTGATGGCGGGGGCGCCCAGCGGAGCGGTGGTGCGAACATTCATCATTCAGAATCTAGGTGGCGCTGACCTCTTGCTGACCGGCGTGCCCAAGGTGGTCGTGAACGGCGCGAACCCGGCGGACTTCACCGTGACGCAACTGCCAGCCGCATCGGTGAGTGGCGGCGGGAACACGACCTTCCAAGTGACCTTCGCTCCAAGCGCCACGGGCTTGCGTTCGGCGACGTTGACGATCGCCAACTCGGATGCGGACGAGGGCACGTATGACTTCTCCATCCACGGAACCGGTGCCGGGCCGGGCAATCCCGATGCGGGTTTCAACCCCAGTGCGAACGGCGACACTTACAGTTCGGCGATGCAGACGGACGGGAAGCTCGTGCTCGGCGGGAGCTTCACCACCGTGGGGGAAATCGCGCGCAACCGTCTCGCCCGGCTGAATGCGGACGGCACGCTGGACGCAGCGTTTAATCCGGATGCCAACGGCGAAGTTCGCACGGTGGCGGCGCAGGCGGATGGCAGAATTGTGATCGGTGGCAGCTTCACCACCGTGGGCGGCGTGACGCGCAACGGCGTCGCCCGGCTCAATGCGGATGGCACGCCGGACCCGGCATTCGTGCCGGATGTGAACGGCCTCGTGCGCAGCCTGACGGTGCAGCCGGATGGGAAGCTCGTGCTCGGCGGCGCGTTCACCACGGTGGGCGGTGTGACGCGCAATCGCCTCGCACGGCTCAATGCCGACGGCTCGCTGGACACTGGATTTAACCCCGATGTCAACGGCGAGGTGCGCAGCGTTGCAGTGCAGGCCGACGGTCAGTTCGTGATCGGCGGCCAGTTCACCACGGTGGGCGGAGTGACGCGCAACAACGCAGCCCGCATCAACGCGAACGGCACGCTCGACACGGGCTTTAATCCGAATGTCGGCGCCGCTGTCAACGCCGTGGTAGTGCAGGTGGACGGAACGATTGTCATCGGTGGTCTGTTCACTTCCGTTGGCGGAGTGACGCGCAACCGGCTTGCGCGGATCAACGCGGACAGCTCGCTGGACACGGGCTTCAATCCTGATGCGAATGGCGAAGTGCGCAGCATGGCAATGCAGGCGGATGGAAAGATTGTGATCGGCGGCGACTTCACGGCGTTGGGCGCGGTGACCCGCAACCGCGCGGCGCGGCTCAACGCAGACGGCACGCTAGATGCGGGCTTTGATCCCAACGCGAACGGCGCAGTTCACGGCGTGATGCTGCAAGCGGACGGTCAGGTCGTGATCCATGGCGCGTTCACCGGAGTGGGAGGTTTGGCGCGCAACCGGATTGCTCGGTTGGGGAATGACCCGGCCACGCAGAATCTCCCGGTGCCGGATTATCATCGCGTGGCGTGGCTGCGCGGCGGGGCTTCACCGGAGACCGTGCAGGTGACGTTCGAGTTGTCCATCAATGGCGGCACCACATGGACATCACTAGGGAAAGGCACGCGCATCAACGGGGGCTGGGAGCTGAATGGGCTGACCCTGCCCGCCAGCGCAAGCGTCCGCACCCGTGCCCGCACGGCTGGCGGCGGCGGCGCGGATTCCGGCAGCTTGATGGAGACGGTGACGGCGTTCACCGCGCTGGCGCCGCCGGCGAACGACGCTTTCGCGGGACGAGCTGTCATCGTGGGCGAGCGCGCCACAGTCAATGGCTTCAACGTCGCGGCGACACGGGAAGCGGGCGAACCAGAGCACGCCGGATTGCCTTCCGACGCGACGGTTTGGTGGACATGGACCGCGCCGCGCAACGGGGTGGTGACGATCAACACGGTGGGGACGGCGTTCGACACGATCCTCGCTGTCTATCGTGGCACTGCGGTGGGCGCGCTGACATTGGTGGCGGCGAATGACGACGCGCAGGGGACCGCGAGCTCGGTGAGTTTCTCCGTGACGGGCGGAACCAGCTATCAGATCGCCGTGGGCGGTCTGGCGGATGCGAATGGCGACGTGACTTTGAATCTCCTGCTCCCCGCGCTCCCGGTGGCCCCCGCGATCACGAGCCAGCCGGTGAGCCGGGTGGTGTTGGACAACGCCGGGAGCAACGTGACGTTCAGCGTGACCGCCACGGGCGCGCCCGCTCCGACGTTCGCATGGCAGAAGAACGGGTTGAACTTGCTCGGTGTCACCAACTCCAGCTTCACCATCACTAACGCCCTGCTCGCCGACGCAGGCGGCTATCGCGTCGTGGTGACCAATGCCTCCGGCAGCGTCACTAGTTCGGTGGCGGGGTTGACCGTGTTGACGGCTTCGGCCAACGACGCCTTCGCCGACCGGTTCCCCATCGTGGGAGCGAGTAATAATCTCGTCGCTCAGAACTACAACGCGACGCGGGAGGCCGGCGAGCCGGTGCACGCGGCCAAGGACACGGGGGCTTCTCTCTGGTGGACTTGGGTCGCACCTCGCAATGGTTTGGTGCAGGTGGACACGATGGGTAGCACGAACGCGGCGGGCGATGTGCTGAACACCGTGCTGGCGGTTTACACGGGGAACACGTTGAACACCCTGACGCCGGTGTCGACGAATGATGACGAGATCCCCAGCCAGCTTTCCTCCAGCAAGGTCTTCTTCCGGGCGGCGGCCGGAGTGTCCTACCAGATTGCGGTCGCGGGCTTCCGGGACGCCAACAGCACTGTGGCGGTCGGAAGCATACTGCTGAATCTGGCGCAGGCTCCCGACAACGACTACTTCACGAATCGCCTGGCATTCCCGCTCGGTGTCGCCCGGGTCCGCGACAACAACGTCGGGACCACCAAGGAACCGGGCGAGCGCACTCACGCGTTCAACGCGGGCGGCAAATCAGTCTGGTGGTCGTGGGTCGCGCCGAGCAATGGACTCTACCGGCTCGACACGACCGGCAGCTCGTTTGACACGCTGCTGGCGGTTTACACGGGCAGCGCACTGAACGCGTTGACGCTCGTCGGCGAACACGATGGCGACCCGGCGGATAACTTCTTCGTGTCGCGAGTGCAGTTCCAAGCGGTCGGCGGAACCGAATACCAGTTCGCTGTGGATGGCTATCAAGGTGCCTCGGGTGACGTGGTCTTGAACCTCGGCCCCGTTGTCGCCGGCGGCGGTGGCATCGCCGCGAACAACAACTTCGCGCAACGGATCGCCTTCCTCGGTCAGACGAACCGGGTGACGGCCTCGACCGTCGGCGCCACCAAGGAAGCGAGCGAACCCAATCACGGCGGAAACGCTGGCGGTCATTCCGTCTGGTGGTCGTGGATCGCGCCGATCACCGGCCCAGTCACCCTCAGCACTAGGGACAGCAGCTTTGACACGACGCTGGCAGCTTACACCGGCACGAGCCTAGACGCGCTCACGTTGGTCGCCGGGAATGATGACCTCGATGCGGCTTTCGGCGTGTATCAGAGCACGGTGACTTTCCCGGGGCTGGCTGGCGTGGCTTATCAGATCGCCGTGGATGGTCACGGCAGCGCTGCCGGTCCCGTCGTGCTCACGCTGACTCAGCCGACGCCCGAGGTCGTGGGGGGCAACGATCTGTTAGCGAACCGCTTCCTGATCTCGGGGCAGACCAACACCGTGGTGGGTGCGAACACGAACGCCACCAAAGAAGCCGGCGAGCCGAACCACGGAGGTAACCGCGGCGGCCGTTCGATCTGGTGGCGTTGGGTGGCACCGGCCGCGACGCCGGTGACGATCGACACGGCGGGCAGCAGTTTCAGCGCCTTGCTCGCAGTTTACACCGGCACGGAAGTCGAGGCGCTCACGATGCTGGCTGCGGACCATCTGGGCAGCGCCAGCGGCAGCACGGTGACCTTCCTCCCCATCGCCGGCGTCGAGTATCAAATCGCCGTGGACGGATTCCATGATGGCATTACCACCGCACGAGGCGCGGTAACGCTCAACGTGCGCCAGTATCCGTCCGGATCCTTGATCGGAAATGATGACTTCGAAAATGCCACGCCCATCTCGCCGCAGTTTTTGGCGCTGTTCGGGGCCAACATTGGAGCCACCCGGCAGGAGAATGAACCAGCGCATGCAGGCTTGCGGCAAGGCGCATCGGCGTGGTGGGCATGGACGGCGCTCAACGACGGTGCCGTGACCATCACGACGGAGGGCAGCGAGTTCGACACCGTGCTGGGGGTTTACACCGGCTCGAGCTTGGCGTCGCTTGCGCTGGTCGCCGAAAACGATGACCCGCGTCCGGGAACCTCCCGCGCCAGCGTCTCCTTCCAAGCCGCCGCCGGCACCGTTTACCGCATCGCCGTGGACGGCTATCGCGGAGCAATGGGGGCAATCACGCTGACGATTTTGCCCGGCGCGGATGTCGCGGTTGCGCCGCAGTTGCAGCAGTTCCCGTTTAGTCAGACCCGCTTCACTGGCGGCGGTGGTGGCGGCACCAACGCGGAATTCCGTGTGGTGGCCACCGGTTCGCTCCCGTTGTCCTACCAGTGGCTGCGCAACGGCACGAACCTGAACGGGGCCACCAACGCGGTGCTGACACTGACGAATGTTTCAGCCGGTGATGTGGGAACGCATCAAGTGCGTGTCAGCAACCCCTACGGCACCACCAACAGCCCGGTCGCTGAGTTTGCTTTCGTGGCCGCGCCCTTCAACGACCAGTTCGCCAACCGGCTCAACATCACTGGCACCTCGAACACGGTGCGAGGCTCGATCCTTGAGGCGAGCAAGGAGCCGGCCGAGGCGGATCACGCTGGCGTTTCCGGCGGCCGGTCTGTCTGGTGGAAGTGGACCGCGCCGGCAGACGGGCTGGTCGAAATCGACACGGTGGGCAGCGCCTTTGACACGCGACTGGCGGTTTACACGAACACGTTGGGCAGCCTCGGCATGGTCAAGGAGAACGACGACATGGCGGGCGGTCTGCTGCCGGTCAGCCGGCTGTTCTTCAGTGCGATCAACGG
The DNA here is from genome assembly GCA_943330855.2 of Klebsiella pneumoniae. Taxonomy (GTDB): domain Bacteria; phylum Verrucomicrobiota; class Verrucomicrobiia; order Limisphaerales; family SXTU01; genus SXTU01. The sequence goes on from CALQJI020000065.1 coordinate 10,917, forward strand.
AGTGGAATACCAGATCGCCGTGGACGGTTTCAAAACGAACGGGGCAAACGGTGCGGTGGTGCTCAACCTGCATCCGCTGGACACAACACAGACGATCAGCTTCGGGTCGCTGCCGCCCAAGCGCGTCGGTGATCCTGCGTTCGTGCTCAACGCCACGACCAGTAGCGGCTTGCCCGTGAGCTACGCGAGCGACAACCCCGCCGTGGCGGCCGTGAGCGGCAACACGGTGACAATCATCGGCGTTGGCTCGGCCATGATCACAGCCAGCCAGCCCGGCGACGCCATCTTCTCGGCCGCGAACAATGTCACACGGACTCTGTCTGTCGGAGTGGCCCCGAGCATCACCAGTCCGCCAACCGCGCTGACTGCGTTTGCAACTTCCAACGTGTCGTTCACCGTCACGGCGGGAGGCACCGCTCCGTTGAGCTACCAGTGGAGCCGGGAGGGCGTCGAACTGAACGGAGCCACGGTGGCGACGCTGACATTGAACAGTGTCGCCACCAATCAGGCCGGCAACTATTCCGTGGTGGTCACCAACCTCTACGGCAGCGTGACCAGCAGTGTCGCGTCGCTGACCGTGGAGCGCTTGAGCCAGACGATCAGCTTCGCAAATTTGTCCCCGGGCAGAACCAGCGATGCGCCGTTTGTGCCGGGGGCCACCGCTAGCAGCGGGTTGCCGCTGAGTTACTTCAGTTCCACCCCCACCGTCGCCACGGTGAGCGGCAGCACAGTGACGATCACTGGCATCGGTTCAACCGTCATCACCGCCAGCCAAGCCGGCGACGCGACCTTCCTTCCTGCCTCAGAGATCAGCCGGACGCTGCTCGTCGGAGTCGCGCCCAGCGTCACGAGTCCGCCGGCAGGGTTGACAGCTAATGCGACATCCAACGCGTTCTTCAGCGCGTCAGCCGATGGAACGCAGCCGTTGTCATTCCAATGGCGGAGAGACGGGGTTGATGTGAGCCAGGCCACGAATGCGACTCTGGCCTTGAGCAACGTCCAAACAAATCTGGCGGGAAGCTACTCGGTGGTGATCACCAACCTCTACGGCAGCGTGACGAGCAGCGTCGCCGCGCTCACGGTGGATCGCCTGGTTCAAACAATCACGTTTGGCAGCCTGCCATCCAAGCGACTGGATGCCGGCCAGTTCGCTCTCGGTGCAATCGCCAGCAGCGGCCTGTCCGTGAGCTACACCAGCTCCGATCCCGGCGTGGCATTCGTCAGTGGCACCACCGTGACGATTCTCGGCATCGGCACCACCACCATCACGGCCAGCCAAGCCGGGAGCGCAATTTACCTGCCAGCCGTAAGCGTCCTTCAGACATTCACCGTCACGGGAATTCCTCCCATCGTCGGTGCCCCCCAGTCCAGCACGCTCGCCATCAACAGCACCTCGAATGTCACCTTCACTGTCAGCTCCAGCGGCACCGGGCCGGTGGGCTACCAGTGGTATGGCTTCACCCCGCGCAGCGCAGGCGCGACGGCGGTCGCCTTGGTGGCCGGCGGTTTCGTGTTCGACGCGCCGCTGACCGATGGTGGCCGCGGTTATTTGCAAGCCCCGGGCGTGCGCTTTGTCGGTGGTGGCGGCAGCGGGGCGGCGGGCACGGCCATGCTGAACAACGGGGTGGTGGCGACGGTTACGATTACCAACCCCGGCTTCGGTTACACCACGCCTCCCGCAGTGACCATCGACCCGCCCAGCGGCCTGCTGCCCGACCAGACGAATGCGTCGCTCACAATCTCCAACGTCGGGACCAACGACACCGGCACCTACTTCGCCGTGGTCACCAACGCGTGGGGCAGCACCACCAGCAGCGTCGCCACGCTGACGGTGAACGTTCCCGTCTACATCACACAGCAGGCTTCCGATGTCGTCGCGTCCTTCGGGAACAATGTAAGTTTCACGCTCGGAGTCGGTGGCACCTTGCCGATGAACTTTCAGTGGTATTGGCAGCCGGCTGCGGGCCGGGCTGCGATGGCAGCGCCCGATGTCAGAAATGGCTTCGTCGTGGGCACCGCGGTCCTCCAAGGCGGCGGTTACTATTTGACCGCCCCGACAGTGCGCATCGTGGACAGCACCGGCAGCGGCGCCACCGCGATAGCGGTGGTCACGGCCGGAGCCGTGACCGCAGTGAACATCCTCACCCCGGGCTCAGGCTACTCCGCCGGTGCCCAGATCGTCATTGATGCCCCCAGCGCTGGCACCCCGCAACTCCTGGCCAATCAGACCAGCGCGACGCTCACCCTCCCTGCCGTCCGGGCTTTGGATGCCGGCGGCTACTTCGCCAGCGTGCTCAACGGTGGTGGCAGTGTGACCAGCAGCCCGGCCATCTTGCAGGTGCAAGTGCCGCAGCACTTCGCGCAGCCGCCGCAGCGGCTCGGCGACGGCACCATCCGATTGCGCTTCGGCCCACAGGATGGCAGCAAGGTCATCCTCAGCGACCTCGCTGGACTTGAAATATGGGGCAGCACCAATCTGGCCGACGCCAACGCTTGGGTGCGCATCACCAACGGCATCAGCCTACAGAACGGGCAGGTGCAAGTGGACGACGCAGACAGCCCCGGCTTGCCCCGCCGCTTCTACCGCGTGCTGAAACGCTAACCCCGGCACCGCAAGGACGAGCGGCACATTAAGTCGTGCTACGCCAATTCGACCCCGGCCACCGATGGTCAACATGTGGTGGCACTGTTCGGCTCCGAAGGGCTGTTCTGTTCCATGACCAAGGGGGAGTTCCTCTGGAAGAAGGAGCTTGGGCGCATGGATGTCGGAGCGTATGACCTGCCGAGCTAAGAATGGGCGGCGCCAGCTCCCCCATCATCCATGAGGGCAAGGTCATCGTGCAGTGCGATCAGCAGAAAGAATCCTTCCTGCTGGCGGCGGACTTGAAAACGGGCCAGACCGTTTGGAAGACATCCCGTGATGAACTGCCGTCCTGGGGCACGCCGACGGTGTATCCGGGCAAGGCTCGTGCGGAGTTGATCACCAACGGTCCCAATTTCATCCGGGGCTACGATCCTGCGTCCGGGGCTGAACTTTGGCGGTTGGGCGGCAGTTCCAAAATCACCGCGCCGACCCCGGTGTATGCCGAGGGGCTGAGCATCGTGGCGAGCGGTCGTGCGCCCGAGCGCCCCATCTTCGCCATTCGCCCGGGCGCGGTTGGGAACCAGACTCTGCAAGGCAACGAGAGCAGCAACCAGTTCATCGCCTGGAGCAAGACTCGACGGGGCGGCTACATGCCCACGCCGCTCATCTACTGAGGCCACCTCTACGGCCTCAACAACGACGGACTTCTCGGCTGCTACGAACTCAAGACCGGCACCTAACAATATCAGGAGCGCGTCCCCGGTGGCTGCCGATGGGAAAATCTATCTCGCGGGCGAGGATGGCCTGGTCTTCGTTCTGGAGGCCGGGATGCAGTTGAAACTCCTCGCCACCAACCCGGTGGGCGAGCCGCTCATGGCCACTCCCGCGCTCTCGAATGGGACCCTCTACCTCCGTGGCAGGCGGCAATTGTTCGCCGTCGGCAAGTGACACAAGCTTTTCATCCACTTATGAAAATGACTCGTCCGCTACTGTTCCTCGCCCTGTGCTTCGGCAGTCTGGCTGGCGTGGTTGGTCTTGGCTCCGCGGCGGAGCCGATTGGGAAGGCGGTAACCGCTGGCGAGACCGGCGAACAGCTCGTTTTCCACACCGATTGGAAAGGGGAGCGTATCGCCTTGCCGCGGCCTTCGCCCCGGCGATGAAGCTGAGGGGCGTGGAGGAGATTCGTTTTGCGCCCGGGATGTTCCAAGCCCAGGCGGATTCGTTCTTCTCCTACGCGTTCGTGTTCTCGGTCACGAAAGAGCAGGAGCTAACACCGGCAGTCATCCAGCAGGAAATTCTCGTCTACTACCGGGGGGCTCGCCAAATCGGTTTTGAAGAGCAAAGGCAGGACAGTCGAGGCAGCCAAGTTCACCTTCGCGCTGGAGCGCTCGAAGCAGGCAACCGGGACACCGGAGCAAGTTCCCGCCGCGACGGTGGTCACCCAATCCACGAGCGAACTGACTTGGGTTGAGCCCTTCGTCACGGGGAAGTCGCAAGTCCTGCATTTCGAGATCCAATCCCGGACCCTGCCCAGCGCCGCGAGAAACTACCTATTTGTCTGCACCTCACCGAAGGCCCGCGGAGAAACTGAAGCTATCTGGAAGGAACTCCGCACTCTCCGCCGCACCTTCGAGATCAAGCCTTTGGCACCGTAAGCGGAGCGTGATCGGTCCCCGGTCCGCGCACGTCCGTCGGGCCGGCAGCACCTGGAAGGTCGGCGCGCTCTAGTGTGGGGAGCGGCTGCGGGCGGGGACCGCCCGTGCGCCGCCGGGTCTTCCACCGACCCGGCGATGCGCCTGAATCGCAGCGGCCCGCCGCCGTCAGTCTTGCTCATGACGCACTGGGAAACTCCAATCGCTTTGCGCCGACGCAGCTTCGTCGGCCTGGGGCTCATGGGCGGGTTGTCGGCGCTCGCCGGTTTTCCCGCGCTGGCGGTCGGGAACACGCCGAAGCGCAGCGGCCACTTTGGTCGCGCCAAAAACGTCCTGGTGGTCCTCGAACAAGGCGGCCTGTCCCACATGGACACGTGGGACCCGAAGCCCGACGTCGTCGCCGAGCATCGCAGCCCCTACAAGCCCATCGCCACGAACGTCGCGGGCATCCAGTTCACTGAACTGCTCAAGCGCACCGCGCGCCACGCGGACAAGCTCGCGGTGGTGCGCTCGATGCACCACAAGTCCAACGTCGCCAACGGCCATCCGCAAGGCACGCAATACGCCTTGTCCGGCGAGTTGCCTGGCGGTCCCGTCGAGATGCCGGACCTGGGCAGCGTGGTGGCCCACACCCTCGGCAGCCCGTGCCGTTACCTGCCGCCCTACATCATGGTGCCGGGCAATCACGAACAGGCGGCGATGACCCGCACCGGGTTCCTGCCGGCCGGCCGCGCGCCCTTCAAGACCACCGGGCGCGACCTCTCCGACCCGGCGTGGCGGGTGCCGAACCTGAGCTTGCTTGCGGGCATTGATGAGCGCCGGTTCCGGGATCGCCGCGACTTGTTGAACAACTTGAACATCGGCCTCCCGCCCACCGGCACCGGCGTGAAGGCGATGGCGGCGTTCAGCGACCAGGCGGAAAACCTGCTCACGAATCCCAAGACGCGCGACGCCTTTGACCTCCAGCGGGAGAGCGACGCCACCAAGGACCTCTACGGTCGCGGGCATCGCGGCCAGTGTTACCTGCTCGGTCGGAAACTTATCGAGTCCGGCGTGCGCTTCGTGACGGTGGACGTGCGTGAGCCCGAAACCGGCAAGACCCCCGGCGGTTCCAACATGAACTGGGACCACCACGACCTTATCTACACTGACGGCTGCTGCGGCACTGTCCGTGATAAGGCCGGTGGCGAGGGCCGTTACGGCATCGGCACGTGGCCCATGATGGGCTCGACCGATCACGCGTTCGCCGGGTTGCTGGAGGACATGCACCAGCGCGGGTTGCTCAAGGAGACGCTCGTCTGCTTCGTGACCGAGTTTGGCCGCACGCCGCACCTGAACAAGTTTGCGGGCCGCGACCATTGGGTGAACGCCTACTCCATCGCCTTCGCTGGCGCGGGCATCCCCGGTGGGCAAGTCATCGGTGCGAGCGACAAGGAAGGCGGCTACGTCGTGGATCGACCGCTCACGCCGGAAGACTACGCCGCGACGGTCTACGAATTCCTCGGCCTCGACCGCGAGAAGCCGCTCTACACGCCGGAGGACCGGCCGATCTTCCTCGCCAAGACTGGCGAGGTCATCAAGGAGCTCATTTAGCCGCGCTGACGCGATCAGGTGGTTGATGAATCGACTCTTTACCACGGCCTGCTGGTCAGCGTTCATCTGGTTCGGACCAGAGGCTCGACCTCAAGTCATCCCCGTCGTCACGCATGCCACGCCTTCCGCGGTGGCTCGGGGCAAGATCACGGTCATCACCCTGCACGGCAGCAACCTGGGTGGGGCCACCAGTCTCTGGACCAGTGTCGGCGCGAAGGTTGAGTCGCAGACGAACGACACGCGCCAGGCCACCTTCCGCCTCACCTTGCCAGCGGATGCGCCCACCGGCCTCGCGGGCGCGTGGCTGGCCACGACCAACGGCGTCGCCAACCTGCTCCCAATTCTGGTGGATGACCTGCCGACGGTCGCGGCGGACCCGAAGAGCTCCGGCACGCGCGAGACCGCGCAGGAGCTGACGGCGCCCGTGGCCGTGGACTGGGCGTGCAAAGCGAGCCGTGCGGAGCTGTTCAAGGTGTTGGCCAAGGCGGGGCAAAGCCTCTCGGTCGAAGTCGTCGCTGCGCGACTTGGCTCGAAGCTCGACCCGCAGCTCCGCCTCCTGGACGCCACCGGCCGCGAACTGGCGCTGGCCGATGATTCGACCGGTCTCGGAGCCGACGCGCACTTGCAACATCGCTTCACCACGGATGCCACCTGCTTTGTCGAAGTGCGCGATGTGAGCTGGCAGGGCGGTGCGGACTACCGCTTCCGCCTGCGCATCGGCAACTTCCCGCTCGTCACGACGCCGTCCCCACTCGCCTCAACGCAGCCCGTTGGAACGTCCGCCGCCACGGAGGTCACGGAGGCGGAGTCGAACGACCTGCCGGCGCAGGCCACGCCCTTCAGGCCGCCATGCGTCCTGAACGGACGTTTCGCCACGCCCCGTGACCGCGACTGGTTTTCCTTCACCGCGCAGAAAGGCCAGCGGCTGCTCTTCACCAGCGAGACGCGTCGGGCGGGTTCGCCGGCGGAACTGTTCATCCGCGTGGAGAGCGCGACGGGCGCGCTGCTTGCGGAGAGCGATGTCAGCAGCACGAACGACGTGGCGCTCGACGTGACCTTCAGGCAGGACGGCCCGGTGCGGCTGGCGGTGGAAGACCTGGTGCGGCGCGGCGGACCGGAATTCGCTTACCGCCTCCGTGTCGAGCCGTTCACGCCGGGCTTCACCCTCCTCGCCGAGACAAACCGGTTCAGTCCGCCGCAGGGTGGGGGCTTCACCATGAAGGTCACCGCCCAGCGGCGTGGTTACACCGGTCCCATCACGCTCGCGCTCTCGGGTGCGAACGAACGCCTCCTGCTCTCGTCGAATGTCATTGCGCAGGGCAAATCCGAAACCACCCTGCGCGCGGAGGTGTCGGAGGACCAGCCGCCGGGCACGCTGATGCTCCTGCGCATCTTCGGCCAGGCGACCCATGAGGAACGGGCATTGGCCGCAACGGTCGGCACGCTCGGGGTGGTCGCGCGCGGCTGGCCAACAGTGCCGTTCCCGCCGGTCGCGCTGGATGGCGTGGTCGCGCTCGGGGTGGGGCCGCGACTGCCGGACTTCTTCCAACTGGCGCTGGCGACCAACGTGGTGCAGTTCCCCGCCGCCGGTGGTAAGGCCGCCTTCACCGTGCGCGTGACGGGGACGGACAAGGCCTTCAACACGAAGGTCGAGTTCGTTTTCGAGCGGCTGCCCGGCGGTCTCACGGCGAAGCTGACCAAGGAGTCCAAAGGAGCCGGCGACTACGTGGTCGAGTTGACCAGCACCACCGCCGTGCTGCCCGGCGCGAGCGAGTTTCAAATCACCGCCACCGGCACCTTCCGCGACCAAACTCGCCGCGTCACCCTCGCCAAGGTGCCGCTGCTCATCACGAAATGAGCCACCTGATGAACCTCCAGCCGAATTCGCACCGGCCTCGCGGGCGTCTGCCTTTGGCCGTCATGTTCCACCACCGTGCCCCGTCCCTCTGCCTCCTCCTTGCGTGGCTCGCCTTGGGTGCGCTCTGCGCCGTCGCTGCCGAGAAGGCGGAGGGCGAAGCGAAACCCGCGCTGCTCCAAGCCATCAACGTTGGCAGGCCGGTGCGGCTCGAAGTGCATCCACTCGCCATCACGCTCGACAGTCCGCAGCGGCGCGCACAGGTCGTGGTCACGGGGGTCTATGCCGATGGCTCGGTGCAGGACCTGACCCGGGCGGCGACCTTCAAGTTGAGCGACGCGCGCGTGGCTTCGGTCGTTGGTGGTTGGCTCGCTCCGTTGCGCGAAGGAGGGACGGAACTACTCGTGAAGGTTGGCGGACGCGAAGCGAAGATTCCCGTGGGGGTGTCGAACCAAGGGGCAGCGGAAACGGTGTCGTTCAAATACGGTGCGCTCGCGGCCTTGAGCAAGCAGGGCTGCAATTCCGGCGGCTGTCACGGCGCGCCCAGCGGCAAGGGCGGCTTCGCCCTTTCTCTCGCGGCCTTCGATCCCGAGGTGGACAAGGTCGCGCTCGTGCGCGAGCACTTCAACCGCCGCGTGGACGTGCTCGAACCCGCAGCGAGCCTGCTGCTGCGCAAGCCGTTGATGGAGGTCGCGCACCGGGGCGGCCTGCGCCTGCGCACCAATGACACGGCCTACGCGCTGCTGGCCGGCTGGATCGGCCAGGGCTGCCGCTTCGACCGCGAGGACGCGCCGCACTGCACCGGCATCGCCGTGCATCCGCCCACCGGCCGCGTGCTCAAGTGGCCCGCGCACACGCAGCAACTTCAGGTGCTGGCGAAGTTCTCCGACGGCACTACCCGCGACATCACGCGGCTCGCCGTGTATGTCAGCTCGGATGAAGCGTTGGCCTCGATCACGCCCGAGGGCCTCACCATCGGCACCGGCGCCCGCGGACAAGTGGCCGTGAGCGTGCGTTATCTTGAGCACGTCGAGGCCTGCTACCTGACCCTCGTGAAGGATGTCCCCGGTTTCCGCTGGGCCGCCCCGGCGGAGCGAAACTACGTGGACCGGCTGGTGAACGCGAAGCTGCGGCAACTCCAGTTCCTCCCGGCGGTGACTTGCACCGACGATGAATTCATCCGCCGCGCGCATCTCGACGTCATCGGCATCCTGCCCAGCCCGGAGGAGACCCGGAAATTCCTCGCCGACCCCGCACCGGACAAGCGCGCCAAGCTAGTGGACGTGCTGCTGGAGCGGCCGGAATACGCGCGCTTCTGGGCGCTCAAGTGGGGCGACCTGCTCCGGCTCAACGCGCAACAGGTCACCGCCGGCGGCGTGCACAAGTATCACCGCTGGCTCGTGCGCGCCTTCGCGGAGAACCAGCCTTACGACGCCTTTGTGCGCGAACTGCTCACCGCGCAGGGCAGCACTTTCGAGCAGCCGGCGGCGAACTTCTATCGCACCACGCAGACCACCACGGACACGTTGGAAACCACCGCGCAGATCTTCCTCGGCGCGCGGCTGCAATGCGCCAAGTGCCACAACCATCCTTACGAACGCTGGACGCAGGACAACTACTACGGCATGGGCGCGATCTTCGAGCGTGTGAAGCGCAAGACCACGCCGCGCGCGGGCGAGCAGCTCATCTATACCGCCCGCCACGGCGAGATCACCCAGCCCCGCACGGGCAAGGAGATGAAGCCCTGGGCTCCCGGGGCCGGCGAGCTGCCCGGGGCGGAGGATACCGACCGGCGCGCGGTGTTCGCCCAGTGGCTCACGCGGCCGGAAAATCCGTTCTTCGCCCGTGTCGAGGCCAACCGCATCTGGGCGCACCTCATGGGGCAGGGGATCGTCGAGCCGGTGGATGATTTCCGCGACTCGAACCCGCCGGCGAACGTCGAGTTGCTGGACGCGCTGGCGAAGGATTTCGCCGCTCATCAGTTCGACCGGAAGCACCTGCTGCGCACCATCCTCAACAGCGCCACCTACCAGGCGAGTTCCCGCGCCGGGCATTTCAACGAGGACGACACGCGCAATTTCTCCCGCGCCCGGCAGCGGCTGCTCACCGCCGAGCAGTTGCTCGACGCCGTGTGTCATGTCACCGGGATGCCGGAGCGCTTCGGTAACCTGCCGGCCGGCACGCTGGCCACGCAGCTCCCCGCGCCGGAGCCGGGCAACGCCTTCCTTGGCGTCTTCGGCCAGCCGCAGCGCATCAGTGCCTGCGCGTGCGAGCGGCCCAGCGCGCCGCAGCTTGCCCAGGCGCTCCAGCTCTTCAATGGCCCGCTCATCCACGGCAAGCTCCAGGCGAAGGATAACCGTCTTCGCCGTGCGCTGGCGCAAGGCCAGCCCGACGCGGACATCATCACGGAGCTTTACCTCGCCGCGCTCTGCCGTCCGCCCAAAGCCGCCGAACTCGCCACGGCGCTGAAGCACGTCGCCGCCGCCGCCGACCGCGAGCGCGCGCTGGAGGACCTCGCCTGGGCGCTGCTGAACCTGAACGAGTTCCTCTTCCAACACTGAAGTGAGGATGACGCGCCGCTCCCCCATCGCCGGCTGCCTTGCCGTCCTCCTGCTGGCCGCCACGTTGCCGCTCTCGGCCGCCGACCAAAAGCCCGTGAGCTTCCGCGCCGACATCGCGCCCATCCTGCTCGCGAAGTGCCAGGCCTGCCACGGCGAGAAGAGCGCCAAGGGCAACTACCGGCTCGACACCTACGAGGCCTTGCTGGCGGGGCAGGGCGGGGGACGAAACGTCATCGCCGGCAAGCCCGCCGCGAGCAAGCTTCACCAACTCCTGATCACCAAGGATGCGGCTGACCGTATGCCGCAAAAGGCCGACCCGCTCTTGCCCGCACAGATCGACTTGGTGAAGCGGTGGATCGAGCAGGGCGCGAAGTTCGATGGCGCTGATCCCAACCTGACGCTCGCGGAGTTGGTCCCGCCACGCGAGCACGCGCCCGCACCGAAGGTTTATGCCGCCGCCGTCCCGATCACGGCGCTGGCCTTCAGCCCCGAAGGCAAGGAGTTGGCCGCGTCTGGCTTCCGCGAGATCACGTTGTGGGACGCGGCGAGCGGACAGTTGCTCCGGCGCATTGGCAACGTCGCCGCGCGCACCTACGCGCTCGCCTGGAGCACCGATGGTAAACGCCTCGCCGCCGGCAGCGGCATCCCCGGGGAATTGGGCGAAGCCCGCCTGTTCGAGGCGGACACCGGCAAGCTGCTCAAGGTGCTCGGCGCCCATGGCGACGTGGTGCAAGACGTGAAGTTTAGTCCCGACGGCCAGTTCCTCGCCACCGCGTCGGCAGACGGCACGATTGCGCTGTATGACGCCAGCACGGGGGCGCGTCGCCGCGTGATTGCCAATCATGCGGGTGCCGTGACCGCCATCGCGTTCAGCCCGGACGGCAAGCGCCTCTCCTCCGCCAGTCTCGACAAGTCCGCAAAGGTCTTCGACTTGTCGAGCGGTGTGCCGGTCAGCACTTACATCGGTCACGAAGCGGCGGTGTATGGCGTGGTGTTCGGCGAGGCCAAGCAGGTCTTCACGGCGGGCCGCGACCGCAAGGTTCACGTCTGGAACCCGGACGACGGGAAGAAGGCCAGCGACATCAAAGGCTTTGGCCACGAGGTCTTCAAGCTGGTCGCCACTGGGGACGCACTCTTCAGTTGCTCCGCCGACGGCGCCGTGCGTCAGCACACGCTCCCCGACCGCAAGGAACAGCGCATCTACAGCAGCGGCAAGGAATGGCTCTACTCGCTCTCCGTGCATGAAGCCACGAAGCGGGTGGCCGCCGGTGGATTCGACGGCCAGGTTTGGGTGTGGAGCACGGCGGATGGCGCGGCAGCAAGAAGGTTTGTTGCCTCCCCAGGCCTCACCACGGCAATCAACTGAAACCAGAGCGGCCGTCTGCGACGCCTCCCGAGCGTCCGAACCGCGTGGCCAGAGTTCAGCGCGATGCTTTCAGCAGTCCACGTTCGCCCAACCACTCCAAGGAGCGCTTCTGCCAGGCATCCCATTCCTCGCCCTTGTAGCCGTTGTAGCCGTGGTTGCCCTTCGGGAACTCTTGGAACTCCGCCGGGACGCCCTTGGCCTTGAGTGCGTCGTAGAACATCTGGCTGTGGGCCACTGGCACGACCGCATCCGTGCGCGCGTGAGTCAGGAACGCCGGCGGTGTCTTGTCGGTGACTTGCTTTTCGTTGGAGAACAGCTCCATGAGTTCTGCCGATGGGGCTGGCCCAAGCAGATTCCTGCGGGAGCCAGCGTGGGTCTTCTCGCCCATGGTGATCACCGGGTAAACGAGGACCATGAAGTCTGGCCGGCAACTCAACCGCTCGACCGGGTCCGCCGACTGCGGTTGGCCAGCGTTGAAGTGCGTTCCGGCCGTTGAGGCGAGGTGCCCGCCAGCCGAGAATCCAATGATCCCAATCCGGCGCGGATCGAGTTTCCACTCAGCGGTGTGCGCCCGAACCACGCGGATGGCCCGCTGCGCATCCAGCAGCGGGCGATGGTAATTGCCCGCTGGTAGTCGGTATTCCAACACCACGCCGGCGATGCCGTGGAAGTTCAGCCAGCGGGCAATGCCGTGGCCTTCGCCCTCCACCACTTTTCCGCCGTAGCCGCCTCCGGGACAGATCACCATGGCGGCACCTGTGGCCAAGCCGGTCTCAGGTAAATGCACCGTGATGGGCACCTTGACCTTTTCCGACATCCCGTTGCCGAGCGGAGCCTCGTCGGGCCAGATGGACAAGCGCAGAGGTTCGCCCGCCATCGTCGCAGCCGTCCAGCAAGTGACCGCTGCGAACAGAACTAGCGCACGCACCAGCCAACGGGGTTTAGAGAAGTTTTGCATGGTGAGATGCTACCAGAGTTCATGGCGCGTGCGAAGCTGCGAATGAGCGGTCTCACTGGCCAGCACGGGTTGGAGGTTGCCCCCCAATCTGACCGACCCTGCGAGCCACTTCCGACCTGCTCTGAAGTGCTAGTTCCTTGGCCCGAAAGGGGATGTAAAAAACGGCCCGCCTGACGAGTTGTCCCAAGGTGATCCTACTTCACGCCCGTGGCCGCCATCTGCGCCCGCAGAAACTTGGCCACCCGCTCATGAGCCTTGGCCACAGCCTGTGGGTCCGCGCCGCGCAGGCCATGCTCGCCACCGGGGACGGTGATCAGTTCGTGCTTCACGCCGTTGCGCGCCAGTTCGCGGGCCATGTCTGAGGAATACGCGTAAGGCACGTCCGTGTCCTCCGTCCCATGCACCATAAGGATGGGCGGGTAGTTGGTGGTGACCCTATGCACCTGACAATACGGCTTGAGGCGCTCCGACTCCTTCGCCGGGTCGAGGCCGGTGACGGCGGCCGCCCAGTCCCCGGTCTGGCGCAAGTATCGATAGTAATTACCGCGGGCTTTGCCGACCGCCGGCTCCTCCGTGTTAGTCAACACCCGGCCCTGATGCACGGCGGCTAGCGCCTCCTCGCGGGACACGGGCGCACCATGGTTGGGTGACTTCGCCCGAGCCCACTCGCTGTCGAGGTCGCCATAGCCCCAGTAGGCGAGTAAGGCGTTTGGCCTGGGTTGAATGATCACGCCGGCCAGCAGCGTGAGGAATCCTCCGGCCGAGCCGCCGGCGACCACCACGCGCCGGGTGTCTGCCTGAAACAGGCGCGGTCCCTCCGCGTGGAGCCAACGGAACGCGTCTCGCAAATCCTCGGCGATGGCCGGCAGCTTCACCTCCGGGGCCAGCCGGTAATCGAAGGCGACTGGCTTTCGAGCAAGGAGGTGCCAGCCAATGCGGGAACACTGCGATTCAGATTGAGCAAAGGATGATCAAACATGATATTGCTCACCCTAAGATGAGAACCGAATGACAGTCTCAGGAACATTCAGCCGTGGCGTGATGGCCATGACCCTCTTTGGTTTGGCGTTATCACAGCCCATGCCCTGCCAGGCGCAGCCGGCAGACGACGGGGATTTCGCTGCGCTTCGCGCCGATGCTCAAAATTCTTTTCGTGACGGGGTCACCCCCTTTGTCCGGACCTATTGCACGGACTGTCACGGGCAAAAGAAACAAAAGGGTGGGATCAACTTCGAACCCGCGCTCAAGAATCCCGGCGTCGCAGCTGCCAGCAAACGGTGGAAGCAAGCGCTCGCCAGCGTGAGGACGCATGACATGCCGCCGGAAAATGCGTCCAAACAGCCGACCGATGAGGAGCGTAAGAAGTTTCTGGACTGGGTTGCCAAGCTCAAATTTCTCAGCCCGAAGGATCCCGGTGCCTTTGTGATCCGTCGTTTGACCAAGGTGGAGTATGGCAACACTCTGCAAGGTCTCTTCGGGGTCGATCCCTCCGTCGCCCAAGACCTGCCCGATGAAGTGTTCGGCGCGGGGTATCTCAACACGCTGTCCCCCCTCCAATCGGAGCAGTATCTTGCGATCGCCAATGCGGTGCTGGACCGGATTCTGGCACCCGACGATGCGCCGCCCACTGAGGTGCAAAAGCGCCTGTTCGGTGAACCGCCAGCACCCGGGACTGATCCCCGAGCGGCGGCGAGAAAAGTCGCCAGCTCGCTGGCCCGAGATGCCTATCGCCGGCCTCCTTCCCAGGCGGAACTGGATGTCCTAATGGCGGTGTTCGATTTGGCGCGTGAAAACAAACTCGCCTACATGGCTGGCCTCCGCCTGATGCTCAAGGCGGTCCTGGTTTCTCCCCAGTTCCTCTTTATCACGCCCGCCAAGGAGGCTGGGTCGGGGCAAGATATTGTTCTCTTGGATGACTATCAGTTGGCGTCCCGTTTGTCGTATCTATTGTGGGCCACCATGCCCGATGCCGAGTTGGCAGCCTTGGCAGACAGCGGGAAACTCCACGACCCCGCGGTTCTGAAAGCGCAGGCGAGGCGTCTGTTGCAGGACGCTCGTTCCCGGGCGTTGTTCGATGGTTTTGGTGCGCAGTGGCTTGGTTTGGGGAGCTTGCAGAGCAAAACCTTCGACACCGCCAAATTTCCCCAGATGACCAGCGAACTGCGCTTGGCGATGTATGACGAGGCCCGTCTTTTCTTTGACAGTATCGTGCGCGAAAACCGGAGCGTCGTCAGTTTCGTCGACAGTGATTACACCTTCCTCAACGGGACCTTGGCCACCCTGTATGGCTTGGAAAAGACCGTGGCGGGACCCGAGATGCGCAAAGTGATTCTGTTGGATGCGAATCGCGGGGGGATTCTGGGCATGCCCGGCATCCTTGCGACGACCTCCTTTCCCAACCGCACCAGCCCGGTCAAACGCGGCGTGTGGGTGCTCGAACAAGTTCTGGGGGAACACGTGCCGCCGGCGCCGCCGAACGTTCCGGCTCTGGAAAAGCAGGACCAGAAACAGGTCGCGAATCTGACCCTGCGCCAGCGCACGGAACTGCACGTTAAAAATCCCGTTTGTGCCAACTGCCATAAGATTCTCGATCCCATCGGCTTTGGCCTGGAGAACTTCGATGCCATCGGGCGCTGGCGGGATCAGGACGATGCGGGCGGGGCTATCGATGCTGTGGGCGAGCTTCCGGGCGGCAAGCGCTTCAGGTCCCCCCAGGAACTGAAAACCATCATCGCTGCACGAAAAGATGACCTGGCGCGTAACCTGACGGAGAAACTGCTGGCCTATGCCCTGTGCCGCCAGTTGGAAGGCTACGATGAAATTGTGGTGGATCGGCTGATGAAAACCATCGCCAAGGATGGCTACCGCATGCAGACACTCATCACGGAAATCGTGACTAGTTACCCCTTCGTCCATCGTCGCATCCCAACACAAGTCACATCCTTGCCGCATGAGAAAAAGCCTTCTAATTGATCGTCGCACCTGTCTTAAGGGGATCGGAGCCTCACTGTCGCTGCCCCTTTTTGAATCCATGGGCTGGGCCGAAGCAGGCAAGGGGAAGCCCTTCAAACCCCCGGTTCGACTCGGATTCATGTATATGCCCCACGGCGTCATCATGGATCAATTTTGGCCCAAGAATGCGGAGAGTTTCCTTTCCGCCCCGCCCCCCGCGCTGGAATCACTGCGTCCAGTGCTTGATCAATGTTTGTTGATGAAGGGCATCTCGGGCGTTCCGATCTCGCCGTTCAATGGCGCACCCCATGCGCTCGAACTCTCGACCTGGCTCACGGCGGCGCTGCCGGATGCGAACCGACGGAATCAGGTCAAAATTGCGATCTCAGCGGACCAGGTCGCCGCCAACTACGTGGGCGCTCTCACATCCCTGCCGTCTTTGGAGTTGGCCACAATGCCACAGACGCACAAAGAAAACCAAGAGGGGCTGAACGAGGCCTATTATTCGCACTGCAGTTTCCGCTCCGCGACCCAGGCCGTTCCCGCCGAGACCAATCCGCGCAGCGTTCTGAACCGGCTCTTCGGAAAGACCGACCCCGCCGGCAAAGGCCGCAAGTCCGGAGAAATCTCGAAGGCAGAGGCACTGGATCGAAAGATGCTGGATTTGGTGCTCGGCGGCGCCAAAGACCTGCGGCGTAAGCTGCCCCGGGACGACCAACAGAAACTGGACGAATACATGGACAGCGTCCGCTCCGTGGAACGCCGCATCGCCGCCATCGAACAACGCCAAACAGAGGCGGCCTTGGAGAAGGCCGGCGTCAGTGTGAGTAAGCGCAATGCTTCCGATTCCCCGCCCATCGAGATCAAGATTCCCGTGGGCGACAAGCGCAGCGAATACATGCAAGTGATGTGTGACCTCAACGTGCTGGCGTTCCAGACCGACACGACCCGTGTCAGCACCTACATCGGCTCCACTCCGAACGGAGTTTCGTATCCGGAACTTGGGTTCACGGACACGCACCACTCTCAAACTCATCATGACAATGGGGCGGAGAAGGTCGGGAAAGTCGCCGCGATCACCGCCTTCAACATCGCGCAGTTTGCCTACATGGTTAAAAGGATGCACAGCCTGCGCGAAGGCGACGGCACCTTGCTGGACAACTGCATCATGATGTGGGGCTCCGGCCTCGAAGACGGGAATAAGCATTCCCGGGAGAGCCTTCCATTCATCGTTGCAGGCCGGGGAGGTGGCTCCATCAACACGGGACGCTTCCTAGCCAACACCCGGGGCAATCAAGGCGACCTACTCACCACCCTGCTCGCGTGCGCCGGCATCCCGCTGGACCGTCCCATTGGCATTGCGACCAAGCAGATCAAAGAGATGACCTCCAATATCTGAACCAAGCGGTGATTATTTCACCGCAAAGTTTTGGAAGCGATCGGCTGACCGCGCCACCGCCGAAAACCTTGTCGGAACGCGATCCATCGCTGGCAAGTTCGGACTCGGAAACTCTTGCTGGCGACAGGTCAAGGCACAGTGGCCGTTGATTCCGATCAACACTTTTTCCGTGCCCTTCCCTTTGGCTTTCACCCATGTTCCGAACGAATAGGTGGAGCCTGGATTAAGCTCGACAAAACGAATCTCCAGACGGGTGTGACCTCTGGCGGAAGCGGCAGCTTTCCCGCCGTGTGCATCTGCGGAACGGGTGACAGCTAAATTGAGATCCCATCTGATCGGAGCCTACGGATCACCTCCGGAAAAACCAAGACGGGGATCTTTGACAAACTCGTCATTCACAGGAGTCCAGAACTCGAATGAACCGTCCGCGATCAGGTTGCGTTCCTCAGCCGTGCGAAGCGTTGTCGCGCCTAAAATCATCGTCACGAAAAACACGGACGCCAGCAATGGCACTTTTTGAATCAACATTTTTTCTCCTATAGGTCTTTGATTCACACTCCGGTTCTATTTAGTCCACAATGGCGGTCGGTGAACCTCGATGGCATCAATCGAAAACCTGTTAGGCGTCATTGGAATCAAAGTCAGCTCATGTTCGCCCTGGGGAAGACCGTCCACTACGGTCACATAACGGTAGAACACATCATATCGCGAATTGTGGATCAGCTTCGCTTCCTCCGGCTTCAATGGAATGCAGTTCACCTCGTCCTTGTAAGGAGTGGGAGGGATGTTCCATTTGAGACTCACGTCGCCTTGGACAGGTTCAAGTTCCTTCTTTTCCCTGCTGGCCCCCTTTGCGCTAAAAAGGAAATCTTCGGGTCGGATCGTGATCCGGCCACTATTCGATATGAAAATCTTGCTGCTGTCTCCCTCCCCGTCGGGACCGGTTTTCGAACCGGCAAGCGTCCATCTGTATTTATGGTGGTCGCCGCTGATATGGGTGAATTTCAACTCCCATGATTCTTGCAGCATGTTGGAGCCGGTGTAGTAGGTCATCAGATCTGCCGGAATTTCGCCTTTTCCTTGAGGCCGGGTTCCCTGGAGGAGATTCATTTCGGAGGGCGCTTTGCCGTCTATGAGGACTTTGGCGGAGCCGTTGTGGGCAGGCATGACCAGATCGATCCGGTTGCCGTAGAATTTCAACTTCAGACTGTCATTCCCACCAGTGCTGGTCACAGAGTTGACCGCCCTGTCGCTCCATCCGTCGCCAATAAGCTGGACTTCATCGCTCCGACGGTCGGCCAGCGGTCTCATCGCCTCATAGCGTCGCACCATTTCGGTCCATGGTTTGGATATGGGAAATCTCTTGAAATGACGTGCGTATAGCTGGGCCATGAGGATGGCTCCCTTTCGGCTCAGGTGAAGTCCGTCAGCCAGGAAATCTTCCGCATTCAACTTGTTGGCGGCCAGGTAGTCTCTCCATTCCTTTCGGCATTCGACCAGTTCGCATCCATAAGTCCTGGCGAGCCTCCGCAGTAGAATTGACTCCGTGCTGTCCTCATTGGTCTGTTCTTTCATCCCTCGGTCAACATGGGCGCTGCGGATCACTATTTCCGCCGTAGTCTCGCGCCGTATCGACTGGATGATCCGTTCCCATTCCCAGGAACCGTAGGCATAGGCGTGCAGCACCACCAGATCGGGACGGGCCCGCAGCACGTTGTAAACGCCGGTTAAAAAGTGCGGCGGGGTCACGGATGTGACAGGGCGGTCGAAAAGTGCAGCGCCTTCATCAACGATGAAGCATGTATCGCATTATGGAAGACTGGACCGACATACGGGAACGGGTGGCCTCGGGCAAGGTGAGCA
>CALQJI020000066.1 GCA_943330855.2 Klebsiella pneumoniae
AGCGCCCGGCGGGCCAGCCAGCGCTCGGTAAAGTTCATCCGGTGGTTGCGCCATGCGCTGCAAGAAAACCTCACGGAAGCCGCCGCCGTGCCCCGCCTGACCACTCTCTATGCCTCACTTTGACACACCTTCACTGGACACCGTTGCTGTTTTTGATAGAGGTCGAAATAAAGCTCCCCGTCCGGGACAACGATTCTGACCCGCCCCCCCGGCTTGAGCAACCGGTAGAACTCCGCAAGATTTTTCTTCAAATCATCGAGGCCAATGTGTTCGAGGCAGTGCTCCGTGTAGATGCCTCGGAAGCGGTTCTCGGGGAAAGGATACGTTCGCTTCACAATGTCCCAACACACTTGGACCCCAGGCCGCCACTCCCAGTCTAGGTTCACAAAAACCTTCTGATTGACGGACGGCCCGCAGCCGACATCGAGGTAATCCAGATGCTTGAAGCTCTCGGCGCTGACGAAGCACGCGCGGCCGCGGATTAGCGCACCGATGAAGATTTGAACCTTCGTGTAAGAGGTGATTGCTCTCATGGATTTTTTGAGTTAAACGGTCCTCCGAAACCTACATGCACGAAAGATGAATGGCCGCTTCACCCACTTTTCCCACAGCCGTCCAACCTGGCGGCACTGCTGACGGATTGCTGACCAACGTCATCGTCGGCTTCGACTCCGGGTAGGCGACATACACGAACCGCGTCGACTTGTTCTCCCCCATCCGCCGCTGAGCTTCCTCCACCGAACTGGAGGCGGTCAACCCAGTCTCGATGCCGAAGCGGTATTTCTCGTTGGAGACGAATGCAAGCTGGCCGACTGGACCCAGAAGCCGCACCAGCTCGGCCCGGGCGCGTTTGCGCTGCGGCTCCTCCGGCACGCGCAGCCGCGTGAAGGACGCGGTGCGCCCAGTCTCCGCCAAATTCGCCACGGCAATCACTACCCCAGCAACGATCACCGACGCGCGCAACGCGTGGCGTGCCAACCCGGTCAACTCCGCAAGCCCGACCCGCGCCGCGAGCCAGGCGAAAATTAGGAAAAATAGTCCGATCTCCATCCAGTAACGCGCCTCCACCCAACCGGTTTTGTCCAACTTCACTCCGGCCGCAACCGCTGCAATAAAGGCCACCATGTAGACCAGCGCAAAAACCGCCCCCGGACCGGCTTCCTCAATCTGCGTGAAAAAGCGCCGAGCTCGCGCGCCACGACCAGCCGGCAACGACAATGCCACGACGATTCCAGTCAAGCTCAGGACGAACAACCCCAACATCACAACCGCACGCACGCTCTCAGTGAAGGCCCCGTGCCGCGGCACGAACAGTCGGCCTAAATCCAACAGCGATTTCATCACCGCGTCCGGTGCCGCCACCCCCCCGCTGCCAATCGTGCCGAGTGACAGGTTGCGCAGCAGCCACGGAGCCGCACCCAGACCGCAGCCCACCGCCAACCACCCGGCACAGACGATTCGGCGTCGGACTGGCCAGTGACGCAGACACAGCACGCTCGCCACCGCCGCCATCATGAAACCCGGCCCGATGCTCTTCAGATAATACACGCTGGAAAACAGCAAGCCGACCGGAAGGAATATGGCGCTCGACAGGGTTGCCGCAGTCGCGACCCGATGGAAAAGGACAATCCCGCCAAACGTCACCGCCAGATAAAGGCCCTCCGCCATCCACGACTCGACCACCCACCACTGGACCGCGAAGAGCCCCAAGTAGAGCAACGTGAGAATTACCGAAGCTCCCACAGAACGCGTCACCAATCGCGCCACCGCGAACCCGCCCGCTGCCGCCAGACCCGCGAAGAGCGCAACCAACCCCCGCACTGCAAGTTGGATGTCCACCCCGGCCCACATAGCGGCAGCCAGCAACGCAGACAGCCCTGGAGGCCAGATGGTGTTGACCTCGAACCTGCCCGGCAGTGGCACCGCACCGCCGTCCTCGGCTAATTGCCAAATCAGCCAGCCGTGTTGTTGGGACTCCAACAAGCTGCGGGCCGATTCGAGATACGCCACCGAGTCACCGCTCGGGATCGTCGGCCCGGCCCGCATCCGGAGCAGGCTCAACCCAAACCCAAGGAGGCCAAACGCCAACGTGACCAAGCCCGGACGCAGCGCGACAGCGGCGCTGAAGCGGTCCCACGCAGTGACTTCGTTCGCTGCGCTCATCGCGTTGAGTCTCCACAACTTCCGGCAGGCTGCTCCGGTCCATCGAAGCCTGAGGTGCTCGCGACCACCCATAGAGGTCGACGTTTTGACTCCAAGAAAACCTGGCCGAGATACTCGCCGATGATACCGAGCGCCAGCAGTTGCATACCACCGAGGAAAAGAATCAGGCAGACCAGCGTGAGGAAGCCCACCACGTCCTGCGGCGCGTGCCCCAAAATCCGAAAACCGAACAAGTGCCAGAGGAGGTAGAAGCCGATCATCGCGAAGGACAAACTGGCCACTACGATGCCCGCCACGCTGATGGCCCGCAGCGGGACGACCGAGAAACCGAGGATGCCATCGCTGGCCAGCCGCACCAGCTTCGACAGACTGTATTTAGTTTCCCCTCGCGCGCGGTCTGGACGGTCATACTCGAGCGCCTCCTGCCGGAACCCGGCCCAACTCCGTAGCCCGCGCACAAAGCGGCTCTGCTCCGGCATCGCCCGCAGCACTTCCACCACGCGCCGGTCCATCACGCAAAAATCCCCCGCGTCCAACGGCATCTCCATCGCCGCCAGCGAACGCAGGATCCGGTAAAAAAGCCGGTAGCAGACCCGTTTCCACAACGCGCCCTGCCGCGTGCGCCGCACCGCATAAACCACGTCCGCGCCCGCGCGCCACTTTGCCACCATCGCCGCCAAATGCGCGGGTGGATCCTGTAGATCGGCATCCATCACGCCCACGCAATCGCCACGCGCGTGGTGGATGCCGGCTGACACGGCCGTTTGATGGCCGAAGTTGCGGCTGAAGTTGACGATCTTCACCCGCTCATCCGCACGCCGCAGCTCGGCCAACACCTCCGGGGTCCGGTCTCGGCTGCCGTCGTTGACGAAGATCAGCTCCACCCGCTCGGGCAGTTCCCGTAGCATTGCGACCATCTCGGCGTAGAAGGCGGGCAGCACTTCCTGTTCGTTGAACACGGGGACGACGATGGACAGCAGTTTCATGGCAGTAGTGGCGCAGGCGTCCCGCCTGCCGCTGGGTTGGTGGGCCGCTTCCGTCACAGCTGGCCCAAGGCTGGCCCCAACTCCCGTTCGACCGGCTTGACCGGACGCGCGCCACCAACGACTTGACGCACCAGGTCCGCCATCTGGCGGGCGGTTTCGCGACGATGGAATCGTTGTAGAAACGGCAGATTCGGCACGGGCAAGAAGCGGCCCTCGATCAAATCCGAGAGCGCCCGAGCGCCCGCCTCCGGCTCGTCCGCGTCACACACGAGGGCCAATCCCGATGCCGCGAGGAAATCACGCTGCTCGCCCTCCGTCACAAACGCGGTGATGGGCACCTGGCTCGCGACGTATTCGAAGGTCTTGCCGGCGATGCAATAGTCCCGCCCGCCGACGATCTTTGCCGAGGTGGCCAGCAGCGCATCGCAGGACGCTTGGAATTCGAGGCAGGCACGATGCGACATCCGCCCCAGATGCTCCACCACGTCGGTCAGTCCAAACTCCTCCACCTGCGCGCGCAGCCACGCCGGGGTGTCCCCGACGAAGCGCACCTGGACGCGCGGCCGCAGCTCGGGCCGCTCGTCGAGCAACCGGCGGAGGGCGCGGAAGAAAAAAAACGGGCTGCGATACAACCAATCCTCCCGCCGGGGCGCATATTGCAGCCAACGATGCGGCGCGCGCTGCCACCACGGGTTCAGCAGAGCGGCGCGTGACTCCGGCGTGTAGTAAAAGCTGCCGACGTAGCCGATGACGAACGGCTGTTCACCGCGAGGCGCGCGTGTTGGGAGGCATTCCGTCAATGAGCCGTCGTAGCCATTCGCAACCACATGGAATTTTCCGGACGGTATCCCGGGATGAACACGCTTCACGTCCTCCACCAGTTGCCGCGTCACGCCCACCACCGCACTCGCAGCGTCGAGACACGCTCGCTCGCGACGCAACGTGAGTTGGTAATGCACCCAGCTCGGCTGCGGGCTACAACACCACTGCGACCAGTTGTCCCGGAAATCCAAGATGAGCGGCAGCCCGCTGCGCTGCGCCAGTTCCACGGCTAACGGGGTCATGCTGAATGGCGGGGCGGAAACGTAGATGGCGTCGGGCTTTTCGCGGCGGACCAACTCCGGCCACGCGGCCAGCAACGGCCCGTGCCATGCACGACCGAGGCCTTCACCGACTCTAAGGAACTGGTTCAGCCAATTGCCAAACCGGGAGCCGCTATCCCGGCGCACGGCAGGACACGGCACCCTCTCGATGCGCGTGTCAGCGGACAATTCATCCAGCAACGCAGCTTCCCGGGCGGGGCCAATGGTGGCCTCAATAGACGCCTTGTCCGGCGTCACCACCACCGGGCGGACGCCGTGCTCCGGCAAATACTTGGCGAACTTCAACGAACGCTGCACGCCCACCCCGCCCAGCGGAGGGAATTCGAATGCGAGCATCAGCAGCTTCATTGGTGCGGAGTCGCTGCCGCCCCTGCTAGCACGAGCGCCGTGATTTGTTCCGCCGAATGTCCGTCCCCGTAACACGGGATCGGTTGCCGGCTCCCACCGAGAACCCGTTCCACCGCGGCCACGATTCCGTCCGCCTCCGTGCCGGCGAGGACGTTCCAGCCCGCCTCCACCGTCTCCACCCACTCGGTCTCCGGCCGCAGCGTCGCGCAAGGGACGCCCAGAAAATACGCTTCCTTCTGCAGCCCGCCTGAATCCGTCAGCACGCAACGGCTGTTTGCCACGACGCACACCATATCGACATACCCCAGCGGGTCGCAGAGGATCACATTGTCAGGCACAACCACGCCCGCAGCCAGCAGCGGTCGGGTCCGTGGATGCACGGGAAACAGCACGGGGGTGCCCAACGCTCCCGCCGCCGCGAGAATCCCCCGCAGCACGTCTGGGTTTTCTGTGTTGTAGGCCCGGTGAATGGTCAGCACGAAGTAGCCGCCCGCCGACAACCCAAAACGCGCGAGCGTCTCCGTCCGAGCCTTTGCCACCGCACCGAAACGCCGCACTGCGTCGAACATGATGTCCCCGACCATGTGAACCCCGCGCGTGATGCCCTCCGCCGTGAGATTCGCCACCGCCTGCCCGGTCGGGCAGAACAGCCACGTGCTGCAATGGTCCACCAGCACGCGGTTGATTTCCTCCGGCATCGTCCGGTTCCACGAGCGCAAGCCTGCCTCGACATGCGCCACGGGGATTTGCAATTTTGCCGCTGCCAGCGCCCCTGCGAGCGTCGTGTTGGTGTCCCCGAACACAACGACCCCCTCCGCTCGTGAGCTGACGAGACACGACTCGATCGCCTCCAGCATCCGCCCGGTCATCTGGCCGTGGCTGCCGGAATGGATGCTCAGGCTGAAGTCGGGCGCCGGCAGGCCCAGATCGCGGAAAAACACCGCCGACATGTTCTCGTCGAAGTGCTGGCCCGAATGCACCAGCAGCGGCTCCACGCCCGGCGTGGCACGCAACTGGTCCAGCAACGGCGCGGCCTTGATGAACTGCGGCCGCGCACCCACTACCAAGGCGATCTTCATACGGTCGGCTTTCTCCTTCCCCGCAAGTCGTATTTGAAAAACTGGTAAAGCCGCAGGGTCGCTCGATACGCTGCGCCGTGTTGAACTTTCCAATACGACGGAAAGTCATGAAAAGTCCGCTTCGGGCCATTCATTATTGCAGTAAAGTCACTTCTACTCAGACAGAGTTTCTTCATCACATACTCTGTGTCGGTCGCTTGTAGTTCGGGGTCATAGGTTGGCATATGCAATAGTTCGCATGCTTCAGAACGCAGAACTTCGCCCGCACAAATGCGACTAGATAGGTGAGTCCTTCGCTTATCATAGCCGAATCGCACTGGCAGAAAGCATCCCTGATACCACCGAGTGTAGACGTTCTCGTAATGCTTACCGCCTGGATCTCGCCACCCCAATTGCTCCGTCAGCAATTTTACCGCTTCTGTTTTTGAATAATTAACATAATCCAGCAGGTTGAACGTGGATTGCGTGAACTTAAACTCTGTTACGTATGAAATAAAGTCAATAGTTGGAAGACTGCTGATACTTCGTGAACCATAACGTCGGTGAATTGCACTAGCAAATCCCCAGTCAAGATGTCCCCTCGACCAGGAGCTGGGAAGATGTGACTCTGTCCGCACGTTATACCCCCAAACAGTGTGACGTATGCCATACTGACGTGCCGCACGTCGCACAGCAGCTATCACGACATGGTCACTCGGGATTTCACAATCAGGAACTCCCGATTTCAGGAAGGCGGTTTGTAGGTCTCTGAACTCCTCCCAATCGAGAACCTGTGTGTGTAGGTCGATCTTAAGGTGTCGCAAGGCAGCCGACACATTACTGACAGCACTCTCCGAATTCCAACCGTTGTCCACATGAATAGCAAGTGGTCGCAGCCCAAGCTGCTTAACTTTATACAAGAGAAACGTGCTGTCCACCCCGCCGCTAACACCCACGGTGCAGTCATAACGCTTACCAACACCATCACGCTGCATTTCTGCGATAGCTTGAACTAGTCGCTGCTGGTGAGCCTCATCACTATTTGCAAGACTTCGGACACTAGCATCATAATGATGACAGTGATTACAGACACCGCTGCTGTCGAATTGAATATCCGGATCAGAGGTGTCCATGACACATCGAGTGCAAACCCTGCGCCTATTGCTTGCTGCACTATCAGATGGATTAATGTTCACCCCACTAAAATCATGTTTCATATTAATCCTGCTTCATACCCTGATTCATTAGTCTGGTTATCTGCTCCTTAACTTGATTCGTGACATTTTCCTTAAACGATCCCTTCCGTCCGTAATTGTCACAGAATCCGTCCACCTCATATCCCCCCTCGATAACCATCTGGCTGGTTGGCAGGTAGCCGAACACTCCATCTGTATATCCCCCGCCAAGAACAAGCGTGCCCTCAGGCACCAACTCTTGTATCAGTGCCAGGTAGGCAACAACGGGTTCACAAGAAAAAAGGAATATCTGTAGCCCTTTTCCAATTTTTACATGCCACATGAACAGGTCTTTGTCATCGTAGTCATTCTTCCTCAAATCACTCAACGGCACTTTTATGTGGTTCACAGCGAGTTCTCCATCGAGCAGAACCTCCATGTTGTGTTGCCTAGATATTCTCACAGTATCAGATGCAATGCTATCCGCCCATCTGTTCCAGTGGACTAGTGAGCAGTCCTTAAACAGCATTCCAAATAATCTACCTGATCGTAATCCACTTAGGCTCCAAGCAGAATCCAAGATGCGTGGCCGAATGTCACCCATAAATCCTGGAACGAATAGGATTGGAATGCTGGCACAATATCGCTCCCTCAACGCGACTCTGACGGGAGCTGGGTAATCGCAGGCAGCTGTATGTCGCAGCGGGAAACACACGGGATGGCACGAGTAATTCCAAAGGGCGACATACACTCGCGCCGGATTGTCCTTATCAACCCATTCAACTAGTCGAATAAGGTGGTCTCGCATTCCACGGAGATTTGGCGCGAGAGTGAGGAGTCGGCGAAAGAATGGCGAATGACGACTTGGATACCACCGCCAGTCTCGTCGGTTAACCGATTGCTCCGAATCAGCTCCTACAGCCACCCGCATCATGCACTTTTTCGTCGGACCACGTATTACAGATTGCACCGCATCTCCTACTCTGCTGGCAACCAACTCAAAATACTCTGTATTCATCTTCCCCATACGTGGGAGTGTTTCGTCCAAAGTTGGAGCCGTGTGCGCGTGCGAAGCGACCAGCAACAATTCTTCGCTCAAAATCAGTCCCTCACATCGGCTAAGTATAGCTTGCCTAAATGCCGTTCCGATCAGGAAGCAATCGAGTGATATTATCGCAATTTTCGTTGACGCTGTCCTGATGAATATAATGTTCGCTTCGAACTGGTCCACGATTTTATCAAAACAGGATAAGCCAGACTTGGCGCAATATATCGAACTTCCAACCCTGGACTCCGGTGTAATGTTAACAGTTGCACCCGCAACGTCGCACAAGAATGGCTGCATGAGTGTGTTCTTTACAGTTTTCTCCAACAGTAATTCATCGAGCGACCCCAAAACGAGTCGCGGTCGGCGTGCGACATCCTCCAGTGCTGATGAGAAATTGAGTTTGGATCGGTTGCCTTTTTCAAATGCCACCAATGATTGTCTTGCCGCGTTTGAGACCATCCCATTTCACTTGCGAATGATTGTGCTACTGGGTCCGAGATCGTAACCCTTAACCACGCAGTCTTTAGTTGGCTTAAAAAGCGCCTTACCGAATGTGCTATAAGTTGGATTTCGTCCTTATCGCGAGATTCTGTTTGCAAAAGCTGTAATTCAGCGATTCGGAATTTCCCCACTTGATACAATCCGATTACTACAACCGCAGCCACTCCGCTAATGTTGATCTGCAAACCGATTCCGCCTGTAATCCACCGCCATTTGCAAAGGTGCTTCCAATAGTCCCATGAGCGGTGAATAAAATTCGACTCAGCATCCAGAGTTTCACTTACTGTAAGGCTAGACCAATCGATAGGTCGAATATATTGCGAATATGGGATCTCATCATTGTGAATTGGAAGAGGCTGCTTATAGTTTCCAAGGCACAAGGTTTGGAGTAGAAAACTATCAACCAATCGTAAGTTTACGATAGCATCTGTTGCAGGAATTCGCGTGCCCCTTCTCATTAACGCATCTTGAGAATCTTTAGTTCCAGAGCTCGCAAGTTTTAACCCCGGCAACGCCATCAAATGCGAAAACAGAAGGCCCGCGGCCGGTGTTGACTGGAATGCTCTCGGAACGGACCAATCCACTAGCATATGGCCAGGATGCAGCTCACCTTGGAGTGATACCGGGGATGGCGCAGCTCCCATAATCCCACACAATTGCTCATTAATATAGCAGCCATACAGACCGGCTCCCGGACATACTGCTGCTAGTGGATTTAGGTAGTATTTTGCTTGAATTGACTCCCAGCTACCGGCTCCACAGTGGTTTGGCCATAATTGCCCAATGAATTGTCCATATGCAGCGCAGTCAGATTGGCCGAGCTGTTTGATACGGATCCCCTTTTTTGCCCAGATACAATCGTTCATTGCTAGTTGATTAGGCCACCGTCGATTACTAATGTGTGTCCTGTTATAAAACTCGCCCCATCAGACAGTAGAAAGATGGCAGCGGGCGCGACATCATCTGGAACACAAAGTCGCTCTAATGAAGTCCGGCGCACAATTTGCCCCTTCTGTGACTCATCTAGCGTCGCTGACAATTCGGTCTCCAAATAGCCAGGAGCAATAGAGTTTACTGTTATCCCCTTTCGGCCCAGCTCTCGCGCCAGAGATCTAGTTAGGCCATCCAAGCCGGCTTTGGATGCCGCATATGCTGTCAGACCAGTGTAACCCCGCTGCCCGACGATTGAACTGATATTGACAATTCTCCCTCCGGAGTTCTGCTTCAACAACACTCGAGCTGCCAACCTGGAGAGCCTTATGACGCCAGTTAAATTTACATTTATGATGCGCTCTGATTCAACATTTGGATACGTCGCCAGAATGCCTTGGCCGGCGATGGCCGCATTGTTTATTAATGCCCAGAGACGGCGCGCTCCAGACCATTCTTGAGCCCGCTGCATTAACTGCGCCTCTGAATCCTCATTTCCGATTTCCGATTCTACCCAAAGAAATCGTGACTTGCCATACTGATTTGTTAGAGCGGCTATGCTCACTGTGTTCCGACGACTGCATGTTACAACTGCATAACCTGCCGCCAGAAGGTGGCTGACCATTCCGAGTCCAAGACCTCGACTTCCACCAGTGATGATTACTACTCGTTCGGTATTATCTCTTGTCTGCATTTTTTCCCAATTGTGTTAGTTTTTATTATCGCAACCTGCACCCATTTGGCTGGCAACTGATGCCGCTCTAGCCGCATTTTCGCCATTTGCTTGATTTGCGACATCAGCCACACTGTTTCTTCATTGGTCTTCAGCACAATATCCGCACATACAATGCTTCCCGTAACCACATTCGGAGCTCCATAGACATAAGCATCTTGAACCCCCTCAATACTACAAAGCACTGATTCTACCTCCTCGGGCATCACCTTCATACCTCCAACGTTTATGACAGAATCTGATCGCCCGAGGAAATGCACTCGTTGACCTTGAACATCTACTAGATCCTTTGTTTGCACCCAGCCATCATCCGTAAGCGAATTCAGTGAGTCTCCAACATAAGCTTGCATCCGCCTTGGAGTATTAACCTCAAGCATTCCATTTACCACCCTCAACTGTGCTCCATCCACCCCCTCGACCAGCCAGCGGGACGGAAAGCCTGATAGACCATCCTTCACCGAGAATACCGCACCTGCCTCAGTAGACGCATAAATATGTCGAATTGCGGCCTGTGGGAAAAGTCGTTTGAGGTCGTCCAGAAGGCCTTGCTCGACTGTTTCACCTCCCAGTGTAACATGTCGGAGTGAGATTGATTGCAGCTGACCTGAAATGGCGGAAACCAACGCTCGCCAAAATGACGGAGTTGCACTCACATGTGTCGGCTGATGCTCAATAAGTGACGCTGCGAGAGTGTTGAAGTCTCTAGCAGTTGTCGAAATTAAGGCACTCCCACCAGCCATAGCTGTAAGTATGACTTGCAACCCTGCGAAACTGGCAGGGTGATACGTCAATAGCCAACGTATAGAGCCCGGCTGTCCATCTTGTTTTTCTCGAATTCTACCACGAAGCGACGTCATTGTGTGTCTTGCTGCCTTTGGTCGACCAGTCGTTCCAGAAGTCAACAATATTATACCGGCCTGATCAGCATTTTGTTTCGGGTCCGCAATACTAACTAATTCCCCATTTTCTTGCAGTATCGAATCCACACCCCATTCGCATAGGGTAGAACAATCCGGCAGTTTAATTCCACGCACCAGCAGGAGCTCTTTTTGACACTCAATTGCAGCAAAGATGGCAACGATTAAATCGTCGGTGCGGTTAACAGCTAATCCAAGCCTTTGGCAGCGTGCCCTTTTTAGCCGTATCGCTAACTCGAGACCTTTTGATTTCAAATCTATAGTCGGCACCGCCTGATTATCCTGAATAATCGTTTGAATTATGCTATTCTCCTGGAAGATACCTTCAACTCTGGAGCTATCGACATACGAAAGTGTGCTAGGCATCTGCGTATAATGTAGACAGTTCGCCGACTGTTCTGAATGCCTTAAATCCCGATTTGAATGGATCCTGTTGCAGTCTTTGTTCGAGCTCTACAACTAGTGTTGCTAGGTCTAGGGAATCAATGGGTAACTCTGTCCCTAGAAATTCGGTATCTTCAGTTATTTCCGGAACCAGGCTAGTTCGCTCCTTAATTATCTCAATTAGAACTTCTCTTATTGTGGCAACAACTTCACTACGATTTCGCTTCATATGATTCATTGTGGTCTTATAACTGGGCATTTTGCGACAGATACTCTCGAATCACTGTCATGGTTTCATTCAATTGCTCCGGTGTGAGCTCTGGAAATATTGGGATACTTACGGATTCCATCGCTAATCGGGACGCTACAGGCAAATCAGCCTGCTTATACTTCTCACAGGCAAAGCACTCCTGCGCATGCATCGGCACCGGATAGTAAATCTCCGTCCCAACCTTCCGCGCGTCGCACAGCGCACGCAGCGCATCGCGGCGGCCAGCGCCGGTGACACGCAGCGTGTATTGGTTCCAGATGTGGTCGTTGCCGGGCAGGGCGACGGGCAAAAGAATCTTCGCGCCTGCGGTTGATTCGTTCACCAGCGCCACGCCGGGCAGGCCGCGCAACTGCGCCGTGTAGTAGGCCGCGTTGGCCCGCCGCCGCTCGGTGTAGCTGGCGTAGTGCGGCAGCTTCACCGCCAGCAGCGCGGCTTGCAGCGCGTCGAGGCGGAAGTTCCCGCCCACGAGCTTGTGGTAATACTTCGGCTTCGAGCCGTGGGTGCGGAGCAGGCGCGAACGCTCGGCCAGTGCGTCGTCGTTGGTCACGAGCAAGCCCGCGTCGCCGAACGCGCCGAGGTTTTTCGACGGGAAGAAGCTGTAGGTGCCCATGTCGCCAATGGTGCCGAGCTGCCGACCGCGATACGCCGCGCCCATGGATTGCGCGGTGTCCTCAATGACGCGGAGGTTGTGCTGCCGCGCGAGCGCGAGCACCTCGTCCATCGCGGCGGACTGGCCGAAGAGATGCACCGGGATGATGGCCTTCGTGCGGGGCGTGATGCGCCGCGCGGCGTCCGCCACATCGAGGTTGAAGGTGATCGGGTCAGCGTCTACGAACACTGGCTTCGCGCCCACGCGCGCCACACAGCCCGCCGTCGCGAAGAAGGTGTAGCTCGGGCACAGCACCTCGTCGCCCGGCCCGATGCCTGCGGCCATCAGCGCGAGCAGGATGGCATCCGTGCCGGAGGAGACGCCGATGGCGTGCTTCGCGCCGGTGAACTTGGCGATGGATTCCTCGAACTGCGTGACTTCCTTTCCGAGGATGAACTGTCCGTGGCGCAGCACGCGCTCGAAGGCGGCCTTGAGTTCGGTTTCCAGCGCGAGGTTCTGCGCGTTGAGGTCAAGTAGGGGAACTGGCATGAGTTGTTCTGAGGATGGCTTGTGATCAGGCCGGTTTGAATTCGTCGTAAACTTTCTTCCCGACTGCCAGCTCGGGCGGCAGCGGCGCTTCCTCGTCGAGGTCGAGGCAGCGCAACGCGCCAGCCGCGGTCAGCTCGTAGCGGAAGCCGGACTCGGGGCAGCGCAGCGCTCCGTCTGGACCGGGCGTGAGCCGGTGGCCGTGGCGGCTCATCCAGCCCTGCTGCCGCGCGGGCACACCGACCATCAGCGCGTAGTCCGGCACGTCCTTCGTTACGACCGTGCCGGCGGCGATGAAGCAGTAGCGGCCCAGCGTGACGCCGCAGACGATGGTGGAGTTCGCGCCGAGCGTCGCGCCGCGCCGGACGAGTGTGCGCTCGTAAAGGCTGTGGCGGTTCACCTGAGAGCGTGGGTTCGTGACATTCGTCAGCACGCAGGAAGGGCCGAGGAACACGTCGTTCTCGATGGTAGTGCCACCGTAGATGGCGACGTTGTTCTGCACCTTCACGTTGTCCCCCACAACCGCGTCACCGGCCACCATTGTGTTCTGACCGAAGCCGCAGCGGGCGCCGATCTTCGCGCCGGCGCAGATGTGGGCGAAGTGCCAGATTTTCGTGCCCGCCCCGATGACGCAGGGCTGGTCAATGACAGCGGTGGGATGGGCGAAATAATCCATGCGGAAAGTTGGCTGGGTCACACGTCGGCCAGCGCTGTGGGCCGGCCGTTGAGTTGCAGTGAGATCTGGCAGGCTTGAAGAACCCGCAGCACGGCGATGCCGCTGGCCGAGTCCGTCAGCGGGCGGGCGCGCGTGCGCACGCACTCTAGGAAATGCTCGCACTCGGCGCGCAACGGCTCGATTTCCGCGAGGGCGACGGCCGATTCCGCGCCCTTCTGCAGCACAGGCTGGCGGTTGCTGAAGTCCACGCGCTGGTCGAAGAGGACGAGCTTGTCCTGCTTCACCACGTCGTTCCACACCGCCATCTTCTTGTCGCCGACCACAACGAGCTTCTGCTCCTTGAACGGGTTGAGCCAGCTCACGAAGATGTGCGCGCGCAGGCCGGACCGGAAGTGCAGGCAGGAGACGGTCACGTCCGCAAGGTTCGGCGTCAGGTAACTGCCGCCGGTGCAGGTTACTTCCAACGGCAGCTCGCCGACAAGCCGGAGGATCACCGCAATGTCGTGCGGTGCGAAGCTCCACAAGGCATTTTCTTCGGTGCGGATCTTCCCGAAGTTGAGCCGGTTCGAGTAGATGTAATTCACCTTCCCCAGCGCTCCGCCCGCGACCATCTCGCGAAGTTTGAGCACCGCCGGGTGAAACTCGAGCAGATGCCCGACCATCAGGATGCGGCCCGCCTTCTCCGCAGCCTCGTGCATCCGCAAGCCCTGCTGGTGATTGAGGGCCATCGGTTTTTCCACCAGCACGTCCTTGCCCGCCGCGAGCGCCTGCAAGGCCAGCGGCTCGTGTGTCTCGGCGGGCGTCGCCAGCACCACGGCGTGAATGTCCGGTCGCGCAAACACGCTCGCGAACTCATCCAGCACCTCCGCTCCCGGCGCGAGCTGGCGTGCGCGTGCGCGCCCGGCCTCGCTCGGATCGCACACGACGCGAAGCACGCCAAGCGCGTGAAAGTTGCGGACCAGGTTCTGGCCCCAGTATCCGCAACCGAGGACTGCCACGTTGATTGGACTCATGAAAAAAATTTCAGACCGCAGCCACAGACGCGAAGGCATCTCGCAACTCAGTGGCGGTCGGATAATTGATCAGCACCGCGCGGTGCGGACCGGTGAAGACAAATAAACTCCCCGCCGCAACGCCCGAGGCACCCGCCGCCACGGCCGCGCCCAAGTGCGCCACCGATCCAGCGCCGCCACATGCAACGACGGGGATATGCACAGCCTGTGTCACCTCACGGATTAACTCGTCATCGAAGCCCTGCATCGTGCCGTCGCGATCCACCGAGTTGAGCAGGATTTCCCCCGCGCCCCGCTCCTCCATCTCCCGAACGTATTCCACCGGCACGCGCCCGGTGTTCTTTGTGCCGCAGTGCGTGAAGACGCGCGGACGGCCCAGCCAGTCCCGCTTCACGTCCACGCCCACGATGATGCTTTGGTTGCCGAACGCATTGGCCAGCTCGGTGATGAGCGCGGGGGTTTCCGCCGCCGCCGTGTTCAGCGCGACCTTCTCGACGCCGAGGTTGAACAACTGCCGCGCGTGCTCCATTGAGCGAACGCCGCCCCCGTAGCACATGGGCATGAAGCACTCGCTGGCAATGTCGCGCACGCGGTCGAACGACGGGGTGCGGCCCTCCGGTGTGGCGGTGATGTCGAGGAAGATCAACTCGTCCACTTCCTTCTCGTTGAAGATCTTCACCGCGTTGATCGGGTCGCCGACGTATTTCGGTTCCTTGAAGCGGACGGTTTTGACAAGGCCATCACCCTTGAGCAGCAGGCACGGGATGACGCGGGCGCGAAACACTCAGAGGGCGAGAAAGTTCTTCAACAGCGCCAGCCCGAATTTGTGGCTCTTCTCCGGGTGGAACTGCGTGCCCCAGATATTGCCCCGCTGCAAGGCGGAGGCAAACCGATGTCCATACTGCGTCCACGTCAGCACGTCCGCCGCGTCATCGCAGACGAGGTGGTAGGAATGCACGAAGTAGAAGCGCGGCTCCGGCGGGAGGTCGCGCAGCAGCGGATCGGCCTTCGCAGGATCGATGAAATTCCAGCCCATGTGCGGCACTTTGAGCGTGGACGGTTCCACGGCGCGTTTGAACCGGACAGTGTCGCCGGCAATCCAAGCTAGGCCAGGTAGCACGCCTTCTTCGCTGCCACGAGTGAAGAGCTGCACGCCCAGACAGATGCCGAGGATGGGAACCTTCCGTTCCAGCACCTGCTGGTTCAGCACCGGAATCAATCCGCGCTCGCGCAGCTTCGTCATGCCGTGATCGAACGAACCGACGCCGGGAAGGATAAGCTTGTCCGCCTGCGCGATGACGGCGGGGTCGGCGGACACGGTGAAGCTGCCGCCCGCCTTACGCCCCATGTTGACGATGGAGCCGAGGTTGCCCATGCCGTAGTCAATGACGGTGGTCATCGGGTGCTAGCTGGCTGCTGCTCTGTCGATCCGAGGCTGCCGGCACTGCTCATAACTTGAGCGCAGCAAACCGATACGAGCGCCACAGCCAAAGCAAATAGAATATTGAGTAATTCAGCGAAAAGCACAGCAGGGTCAACGTGGCGTCCTTTGTAAGCAAATTGCCAACAAACAGGGCTGTCGCACTAGAACACAGCAGGCAAATCTGCATGCACAAGTCTTCCTTTTGGCGACCTGCAATGAAATAAGTGTAAGTCAACGGACTTACGATAAACCTCAGCAAACTCATCACGCTCATCACCTGCGTGAGGCGGCCCGCCATCCGCCACGACTCTCCAAACACCCACGCGAACATCTCCGGCGCAGCGACCATCAACAGCAGGAATGGCCCGGCACCCAGCAGGGCGAGGTGCTTGAAAGTCTTTCGGAAAATCTCCCGGCAGTTGCCGTGCTCGGCGAAGTCCCGGCTCGCCTGGCTGCGGAACACCTCGCCCACCGCGCCGCCCACCAGCGTCGTCGGAATCCCAATCACCCGCTGCCCCATCGCATACCAGCCCAGCACCGCCATGCCGAAAAACTTTGGCAGCAGCAGCACGACCAGTTGGTTGGACAGACTGTTCAACAGCTCCGCCCCGAGTGAGAACTTCGGGAAGCTGGCGAAACGCGACGCCTCCGCTCGAATCGCGCCGAGACTCGTCTCCGATTTCAGTGCACGCAGCAGGCCGGTAGAGTGCGGCCACAGGACCGCCATGGTGGCGACTTGCACCACGAGGAAACCGCAGACCAGTCCCGCCGCGCCCCAGCCCGCAAAGCCCAGCGCGAGGTTGGCCGCTGTGCCAGCCAACGCCCCGGCCATGCGACTGTTCGACAGCGCGCCGTAGGCTTGGTGGCGATTTGCCCAGACCGCCAGCACCAGCCCGAGGTTCGTCAGCACCACCCCCAGCGGCACGAGCTGCAACCAAGGCGCCAGCAGCGGATCGCCCAGCCAGGCGGCGAGCGGGTGGCAGGTGAACCAGAGCAGCACGGTCAGCAACGCCACAACCACGGTTGTTATCAGCAGGCAGGCCCCGACGAGCGCGGTGGCCGCCGCATCCTCCTTCGGAATCAGGATGGCCAGATCATATTTGCCGCTGGCCAACAGCGCGGACAAACCCACCACCACGCCGAACAGCGCGAAGACCCCGTAGTCCTCGGGCCGATACAGCCGCGTGAGCAGCGGGGCGGCAAGAATGGTCAGCGCCTGTGCGGCCGCCGTGCCGGTGGCCAGCGTCAACACCTGGCGCGCAAACTCGGACCGCTGCCGGAAGAGGTTGGTCAGCGTGAGGATCACTTGGGATTTTCTCCGGGCGGCTTGCGGTAATCGCCCCGGCTGAAATATTTCTCCAGCCACACGTAGGCCACGATGAAGAAGTAGCGGCTGCCCATTTCCGCGAGCTTGAGCTTGGCCGTGCCGAAGCGGCGGTTGCGCCAGGTGATGGGCACCACCGTCCACGAGTAACCGCGCACGATGGCCTTCAGCGGCAGTTCCACCGTCAGGTTGAAGTGCGGCGCGATCAGCGGCGCGCAGCCTCGGATGACCGTCATGCGGTAGGCTTTGAACGCGTTGGTGATGTCGTTGAGCGGCAGGCGGAAGAGGGTGCGGATGAAGAAGTTCGCCAACCGGTTCATCAGCAGCTTGAACCGCGGATAATCAATCACCCCGCCGCCTTTCATGAAGCGGCTGCCGAACACGCAGTCCCAGCCTTCGTTGAGCGTCTGCCAATACTTCACTGCGTCGCGCGCGTCGTCGGACTCGTCGGCCATCATGATGATCACAGCGTCACCTTTGGCCTGGCTCATGCCGAAGGTGATCGCCCGGCCAAAGCCGTGTTCACCGGTGTTCTGCACGGGCCGCAGCGCGGGGACACGTTGCTGAAGGACTTGCAAGACTGGCCACGTCTGGTCCGTTGAGCCGTCGTCCACGACGATTATTTCGTGCGGGATGCCATTGAGGCGGAGTTCCAGGTGCAGGTGCTCGACCGTCGCCGGCAGCGCCTCTTCCTCGTTGCGCGCGGGGATGACCACGCTGAGCAGCGTGAGCGGAGGACTGGCTGGATTGGGGGAGGTCATTCCTTGGTGAGCGGGTGCAACTTGCGGTCGAGGTGCCGCCGGACCAGCAGCACCGCCACCGCCACCGCCGCGAGGCCGCTCACGGCGAGCATCCCGCGCCAGACGTTGCTGTCCTTGAGCGCGTGGCCCAGTGAGACGAAGGCCACTGCATAGGCCAGTTGCACGGGAAACGAGATGGCGAGGTAACGGTCAAAGCGCACCTGCGCCAAGCCGAGCAGGTAGTTCTGCACGAACAGCGGCACACCCGGGGTCACGCGCAGCAGGAGAATCCACAGCGTCTCCTCCGCTTCGGGGATTTGCGGTGCAGTCTTGCCGCGCGCCTGGAGCCACGCCGTGATCGGCTGCCGCAGCCATTTCCGCGCGAGCCAGTAGCCGAGTGTCTGGTTCAGGGCGAGTGCGCCCGCCGAGAGCAATCCGCCCCACCCCGCGCCGGCGTTGATGCCGGTCGCGATCCACAGGGGGCTGATGGGCACGCCCAGCAGTGGCAGCAACACCTGCGCCGCCAACAGGCCGGCCACAGGCAGCGCTTCAACCAGCGATAAAACCTCTTGCACCATCGGGCCTCAAGTGGGACCGGACGTCTTGCGCGCCACCACCAAAAACTGGCGTCCTTTGACCCACCACAGCCAAGGCAACGCCAGATACAAACTCACGATAGCGACCGGATACTCCGGCGCGTTGACCAGCGTGTAGGGCAGAAAGCGCGGCACGACCCGCTCCAGCGCGAAGCCTTCGGTTTCCA
The DNA here is from genome assembly GCA_943330855.2 of Klebsiella pneumoniae. GTDB lineage: Bacteria > Verrucomicrobiota > Verrucomicrobiia > Limisphaerales > SXTU01 > SXTU01. Next base: position 18,692 of record CALQJI020000066.1, read on the forward strand.
ACACCTCACCGAGCGACGTTTCCGTGAGGATCGTGTGGTGGTCGAAGAAATCCCAATACTGGCCGGGCAGGTATTTAATGTTTGGCCCCAAGGCGATCAGGCATCCGCCGGGCTTCAGGCTGCGGTGCGCCTGCTTGAGCGTGCGCCGCAGACACGGCTTGTCGGGCAGGTGCTCAAAAAAGTTACTGGTGAACACCACGTCGAGAGAGCCCTCGTCCAGCCGCCAAGGAGCGGAACAGTCCTGCTCCAGAAAGGTCACGCCAGCGGCCAGATGCTTCGGCGCATCCGGGTTCAAATCCATCGCCCACTTCTTGCCGGCGTGAATGTTGTTGATGAACTCACCGTAGCCACAGCCAAGGTCGAGCACAGCGGCCTCGGGCGAAATCCAGCGCTGGAAAAAATCCCGCGTGAGCACCTGCCAGACGCGATTGCGATAGGCCGCTGTCTGGCCGAAGCGCCGCTGGTAGATGCGACTCAGTTCTTGTGCGTTTTCCGCCATAAAGCCTGATGCGATACGAGATGAGGCAAATTTACGCGGGCGCGGACAACTCCAACCACTCCGGGTTCGTCTCCGCGTGGGCCGCGATCTCTTCGAGGATCGCCGGCCCGGATGTCTGCGGCTGCCAACCCCAGACGGACTGCGCCTGGCGCGCGTCCAGCACGACCCACGGCAGGTCAAACGGGCGCGTCTGCGGATCGTGCGCCACGGGGTGCGCGCCAAACCGCGCGTCACACCACTCGGTCAGTTGCCGCAGCGAGCACGCGGATTCGCTTCCACCGGCGATGTTCAGCAGGCGCGGCTTCGTCGTAACGCGCGCCTCCGACATCTGCCTTTGCAGCAGCGGGAGCAGGTCGCGCGGGTGGAGGCAGTCACGCACTTGGTGTCCCAGGCCATCGAAACCGATGTAGCGCAGCGGGCGGCGGCGCAGGTGGGCATTGAGCCAGTAGGCGAAAATGCCTTGGTCAGCGCGGCCAAACTGACCTACTCCCGCCAGCACACCGCAGCGGTTGATCCAGACAGGGAAGCCGAAGGTCGCGCCGTATTCCAGAGCGAGCGCCTCGCTCGCCAGTTTGCTCGCGCCGTAGAGGGACACGGGGGCAGCGGTGCTGAAGGTTTCGTCCACGCCACACTGCGAGACGCCCGGCGGCAACGGTGAACCTGCCTTCAACTGATACGCTCCGCCGCGTGCTTCAACCGGGAGCTGGGCCAGCGGCTCAATCGCATACACGCGGCTCGTGCTCAGGAGGATGAAGCCAGCCTTGTCCCGCTTGCACTTCTCGATCATGTGCAACGTCCCGAGCAGGTTGTGCTCCATGAGCTGGCGGCTGCTGGTCTGGCCGTCCGCGCCGGCGAGCACGCTGGGGTTGGCCGCGCAGTCCACTATCCAGTCCACAGCCGGCAGTGCGTCCACGTCGCTCTGGCAGCGCAGGTCGCCGTGCAAAAGTTTGACCCCAAGGTGCGCGATCCGGCGACGGTTCGACTCGCTGCCGGGCCGGCTCAAGTTGTCGAAACCGGTGACTTGCCAGCCGAGTCCCGCTGCCGCGACGGCCTCTGCCAACGCGCTGCCCACGAAACCGCAGGCACCAGTGAGGAGAACTTTCATTGAACGACGCGGCGGTGGATCAGTTCTTGACTGAACGCTTCAGCCACGACTGGTGAATCTCCTCGAAGGTGGTTTTCAAATCCTTCGTGATGCCCCAGCCAGGATAGTGCGCCTGCATCTTCTCCAAGTTGGAGATGTAGCAGATGTGGTCGCCCGAACGGTTATGCTCGAGGTATTCGTGGCGCATCGGCTGGCCGGAGATGGACGCAATAAGGTCGAAAGCTTCGAGGATGGAGACGGAATTCGCGCGCCCGCCGCCGATGTTATAGACCTCGCCCCGGCGCGGTGCCTCGATGAAGCGCTCCATAAATGCCACGACGTCGTGGCTGTGGATGTTGTCGCGCACCTGCTTGCCCTTATAGCCAAACACACGGTAGGTGCGGGCTTCGAGGTTGCACTTAATGAGGTAGCTCAGGAAGCCGTGCAGCTCCACGCCGGTGTGGTTCGGGCCGGTGAGGCAGCCGCCGCGCAGCGCGCAGGTGGGCATCCCGAAGTAGCGGCCATACTCCTGCACCATCACGTCCGCCGCGACCTTCGACGCGCCGAAGAGCGAGTGTTTGCTCTGGTCAATGCGAAAGGTCTCACGGATGCCGTCGCGGTAGGTGGGGTCGGCGTAGTCCCAACGCTTGTCCAGTTCCGCGAGCGCAATCTCGTTAGGCGCATCGCCATAGACCTTGTTCGTGCTCATGTGGACGAACGGCGACTCCGGGCACGCCTGCCGCGTGGCTTCGAGGAAGTTCAGCGTGCCCACCGCGTTCACATCAAAGTCGTCGAACGGCCGACTCGCGGCAAGGTCGTGGCTTGGCTGCGCGGCGGTGTGGACGAGCGCGTCGGGCCGCACTTCCTTGAGCAAGGCCAGCACGCCCGCGCGGTCGCGGATGTCCAACTCGTGATGCTGGAAGGAGTGGAACTGTTCCTTGAGCCGGCGAGTGTTCCAGCGCGTGTCGCCGCCGGGGCCGAAGAAGTCCGCCCTCATGTTGTTGTCCACGCCATGCACCGCCCAGCCGGCTTGTGAGAAATGCGTAACGACTTCGGAGCCAATGAGGCCGGAAGAACCCGTGACGAAAAGCTGCTTGGCCATGAGTTGAAAATTAGCGGGCGGCTGTGGTTGTTAAATACCCGCGCACCGTCGCGCGGAGGCCGCTCGCGAAGTCTTGCGCGGGCTTCCATCCAAGCTCGCCGCGCGACTTCGTCGCGTCCATCGCGTAGCGGCGGTCGTGGCCGGGTCGGTCGTTCACGAGGGTGATGAGGCGGCGGGAGTTGCCACCGAGTTGTGGAGCCAGTTCATCCACGCGGTCGCAGATGAGTTCCACGAGGCGGAGGTTGGGCCATTCGTTCCCACCGCCGAGGCAGTAGGTCTCGCCGGCGCGGCCGTGCACGAGGGCTTGCCACAGGGCTTGGGCGTGGTCGAAGACGTGGAGCCAGTCGCGAACGTGCAGACCATCACCATAGACGGGGATGGGCTGGCCGGCGGCGGCGCGGGTGATGACCAGCGGGATGAGTTTCTCCGGGTATTGCCGCGGGCCGTAGGTGTTCGAGCCGTGCGTGATGACGGTGTCCAGACCGTAGGTTTGGTGGTAGCTGCGCACGAGCAGGTCACTGGCGGCTTTGCTCGCGGCGTAGGGCGAGTTTGGCGCGTAGGGCGAGGTCTCGGTGAAGTGGCCGGTGGGGCCGAGGCTGCCGAAGACTTCATCCGTGCTGACGTGGAGAAAGCGCGGCCGAAGTGCGGAATGCGGAATGCGAAATGTGGAATCTGACCACGCGGCCCGACAGGCTTCGAGGAGGTTAAATGTGCCAAGGACGTTGGTTTGGACGAAGTCGCCGGGGGTTTCGATCGAGCGGTCCACGTGCGATTCCGCCGCGAGGTGGAGGACGTGGGTGATGGCGTGGTCGCGGACGACGCGGGCAACGGCGGGCTTGTCTCGCAAGTCCACTTGCTCGAAGTGGTATTCCGGCTGGCTGGCAACCGCGGCGACGTTTTCCAAACGTCCGGCGTAGGTGAGGCAGTCGAGGTTGACCACAAGCGCGACCTCAGGCTGGCCGATGACGTGTTCAAGCACATGGGAGCCGATGAAGCCGCAACCGCCGGTGACGAGCAGGTTCATTACGTTCACGCCTCTTCGCCCACGCGTCAGGCGTCAGCGACACGGCGGCGAGGCGGTCACGATTTTCGCAGTTGGAGCGCGACCGCTGCATTCTGGCGCTCCAAAGATTGTTCGAAGCTGATGAGGCGACGCAGCAGCGAATTGTAGCGGGAATACGCATCCCCCCCCTCGCGCCGGAGTAGCTCATAAAGCTGGAGCTCGGGTTCCGGAAAACGCTCGGGCGACCGGGCAGGCAGGGGCAGGCCGTTTCGTTGGAGGCGGCCCCAAGCCACGGCCAGCAGACAGGACTCCGGCGTGACCTGGCCCGATGCGTAGTCGGTCAGCCCGCGCTCTATAAGTTCCCCGCCAGGAAAGTCTGTGAAGGCGGTCATGTGGCGTGCGACTGGCAAAACTTTTCCACTACGGCGCGGAACTCGGCCGCATCGATACCCGGGTAGCGAACCAACGCTGACTCAATACTGGCGAAGAGTTCCCGCAGCTTCATCGGTTCCACCAAGCCCCGCGCCACCATCGCTTGGGCATCGGTGACGTCGCGCTCGTGGCCGCGCTGCAACTTGGCCAGCGCCTGACTGTAGACGTCGTAGTGAAAGAACTCGACCGGCCCATGCGCCGCTATGAACGAACTCCGCTCACGCCAGCCCGGCAGTGCGGGAATGAACTGATCCGGCGCGGCCAACTCGACGTTCACATCCAGCGTGACTTTGAGTTGAGCGATGGCCTCGAACATGCCTTGCGGCTCCGGATCCGCTTTCAAATCCACATCCACAGTGCTGGCCCTCCAGCCATGCAACAGCGCGGTCGCTCCGCCGGTAAGATAAATGCAGCCCGGGCTCTTCGCAGTCGAGCCGACTGCGGCCATGAAGGCGTGTATCTTTGCGACATTGGCGGCGGCACGCATGCTTTAGCGGGTGACCATCCAATCGCCGAGCACGAGCACGTCCATTTTTGTGCGGAGGAAGCAGTCGAGGGCTTCTTGGAGGCGGCAGACGACCGGTTCGTTTTCGTTGAACGAGGTGTTGAGCACGATGGGCACACCGGTCAGTTCGCGGAAGGCTTCGATGAGCCGGTGGTAGCGCGGGTTCGTGTCGCGATGGACGGTTTGCAAGCGACCGGAGCCGTCGGCGTGCGTGGTGGCGGGGATTTGCGCGCGCTTGGGTTCGCGGACTTGGAAAACCTCCATCATGAAGGGCACGTCGTCTTCTTGCTCGAACCACTCGGCGTAGGTGACGCGCTCGACCTTGGGCTGGCCAATGATGTGTTCAAGAATATGGGAGCCGATGAAGCCGAAACCGCCGGAGACGAGGAGGTTCATCGGCGGTCAGCGTAGGATCAGGGCGCCGGCGGCCAGCCCCAAGGCCACCAATGAAATTAACAGAGCCAGCGCACCGCTCCGGTCGCACCCCGCAGACACGGCCTCCGGCGCGCGGACGGCGGGGGCGGCAGGGGAGGCGGACGGCGGGCGGATGGCCACGGCCACCGCCCATTCGTCCGTGTGGGACAGGCTCACAGCCAGCGGCGCGTCTTCCGCCACACCTTCGCGCCAGACGCGAACCACCGGCGCGCCGGATTCTTCGCGCACCACTTCCAGGTGGCGAAACTCGATGAGTGCGAATTCGCCGCCGCATTTTCTTACCGCCTCCTTGAGACACCAGCGCGCGGCGAGGTGCATCCGAGGATTGGGTTGACCCAAGCAGTAGCCCATTTCCGCTCGGGTGAAGTGCTGTTGATAAAACGGCTCTTCCCAATAATCCCGGCACTCCGGCAGATCGCTCACCTGCTCCAAGTCCACGCCGCAAGTCATCGGCGGAGTGGCCACGCACACTTGCCGAATCGGGGGGGCGGACGCGCGTGCGGATTCGGCGGACGCGGATGCGCTGGCACGCACCGTGGCTACGGCCGGGGCCTGACTGCCTTGCGCGGCAAGCACCGCCGACTCCAGTTCCGTCAGCGTCCGCAGTGCGCCCAGGTTGTCCAGCCGGACCGCGAGCCGTCGGCGTAGTCTGGCGTCAAGCTTCGCGCGGCCCAACGAGCTTGCGAGCTTTGGGTGTCCGAGCGAGAAGTCCGGGCCGACTTCCGCAACGTCGACGCCGGCCAGTTCACTCACGATGGCGGCCAAAATTCCGCTCAGCGGCGGAGTGATGACATCGGGTGCGTTCATTGCGGTTTCGTCAAAAGCCTTTCAGACAGAGGCTGCACACATGGCCGCCGACTCCGGGTTGGCCGGCTTCGAGCACGAGGAATCCCCGCATCTCGCGCAGCGCAGAGAGCGTGCGCTCGCAATGACGGCAGTAGGGTTCTTCCACGGTGCCAGCGCCCCAGCCCGCTTCGTAGCCGGAAAGGCGAGCCGCCAGATCGTGCAGGAACTGTGCGGCCATCCGCCCATTGGCGAGCTGGTGGTCAAACGCCAGCGTGAGGTGGAACACGCCCCACTCCGCGCCCGGTGGAAAAGTTTCCGCGCCCACGCCCAGAATCGCTCCCTGCCCCTGGCTGATCAGGGGGTGGAAAAAGGCCGTGCCCTCTTGGGCCAGGTCCGTGATGGTGAAGGTGCCGCCCGCCAGCGCCGCCACTGGCAGTTCCTCGTTCAGGTAAAGCACCTGCTGCTCGTGCAGTTCACTCGACAGCTCGGCGAGGCTACGTTGGTCCGCGCAGCGCAGCACCGGCACTTTCAAGCCAGCCCCGGCATCCAGGGCAAACCCGACATTCACCGCTTCGTATTGGTATGTGCGCCCGTTGCTGTGGCAGGCGTTGAAGGCCGGGTATTTGTGCAGCAACCGGCCAACTTCAAAAACGAGGACGGCGGAAAGGCTCGCGCGGCCACGCTCCGCCGCGGCGCGCAGGCTCCTCGTCGGGCACGCCCGGGTCACCGAGCTGGGCAGGGTCTGCCTCATGCCTGACTGGAGCTGGGAGATTTCAACGCGTTTGCTCCGGGACAGTTCCACCACCCGGAAGGGCACGCCCGGCACGAGCGGCGGGTCCTCGCTGGCCGTCGGCGTCGCTGGGGCGGACTCGAGTCGAGCCGGCGAAGCGACGGGCGGGGTGCCTCCGATGAGCGCGCGAACATCACTCACCCGCACCAAACCCCGCCCTGCGAACTGCGCCAAGTCAACGCCCCGTTCGGTCGCCAGTGCGCGCGCGGCGCTGCTCAGGCGCGTGGTCAGCACTCCGGGTGCTGGCTGCGGGGCAATTGCCGGTGCGGGGTTCACTGGCTTCACCGGCTCCGCAGTGGCTACCGCCGCTGCGGACGGCGGTGCCTGACTCACGGCGGGAGCGTCCGCAGGGAACGCCGCGTTGCCGTCCTCGCTGATCAGGCAGACTAGGCTGCCGTTGGCGATCTCGTCGCCTTCGCGATGCTGATACTGGACGACACCCCCGACGGGCGCGGGCAGATCGAAAGTCGCCTTGCTGGTTTCAAACTCGGCCAGCGCTTGCTCTGCCACGACCCGCGCGCCGCTGGCCACCCGCCACCTGAGCAGCCGGGCGGACTCGTCGTTGTTGTTCTCCTTCGGGAGATACACCAGCGCGGGCAGAGAGATGACGGTCGAGGCGGACATTTTACCGGAGCGTGGCGACCGGTTTGGCGACCAACTCACGGGCGGCGCGTATCACCTGCGAGGCACCGGGCAGAAGTTGTTTTTCCAACGGGCCAGCGGAAGGGATCGGATGCTCGGGTGCCGCCACGCGGGCCAGCGCTCCGAGCACGTCCGGCGCGTGTTCGAGCATTTGCGCGGCGACCTCCGAGCCAAACGCGGCGAACCCGAGTCCCTCTTCCACGAGGAGCAGCCGCCGGCTGGCGCGCACGGAGTCCGCGATCGGCTCCCAATCGAGCGGATACAGCCGCAACGGGCAGACGATCTCGGCCACCAGCTCATGCTCGTCGAAGAGCCGTTCCACTGCCGCCTCGACCTCCGGCAACATGCCGCCGTAGCAGACGATGGTGAGGTCGGGCACGGTGCCCAAGGGCCGCAGCCGCACGGTGGGCAGCACGTCGTCCGTGCGCTCCCAAACAAATCCGTCCGGGGCCGGTCCGCCGACGCGCAGTCCGTAGAGCAGCTTGTTCTCGATGACCAAGGTCGCGCCTTCCTCGTGCGCGAGAACCGCATCGTAGGTCGCTGATGGATCGAGCCGGTGGTGGAGCGCCACTACTTGGACCCCCGGCAGGCCGAGGAAATGTTTCTCCAAGCTCTGGCTGTGAGTCGCCCCGTAACCACGCCGGCCACCCATCGGCGTCCGGATGACCAGCGGCACCTTCACCTGGCCGTTATACATATACCGGAACTTGGCGGCGTGATTGATGATTTGGTCCGCCGCCAGGGTGAGGAAATCACCGAACATGATCTCGCAGACCGGCCGCCAGCCCGCCAGCGCAAGGCCATTGCCCAAGCCCACGATGGCCGCCTCGCTGATTGGCATGTTTCGCACCCGACCCGGGAATTCGGCGCTCAAATTCTTCGTGACCTTGAAGGCCCCGCCATAGGCACCTTCGATGTCCTCACCCAGCAGGATCGTCCGTTCGTCGCGTTGCAGGCTGCGCTGGAGCGCGTGATGGATGCGGTTCACCACCCGGTCCATCTCGGGCAACTCCACTGACCGCCAGCCGGTTCGAGCTGGCTTGATCACGGAGATTTCAGCCATCGCGAACGGCGCTTGATGGCTCCGTGCCACGGCTTGCCGCACGCGTTCTTCGCACTCCGCCTGAAGCCGGGCGGCGGCGGCGGGAAAATCCTTTTGGAAGACCGTCAGCGGATCGCGCTCCCAGTGGGCGCGGACTTCCGCCGGGTCGCGGTTGTCATCGCCCTTCGAGTGGGCCATGAGCCGATAGGTGTCCACGCACAGGAAGAACGGACCGTCGCCAGCGCGCACCTGCTCCACGGCGCGCGCGGTGTCGGCCAACAAGGCACTCGGATCCTCCGTGCTGGTGCGTCCCGCAGCCATGCCGAAGGCGCGCGCACGCGCCTCGATGTCCCCAGCCAGGGTCTGCGTCTGCGAAGTGCTTTGCGCGTAGCGGTTATTCTCGAGGACAATCAGCAATGGAAGCCGCCACTTGGAGGCGATGTTCAACGTCTCGTAGAGCACGCCCTCGCCAAGCGTGCCGTCGCCGATGAAAACAACGGTGATGCCGCCTTGTCCCGCGCGGTCCAACGCGAGCGCGCAACCCGCAGCCACCGGCGTCATGCCGCCCTGCACGCCATTGCTGAAGAAGCCTTCGCGGCACAGATGCTGGCTGCCTCCGCGCCCGCCGCAGACGCCCGTCTGCCGACCCATGATTTCCGCCACCAACCCATCCACGTCATCGGTGCGCGCCAGGTAGTGACCGTGGCAGCGGTGGTTGCTAAACCACACATCGCCGGGCCGCGCGGCTGCGGCCAGGGCAACGCCGGTCCACTCCTGCCCGATGCAGGTATGCACCGTGCCAAACAGCTCCCCCTTGGCGAACAGGTCCAGCAAGGTTTGCTCGACGTGCCGGATGAGCAGCGCTTGGCCGTATTGCTGGACGCGTCCCGGACTGGGGAAAGAGTCACTCATGTTTGGGAACGTCCGTCAGAATCCGAGCCTGCAAGACTTGGGCCGGGTTGCCCGCGCAGATGGTCCACGGCGGCACGTCGACGAAGGCACTCGACCGCGCGCCCACCACCGCGCCTTGCCCGACGGTTACGCCAGGCCCGACAAACGCATCCGCCCCGATCCACGCCTGGTCGCCGATGGTGATGGGGGCCTTCGTCGGCCCGAAACCGGGGTCGAACGCGTCCCGTCCGCCCGCGCACAGATAGCTGTATTGCGAGACCGTGGCGTGCGCGCCCAGCGTGATGACCGCCACGCAGTAGCAATCCACCTGTGGCCCGATTTCCGAGCTGTCCTCCATGACCAAGTTCCACGGTGCCCAGATCACCGCGCTGTTCGCCACGCGTGCCGTGCGGGCCAGGCGCGCGCCGAAGAGGCGCAGCAACGCGTTCCGCCAGCCATGACACGGTCGGGGCGAAGGCCGGAACAAGACGGACCAAACCAACCCCCAAACCGCCCGCGCCAGCTTGTTGCGCCAGCCATAGCTGGAGGGCGCGTTATTACGCACGCGCACGGGGTTGGCGAAGACACTATTCACGGGCACGCAGCGAACATTGCGTTTCAGCCAAGCTGCCGCCCTTGGTCGCGAGCCGGGGAGATCCGGCGCAACCACATGGGCGCACTGCGTTCAATTGTCTGTTTCGCGACACAGGGTCGGAAACCGTCTGCGCGCCCGGCGGACCGGGCGAAAAGTCACTTGCCGAGTAATCGGATCAGCAGCGGCAACAGACTGGCCGCTCGACTGTGCCAGTTCTCCAATTGCTTCACCCGCTGCACCACGTGTGCCCGGTCCGCCTCCGGGGCGGCTAAAGCCAGCCGTTTGAGCCGCACCAAACGATCCTCGCCGCTTTCGAGATGAGGTTCGATCTGTTCCTTCAAAAAACCAGTGACCAACGTCCGCAGGCCCGTCTCCGCCTCGTAGCGGTCGCACCGCGAACCGTGTTCGTCGCACAACCGAACTGCACCGGTGCTGCGGAGAAATTTCAGGCCTTGGCTCGCCGAACCCTTGCTGATGTCCAACCGGACGGCGAGGTCGTCCAAACTCAACGCAACTGTGGACATGTAGAGGAGTCCGTAGATTTGCCCGATAGACTTGGGCATTCCCACGACTTGCGCCAGCCCAACGAACAGGTCCACCGACTCGGCTTCCAAGGAAGTCAGGCCTGCCAGCATGGGAGTGCCGGGCGGGCGGCGGGTTTCGATTTTGACTATATCTGGTTCCATAGACGACGAGTCTTAATGTTAGCAGAAACAAGCATGCTGTTCAATATTTTTTGAACAGTTTTTTTCCGCAAAGATAAACAGCACGAATATCTGCCGCCGCACCTGCGAAGCGTATTGACTCACGGCTAAATGTTACCGGGGGCAGGGGACCGTCAGGTCTTCGTTGACTCACGATCTAGTTTACCCAAGGCAGTGAAGAATTTCTTCAGCTTGGCCTCAATCCTTTTCTTCAACTCGTAGGGATCCATCCCGGCGTG
>CALQJI020000067.1 GCA_943330855.2 Klebsiella pneumoniae
AAGGGGTTTTGAGACGCCTAGCCGGTGAAGTTTTTGTTTTCCGTCATGAAATTGAACTCATTTCGCACGCTTGTCCCAGCGGCGGTCATTGCGCTGCTGCTCGGTGGCGCCGTGGTGGCGCAGGCGCAGTGGCAGACGCAGTCGTTCACCCTGAAACCGGGCTGGAACGCGATCTTCACCCATGTGGACGCGTCTTATCAGTCGCTGGACTCGCTCGTGCCGGACGAGAACGGTCCCGTAGCCGAGGTCTGGCTGTGGAAGCCGACCTTTTCGACCATCCAGTTCATTGACACGCCCTACACCAACGCGGTGGCCAACAGCCAATGGGCCGTTTGGACGAGTGCCCGCGGGGACACGGACACGCTCACGACCTTGGTGGGCAACGGGGCGTATCTGGTCAACAACCGCACGACCACCAACTTCGTTTGGACCGTGAAGGGCAAGCCCGTTCCGCCGAGCTACCAGTGGACCACCACGGGCCTGAACTTCCTCGGCTTCCCCACGCCGGTCAGTGCGGCCCCGAGCTTCGCCACCTACTTGGCTCCGGTGCCGGCTTTGGATCTGGCGAAAACCCTGCAAAACTCCGCCCGCGTCTTCCGCTATCCGGGCGGCAACCTCGGCAGCACCAATCCGACGGAGGTGGTTTCCGTCAATGCCTCCAGCACGCTGGTGACGCGCGGCCAGGCCTTCTGGGTGCGCGGCAGCACCAACTACTACAACCGCTACTATGGGCCGGTGGAGGTCGTGCTCCAAAATACCGCCGGCCTCCAGTATCGCGACACCTTGGGCACCTACAGCCTGCGCCTCAAGAACCTCACCACCACCTCCCGCACGGTCAGCTTCACGCTCGTGGCTTCCGAGACCCCACCCGCCGGCCAACCGGCCATCACGGCGGTGCCGCAGTTGCTGGTGCGCGGCGCGCTCAGCACGACGACGCTGACTTACAGTCACGCGGTGCTCGCGAGCCAGTCGTTCACGCTCCCGCCGCAAGGTCAGGCGGGGTCCGAGCTGGAGGTTGTGCTCGGGTTGAACCGCTCCCTCATGACCGCCGCCTCGGGCTCGCTCTACGCGGGCATCCTGCGCATCACGGACACGCTGGGGTTGCAGCAGACCGATGTGCCCGTCTCGGCCACGGTGCCCAACGCCTCGGGCTTGTGGGTCGGCTCGGCGAACATCAACCAGGTCGGCCAGTATCTCAAATCCTACCCCAAGGTGGACCCCACCCAGACCAATCAGGCCGCCCAGATCAATGCGGCGGCGGCGGCGGCCAGCCGGCCCCCCAGCGGTGCCGAAATCCCCGGTGCCCAGTGGCTGGCCCGCGAGACCAACTCCTCCCGCGCCTATTCCGCCGTGGCGTCGTCGCTCGATGGCCGCACGGTGGTGACCACGGTCGCGGGTGGGACGCTCTACGTCTCGCAGGACTTTGGCACGAGCTGGACCCCACGTGACAGCAGCCGCAACTGGTCGGAACTCGCCTGTTCGGCGGACGGCAGCGTGATGGTAGCCGCCGTTTACAACGGCGCGATTTACGTCTCCTCGAACTACGGGACCAACTGGGCGGCCACGGCCAGCGCTTCGGCCGCGTGGGCGGGCCTCGCCTGTTCGGCGGACGGCAACCGGCTCGCGGCCGTGGTGGCCGGTGGCCAGCTCTCTACGTCGACGAATCGGGGCACGAGTTTCTTGGCCCAGACCAACGCGGGCACCCGCAACTGGAGCAGCATCGTGATGTCGGCGGACGGCATGCGGTTGGTGGCGGCGGTTAATCCGGGCAAGCCCTACTTCTCACTCGATGGCGGCAACACGTGGGCTGAAAGTGCGTTCAGCGCCAGTTGGACGACGCTGGCGTCGTCCGCCAACGGCTCCAATGTGATTGCCGGCGGAACAGGGGTCAACCTCTACACCTCGACGGACGCGGGGAGGAATTGGATTCCGCGGGCGACCACCAACAATTGGAAATCAGTCGCCTCTTCCACGGACGGCCAGCGGCTCGCCGCCGCAGTTGAGAACGGCCAGATCTACACCTCAGACGACGCGGGCCTCACTTGGGCCGCGCAGGAACAGAGCCGCAACTGGGCCGGCATCGTTGCGTCCGGCGATGCCACCCGGCTCGTGGCGGTTGTCAACAGCACGAGCACGAGCAACCCGGGCCGGATCTACACCGTCAGCCGGAGCTTCGCTAGTTACACGGTGGATTCGACGACCGGGCTGGTGCTGGATCAGAGTGGCCGCTACCTCTCCACCGGCGTGAACACGAACCTGGCCAAGGTGGGCAGCGTCTTCCCGCTGCGGCTCATCCTCCACCACCGGTCCGAGGCCAGCCAAGTCAGCCTGCTCCAGCACGTCTATGTCGGTCAGGGCGTCAACGGCACGAACACCGTGATCGCCAGCCGCGAGAGCCTGCTGGACGCCAGCCAGCTCGCCTCCGCGCGCCGCATCACCGCCACCCATCTGCCCTTCTCCAAGACCAACACCCCGTGGAGCACCGCCGGCACCTTCAATCCCGGCAACGTAGTGCGCTTCACCGTGGCCCTGAGCTACAAGGACCAGACCAGCAACCCCTTCCTCCACACCTTCCATCCCGACCACGACAATCTGGATGCCAATTTCAAGGCGCTGCAACCGCGGGGCGTGGAATCCTACGACCTCACCCGCACCCTCAAGCTGACCTTCAGCCCGGCGGGCACCGACTTCGCCTCGCTCACCGCCACCGCGCAAAGCCGGAGCGGCACGTATGAGGAAACCATGACGGTGGGCGGGCGGGGCGCGGCGAGCCGGGATTTCCGCCTCAGCGGCAGCTTCACCCTCCAGCTCATCAGCCCCATCGCCACCCTCACCCAATGAACTCTTTCCGCAGCCTCCTTTCCACAGTCGCAACGCCTCCAATTATGAAACGAAACCCCTCCCTCCTCCTCGGCGCGCTTTGCACCGCGCTCCTGCTGCTGCCCGCGACGCGCGCGGCGGCGCAGGCCAACGCCAAGCCTCCCACCCAGCTCACTTACCAGGGCTTCCTCACCGATGCCAACGGCCTGCCGTTTGGCAACACCACGCCGGTCAACAAAACCGTCATCTTCCGGATCTACGACGCACCGACGGGAGGGACGATTAAGTGGAGCTCGCAGCAGGTCGTCACCGTGGACAAGGGCTACTTCAGCGCGCTGCTGGGCCAGGGCAGCGCGGTGGGGAACGAGCTGTTCAGTGCTGACCTCACCGGTGTCTTCGCCGGTTCCACCGCTTCGGACCGGTATCTGGAGTTGACCGCGGATAGCACGACCATCGCCCCGCGCCTGCGCTTCCTGGCCGCGCCGTATGCCTTGCTGGCCAACAGCGCGCATCAGGTGGTGGACTCCACGGGATCCAACATTCTCACCACTACGAGTGGAGCGGTCGGAATCAACATGCCCAGTCCAACCAGTGTATTGGACGTGGGCGGCACCGTCACGAGCACCGGGCTGAGGGTTAATGGAAATGCCCAAGTCACTGGAGTGTTAAGTGGCAGTGGCGCCAGTTTGGTCAATCTAAACGCGGCGAATATCAGCAGTGGAGTTTTGGCGAGTGACAGATTTTCAGGGACATACTCGAGTGCGCTGACCTTGAACAATACCGGCAATAGTTTCTCCGGTAATGGTGCCCTGCTCACCGCCTTGAATGGGGCGAACATCGCGTCAGGCACCGTTGCCGACGCTCGGTTAAGCACCGCGGTTACTACTGGTGTGGGTTTGGCCAACGCAGCGACCAGTGTGAATACCGCCAACGCCCTTGTTAAACGGGATGCAAATGGAGCCGTGGCGGTTGGCTCATTGACCGCAAACAGTATTTCCACCTCCTCGCTGACCGCTGCGGATGGAGTCAATGGTTTCCTGCCTCCTTATGTCATTCAACTAGGCAACAAGATTAATACCCTAAACTGGTTTTCGATAATTGTGCCATCTGACATCATTAAAAAATATCTGGGAGGGCCAAACGGAGGCACCATCGTCTATAATCTTAGACAGAATAGTAGCATAGACGATCAACAGAGAACTTGGAGGACGCACATCTATATGGAGAATCCCACCTATTCGAACAATCGCAGCCCCGGAATCTACTCATGGTCCAGATCTCAAGATGGGGTCGACACGGCAGCTTACCTCGGCAACACCACAACTAGGTTTGAAGTCACAGACCATCCGTGGAACTGGATTTGGTGCCGCAACTACCACAGTCCCGAAACTGCACCGTTTACCACGGGTGCTCCTTTTGCTGATTACGCTCTAGAGTTCCTGACACCCCCCGACATCTCCGCGACGATCATTCTCTACAATTTCTGACCGTCTGTCGGGGCGGCCGGTAATCCTCCCCCCTCTCCGCACTGTGATTGAACGCCATGCTGGCCACCTTGGAATATGAGTCCTGAAATCCAATTGCACCATCGCCTGAGTCTCGGGCTCGGCTCGGCTTTTATGATAGGGCTAGCTCAGGCAGTATCACTGGCGTTTCAGCCCTTGTCTTAAGCTGCAATCCACTTATGAAACGACTTCCTCACCTCTTGTTGACTCTCAGTGCATGGGCGCTGGCGGGGTTGGCCGTTGCGGCCGCCGCAGAGGTCCCGCAGCTTGAGCAGAATGCGGTGCTCTACGCGACGAACTACCAGCGCGGCGTGAACCTCACCTCGCTCCGCGGTGTGCCGGGGAAGACCAACGTATTTGTTGGCTCCGATGGCCGGGCACCGAGCGGCGGGACGCCGTATCAGTTTCAGGGCGTGGTGACCTACGGCGCGGTGGTCATTCCCAAGACCAACGCGGTGCTGCAAGCCGGCAAGAATTACGAGCAGAACGCCGCCGCCGGCAACCTGGACCTGCCGCGCGGGACGAGCGGGGGACAGGTGACGATGGTGCTGCGCTCGTCCCAAGCCGGCGCCGCCACCTTCTCCCAAGTGGTGTCCTTCACCTTTGGCTCGGTCATTACGCCTCCGATCGCGAATGAATACGGGGCGCTGTTGACCACGGTTACGCCCGCCCAATACTGGGAAGCGCAGCCCTACACGAACGCGACCCTTTCCGCTGCCAGCTATTACTACAGCCCGCATGCCCGGCAGGTGTTTGCCACCGTGCCCGGTTCGGTGCAGGTGACGTGGCGTAAGTTGGAGTCCGGCACCACCAGCACGAACAAGGTGACCATCGGGGGGTTGGACTATGCCCTCACCAATGTGTCCTACATCGTGTCCGGTGCCGCAGTGAAGCCGTCCCGCAAGATGTATTGGACGGAGCGGTCGTTTTCTGGAACGGGCAAACCGGTGTCCGTGCCCACCGCCAGCGTGGGGGCGGTGAATTTCGTTTACAACCCGGCCGTGCCCCAGACCGTGACCAGCGAGTTCAAGGATGGCTACGCCGGTCCGGGATCGGGCACCACCAACGCCACGCTCCAGGAACTGCGCACCGTCTGGTATGACCCCGCGCAGGGTCTCATCCTGGCCTACAACGCCGAGGGCCGGGTGTTCATGGAACTGTTGGGGGACTCGACTCCCAGCGGCGCGCGTGAGTTCCTAGGCTTCGAGATTGTGGATGTGTTCCGGCAGCCCGCCGCCCAGGCGGTGGGCACCGAACTGGGGGAGAAGATCACGGCTTACGCCACTGGCGAGTCGGATGCCGCACTGGTGCCGTCCCCGGTGCAGAACACGCTGAACAGCGCTTTCTTGTATACGGATGCCTCCGGGACCAGCGGTCGCACGGAATACTATGCGGCCGCGTTGACCCAGAACCCGAATGACGTGCTGGTGCATTGGCTGGAGGCGGGACTCGTGGGGCTGCGCTGGCCCTTGATTTACAACCGTTACTCACAGGTCTGGCCGAGCGATCCGGCCAAATACAGCCATTATCTGCGCCCGCTGGTGTCTCCGGCCACGAATGCCGCCCTGACTGCCGTGCAGCTCTCGGCGGCGAACGCCCCCGCGATCCAGTATCAGGACGTGTTGGACTACCCGCGCGCCACGCTGGACGAGCGCGCGCGTTTCTACACCTATCTGGATGCGAGCCAGCCGCAGCATCGCACCCTGCTGCGCTTCAGCTCCGGGACCACCGTGGCCTTCGAGCGGGTGTTCTCGACGCTCAGCACCACGTTGCTCCGGGGCACGAACACCGATCTGGCCCAAAGCAGTTCCCCTCGCTACGTCTACGAGACTGCCTATGTGGGCAACCGGATCACGGCGCCGTCCGGGGAACTGGGCAACACCGGCAGCTACACGGCAGGCTACGTCCTGCAAAGCAGCGGGACTTCCTTCCACCCCGGGGCGTATGTGGACCCCTTCGCCAACGGTTTCACGGAGGCGAACGTGGGCGCGATCATCCCGGTCAATGCGATTCCCGGGACCAACACGCTGGAAGTCTGGTGGTTCCGCCAGAACGCGACGAATACGGTGAAAAACCCCGTCAATGGCTTCGCCCCGATCTACTGGCCGGCGGTCATCGCCCGGTATTCCCTCGCGTGGCCGGACAGCACGGCGAGCCAGATCGTGATGGCTGGCAACGCGGGCAGTGGCGCGCTCGAAAGTCTCCAGGCCAAGGGGACCCTCTACACCCAGAACGACCCGACGCTCGTGGGCTACAACCCGAACGAAGAGCACGCCCTGATGATCGGCGGCCAGGCGTATGCGTTGCGTGATGACCTGAACGTCACGAGCGGTAGCGGCTATTCCTCGCAGCCCTACGTGCTGCTGGACTACACGGGGGCGGACGGTCGCCCGGCGATGCGGCCCTTCAAAGTGCTGCGCGAGAACGCGGCGTTGGGGTTGGTATTTGACTACGTGGTCGAGGCGGGCAAGCAGCTCCAAGCCCCGATGCCGCTGCCGGTGATGTCGCTCCCCTTGGCCACGCTCACGAACATTGTGGGCACGACCACCAACATCTACACCACCAACTACAACTCCGAGACCTCCGGCACCGGCGGCGACCTGCCGGTGGGCTGGGTCTCGGCCACCGAGGCCAACGACCAGTTTGGCCACTACCCCGCCTTCACCTATCGCGACCGGAAGAACGGCTTTTGGGTCATGCGCGGCGTTCACGCTGGACTGCCCGCGTTGGCGGCGGGCACCTACTCGTCCTCCATGAATGGCTTCAGCACCAGCGTCGCCGGCGGCGGGACACTCAACATGCCCTCCACGAATCACATCCACACGTCGCGCCGGATTGATTCACTGGTGTTCTCGGTCACACCACAGCTGCCGGTGGGGATCACCTTCGGCGCGCTCACGAACGGGAACGGGCTGGCCATTTACGGCACTTGGACCACCACCACCGGCGGTCCCTACCAGCTCAGCATCACGGATGGAGACGGCGCACAGGCCGCAGTCAGCTTCAGCTTCAGCAGCAGCAAAAGCGCTCAAGGGCCGCTGACGATGGTGAGCACCAACACGTTCACCGGCAGCACCAGCACCTTCACGGGCCGTCCGCCCCATCTCAGCCAGTCCGCGACGAACACCAACAGCTTCGCGATGCAATTCTACTACAAGACGCAGGAGGGTTTTGCCTGGCCGGGCTATGCGACGCCGCCGACGAATGGGACGATTGTCCCCTATCTGCGTCCCATCGCGGGCGGCAGCTACACAGGCACGGGCCACGTGGCCACGAACGCACTGTCGATCGTTTACCGACCCGTTTGGCCGGGCACGACACTGCCGCTGGCGTTTGGCGAGACGCTCACCGTGGCGAACAAGGGCCGGCCGGCCATCCGCGGGCAGAGCAGTGCCCATGTGATTTATCAGCAGGCCATCGCGACGAACACGGCGCGGGGCAACAACCCAGCGGTGACGTTGCACGACCCGACTCGGCAGAAGAGCTTCGCGCTGAAGACCAATGCCAACGACGGCCTCACGCAGTTGCCGGCCGGCGTCTACGCCCGGGGCTATCAGGGCAAGACCTACTTCCCGAATCTGCCGCCGCATCTGGCCAATCGTTTCTACTTCGATCCGAACCTGTCTGCCGTAGGCAGCCTAGTGTTCAAGGGGGAATTCAAGGACGAGCCGACCGGGGAGAAATACCTACAGCTCAACGTCCTCGCCGGTTCCGATCTGACCACCCTCCAAAACCTCTGCCCCGCCACGGACCCGGACAGCTCGAAGTGGATCCTTGCAGTGAACGGTCTGGCCGCGACGGTGGAGACGTTCTACGAGCACCCGCTCATCCCGGGACAGTTCATCGCTAACACTAACTGGACCGTGACGCGGGGAGCGGGGGAACTGATCGCCATCACCAACAAGAACACGCCGGTGGACAGCTACGCACTGAGCGCCGCCGGACCGGGACAAGGTTACTTGACGGTCATTGTGGGCAACGGGGACGCCTTTACGCCGCCCTCCGAACCCGTGTCCATGTATGTGCTGCGCGTGACCGGCCAGCTCTATCAGGGCGAGGTGAAAGTCATCCCCTCGGACAACCCGCTCAGCGAGTTGATCACGTTCGAGCACACGGCCGACCTCGCTGCCAAGACGGCGGACTACGAATACGAGTGGAAGATCGCGCCGCCCGTGGACGGCTTCCCGCCGGTCACCGATGCGACCATGAGCCGGTATCAGGCGCTCACCAATGGCACGGACATCAAGCGCTACACGTTGGGGGCCAGCGGTGTGCTCATCCTGTCGGACAACTGGCTGGTCCTGCGCTACCGGCCCAAAAACCCGTCCCACCCGCTCTACAACCAATGGTCGGGTTGGACCCCGCCGCAGTTTGCGGGGGGCTATGTCAAACGTGTGCTCGCCGGGATCAACCCGTTCAACCAGCGCACGTCCGACCTCAGTAGCAATCCCGTGAACACCGGCGCCAGCATCCTCACCCAGGCCGGCAAACGTTACGAAGGGGACATCGCGCTCAACCAAGACGCCTTGAACAGCTACGGCCTGATCGAGATTTACGAGACGGTCCTGAACCGGGCGCGCAACCTGAGCATCAACGCCGGCATCAACTACGGGCCGGCGAACGATTCACTCCTCCTCGCGGCGGGCTACCTCAGTGACCTCTACCGGATCGTGGGCGACGACGCCGCGGATGACGCCGACAATCCGACCATCGGCATCGGCACCAAGGACCGGACCTACGGTGACGTGGCTACCGCGCTCTTCTCCTTCAAAGGTCAGGTGCCGACCCTGCTCGAAGAAGAGCTGGGCTTGTTGCAGGGACGCGATGATGTGGCGCTGCCTGGCGTGCAGACGGCGCCGGTCTATAACCGGATGGTGTGGAACTACACCGGGGGCATTGACTCCGGCGAGGTCATCTACGCGCTCAACTATAACATTCTGGATCAGAATGTGGACGGCAAGGCGGACGCTGGGGATGCGGCCGTGCTCTACCCCCAAGGCCATGGCGATGCCTACGGACACTATCTCTCGTCCTTGAAGGGGTATCACTCCCTCCTGATGAATCCGTATTTCGAGTGGATCCCTCGCGTGCAGGCGGTGACGGTGCTGGGGTTGCCCGTGACGGTGGGTTACATGGATGAGCGGAAGTTCGCGGCCGCCGCCGCCTCGGTGGCGAGCACCGGGCGCAAGATCTTTGACCTGAACTGGCGCAAATACTACGTGCCTGGTCCAGCCACGAGCTGGGAAACCTTCGCCACCAACCGGGTCTCCACCCGCACGGTGACGGACGGCACGAACGTGGTCAGCGTCGTCCGGGAGTGGGGCATTGACCAGTGGGCCTCCCGCACCGCGCAGGGCGCCTTGGTGAACTGGGTGATCGGCAACGCGCTCCTGCCGGACGTGGATGCCGATCCGAGCCATGAGGGCATCCAGAAAGTGGACCGCACCACGGTGCCGGAACTGAATGAGCTGGTTGCCACGGCCGCAGAGTTGCAGGCGAGCATGGACAACGCGGAGGGGCGGCTGTCCCCGTTGGGTGTGACGCAGGGTAGCATCGCCTTCGACATCAACCCGGCCCAGATCGTGGGGCCTGACCCCAAGACGCACTTCGAGCAGGTCTATGAACGCACCAAGCTGGCGCTGAACAATGCGGTGGCGGCCTTTGATGACGCGAAGGACATCACGCGGCTGATGCGTTCCGAGGGCGATTCGCTCGCGGACGTGCAGGCGCAAAACGCGCAACAGGAGCTGACGTTCACCAATGCGCTGATCGAGATTTACGGCACACCCTATCCCGACGATTTTGGGCCGGGCAAGACCTACAAGCAGGACTACGCCGGACCGGATCTCTTTCACTACATGTATGTGGAGACACCCGAGTTGAACTTCCCCGGCATCCTAAACCCTGCCAGCAGCAAGGCCTATCGCTTGGACGTTCAAAACTTCCCAGCCAGCTGGGTTTCTGGGCTGCAGGCCAAACCAAAAAGTTTCGATTTCCTGAAACTGAACGTTGATGACTCTGGCAAGGACCTGCGCGGCTCCACCGACTACGTCGAATACACGCTCAACTCGCATGGCTATTTCGGAAAGCCAACGACCTGGACCAGTAAGCGCCTCAGCCCGGGCCAGCTCCAGCAGGCCATTTCCGGGACGATCAATGCCCGCGCGGCGCTGCTCCAGGCCTTGGACAACAGTGTCCGCGCCAAGCAGTCCTTGGACGGGATGATCCGCATGCGTCAGGCGCTAGTTCAGGCGGTGGCTGAAACTGACGCCCTAACGAAGGGCTTGGATGAAGCCAATCAAATCATTGATCAGATTGAGAAGGCGGCTAAAATCTTCTCGCAGGTGCAGGATGGCATCAAGGAGGCATCGAAGCTGGCCGCGGATGCCGCTTCGGTGTCGCTGCCCACGTCGTTGGTCGCGGGGTTGTCGTTTGGCGGTGACTTGACTTCAGTGGGTCGGGGTATTTTCAAAGGCGTTACGCTGGCCGTCGAGAACTCCGCCACGGTGATCAAAATCGCGCGGCAGACGGTCGCCGCCGCCAGGGCGGCGCAGAGCGGAGCGGATGCCATCGGCGTTCAGTATGGCAAGGTCGCGCCCATCAAAAAGACGGAGGACAACCGCGCGGCGATGACGGAACTCGAGCGGGCTTTGATCGAGCTACAGCGGGCCGCCTACGGCATCAATCAAGCGCTCCAAAACTACGACGACGCGCAACGCAAGGTGTCCGCCCTCATCGCTCACGGAAACCGGATTCAGCAGTCCCGCGAAATCGCGCGGCAACGCACGGCGGCCATCATCGGCGGGTTCAGCACGCGGGATGCGGCCTTCCGGCTCTTCCGCAACGAGAAGCTGGAGCGTTACAAGACGCTCTTCGACCTCGCCTCGCGTTATTCGCTGCTCGCGGCCAACGCCTACGATTACGAGGCCGGCCTGCTGGGCACGGACAAAGGCAAGGCGTTCATCAGCCGGATCATCAACAGCCGCGCCCTTGGCGTGGTGCGCAACGGCGAGCCGCAATTCGCCGGCAGCAACACGGGCGATCCCGGCATCTCCAGCGCGTTGGCCGAGATGAAAACCGACTTTGACGCGCTCAAGGGCCGGCTCGGCTTCAACTCGCCGGATGTTTACACGACACTGGCCTCGGTGCGCACCGGCAACCTGCGCATCCTGCCGGACGCCAGCGGCCTCTCCACCTGGCAGGACTATCTCCAACGAAGCACCATGGAGAACATTCTCGAAGACTCCGATGTGCGGCGCTACTGCCAGCAGGCGGACCGGGGCGATGGGCTGCCTGTGCCCGGCATCATCATCACCTTCAGCACGTCGATTAACCCCGGGGAGAACCTGTTTGGTCAGGCTTCGGCGGCGGGTGACGTTGCCTTCCATCGCAGCTCGTTCGCCACGAAACTCAATTCCGTAGGCGTCGCGTTTCAGGGCTATAAGGGGATGAATCTTCCCGGTGAGAACTACACGAGTGATCCGAACCTGTCCTACCTGGATCCGCAGGCGCTGATGGCCACGCCCTATGTGTATCTGATCCCCGTGGGCGTGGACACGATGCGCAGCCCGCCGTTGGGAGACAGCAGCCAACTGCGGACCTGGCAGGTGGATGATGTGGCGATTCCGCTGCCCTTCAACGTTGGTGGCTCTGGATTCTCGGGCAAGAACTTCTACCAGTCTGAGGATTCACTCACGGAGCCGTTGTTCACCATTCGGAAGCACCAGGCCTTCCGCCCGGTGGATTCGGCGAGCCAGTTCGCGGGCAATCCCTACCTCGGAACCGGCCTCCAGTTCTCGCAGTTCACCAACCGTCGGCTCGTCGGGCGCTCGGTCTGGAACACGGAGTGGAAGCTGGTGATCCCGGCGGACTCGCTGCTGGCTGATCCGAAGGAAGGGCTGAGCCGCTTCATTCAGACGGTGACCGACATCAAGCTCAACTTCACGACCTACTCCTACTCGGGTAACTGACCGCCGACTCCTCACGCCATGAACACGAATCCAACATTGCGGAATGCCGAACGCGGAATGCGGACTGGCGTGCGAGCCTCACGGTCGTTGCTTTCAGTGCTGCTCTTCGCCTGCGTCCTTCATCATTCAGCCTTCCTCGTGTCGGCCTACCCGCCCGCGCCGTTCCATCTGTTCTACGGCATGCTGCGTGACGAATACGGCACCCCCATCAACCTTACCGGGGCCGAGGTTATTTTGGAAACGTCCAGCGGCGTGAAGGTCCGGACCACGGTCAACCCCGGGATTGAGGCGGCGGCGAACTACCGGTTGGAAGTGCCCATGGACGCCGGCCTGATGGCGGCCCCGTATCAGCCCACCGCGCTGCGTCCTTTCGTGCCCTTCCGCATCAAGGTGCGCATCGGCGGCACCACCTACCTACCCATCGAGATGGTGGGGGACTACGCCAACCTCGGCCAACCCGGCCAGCGCACGCGGCTCAACCTGACCTTGGGCGAGGACAGCGATGGCGACGGGTTGCCCGACGCGTGGGAACGGTTGATCAATCCTGACCTCACCAAAGTCATGCCCGGCACGGATGCGGGGAATGGCTTGAACTACTTGCAGACCTATTACGCCGGGACGTATGCGGCGGACCCGAAGAACGGCTTCGCCCTGAATATCCTCGGGGTCACCAACGGCGCTCCCCGGTTGGAGTTTCTCGCCGTCAACGGCCGCACTTACACCCTGCTCGGTTCGCGTGATTTGAAGACGTGGACAGCGGTCTCCTTTCGCGTGCCGGCGGAGGGGCCCAACGCGGCGGCCCGGGGAAGTTTCCAGACGGACGTCGTCAAGGCCGTCCAGTTGGAAGTCGCGAGTCAGGCCGCTGAAGCGCCCCCGACTTACTTCCGCCTGATGTTGCAGTAGCCCACGGCGCGATGAACCAGACGGACACCCCTACGCCCGGATCGCGGACCCGCTCGCTGCTGCGCTTGCTGGCGCTGGCCGGCGTGGTGGTCGCGATGTCCTATGTGTCCACGCGGGACTTGGAGGAAGCCACGAGGATGGAATTTCCCCCGCTCTCCGTGGCCCGGTTCCGGCTGGAGACTCGCGCGGGCAAGCTGTTTCGCGCGGCCAGCAACGCCCCCTTTACCGGCTGGGTGACGGATCACTTCGTCGGCGGCAAACTGAAACTGCGGTCCGCTGTCGTGGACGGAAAGTTGCACGGCGAGTCCGCCGGTTGGTTCACGAACGGGGTGCCGGACCTGCGCGAATCCTTTCAGCATGGGCTGCCCCATGGCACCCGCACGACCTGGCACGCGAACGGCCAGAAGCACTCCGAAGGCCAGCTCGTGGCCGGACAGCAGCAGGGCGTTTATCGCCAGTGGCACGAGAGTGGAAAGCTGGCTGCGGAGGCAGAGTTTTCGGCTGGAAAGCCACACGGAATTTCACACGCCTGGTATCCCGACGGCTCGCTCAAGGCGGAGGCCTTGATGGCGCACGGCGAGGTCCAAGCCCGCCACGTTTACCCCGACGGCACCCGGTGGAAACCCACCTTGATCCCCGGAACTCGAACCCCCTGAACCCCTTTCAATGACCCACTCCACGACCTATCCGCGCTGCTCATCGGGACAGTCTCACCCCCGACGCGGCGCGCTCAGTTGGGTGCTGCTGGCCCTCGCGCTGTGGCACGTCCAGCCCTTGCGGGCGCAAGCGCCGGTTAATGATTCCTTTGCCGGGGCACTGACCTTCACCGGCAGCACCAACTCGGTGAACGGCACCAACGTCGGGGCAACGCGCGAGGTGGGGGAACCCAGCCACGTGGACTCTTCCGCTGCAACCTCCGTCTGGTGGACGTGGGTGGCCCCGGATTCCGGCCCGGTGGTGCTGGATACGGCGGGCAGTGATTTTGACACCCGGCTAGCAGTTTACACGGGGGCCGCCGTGAATGCGCTGACCTTGATTGCCGCCAATGACGATGCGCCTAATTTGGGCACCAGTTTGGTGGAGTTCCCCGCGATTCGGGGCACCACCTACCGGATCGCGGTGGATGGCTTTTCCGGCGTCACCGGGAACATCACTTTGAGGCTGCGGCTGCCGGTCGCGCCGACGCCGCCTGCATTCGCGAGCCAGCCGGCCAGCCGCACCGTGCCGGACAACGCCGGGAGCAACATCACCTTCAGCGTGACGGCCACGGGCAGTTTTCCCCTTGTCTTCGAGTGGCAGCGGGGCGCGGTGAGCCTCCCCGGCGGCACCAACGCCAGTTACACGGTCACCAACGCGACGCTCGCCACGGCGGGCGATTACCGTCTCATCATCACCAACGCCTTTGGAAGCGTCACCAGTTCGGTGGCCGTGTTGACCGTGCTGACGGTCCAACCGCAGGATGCTTTCGCCGGGCGCGTCACCATCGCTGGCCAGACGAACACCGTGACTGGCCATAACTTCGGCGCGACCACGGAGGCGGGCGAGCCGGTTCACGCCGGAGTGGCCAGCGCGGCTTCCCTCTGGTGGACGTGGACCGCTCCGCAAAATGGACTGGTGCGGTTGGACACAGCGGGCAGCACGAATGCTTCTGGGGCCGTCCTAGACACCGTGCTCGCAGTCTATGTCGGCACCAGCGTGAATTCGCTGACCCCGGTGGCCGCCAATAACGATGAAATTCCTGGTCTGCTCACGTCCAGCAAGGGGTTCTTCCGGGCGGCCGCGGGCGCGACCTATCAGATCGCGGTGGCGGGGCTGCTTGATACGAATGGCACGGCGGCAGTGGGGAGCCTCACGCTCAATCTGGCGCAGGCCCCGAACAACGACTTCTTCACCAACGCCCTGTTATTTCCCGCGGGCCTGACCAAAGTTCACGACAACAACATGGGGACCACCACCGAGGCAGGTGAGCCGGCCCACGTCGGAAACCTCGGCGGCAAATCCGTGTGGTGGTATTGGGTCGCTCCGAGCAACGGCACCTATGCGCTGGATACGGTGGGCAGTTTGACGGACACCTTGCTGGCGGTTTACACCGGCACGACGATTAGCACGCTCGCGCTCGTCGGTGAGGACGACAACCGGAGCGATGGCGGCGCGTCGTTGGTCAAGTTCGTCGCCATCGGCGGGACGACGTATCGGTTTGCGGTGGACGGTTACGCGGGGACCAACGGGGTTTCCGAGGGGGCGATCGTTTTAAACCTGAACCCAGCCCTCGTGCTGAATGATAATTTTGCCGACCGCGTCACGCTCGGCGGGCAGACAAATCAAGTGAGTGGCTTCAGTCTCGGGGCCAGCAAGGAACTTGGGGAACCCAACCACGGCGGAAATGCCGGGGGCCGTTCGCTCTGGTGGACATGGACGGCGCACATCACCGGTCCGGTCCTAGTCACCACCTTGACAAGCACGTTCGACACAACGCTGGCCGTTTACACCGGGACGAACCTGACGACGCTCACGTTGGTCGCCGAGAACGATGAACCTTCCCTCGCCGAGGCAAGCGCTCTGATCTCGGTGCTCTTTCCTGGCGCTGCGGGACAGGCCAGTCTGAATGGGGGAACCTTGCTGTTCACGGGCGTCGCGGGCCAGACCTATCAGATCGCGGTGGATGGCTACCGGTCTGACGACGGGTCTGTGGCCGCCGGTGGGGTCGTTTTGACCCTGCGCCAGCCAACTCAGCCCGCCGTGGGAGGAAATGACTTATTCGTGAACCGCTATCCGATCACGGGACAGACCAACACGGTGTTTGGATTCAACACGAACACCGCGAAGGAATTCGGCGAACCCTTTCACCATGGGAATAACGGCGGTCGGTCGGTGTGGTGGTCATGGGTGGCTCCCGCCTCGGCACCCGTCATGATTAACACTTTGGGCAGCGATTTTGACACGATCTTGGCGGTGTATCAAGGCACCACCCTCGGTGCCCTCACACCTGTGGCCGCCGACGATGACAGTGCTGGCGACGATCAAGCGATTGTGACCTTCGAGGCCGTTCAGGGAGTCGAATACCATATCGCGGTGGATGGCTACAACGGGGGTAATGGCGCGCCATCCGGCCGGGTGGTGTTGAATCTCCGTCAGTTTCAACTTGGTGCGCTGCATGCGAATGATAATTTCGAAGATGGACCGCCGATCTCCGCCCCGTTCCTGTCCATGATCGGCAACAACATCGGAGCCACCCGACAATCGGGTGAACCCGCCCACGGCGCCGCCTTCCAAGGGCGTTCGGTTTGGTGGACTTGGACGGCTCCGACCGACGGTCCCGTGACGTTTTCCACCACCAACAGCCAGTTTGACACCATCCTTGGCGTTTACACCGGTGCCAGCGTGAGTGCGCTTTCGCTGGTCGCGGAGAACGACGACATCAATCTCGGTCGCTACCAGAGCAGCGTGACCTTTCAGGCGGTCGCCGGCACCGTTTACCGCATCGCGGTGGATGGCTATGGTAATCAGATGGGTCTGGTCAGCCTGACTGTCTCACCCGGAGCAAACGTGCCAACCGCACCCCAAATCCAGCAGGCTCCCGCAGATCAGACCCGCTTCGCCGGCGGAGCGGGTGGCGGGACCAACGCGAGCTTCCGGGTCGTCGCCACCGGCTCGCTCCCGCTTTACTACCAGTGGCTGCGCAATGGCACGATCCTGCCCGGCGCGACCAATGATTTGCTCACCGTGACTAACGCCGCCGCCGGTGACGCGGGCACTTACCAGGTGGCCGTCAGCAATGCGTTGGGCAGCACCACCAATGCCGGGGCTGAACTCACGGTGTTGAGCTCGGACTTCAACGACGCCTTCGCCAGCGGCATTGCGGTCATTGGAGCCTCCAACGTGCTGCGCGGCTCGATCCTGTCGGCGAGCAAGGAAGCGAATGAGCCGCACCACGGTGGCGCGGTTGGCGGCCGGTCCGTCTGGTGGAAGTGGACTGCTCCCGCGAACGGCCTGGTGGAGATTCACACGTTCGGCAGCTCGTTCGACACTCTGCTGGGGGTCTATACCGGGAGCGCCCCCGGCAGCTTGACGATGATTGCTGAAAACGACGACATGGTAGCCGAGGTCAGCTACGCCAGCCGCGTCTTGTTCACCGCCGTGGTCGGGCAGGAGTATCAGATCGCCGTGGATGGGGTGAAGACCAACAACGACACGGGCAGCGTGGTGCTGACGATCACCCAGCCGCCGCCGCTGCCGCGGATCCTCGTCCAACCCCGCAGCGAGAACAACGGCACATTGAGCGTTGGCGTGACGGTCTCGGGCGCGGCCTCGCTGTTCAAATACCAGTGGTTGTTCAAAGGAAATCCCATTCCGAACGCGACCAATGCCAGCTACGCCTTGGGTAGCCGCACGAACAGCGGCCTCTACGCCGTGACGATCACTAACGACTTTGGCAGCGTCACTTCAAGTAATGCGGACGTCTGGGTCCGGGTGCCGCAGTTGATGCAGGCCCCGCAGCGCCTGTCCGATGGGCGGGTGCAGCTATTCTTCAGCGACCCGGACGCAACCCTGTCTTCCGACCCCAGCCGATTCGAAATCCATCACACACTTAACCCCAGTGGCCCCACCACCATCTGGGTCACGAACGTCGGCGGAATCGTCACCAACAACGGGCGATTCCTTTATGAAGATGTGACCGCTGGGTCAGTGTCGCGCCGCAGTTACCGAGTGATGGAGAGGTAGGCTGCGTTTGACGACGCGCGGCTCAGGAGTCCATCCGCCAGCCGGGTTGCTGGAGCTTGCGGACCACGCTGGCCTGCAAGAGGCCGTGGTGCAGTTTCCTGAAGCATGGCCGCTGACTTACAACCTCGCCTGCTTCTGTGCCGCCTTGGGCAAAATCGAGGAGGCGCGAGAGTGGCTGAAGCGGGCACTCGACGCCAATGGTGCCGAGCTGAAGCTCCAAGCCTTGAACGACCCGGACCTGGCCCCGGTTTGGAGCGCACCCGTTTGAAGCCAGTGGGCAGCGGCTCTCTCACCTGAACGGTTAGTGACAGGGGGGCTTTGTTTGGAACACCCTTGAGGACACTTGAATCGCCACCACCTCTCCACGCCCATGACCTCCCTCCGCCTCGCCCTCGGCCTCGCGCTCAGCGTTCTCTCCCTCTCCGCGTTCAGTGCCGACCAGAAGCCGGCCGTGCCGAAGAAGCAGGACCGCCCACAGCCGCCGACGCGTCCGTTTGATGCACCTGGGACGCCGAAGTTCACGCGGCTTGATGGGAAGCCCGGGGTAAATCCGCCCGTTGGCGTTGACGGCGATTTTCTGGTCGGCCCTGAGTATGTGGCGGCTCCTGAAGCGAAGGTCGTTGCCGGCGTGCCGGCGGGGAAGGTGCAGCAGTTCAGCATCGACTCGAAGGACTGCAAGCTCTTCAACCCCGGCATCGCCCGGGACGTCTTTGGCACCGTCGATCCCAAAAATCCGAAGACGCTGATCGTGGAAACGCATCCGATCGACTACAAGCGCACCGTCACCGTTTATGTCCCGGCCCAGTATGTGCCGGGCACCGCCGCACCCTTCATCGTTACGCACGATGGGCCGGGTATGGGCAAGCCGGACCTGAACCTCGCGCACATTCTCGACAACCTGATCGCCCAGCGCCGCGTGCCGGTCATGATCGCCGTCATGATCTCCAGCGGTGGCGGTGACGCCCAGGGGCACGAGCGCGGCCGCGAATACGACACCATGTCCGGCTTGTTTGCCGAGTTCATCGAGCACGAGGTGCTGCCGCTGGTGGAGAAGAACTACAGCGTCAAGCTCACCAAGGACCCCGACGGCCGCGCGACGATGGGCAACAGCTCCGGCGGCTCCGCAGCGCTCATCATGGCGTGGTATCACCCCGAGTGGTATCACCGCGTGCTGACCTTCTCCGGCACCTTCGTGAACCAGCAATGGCCCTTCAATGCCGAGACGCCCGACGGAGCTTGGGGTTTCCACAACAAGCTCATCCCCGAAAGCGCCAAGAAGCCCCTCCGCATCTGGATGGCCGTGGGCGACCGCGACAACTTCAACCCGAATGTCATGCGCGACGGCATGCACGACTGGGTGGAGGCGAACAACCGCATGGCCACCGTGCTGAAGACCAAGGGCTATCACTACCAATACCTCTACTGCCTCAACTCCGGCCACGGGGTCGGCAACGCGAAATCGCAAATCCTGCCGCATGCGCTGGAGTGGCTCTGGAAGGGCTATCCTATCAGCAAGACTCCGTGACCTTGTGGGGGTGTCCGTCCTACGCCCGCTGCCCTATGAAACCGCTCCCACTGCTCGCCGTCCTGCGGTTCGCCTCCACGCTCGCCGCACAGACGAAATACGATCCCAAGGTGCGCTCGAAGGGCCGCGAATACTTTGAGCTGCGCGATGGGATTGCGAACGCACAGTTGAAGTTCCAGCGCGAGCAGACCGGGCGCATCGCTTTTCTCGGCGGTTCGATCACGGCCGCCGCTGCCAAACCATGAAATCAATACTCAAACTCCTCGCGCTACTGGCACCGCTGTTCGCAGCGCAGGCGGCGGAAAACTTCTGGGATGCGATCCCCGTTTCACCGAGCACCACGCGGCCGCCCGAAGTGCTCGATGGTTACTGGAACAGCCAGTTTCTTCGGGTCAATCGCGAGGTTGCTGCCGCAAAGGACTGCCAGTTGGTCTTCCTCGGCGATTCGATTACTTGGTCGTGGTCGCTTGGCCCGGCCACTGGCAAAGCGATTTGGGAAAAACAGTTCGCCCCCTACAACCCAATCAACATGGGCAACTCCGGCGACATCACCCCGGTCATGCTGCATCGCGTCACGCGCGGCAATCTCGACTTCCCCGCGGGCCGCCAACCCAAAGTCGCGGTGCTGCTCTGCGGCATCAACAACTTCGGCGTCACCACCAGCGCCGGTGGCAAAGAAGTGTGGGACCTCGGCGCCAAGTGCCCGCCGCAGGACATCGCCGCCGGCCAGCGGGCCATCGCACAGGCGTTCCGCCGCAGGTTGCCGCAAACACGCCTAATCATGCTGGCCCTGCTGCCCGTCGCCGACCGCGTCAAGTGGGAGAAGTGCCAGCAGGTCAACGCCATCCAAGCCGCCGTCATCAGGAACTCCGACGAGGTCGCCTTCATCAACCTGCAAGACAGCTTTCTCCTGCCCGATGGCACCATCAACAAATCACTCTTCACCGACGGCCTCCACTTGAGCGCGGCGGGATACCAAAACTGGGCGAACGGCATCGCTGCCAAGCTTGACGAGTTCGTGAAAGCCCCGCCGCTCACCCCGGTGAAAATCATGCTGGTCGGTGGCTTGGCGACCGAAGGCATCGATTCCATCCGTTCCTACCGAAGCCATCTTGACGGGATGTTGCGCCAGAAGGGCCACCTCATAGATTTCGTCGGCAGCCGGCACAAACACAACGACGACAAGACCGAGGCCGACAGCTACCAGTTCGACCCTGACCACGAGGGCCATTCGGGAAAGAGCTTCGCCTGGTTCGCGGAAAACATGCCCCGCCTCTTGGAGCAAAACACCCCCGACATCGCCGTGCTCCAACTCGGAGCCGAGGACATCGCCCAAAACGTCAACGCGGTCATCGCCTCACTACGCGCCAAGAACCCCAAGGTTAGAATCGTGCTCGCCCACGCCGACAAACACGCGCTGTCCACCGCACGGCCTCCGGTCGTTGTCGCCAACATCGGCATGGACCCCAACACGAACCCCCCCAGCGTGGAAGAAGCGCAAAAGATTGCCGCGATTCTCGCCGAAGCCATTTCACCACTCATTCCCTCAAGGAAAACGCCCGGAGCACGATGAAACCAATCCTCAAGAATATCCTCGCCCTCACCCTGCTGACTTGCTGCCTCACGGCCAACCTCCCTGCCGCGGGGAAACTGGAGGCAGGCAAAGACCGCGTGGATACGCCCGCCATCAGCGACGGGTTGTGTGTTCACAATTTGTTTCAGTCGAACATGGTGTTCCAGCGCGACAGGCCGCTGCTCGTGCGGGGTTGGGCCACGCCGGGGGAGAACGTCACCGTCACTTTTGACGGCAAGACCCAATCGAGCACGGCGGCGGCGGACAGGTCGTGGAAGGTGGAGTTGCCGCCGATGCCGGCCAATGCCGAGCCGCAGACGATGGTGGTTCAAGGCAAAGATAAGAAGGTCGAGCTGGAGAACATTCTCGTCGGTGACATCTGGGTGCTCGGCGGGCAGAGCAACATGGAGTTCGAGATTTACAAAACGGAAGGCGGGCCGCTCGAAATCGTCTCCGCCAACTTTAAGAACATCCGGCTCTTCAGTGTCCCGCAGCAGAATGGGCCGGACGTGAAGAACTCCTTCCCGCGGCAATACCAGTGGATTGCTTTTTTCAGCCAACACTTCCGGCAGGGCTTCTGGGATGTCTGCTCGCCCGAGACCGTGCGGGAAATGTCGGGGATGGGCTACGCCTTCGCGCGCCGGATTCACATGGCGACGCAGATTCCCATCGGGGTCGTGGACGTGTCGCGTGGCGGCACCGGGCTGGTGAGCTGGACGCCCACGGAGGTGCTGAAGTCCATCGACAGACCGGAGGTGAAAGAAACGCTGGCCGAGTGGGACAAGAAGGTTGCCGAATTCGATTCGCAGAAAGACCTCGAAAGGCGAGCGAAGCAATTCAACGACTGGGCGGCCCGCATGAAAGCCGACGGGAAGCAAATCCCGGCAGACCGCAAAGCGCCGACCGACTTGCAGCCCGGCCCGGCGCTGGACATGAACCGCCCCGGCAACATGTTCGCGTCCATGCTCGCGCCCATCGCGGGATTTTCAGTGAAGGGCGCGATTTGGCATCAGGGCTACAACGAGGCGCTTCAGCCGAACGGCTCCAAATTGTATGCACGGGTTTTCCCCGAAATGATTCAGGCGTGGCGTGCGGCGTTCAACGACCTGGCGATGCCATTCGGAATCATCACGCAGGAGACCGAAGGTGAACCGCAGTCGCTGGATGATTTTCTACCGAAGATGGTGAACGAAGGAGTTTACGTCCGCGAGGCGCACTACCAGACATTTCTCAACCTGCGAAAAGCGGGCGACAAAAACATTGGCTACGCGGCGACCTTCGACCTCCATCGCTCGTGGTATCATCCACAAATCAAAATCCCCGCCGGCGAGCGTATCGCGGCGTGGGCGCTCGCGACGCAATACGGCAAGTCCGTCCGTTGGCTCCCGCCGCAGCTCAAGGAAGTGAAGACCGGCGACGGGAAACTGGTTCTCCAACTCGACACCTGGGCCGGACCTTTTCACGATGGCCCGATTCAGGGATTCGCCATCGCTGGAAAGGACGGGCGTTTCCAGCCAGCCAACGCCGTGTGGCTCGACCGGAACGCCGGCAAGGGCAGCCCGAATTGGGAACGCAGCGCCGTCGTGCTCACCAGCCCGCTCGTGCCGGAGCCGCTCTACTTCCGCTACGCGTGGGCGCGGAACCCGTTGGAAAATCTGAAGTCCACCGACCTCACCGGCTTGCCCTTCGACACGCAGCGCAACGACACATGGTCGCTCGCCGACATGTATGAGATATACACCGGCAAGAAACCCAAGACGCCCGGCGTCCTCGACAGCGGAGAGAGCCGAGCGCTTTCGGCGGCCTTGCAAGTGGACGACCGCAAACGGCGGCTCGAAGACGCGAAGGCGCTGTTGAGGGCGAACAACATCAAGGTCGAGGAAAACTGAAATCAACCCACAAGAGCAGCGCACACAGTTACCTGTAACAACTACATGACCACGCGACTCACGCTGCTCGGTTGGATTTTCGGCCTAACCGTGTCACTCGCCAATGCGCAGAATGCCGCGACCGGCTCGCCCCGGATGATTCTGGATGCGGACACCGGCATCACGATTCGCGAAGGCTTCGACGCGGAGCTGCTTTACGAAGTGCCGAAGTCGCAAGGCTCGTGGGTGGCGATGGCCTTTGACCCGAAGGGCCGGCTCATCGTTTCCGACCAGGATGACAAGGGCGTGTTCCGCGTGACGCTGCCTAGCGGTGGCGCGGGCATCAAGGTGGAGAGTCTGCCGGGATTTCCTTATGAGCCGGTGGATTGGGGGAAGCGCAAGGTCGGCGGCGCGTATGGATTCGTGTGGGCGTTCGACAGTCTCTACATGGCGAACATGCGGGGCTTCTATCGCATCCGTGATACGGATGGGGACGACCAGTTCGATGAGTTTACGCTGCTGAAGAAACTGGACATGGGCTACGAGCATTCCGCGCACTCGATCATCCCGACCGCCGACGGCAAGGGGCTGTATCTGGTCAGTGGTAACTTCACCCGTGTGCCGAAGGGGAGCGTTCCCTTGCAGCCGCCGGTGTGGCAGGAGGACACGCTCCACCCGGTAATCCCCGACCCTTCGGGCCACGCCGTGGGACTGAAGCCGCCGGGCGGTTGGATTTGCCGGATTTCGCCGGACGGCCAGGACTGGAAAATGATTGCGTCGGGCTTCCGCAATTCCGTGGACATCGCGCTGAATCGCGAGGGCGAACTGTTCACCTACGATTCGGACATGGAGTTCGATGTCGGCGTTCCGTGGTATCGGCCCACGCGCATCAATCACGTCACCAGTGGCGCGGAGTTTGGCTGGCGGGCGAACTCAGGGGTGTGGCTCGATTATTTCGCCGACAGCCTCGGCTCGGTGCTCGACGTGGGTCCGGGTTCGCCGACGGCGATCAGCTTCGGCCATCACTCGAAATTCCCCGCCGAGTTTCAGGACAAACTCTTCGTCTGCGATTGGACGTTCGGCACCGTTTTCACCGTGGAGATGCTGGAAAGCGGTTCCTCTTACACCGGCACGAAGTCGGAGTTTCTGCACGGCAGTCCGCTGAACATCGCGGCCATGCGCTTCGGTCCGGATGGTAACATGTATTTCGTAACTGGTGGACGCACGACGGCCTCGCGGCTCTATCGCATCCGCTACACGGGCGCGCCAACGACGGGAGCTATGCGGACCTTGACCGCCAACAGCGAACTCCGCGCGTTGCGCCACTCGCTGGAGAAATTCCACGTTCGCGGCGAAAGCGCGGAAGCGGTGTCGAAGGCGTGGCCGCATCTCGCGCACGCGGACCGTCACATCCGCTACGCAGCCCGCATCGCCGTCGAGAACCAGGACGTCGCGCTCTGGCGCGAGAAGGTCTTTTCGGAGAAAAACCCGCGCGCCGTGATTTACGCTGTCATCGCGTTCAGCCGACACGGC
Source organism: Klebsiella pneumoniae (assembly GCA_943330855.2). Lineage (GTDB taxonomy): Bacteria > Verrucomicrobiota > Verrucomicrobiia > Limisphaerales > SXTU01 > SXTU01. The sequence continues at coordinate 24,420 of CALQJI020000067.1, forward strand.
GAGAAATTCCTGTCCAGCCCGCTGCTCGACAAGCTCGGCGCGGTTCCTTTCGGCTCACTGGAGAAGGAAGCCCAACTCGCGCTGCTCCGGGCCTACGCGCTCTGCTTCATGCGAATGGGCCAGCCGACCGTGGAAAAAGCAGGGGCCATCATCGCCCAGCTGGACGCTCACTATCCATCCAAAGACGACACGGTGAACGCCGAACTCTGCCGCGTGCTGTCCGCGCTCGACGCGCCCACGATGGTGCGGAAGACCATCGAGTTGATGAAGGCCACCCGCGCCGAGACGGTGGACTACGACAAGGCCATGCTTGGGCGTCACGAGTATGGCGGGGCCATCCTGAAGATGATGGCGAACACGCCCAACACCCGGAATATCCACTACGCGTATTTCCTCCGGCGCGTGCGGAGCGGGTGGTCGCTCGACGACCGGAAATACTTCTTCAGCTGGCTGAACGAGGCGCTGGTAAAAGACGGCGGCAGGAGCTTCGCCGGCTACATCCGCGCCATTCGCAAAGATGCCATCGCGCAACTGGACACGAAGGATGTCGAGCTGCTGACCGGCTTGCTGGCGGACTTCCCCGCGTTCGACCTTTCCAAACTGCCGAAGCCCAAAGGCCCGCCGACTGCGTGGACGGTCGAGACCGCGATGAAGTTGTTCGAAGCGGACCTTCGCGGGCGGGATTTCGAGAACGGCAAGAAGATGTATTCCGCCGGGTTCTGCATCGCCTGTCATCGCTTCGGCGGCGAAGGCGGCCACTCTGGCCCCGACCTCGGTTCCGTGGGCAGCCGCTATTCCATCCGCGACATCCTCGTCGCCATCTGTGAACCCAGCGCCTCCATTTCCGACCAATACGTGGCCAGCGTCGTGAAACTCAAAGACGGCGACACGCTCAACGGCCGCCTGATTTTCCGCAACGACAAGGAAGTCGGCGTCGCCACGAATCCGTTCGATATGAACCAAGTCACGAAAGCCCCGGCGGACCAGGTGGAGGGCATCAAGCACTCGCAAGTGTCTCTCATGCCAGCGGAACTGCTCGCGGGCATGAACCGCGACGAGTTGATGGACCTGATGGCGTTTCTGCTCGCGGGCGGAAACTCGCAGCACAAGGTCTTCACCAAGTAACGCACAGCCCATTCATGAACACGTCACCCTCAACTTCATCCGCTTTGGCATCTGCCGGCAAAACGATGTGCGGCAACCGATGGGGAGTCCTATTGGCTGCACTTTTCACCGGACATTTTGTTGCCACCGCTGCACTGGCTACGAGCCTCAACCTCGCAAACGACCCGGCGACGGGCGGGTCGGGGAAAGTTGCCGCCGAGGAAATCCGGCGCGAGGCGTCGGCGAAGGGGATGACTCTGGGCGAGGATGCCGCTACGACTCGCGTTGCACTGACCGTGGACAGGGACGCCAAGGCAGTCGCTCAGGGCTGCAGCATCCGTGTGCCGAACGACGGCGGTCGCCGCGCCATCACGGTGCGCGGGGCCGATGCGGCGGGGGCGATGTATGGCGGGTTGGATGTGGCGGCGGCGATTCGGCCGGGCACGCTCGACTCGCTGAAGGCCAACAACCGCATGGCCATCGTGTTGAAGGCCAAGGGCTGCCACTATCAATACCTCTACTGCCTCAATGCCGGCCACGGCGTTGGCCCTGCGAAGCCGCAAATCCTGCCTCATGCGCTGGAGTGGCTTTGGAAGGGGTATCCCATCAGCAAGACTCCGTGATCCGGGGAAACGCCTGCCCTCCGCCCACTGCTCGCAGCCCAATGAAACACCCCCCACTGCTCATTGCCCTGCTGCTCGCCCAGTTGACCACGCTGCACGGTGCCGGCCTCACACTCACCGAGACGCTTCAGCTTCCCGAGTCCCACAGTCTGGGGTGGGTCAGCGCCTGGGTGAAGGCTGATCCCGCTGCCCGAGGCCAGGGTTGGGACGGCGTGCTTGATGAGGCGAGGTGGGGCACGCCGTCCCCACAGCAGCTCGTGGTGCGAAACTGGGACTGGAAGGTTACCGACGCGCAATGGGCCGCGGCAGTGAAGCAGAAGGGGGAAGGCCAACGCCAGGACGTGAAGTTCGACTTGTGGATCCCCGAAGGAGTCAAGGTTGCCAAAGGCATCATTGTCCTCTCCGGCCATGGCAGTGGCGAAAGTGTCCTGGTCAACCGGACGCAGGCGGCGATGCTGCATGCCATTGCCCGGGAGCTGCACCTCGGCATCTTCAAGTTCCTGGGCGATCCCATGCAGCGCGGCTTCTGGCCTAGGAGCCTGCTCTACGACCGCCTGAAAGCCTTCGCCGAAAAGTCTGGCCACCCCGAGTTGGAACACGCGCCGCTCTTCCTCTACGGACACTCGAACGGGACGGGATTCTCCGCGCTTTTTCCTGCCACGGAAGGCCAGCGAGTGTGGGGCTGGGTGTCCATGCGTCCCGGCATCACCTTCCAAGTCTATCAGCCCGGCGCCGCGCAAGTCCCCGGCCTCGTCATCTTTGGCGAGGACGACCAGTTCCTCGTCCGCCCATCCAGAGAGGAAAACCTCGCGGTGGTTCCGCTGATGCGCAAGAAGCACAACGCCCTTTGGAATTTCGCGGTCGAGCCCAAGACCGGCCACGGGCCCGGTGACAAGATCTGGCCCTTCGTCTTCTCCTTCCTCCGCCATAGCTTCGCCGCCCGCGTCCCCGCCGATGCCGATTCGCGCAAAGGCCCCGTGAGGCTCAATACCCTTGCGGTCGCCAGCGGTCACCTCGGCCAGAACTGGGACGTAGCCAAAGGCGGTTACCAATCGCTGCCCATCGCGCCGTATGCGGATTTCAACGGCGACAAGTCCACTGCCTCCTGGCTCATCAGCGCCGCCTACGCCGCCGACTGGCAGGCGTTTCAGCGCGACGGGCAGATTTGCAAATAACCAACCCGCCATGACTCGACTTCTTTGTTTCCTCCTCCTCGCGCTGTTGCTTCTTCCGCTAGGTCTGGCAGCGCAAACAAGCTACAACCCGAACGCGCTCCCAAAGGGCCGCGAATACTTTGAGCTGCGCGATGGCATCGCCAACTCACAGTTGAAGTTCGAGCGCGAGAAGACCGGGCGCATCGCCTTCCTCGGCGGCTCGATCACCGCAGGCGGAGGCTGGCGGGATCACACGATGAAGTATTTCCAGGCGCAGTTTCCGCGGACGAAGTTCGAGTTCATCGCGGCAGGCATCGGCTCGATGGGCTCGGTGCCGCACGCCTTTCGGCTGGAGCGCGATGTGTTGTCGAAAGGACCGGTTGATCTGCTCTTCGTCGAGGCGGCGGTGAATGACAGCTCGAACATCCCCGAGCAACCCGAGCAGATGCTGCGCGGCATGGAGGGCGTGGTGCGTCATGCCCGCGCGGCGAATCCGCTGACGGACATCATCCACCTGCACTTCGTCATGCCGCCGCACATGGACGACTACAACAAGGGCAGGGTGCCCTCATCCATTGCCCAGCACGAGAAGGTGGCCATCGCTTATGGCAACCCGTCGCTCAATCTCGCGCTCGAAGTCACCGACCGCATCAACGCGGGCGAGTTCACTTGGAACACGGATTTCAAGGGCCTGCATCCCTCGCCGTTCGGCCATCAGCTCTACGCCAACAGCATCGCCCGCATGTTGGCTGCCGCGTTTGCCAAACCACTGGCCGACTCCGCGAAACCGCATGTGCTGCCCGCGTTCGTCGATGCTCAAAGCTACGCCGAAGGACGGCTCGGAAAAATCGCTGAAGCCAAGCTCCTTAAAGGTTTCACACTAGAGCCGGCTTGGAAGCCCACGGATCAGAAAGGCACCCGCGCCGGCTTCGTCGGGGTTCCCGCGCTGGTCGGCACAGAGCCAGGCGCTGAGTTTGAGTTCAGCTTTGAAGGGACCGGCTGCGGCCTTTTCATCGCCGCCGGACCCGACGCGGGCCGCATCGAGTTCAGCCTCGACGGCGGCGCGTATCGCTCGCTCGAAACCTTCACGCATTGGAGTGCGGGTTTGCATCTGCCCTGGGCGTTGATCCTTGATGACCAACTCAAACCCGGTCGGCACACCGCCAAGGTCCGCATCGCCCCCGGTCACGACCCCAAAGGCACCGGCACGGCGCTGCGGGTGTTTCATTTGCTACTCAACTGAGCTGCCCCTTGCTCCGTGAAACTCACGTTTATCCTCCTTTCCCTGCTCGCTCAACTGGCCGCACTGCAGGGCGCAGCGTCACCGAAGCCGGTCAAAGTTTTCTTCTTCGCGGGCCAGTCGAACATGGTAGGCTCTGATGCACGTCCTGAGCAGATCGACGAGTTTCCGATGTTCAAGGGTGCTGTAAACGCCGCTGGAAAAGTGCGGCGGTTGGCGGTCGAAAAGTGAGACGCATTCCGGGTCGAAGGCAACGGTTTTTGGGCTGGGAGGTCAAGACCGAGATGCTCGCAGCGAGGTGGAACGAGCAGGAGGGCGAACTGCGAGCCCCCCCCAACTCGCGCCCTCCTGCGGTCGAAGGTTCGTTGGACTCACTTCCGCCTCAGCCGCCCTTGGCAACCTCTCATGGCGGCCTCGGAGCTTCACACCCGCTCGCTGAAGCGCTGTTTGAACCCCGGCTCAACCGCATGCCCGTCGCCGCGCTGACCTTGGGCATGCTCAACCCGCTGAGATATGGCTCCGCGACACGGGCGTCTGAGAAGCGCTGTCGGAACTTGCTGTTCATCTGCGCTCACCATCGGGTGCGTTCGCTTCACGCCCACCCGACTAGAAATTCGTCGCCCGATCCGGACTGGGATGAAGCGGCAGAATCAGACACCGGCAGCCTACCATTGGAGCACGCGATTACTTCGCGGACTTCGCCTTCAGCGCGTTC
>CALQJI020000068.1 GCA_943330855.2 Klebsiella pneumoniae
ATGCACGGTAAGGGCTCGAACGGAGAGGTTTTCAGGCGGCCCCTCAACCCAACGGGTTCCGTGCAACGCCGGAGAACAACCCCGCCTGTTTTCCCCTCTAAAAGCTGCTTTCTCGGGTTTCTACCCACTAAGTTCCCCGAATACCCAAGAAACCTGAGCCTTCCAGTGTGAGGCGATAAATCCCCGCGCTCAGGTCCGCCGTCCAGTTGGCGTGGCCGGTGATGACGGGTGTGACGTCGTTAGTCGTGTGCTCCTTGTAAGATTGCCAGGCAACCCCGTTGGTCACGCTCGCGCCGCCCACGGTGATGTCCGCGTCCGGGATGGCTTCGCCCGTGTCCTTGTCAATGGCAGCGATGTTGAACGACACAACCACATCGTTTGTGAAAGCCGGATCGCCCGCAATGACCAAAGCGATTTCCGCTGCCACGTTGGTCCAGCAAAGATTGGTTAGGTTGCCCTTCGCTAGCTGGAGGGCGAGCGGGGCGTCGAACGGCGTCGGAACTGACCACGAGGAGAGCGGAAGCCCATTGCTCATGGCCGTCCAATCTTCACGTATGAAGTCGCCGATGGCCCCGGAGATCGAGCTCACGGCGAAATAGTTGGTTCCGACAATCGAGACATCGAGGTCTTTCTCAGTAAAATGGTCGGGGTTTTCCCAATCCCATTCCCAGTATTTGTTGAAGTTGTATTCCCGGCGTGCGCCCACCTCGTTAGTGTTGCACTTGAAGATGAATTTCGATGCGCCGTGGACAGCCGGGTCGGAAGCTGCCAGCTCCACGGTGAAGCTGGAGAACCGAAGCCCCTCAAAAACGGGTTCGGTCTGAGCGTAGGCTGTGGCCAAACAGCCGAGAGAAAATAGAAGAACGAGCGCGTGCCGGAGGGTTTTCATGATGTTGGGAGTTGAGAGGCTGAATCAGCCCTGCACTGCGATGCTGGCGGGGTCGCTCCACTGGCCGAAGGGGGCGTCGCCGTCGAGGTAGAGGGCGCGGTATTTCCAGAGGGCGGTGGTGCCGGGCGCGAGTGCGTGCGTGTCCACGTAGTGCGGCTCGGTGTCGATCGCGAGGAAGGCCCACTGGCCGGTGCCCCGGTCCACCTCGATACGCACGCCGGTGAAGCCGCTCTTCTTCCATTGCACTTCCACGTGCCCGCCGCCCACCCGCACGAGTTTGATCTCGGGTTTGGTGGTCTCCGGGTCGGCGGACTGCTCTTCTGCACCCACGATGCCGAGGTCTTGGCCATCGGCATCGGTGTAGGCGGCGTGGCCTTTGATGCGGTTGACGAGGCTGGCGGTGAATTTCCAGCCGTTGGCCTGTGGCACGATGGCCACGGGCGGGGCACCGCTGGTGGGGGTGGCCGCGAGGGTGAGCGCCGGCGGCAGGGTGAGGCTGCCGGCGGCGGTGCCCTTGCCGTAGCCGAGGGCGTCGCGGAAGCCGGTGTAGCCTTGGGCCTTCTGGCGGATGGCTTCGAGGGTGTCGAGGATCCAGTTAAACCAGAGGCGGAAGTCGCCCAGGGTGGTCAGTTCACCGGCGGTGATGCCGTATTTGGTGGCGTAAGCGCCGGGGAGCTTGTCGGCGAGGTTGTTGAGGAGGGTGCGGCGGTCGGACTCTTTCTTGGGGAACCAGCTTTGTTTGGCCATAGGTTGTTTAAGTGTTTGTTGTTGAGTTGGTTGCAGGACAGAGAAAGGGGTGATGATGACGGGAAGCGGGGCGCTCCTGATCGACTGAGGGGCACCGCTGAACGACGGAGGGGCGCTCCTGAGCCGTCCGGCGGCGTTCCCCTGCGGCGGAGGAGGTTGCCTGAGCGACGCAGGCAAGCTGCTGAATGACTGAGGAATGTCCCCGAGCCACGCGTCGGCGTTGCTCCGTGACGGAGGCGGTTGACTGCGCGATTCGGCAGCATCCCCGCGCGGCGGATGGACCCTGCGGAATCGCGGAGGGACGCAGCGGCGGCGCGGCGGAAGGGAGCGGACCGAGCGGGGGAATTTGCCGAACCAAAAAGAAGACTTTAAAAACCGCTCCGACTACGTCTGGAACGAGCGTTGCGGGAGACAGGAAGCTGAACGCTGATTCCTGACCGCTGGATAGGCTGCTTGGTTCCCAGTTCCTCATGTGCGTGGGCCGGTGAAACCGAATGGCCGCGCGCGCGGTCAAGGTGTTTGTCCGCAGATTACTTGGCTGGAGGCGGTGCCCAAGCCGGAGGTGATGAAGGCATCCAGCCGCAGTCACTGACACTACTTTGGCAAGCAGCTTGGTTTTCGACGCGTCACCGGGCACGCTCCGCCCGGCCTGGGATTCCGGGCTCAACCATTTGTGAAGAACGACCTCCTCGAACTGCCCGGCCTGAGCGTGACGCTGGACCGCCTCGTCTATGCGCCGGAACTGCCCGCGCCGCCGGACAAGCCGCACTCCTTCGTCTATTTCATCAGCATCCACAACGGCTCCGACCGCACCATTACCATCAAGGGCCGCAAGTGGGTGGTCACAAACTCGCGCAACGAAGTGCTCGTCATCGAAGGCGACGGCGTGGTGGGCGAGTTCCCCGTGCTGCGCCCCGGCGAGAAGTTCAGCTACAACAGCCGGCACATCCTAGACACGACCCGCGCGATCGCCCAGGGCAGCTACCTCGGCGTGGACGAACAGGGACAACGGGTGGTGGTGCGGATACCGACGTTCGAAATGGTCGTGCCGGGAGTGGTTGAGAGCTGAAGGGGGAGAGTTGAAAGCTGAAGGTTGAAAGTTGAAGGGGAGGCCATGTCCGGTTGCGTGGGCTGGAGGTGCCTTTCAACATTCAGCTTTTAACTTTCAACCCGGCGGACGCCGCCCAACTTTCAACTTTCAACCTTCAACTCATCTCCTACCGTCGGGCCGTGTCTGTTCAGTTCACCATTCTCGGCAGCGGCTCCGGTGGCAATTGCGCCTACTTGGAAACGCCGGAGGTGCGGCTGCTGATTGATGCGGGCTTCAGCGGTCGCCAAATCCGCCAGCGCCTCGCAAGCATCAGCCGCACGCCGGAGACGCTCACCGGCATCCTGCTCACGCACGAGCACATTGACCACACGCAGGGGTTGACCGCGCTCGCCGCGAAGCTGCGCATCCCAGTCTATTGCAACCGGCTCACGCAGGAGGCGACGGAGCGGCAGTTGGAGACGCGCTTTGAGGGGCGGCACTTCGTCACCGGCGCGAGCTTCGACCTCGGCGAGGTCACCGTGGACACGTTCAGCGTCCCGCACGACGCGCAGGACCCCGTAGGCTTTCTTCTGCGCACGGGCGCGGGGAACATCGGCTTCCTCACCGACCTGGGCCACGCGACGAAGCTCGTGCTCGAACGCGTCCGACCCGCGCACCTGCTCGTGCTGGAGGCGAACCACGATTTGAAGCTGTTGCAGGACGACACGAAACGTCCGTGGAGCACGAAGCAACGCATCCTCAGCCGCCACGGTCATCTCTCGAACGCCGCCGCCGCAGATGTCGCCGAGCAAATCGTCTCGGCCACCCTCACGCGGATTTACCTCGGCCACTTGAGCCGCGACTGCAACAGCCCGGAGCTGGCGCGCGCCGCAGTGGGCGGACGTTTGCAGCAACTCGGCGCAACCCACGTCGCCGTCGAGTCCACTTCGCAGGACGCACCGTGTGCGACGGTGACGCTGTGAAATGCGTCGCCCAGCAAGGTTGAACTTCCCACCTCGCGGACCCACCGCTAGCCTTCGCGGCGAATGAGCAACGAGCCGATTCCACCGGTTGCGCCGGCACCGTCCCCTGCCCTGTCCAAGGGGAAAGTCTTCCTGCGTCGGCTCACCAGCTCCTTGGTTCTGTGGACAGTGGTGCTGGGCGCGCTCTTCTCCGGAAACAAGACGCTCTCGGACGTGGTGTTCATCCTCATCATGCTGCTGCTGGCGGCGAGCGGGATGTTCGAGTTCTACGGGCTCGTGCGGGCGCGGGGGCTGGCGTGCTTCCGCAAGTTCGGCATGGCGGCGGGCCTGCTGATGGTGGCCGGAACATTCCTGCATTGCGCGGGACAGCTCGGCATCCACGACTCCCCGGCGCGCGTCAACGACTTCGAGACCCTCTTCCTCATCCTCTTCGTCCTCGGCCTGTGCCTCCGTCAGTTCATGGCCAAGGACAACCCACACGGCATCACAGCCATGGCGACGACGCTCCTCGGCCTCATGTATGTGCCGTGGCTGCTGAACTTCATCCAGAAAATCGAGTTCTTCCGTTTCCCGTCGGGCGCTTCGCCGGACGCCGGGACGTTCTACGTGCTCTACTTCATCCTCGTGACCAAGTTCAGCGACGTCGGCGCGTATTGCACCGGCTCACTCATCGGCCGGCACAAGATGATCCCGCGCATCAGCCCGGGGAAGACGTGGGAAGGCTTCGGCGGCGCGGTGGTGATCTCGACGGTGGCAAGCGTGACCTTCGCGCACTTCGCCGGCGCGAAGCTCCCCGGGATGAACCTCACGCACGCGATCATCCTCGGCGTGGTCCTGAGCGTCTCGGCGGTGATCGGCGACCTCATCGAATCGCTCTTCAAGCGCGAGGCCGGCGTGAAGGACTCCGGCGGTTACTTCCCCGGCATCGGCGGGATACTCGACCTCCTCGACAGCCTGCTCTTCAACGCACCGCTGATGTATCTCTACCTGCGCCACGTGCTGACGCGGTGAGTTCCCGCTATCGCACAGCGAGCTGACGAGTGAACTCCGCGAAGCCCGCCGCCTGCTTGCGCAGCCGCCCGACCAACTCCTCGTCCTTGAGCTGACCGCCCGCGCCCAACTGCTGACCGATGCCCGGCATGAACACACGCTCAGGAAAGATGTGCGCGTTGCGGTAGCCGAAGATTTGCTGGAGCTGCTCCACCGCCCGCAGCGCGCCCCACTGGCCCGCCGCTAGCCCCGTGAAGCACACGGGCCGACGGTCGAAGCTCTCGGGGAACTTCAGCAGGTCGATGAAATACTTCAGCACACCGGGCATGGAACCGTTGTATTCCGGCGTCACGACGTGCAGGCCGGACGAGGTCAACACGGCGTCAGCGAAGGGCGCGAAGCTGGCGGGCTTCTCGGCGTAGGCGCTGGGCGCGAAAATCTCCGGCGGCAACTGCGCCAGGTCCAGCACGCGCACGGGCTGGTTCAGCTCGGCGTAAAGCCCCTCAATCTGCCGCGCCACGAGCCGCGTGTTGCTGCCGGGACGGTTGGTGCCAACGAGAAGGGTAATCATGGGATGGATTTGTGCTACCGCGTTCGGTCGCAGTGTGGTGGCCGGGCAGAAGTTGTCCAGTCTGCGTCGCCCGCATCCGTGCCGGCGACTTGCAGTCGCCGTCTGAAAGCCGGCTACGAGCCGCCAGCACGGCCTTGCAACTCAGCCAGTGCCCCGCGCAGCTCTGGGAATAGAAATTCAAACCCCGCCTTCAACAATCGCCCCGGCACCACGCGGCGGCTTTTCAAAATCAATTCCGTCTCCGTCCGCAGGAAGAACGCGCCGACCTCCAGCATCCACGCCGTAGCCGGCAGGCCGAGGGGCATCCCCACCAACTCGCGGAACGCCCGCATCAGCTCGTGGTTCGGCACCGGGTTCGGCGCAGCGAAATTCACCGAACCGCTCAACTCCTCGTGTGCAATCAGGAACTCCACCGCGCGCAGAAAGTCCGTCTCATGCAGCCACGACACGAACTGCTCCCCGCTGCCCATGCGCCCGCCCACGCCCAGCCGCGCCAGCCGGCGCAGCACGGGGAACACGCTGTTCCGCGCCAGTCCCAACACCAGCGTCGTGCGCAGCGCAACCTTCCGCGTGCGGGGAGTTTCCGCTTCGTCCAACGCCCGCTCCCACGCGTGGATGACCTCCAGCGAGAAGGCATCCTTCACCTCCGGCGTCGCGGCGAAGTCCGTTCCCGACTCGTCCCACGCGGCACCGAACGTATGCCGGTAAATTGTCGCCGAGCTGGCGTTTAACCACACGCGCGGAGGCAGCCCGCACTGCGCGATGGCTTGTCCGATGACACGGGTGGAGTTCACGCGTGACGTAATGATGTCGTGACGGTTCTTCGCGTTGTAGCGGCAATCCACTGTCCGCCCGGTGAGGTTCACGACCGCCGCCGCGCCTTCCAGTTCGCCCGCCCACGCGCCCAGCGTCTCGGCATCCCAGCGGAGTTCACGCGCTGCACGGTTGGCCTGCGGCGAGCGCGTCAGCACGATCACCTCCCAGCCGAGCGTTTGAAAATACTTCGCCAAAGCCTGCCCGAGAAAGCCGGAGCCGCCCGCGAGCACGATGCGCTGCTGCCTCATGGAGTGTAAACGGGCGCTTCGGCCCGCGCCTTGATGTTCTCCAGCACACGCAAGTGGATGCGATGGATGATGCAGTCCGACCACGTCTGCCAGTAGCTCACCGGCCACATATTGTGCCGATACCAAGTCGTGCCTTCCAGCCGAGTGCCGCCGTTGGGAAGTGCGGTGAGTTGAAACTGGCCGCGCTCGGATGCGAGGAAGCCGTCCAAGTGCGGCGGGTGAACGTCCTGATACGGCGTCCACTCCTCCATCGGCGGCGGACTCTTTGTCACGCCAAAGCGCAGCAGGCGCGGTTCATCCCAGACTTCAATCGGCTCCACGAACGGGCCGGTGGAGAACACGCAATGGCGCACAGCCCCCGGGCCTTCACCGAACATCTCGGCGCGTTGCGGATACGCGATGCCCAGCCGGAACAGCCACTCGGTCGGGGGCGGCAGTTCGGTGAACGCAACGACGTGCCCCCACACGCGCTCCGGCGACGCGGCCACATCGAGCGACGACCGCACTTCGAGCAAGGGTGAGGGCGCGTCGGCCAACCCTTCGCTGCCGAGCATTAGCGGGACCGCGAGGATGCCAGCGCAGAGGAGTTGGGAGGAGCCTTGACGGCGGCGCGCGGGTTGCACGGCATGCCCGAGCATCGCCCCGACCAACGCCAGCGGCACCGCCAGCGGAGCCGCCATGACGATGCAGATCACGCCTTCAATCGCGAGCGCGACAAAACCGAGCGACGCCACGAACACCGACAGCAAGGCAACCAGCAGGCTCTCCCGCAATGCACGCTCCTCGTGGACTCCGTAAAACAGCGCGGCAAGAAATCCCGCGATGAACGGCAGGCCAACGAACAAGCCCCATCCGTAATGTCGGAAGCCCTGCGTGCCCAGCAACGTCGCGCCCAACAGCAGCGCGCAGGACACCGCCACGCCCGCCAGGGCGCTGCCGAGCCGGCTCCGTGGGCAAACGTGCTCCAGCCAAGTCGGCGGGCGGAGGCCTTCGTGCGGCGGCGGGGTCGGGCCAACGTAGCGCGGGGCGAGGGCAGCGGCCAGGAAGAGGAACCACTTCAACACGGGCACGACGAAGAACACGGCCAACCACAGCGGCAGGCAGGCCGAACGTAGCCGTTGCAGTGTGAGCACCACACCCGTCCACAGAAACGGAAGCGACGGCAGCAGCAGCGTCCAGCCGTGTTCGCGCACGGCTTCCACCGTGAGCCAGTCACCTGCCGGGAACCCGACCTGCAAGTAGTCCGAGATGCTCAGCAGCCTACCGTCGGGCAGCCAGCCGAACACAAAACGGTCGAGGTTCCACTTCAGCGCGAAGAGCAGCATCCCCCAGAGCAGATACTCTCTGCGGCCAACGGCTCCATTCCAGTTCCAGAGGGAGTTGAGTTTCATGGTAAATCGAAGAAGGCGATGGTGCGGTGCCGATGGGTTCGACGCAGTGGTGGCTTGATGATTTCAGCCGGCGGGGCATGAGGCACCAGCGCCTTGAGTCGCAGCCACCAGTCCCGGAGTGGGTGGTTCAGAACGAGTTTCATGGCCGGCCTCCTTTCCAAGCGACCCACCCATACACAAACGGCAGTAGGCCAAACACCGTGTTCGCCAAGAACAGCCCGACGCGGTGCCAGCGCGTGGTGACGTAGGGCCGCAGGTCAAACACCGCGTGCGCCACCACGAGCCGAATCGTCCAGAAGACCGTGAAAAACCCACACACGGCGCGTGCCAACGGCGTGCCGGACGCCAGCTCGTCCGCGAGGAAGAATGTTCCCAATCCAAAGCCTACGAGGCACAGCCCGATGAACGCGTAATAGGTCCAGAAGAGTTGCCGGATGAACGGTGGCAGCCCAGCCAAGTGCTGCAGGAGCCCCACCGTGCGCGGCATGAGCAACCCAGCGGCGATAAGTCCGAGGTGAGTCACAGCAGCGAGCTGAAGCAGCAACGGGAGTTTCATAAAGGGATTGGGTTCAAGGCCGACAACATGGGCACCACGACGCGCTCTACGAATTGCGGTGGGAACAACCAGAACGCCGGTCCCACTGTGCAAACGAGGACAAACACCCAGCCGCACAGGCCCTTCCCCAAACCAAGCGCTTGCCCGAGCCGCGACCGCTCGACGAGCACCGCAGTGCCCTGAAAGAGAAAATAGGCGGTCGGCCAGCCCCATCCGCCGCCCGCCGGCAGTGCGATAACTGTCTCATGCAGCACGCCTGACACCGCGAATGCTGCCAGCGTAGCGCCCGCCACTCCCACGCGCCGGGCCAGTGGCTTGAACAGCAAATCGCGCGCGGGCACGGCGAAGGCGAGGTTCCAGCGCGCTCCCCAGTAATCAGCGAGCGACGTGGCCGCGATGGGTGTCCGCATCAGCGATGGCGCGTCCACGCCACGCGAGCGCCACGCGAGCGCGAGCAGTTCAGTCCCGCCGAAGTGCCCGGCCAACACCATGCCTGCCATCCCGAGCCACGCGCCCGTCAGCGGAGCGGTTGCGATGAGTTGAGCCCCCGCCAAAGCGCAAACCAGCCCAGTGAGCAAATGCAACATCGCCCACGCCCACTCGGCGAGTCCGACGGGCTCCGCGCCGCCGCGCAAGAAACGCGTTGCATCCGTCCCCGCCCAACCGAAGAGGAATCCAATCTGCCGGCCACACGTCGGCACCTCGCCCCGACCCAGCGCGAACCGGAGCATGAGCCACTTCACTGCCAGCACCTCGGCTCCGACAAGCACCCACATTCGCAACCACGCCGGGAGCCCCGCTGACACCATCCACGCCCCGGTGGGCAACGCGAACGCCAGCGCGAGGTCGAGCGGGCGGATGCCGCCGTGGAGCCCGGACGCCTTCATCCGGGGTAGCGTGCTGCGGACGTGGGCGTCCGCGCTCTTGGTGGGAGCGTTCATCGCGCCACGCCTCCTTTCACCTTGGGCAACTCGCATTGCCCCGAGAGGCAGTAGCGATTTGCCGCCAACCAGCGGTAGCCGCGCCACGCGAGCTGGTTGAAGCCAGGGACGCGTGCGAGCCAACCGAGCGGCGCGGTCCAGCCAGCGGCCTCCGCCAGCACGATGCAAGCGTCCACACCGCCGAGCACTCGGCCGTCGGCGAGGCGAAGCTTCATCTCGGGCGGCAACTCGCCCTCGGCCAAGCCGAAGTCGCGGCGCGCGACTTCCGACTGCAACGGGACGAGCCCAAAGCCGCCTTGCCGCGCGATGAAACTGAGCCGGCCTAGCCAGCGCAGGCAGAACGGACACGCGCCGTCATAATAGAGCCAGCCGGCGGCGTAACCGTGCGGCAACCGCTCGCGCCACTGCTGCGCCCACAGCCCCGTCCAGAGGCCGAAGACCGGCGGTAGCGTGAGCAGGTAGAAGCCGAGAGTGTCTCTCATCACCGACCAATCTGCTTGGGCGGTCCCCAGCCCCAGAAGCCCAATTGCCGTTAGCGCCCCCGCCAGCGCCCCGACATACCCCATGAGGAAAAATACCGGCCACGGTCGCAGCCCCGCCAGTCGTTGCGGCATCTGCCAGCCCATGACCAGCCCCAGCGGGGCCAGCCCCAAACTGGCCACCAAGGTCATGTAGCCCGCCATGATGCAGCCATAAATCGCGAGGCCCACCGCCCGCCAACTCTCCCCGTTGAGATACGTGGACAGGGCGAACGTGAGCCCCGCCCAGACCGCTGCGCCGCTGAATCCCAAGCCCAAGCCCGAGAGCCAGCGTGACCGATTGGCGGCGGCGAGTTGCATGGCTTGGCCTTACTTCTTCCCCTCCGCCCCGTCCCCGATGCCCAGGAGCTTGCGGACCTTGTCGCCGAGCTTCACGAACTTGGTCAGCGCGCTGGTGGGCCACTGGCGGATTTGCGAATACCAGTTCGTCGTCAGCTCGAAGAAGTCGTGCAGTTCGCGGAGCTTCTGCTCGGTGTGCTCGTCGGTCGCCTTGTCCTGCTCGGCCTCGATGATGCACTCGCGCAGCACCGTGAGGGTCGGGTCAATCTCCCGCTTCTTCCGCTCATCGAGCACCACACGGAACATCTCCCACACATCCTTCATGCACTCGTAGTGGTCGCGGCTGTCGCCCATCACATGGACGCGGCGGATGATGCCCCAAGCCTGAAGCTCCTTGAGGCTGGTGCTGACGTTCGAGCGGGCCACCTGGAGCGTCTCCGAGATGTCCTCGGCGGGGATGGGTTTCGGGGCGATGTAGAGCAGCGCGTGAATCTGGGCGACGGTGCGGTTGATGCCCCAGCGCGTGCCCATCTCGCCCCAGTGGAGGACGAACTTCTGCTGAACCGGACTGAGAGCAGGCATAGGTTTGGTTAGTTATTTCTGTCACGACAGAAATTACTGGCAGAAAGACTTCCCGCAAGCTCTTTGTTGGCGGAGGGCAAAAGGCAGCAGCTAAATTTATTGCCGATCGGCTTCACCCTCCTCTGTCCAGCTACCGCTATCGCTTCGCCCCAGCCTCGCGCGTCATCGGCACGAAGCGCACGGGCAGCACGGCGCGTTGCTTCACTTCACCACCGCGCTTCTCAAGCAGGAAGAGCTCCTGCATCCCCCCGTCCGGCCCAACGGGAATGATCATCCGCCCGCCGTCCCGAAGCTGCTCGATGAGCGGTTGGGGCACTTGGTCCGGCGCGCAGGTGACGATGATGGCATCGAACGGGGCGTGCTCCGGCCAGCCCTTGTAGCCATCGCCGGCCTTCACGAAAACGTTCGTGTAACCCAACCGCCGCAGGTCGGTCTCGGCGCGTTTCGCCAGCGGTTCGACGATCTCGATGGTGAAGACTTCTTTCACCAACCCCGCGAGGATCGCGGCTTGGTAGCCAGAGCCGGTGCCGATCTCCAAAACCTTGTCCGTCGGCTGCGGCTTCAACTGCTCCGTCATCAACGCGACGATGAACGGCTGCGAGATGGTCTGGTGGTGGCCGATAGGCAGGGGCTGATCCTCGTAGGCGTTCTTTCGGTGCTCCAGCGGCACGAACTCATGGCGCGGCACCGTGTGCATCGCAGTAAGGACGCGCTCGTCCTTGATACCGCGTCCCGGGCCGGTGAGTTGTTCGTGAACCATGCGCTTGCGGGCAAGGGTGAAGTCGCGGTCTTTGTCCGGTGCGCATCCGACGGCCAGCCATAGGCACGCGGCAAGCAAGGCTGGCTTTGGAAGTCGACGCATCGTCAGCCGGAACATAGTGCAGCTGGGGGGATGGGGAACTGCTAAGTTCGTAGTCGCAACCTTCAGGTTGCGAATCACCCAAGCGCAGCCTGAAGGCTGCGACTACTTGGAAATTCCCGCGCTCACACGAGCTTCTTCAGCCGCGCGTCCTCGGAAAGCTTCTTCACCAGCTCCTTAATCTTCTGCGACTCGCTCTTGTGCGCGACCAGCGTGGCGTCGTCGGTCTGGACGACGATGCAGTCGCGCATGCCAACGAGGCAGATGGGCGTGCGCAATTTCTTGCTGCGGGCGTCGTAGATGATGTTGCGTGCGGCGTCCACATGGAGGAAGTCGGCGACGGCGCAATTGCCTTCGGCGTCGGGCTTCACGTGGTGGGCGAGCGCGTTCCACGAGCCGAGGTCGTCCCACGCGAAGGAGCCGTCGGCCACGACGACGTTCTGCGCCTTCTCCATGAGCGCGTAGTCAATCGAGACCTTCTTGATGGCCGGGTATTCCTTCGCGAGCACCTTCGCGAGCTTCGCCGGTGACTTCGCGGCGTCGAACCAGCGGTGGCACGCGGCGGCCATCTCGGGCTGATGCGCTTCGAGACCATTCGTCACCGTGACGAAGCTCCAGATGAACATGCCGGCGTTCCAGCGGTAGTGGCCACTGTTCACGTATTCCACGGCCGTGTCGAAGTTGGGCTTCTCCACGAAGCGCTCGGCCTTGAACATCGCGGTCTTGTAGGCCTGCACGCCAGCGGGCGGAGGCAACTGGTTGCCGGTGCGGATGTAGCCGTAGCCGGTGGCAGGCTCCGTAGGCTTGATGCCGATGGTCACGATGGCCTGCCCGCGCGCCGCGAGGTCGAAGCAATCGCCCAACACTCGCTGAAATTTCTTCTCCTCCGGGATGACGTGGTCTGCCGGGAGCACGGCCATGACGCCGGTGGTCGACCGCGCGCCGACCATCGCCGCACCCAGCGTGACCGCCGCGCAGGTATCGCGCCCGATGGGTTCGGCCACGACGTTTTCCCTGGGCAGCTTGAGCAACTGCTTCCGCACCTCGGGTGCCTGCACGGCGTTGGTGATGACGAAGATGTTTTCCATCGGCACCAGCGGCGTGACGCGGGCCACGGCTTGCTGGAGGAACGAGGTGTCGCCGAGGAGCTTGATGAGCTGCTTGGGCGTCTGCTCGCGGCTGACGGGCCAGAAGCGCTCGCCGCGCCCCCCGGCCATGATGATGACGAAACGGTCTTTGGGATTGGGACTGGAAGATTTTTTCATCAGTGCGCGGCGACTGTAACGAAGCGGGGAAGCCCGTCAAATTCTGCCGTCATTGAACCCTCAAATGCCCCAGCGCGAGCAGACCGTAGAAGGTGTATTCCGCGTCGAGATGGTCGTCCGCCCAGTGGCCGTGGAAGCCGCCTTCCGCCGACCAGAGCGAGTCCACGAAGTCGAGGCAGCGCTCGCGTTGCGCGGCGGTCAGGCGGCGGTCGAGGCTCGCGAGGGCGTGGAGTGCGGTGGCGGTGGAGAGCAGGTCGGGCATCGGCGCGCCGGGCACGGCGGTGAAGCCGCCTTGCGGGTGCAGCCGCGCGAGCAACCAGTCGCCGACGGCGGGATTCAGGGGCAGGTGCAAGTGACGCAGCAACGTGACTGCGCCGGCCGTGGGATTCGTCGAGCCGACGGGCAAACCGGGCGCGTTGTTCCAAGCGTGATCGGGTGTCTCCAGCAGCTTGAGACTTTGCACGATGCTCAAGGGGCGTGGCGGAAACTTGCCGAGGTCTTGATACGCGCCGAGCGCGAGGAAGGACCCGTAGGCTGTGCCGTGTTGCTTGGAAGTGCTGCTGTCATAGCCGCCGTCGGGTTTGCGAAACGCTTCGAGCCGGGCCAGCAGCGCCTTCGCGAGCCCGGCGGGGATCCGTTTCTTCCCGAGCGAAGCCCAGCAGCGCGCGAGTGAGGTGAGGTGAACCAAGTCCAGCCCTTCGCCCTCGCCGAATGTTTGCAGCCACGCCTCCAGTTTCTCGTCGGGAAACGCGACCTCCAGCGCCTCGCAGCCGTTCAGCGTGAAGACGGTGTAATAGAGGTCCGAACGGTCCGAACGGTCGCGGCCCGCGCCCGCCTCGGTCCACTGGCGGCGGTAGAACGCGCGCACAAGCTCGGCGGAATCGCCAAGTTCCTTCGCGCCGAGGCGGGCAACTTGGAGGAGTTCAATGCGGACGCTCACGGCAGACTCGCGTTCGCTAGGAGGCGCTCGACGCGCTCCACATCCGCCGGCACGTCCACGCCGATGCTGTCGTAGTCCACGCGCACCACGGCGATGGGGATGCCGTTCTCCAGCGCGCGGAGCTGCTCCAACCGCTCGGCCTGCTCCAGCGGCGACTGTGGGAACTTCACGAGCCGCAGCAACGCGTCGCACCGGTAGCCGTAGATGCCGAGGTGTTTGAGAATCGGAAACGCGGCGAGCTGGGCGGCCGCTGACTGCGCAGCGTGGTCACGGAGAAAAGGAATCGTCCGTCGCGAGAAGTAAAGCGCGCGGCCTGCCACACTGGTCACGACCTTCACCACGTTTGGGTTGTCGTATTCCTCGACGTTCCGGATGGGCGTGGCAGCGGTGGACATCTCCGCATCGACCAGCGCGGTCGCGACGACATCAATCACCGTTGGATCAATGAGCGGCTCATCGCCTTGGATGTTCACCACCGCGTCGCACGCACAGCGCGAAGCAACCTCCGCGATGCGGTCAGAGCCGCTGGGATGGTCGGCGCGCGTCATCTCGACCCGGCAGAATTTCCGTGCGACCTCCGCGATGCGCTCGTCGTCCGTCGCGACGATGACCTCGCGCAACGACTTGGCGAGCTGGCAACGCTGAATGACGCGCTGGATGAGCGACTGGCCAGCGATGAGATGCAGCGGCTTGCCGGGAAAGCGCGTGGACGCGAAGCGCGCCGGGATGATGCCGAGAATGTTCACGGCGGGTCTTTAGGCGAACGCCGCCGCGATTGCACGCCGGAAAGCGGCAATCACTTGCCCACGCCCTCGATGAATGGCTTGCCACTCTGGAACAGTGTCAGTCGCGCGCGCAGCATCGCCGCCAGCGCCGCGTTGGTGCCGGCGACGGCGAGTGCCCGTTCCGCGTGCTGGGCCGCTGGCTGAAAGGCTCCGTTCGCGGCGTAAGCCACGGCGAGAAGATCGAGTGCCTCGGGGTTTTGAGTGCCCGCGAACCGGGCGAAATGCCCGGCCAGTTCGAGCGCGGACTTGGGGTTACGCACGGCGGGGTTGGGGTGCGTCGCGCGTGTCCACGCGAGTTGATGAACCACCGGGAGAAATTCGGGCTTCAACCGCACCGCCTGCTGCCAATGCTGCACCGCCGTGCCCCAATCACCGCGCGCCGACGCGAACGAGCCTTGGTTGGCGTGTCCTTCTGGTGATTCTGGGTCGTGGCGGAGTAACTCCGTGTTGTGCGCCATCGCATCGCTGGACTTGCCGGCCGCAGCCAGCATCGAGACGAGTTGCAACCGCGCGCGGGTGAAGTCGGGCCGGCGTTTCACAGCGGCCTCAAACTGGGCGATGGCTTCGGTCGGCTGGCCGGCGTCGGCGAGCGTGATGCCGTAGTTGAAACGCGCCTCAAGGTTACCGGGCTGGAGGCGCAGGCTCTCCTCGTAGTGCTTCATCGCCTCGGGCACACGGCCTGAATCGGACAACAGGTTTGCGAGATTGTTGTGCGACTTTGCGTGACGCGGCTGCAAGCGGAGCGCTTCGCGGTAATGCTTTTCAACGCCCGGCAACTGGCCTGCGTCCGCGAGCGAAGACGCGAGGTTGTAATGCGTTTCCACGCTGTCCGGACGGATGCGCAATGACTCCTGGTAAAGCTCGATGGCCCGCTGATTTTGGCCGGTGCGCGCGACGTTGTTCCCCAGGTTGGTCAACGCGATGTAGTTGTCCCGCGTCACGCGCACGGCCTGCTCGAAGATGGCGATGCCGTCGCGCCAGTGCGGCAGTTGCCGGTGCGTCCCAATCACACACAGCCCGAGCGCGAGAAACGTCACACACGCCAATCCTCGCGAGCTGCCGGGACGCGCCGTGCGCCACGCCTCGAGCGACCCGACGAGCGCGACGAACAACCCCACGAGCGGCACGTAGGTGTAACGATCGGCAATGGACTGGTTGCCCACCTGCACGAGTCCGATCACGGGCACGAGCGTGCCCACGAACCAAAACCAACCCACCGCCAGCCAGGGCTCCCGTGCGAGACGCCGCACGACGAACCCACTGATCCCCGCGAGCAGCGCGAGCGCACCCACGACCTGCCACGCGGGCCAGCCACGCGGCATCGGGTAGAGAATGGCGAGGTCCACCGGCCAAAAGGCCATCCCGAGATACCGCGCGTAAGCGACGGCGAAATTCGCGAGCCGAGCGGCGAGCGGATGCGACTCCTCGGACATCATCGCCCCGACGTTGCGCTGCGCAATGTAAGTGGCCGCCGCCGCGAGCGCCACGAGTGCAAAGAGCGGCAGTTTCTCCAGCACGAGCGGACGGAACCGACGCGCGAATTCCCGCCAGTCTCCCGTGAACTCCGCGCGGCGCAACGGCCAGACATCCAGCAGCAGCAACAGGAACGGGAACGTCAGGATCATCGGCTTCGACATCAGGCCCAGCGCGAGGCACGCGGCCACGGCGGCGAAACGCTTGCGACTCGGCGCTTCCACATGGCCGGCGTAGCACCACAACCCGAGGAACCAGAAGCACGCGCACAGCACGTCCTTGCGCTCCGCGATCCACGCGACGGACTCGACGTGCAGCGGGTGCCACGCGAAGAGCGCGGCGACGAGCAGACTCGGGAAAATGAGGCGAGTCAGCCGGCGCAGCGCGAGGAACAGGAGGACGGCATTGGCTGCGTGGATGAGAACGCTGGTGAAGTGGTGTCCACCCGCGCCCAGACCGAAGAGTTCCACATCCATCATGTGCGACAGCCAACTCAGCGGTCGCCAGTAATCAATGTCTGCGGAAAGGAACGCCCACTTCACGCCTTCCCAAGTGAAACCCCGGCGCACCATGTCGTTCGCGAACACGAAGACATCGTCATCGAAGTTCACGAAGCCGAAGTTCCGCACTGGCGCGAAGAGGGCCAGCGTCACCGCTGCCAGCAAGGTGGCCCACAACCAAACCCGCTGGGGCTCGTTGCCGGCAACGGATAGCTTGGGCGTGCGCATGACTACGGGCGGGTGGCTTGCGTCCGGCTTACTTCTTTGGCACCGACGCTTCGTTGGGTTTGAGCGCAGGGGGCGCGTTCGTTGCGGGAGCGGCGGGAGCGGGCTGCCCCACGCCGAAGAACGCCAGTCCTGCTCGCACGAAGAGGGGCGTGAGCTTCGCGACCACTTCCTTCGAGTCTTTCATGTCCTGCACGACCTCGTTGCGGATGCGCAGGTCGAACTCGCGCGGCGTGCCGGAATTTCGCAGGTCGGTCCAGGTGCCCTTGCCGAGCGTGAGGTTGAGCATGTCGAGGCCGACAAATTCCATCGGCGCGTTGGTCCGCGACGCCCGATTACCGCGGCGGATTTCCTCCACAACCTTGCGCACGCCGTCGAGGTTCGACTGGCCGTTCTTGTCCACCACGATGTGCAACTCCGCGAGGTTGAAGCGCAGGGCCTTGAGATGCAGCTTCCGTTGCTTGGCGAGCGCGGGGTCGTATTCGATGTGCAGCTCGGCGAGGTTCAGTAGCGGGCCGCTGCCAAACTCAGCGGGGTTGTAGAGGACAAGCTTCTCGAGGTGCGCGCGGCCGCTCCACGGGCGCAGTTCCAGTTTCTCCAAACGCACTTCCAGCCCGGTCTGCTCGCGGAGCTTGCTCGCGGCGATGTTGGTGACGATGAAATCGAAACTCAGGGCGAGAATCGCCAGCAGCACGAGCAGCAACAGGAATAGGCGAAACGCCCATTTGAGGAGGAATTTCATCTCACAACGGAATGTCCTCGGGCCGAACATCGAGGCACTCGTCTTGGTCCTCCCACAGCACGGCAGGGTAAAACTCCAGCAGCGCGGGACCGATCTTGTTCCCGGCAGCGGCGAGGAGCTTCTCGGCCT
The DNA here is from genome assembly GCA_943330855.2 of Klebsiella pneumoniae. Lineage (GTDB taxonomy): Bacteria > Verrucomicrobiota > Verrucomicrobiia > Limisphaerales > SXTU01 > SXTU01. The sequence continues at coordinate 17,481 of CALQJI020000068.1, forward strand.
CAAAGGCTGCGTCCTCAAGCGCACGCTCGTAGTTGGCGGAGCGCTTCTGTTGGCGGTCATCCCAATGCGCGACCTGGTGGAAGGTCGCGTATTTCTCCGCCCAGTTGCGCAGCATTTTTTGCAGGTCCACCGGGATGTCGTCGAAGGGGATTGCGGTGGCGTTGCAGTGCTGGCAAAGGAGCCCCTGCTCCGGCACATCACGCGTGAGCAGCGGGAGCAGCGGCGCGCGGCAGCACGAGGCCTCGGTGTAATCACGCGGAGCGGTGGCGAGGCGTTTGTGCCAAATCTGCCGGTCGTTTGCGACCTGCGCGGCGAGGCGATACGCGCCGACGAGCGGGTGCGAACTGCGCCAGACGCGCCCCTGCAACTGGCCGAGCGTCTGCGCCATCCAACGCGCCAGCATGAGGTCGTCGAATCCCTCGAAGACCTCGCCATATTCGCGCCAGAGTTTGTCCAGCGGAACATCCGAATGGTTACTCATTGGCGGGGACTTTGGGGTGACAGGTGGCGGGTGACAAGTGGCAAGGGTTGCCTGGTCGTCGCCTCCACTTACGTGACGCGCAGCAGCACCTCGTCCGTCCGCAAGCCCGCCAGCAACTCCACCACCGTCCGCGTCTGGCCCGGTAACACCAGCTCCGGAGCCAGCTCGCTCAAGGGCAGCAACACGAACCGTCGGAAGTGCGCGCGCGGATGCGGCAGCGTGAGCGTCGGCGTGTCCCGCACTTCCTCGCCCCACGCGATGAGGTCCAAGTCCAGCGGACGCGCCTCGTTCAAGACCAGCTTGGGCCGACGGCCAAACTCCCGCTCCAGCGCCTGCAACTCCGCGAGCAAAGTCTCCGGCGTGAAGTGCGGCAAAGGCGTGAACGCGACGACCGCATTGATGAAGTCCGGCGAGCCAGCAGGGCAATCCACCGGTGTGCTGCGCCAGAGGGAGGAACGGAGCAGCGGCGTGACGGCGAACTCACCGAGCCGCTCCATCGCCTCGCGAACACTGGCCAGTGCGTCGCCGAGATTCCCCCCGAGCGCGATGAAAACCTGATGCCTCATATGTCGTAGTCGCAACCGTTCACTCACTCACGTCTCGTAGTCGCAACCTTTAGGTTGCGAATCCCCCAGCCCGGTTCACGCGCAAAGCTGAAGCCTGCGACTACTTGAGCCCCAGCACATCCTGCATGTCATACAGCCCCGGCTTCTGCTGCACGACCCATTGCGCCGCCCGCAGCGCACCATTGGCGAAAGTCTCGCGGCTGCTGGCCTTGTGCGTGAGCTCCACCCGCTCGCCGTTCGCGGCGAACATGACCGTGTGGTCGCCCACCACATCGCCGCCGCGCAGCGCGTGGATGCCGATTTCGCTGTGGGTCCGCTCCCCGACGATGCCCTTGCGCCCGTGGCGCAGGGCGTCCGCGAGTTGGACCTTCCGCACGTCGCCGAGGATTTCGAGCAACGTCGTGGCCGTGCCACTGGGCGCGTCCTTCTTGAGCCGGTGGTGCATCTCGACCACTTCGAGGTCGAAGCCGGGGCCGAGGATTTCCGCCGCCTTGCGCGTGAGCCAGAAGAGCGTGTTGACGCCGGTAGAATAGTTCGAGGCCCAGACCATGGGAATCTTCGTGGCACAGGCGCGCAGCTCGGCCTTCTCCGCCTCCGCGTGGCCGGTGGTGCCCACGATGAGCGCCTTGCCGTGCTGCACGCAGAGATGCGCAAAGGGCAGCGTGGCCTCGTGGAAACTGAAATCAATAACGGCATCGGCCTTGTCCAACAGCGGGCCGAGATGCTCGCCGAGGTCAATCTGGCCGACGACTTGAATGCCGGGCATGTGCGCGGCGCAGGCGATCAGTGTCTGGCCCATGCGGCCCTTGGCGCCGGTGATGATGACTTTGGTCATGGTAATGGAGGGTTGCTCAAAACGGACGGCGCAGCGTGCCGGGTGGCGAAAGGCCCGGCAAGCTCAGGCAGTGGAAATGAAACGCAAAGGCGCAAGGCAGAGGAAAGCGGGAAGAAGATAGCGGATAGAGGCGTGGCTATTTGCTATTCTCTCTCCCCCTCTCGGCTTTCTTTCTCAAGACTCTGCGTCTTTGCGTCTTTGCGCCCCTGCGTTAAAGCCATCGCTGGAATCGCGGTCAGGCGATGGGCGTCACCGGCTGGTCTTCCGTCTGCAACTCCCCTTCCCAGCGGGCCATGACGGCGGAGGCGAGGCAGTTGCCGACGAGGTTCACCGTGGTGCGCGCCATGTCCATCAGTTCGTCCACGCCCAGGATGATGGCGACGCCTTCCAGCGGCAGGCCGAAGCTGACGAGCGTGCCGGACAGGATGACCAGCGACGCGCGCGGGACGGCGGCGATGCCCTTGGTGGTGAGCATGAGCGTGAGCATCATCATGAGCTGCTGGCCGAGGGTCATGTCCACCCCCGCCGCCTGCGCGACGAAGACGGACGCGATGGCGAGGTAGAGCGTGCTGCCGTCGAGGTTGAAGGAGTAGCCCGTGGGCAGCACGAAGGAGACGATGCGCTTGGGCACGCCGAACTCGGTCATGCGCTTGAGGGCGTCGGGCAGCGCGGCGTCGGAGGAGGTGGTGGAGAAGGCGATGAGCGCCGGTTCCTTCACGGCGCGCAGAAACTTGCGCAACGGGATGCGCGCCCAGAGCGCGACGGGCACCAGCACCACGAGGCAGAACACGACCAGCGCGCCGTAGAGGGTGAGCACGAGCATCCCGAGGTTCTTCAGCACGCCCAGCCCGCTGTGGCCGACCGTCACCGCCATTGCCGCACCGATGCCGAAGGGCGCGCACATCATCACCAGGCCGGTGAACTTGAACATGACTTCGCTCAGGCCCTCGAAGAAGTTGAGCATCGTCTCCTTGGGCTTGCCCTTCACCTGCGCGAGCGCGAGGGCGAAGAGGATGGTGAACACGACGACTTGCAGGACATCGTTCTTGGCCGCGCTCTCGAAGAAGCTCTTGGGCGCGATGTGCTCGATCATCTCCTGCGTGGACTGGGTCTTGGCGGCGAATTCCTTGCCCTTGTCCGCCGAGGGCGGCAGCACGACGCCGACGCCGGGCTTGGTCAAGTTCACCGCCGCCAGCCCGATGAAGAGCGCGAGCGTGGTGACGACCTCGAAGTAGATGAAGGACTTGAACGCGAGGCGTCCGACGGCCTTGAGGTCATCGCTGTGCCCCGCGATGCCGACGATGAGCGTGCCGACGAGGATGGGGACGATGATGCACTTGATGAGGTTGAGAAAGAGGTTGGAGATGACCTTGAGGTTCCGCGCGACCATGGGGTAGTCGGACTCGGGGAAGGCCCAGCCGATGAGGATGCCGAGGACCATGGAAATGAGAATCCACTTGGTGAGGCTGATTTGGCGCAGGGCGTTCCACATAAGCGGTGAGATTTTGCGCGGATGCTATTGGGGCGCGAACAGGGTGTCGAGCGCGAGGGCGTTCTCGCCTGCTGCCAAGGCGGATTTTTGCTCGTCGCCTCGTGCGCGGGTGGGCAGGTTCGCCGCATGGCAGACGATGATTTCTCACGGTTCGGGCGGCTCATCACGAAGGTTCATCGTGCTTGGAACGGGCAGGACGACGCGGGTGCGGACGAGGAACATCTGTCCGCCCTGGAGGCGTTCATCCGGTTCTGGGGGCTGACGGTGAAGAGTTTTGTCCGCAACCGCGTGCCGGTGCGGGCGGCGGCGCTGGCGTATTCCAGCCTGCTGGCGCTGGTGCCGATGCTGGCGCTGGTGTTGAGCATGGCGTTCGGCTTCCTGCGCGGGGAGGAGGGGCAGAAGCAAATCGAGGTCTTCATCCACCACATTGTGGAAGCGGTCGCTCCCTCGGGACCGACGGAGAGCATTGTCTCCACAACGCTCGCGGGGGGCGAAATCAAGGACTTGGCCTCGCTGGCAGCAAAGCTGAACAAACCGACGAACGCGGTGACGGCCTACCTGAGCGGGCGGCTCTCGACGGAAACGCGCCAGGCGTTGGGGCAGGCATCCGGGGCGGTGGTGGATTCCGTTGCGCTTCAGACGAGCTTGCTCACGGAGTTGAACGCCATCATCGCGGGCCCCTCGTTCCATGAGGCGCGGCGCTTCACGGGGGTGTCGCTCGGGGCCGAGACCCGCCGTCTGCTGGCAGCAGTGCCGGACGGGACGGAGTTGGCCCAGCTCAACCGCCGCCTGTTGGAAGAGATTTTCCCGGCAGAAATCCCGAGACGACAGGGCACGCACGAACTCGTGGAGACGATCCAAACCTTTGTGCAAAACCAGCAAGCCAGCGCGGTCTCGGCGAGCGCGGCACTGATGCTGGTGTTCATCGCGATCATGATGCTCTCACGCATCGAGGATACGTTTAACGACATTTGGGGGGTGCAGCGCGGGCGGAGCTGGTCCGCGCGGGTGACGCAATATTGGGCGGCGCTGACGCTGGGGCCGGTGCTGATGATTCTCGTCATCGGCCTGACCACGAGCACGGAGTTGCAAAGCGTGAAAGCGACGCTGGCCTCGATGCCGTTGGGGATCGGGCGAGCCGCCGAGTTCCTGTTCAAATTCCTTCCGTTCGCGTTGTTGAGTTTAGGGTTCGCGGGATTTTACGCGTCGCTGCCGGCGACAAAAGTGCATTGGAAGGCCGCGCTCGTGGGCGGGGTGGTCGGCGGTTGCCTGTGGCAGTTGAACAATTTGTTGAGCGTGCTCTACGTGTCACGCGTGGTGGCGAACAACAAAGTTTACGGCAGCTTGGGCATGGTGCCGGTGGTGATGATCGGCCTCTACTTCTCGTGGATCATCCTGCTCTTCGGCGCACAGGTGGCCTACAGCTTCCAGAATCGCCGCGCCTACTTCCAGGAGCGACAGGTGGAGAGCCTCGATCAGCACAGCCGCGAATTCATCGGGCTGCGGATCATGGTGGAGATTGCCCGCCGGTTCCTACTGGGTGAGAAGCCCGTGACCGGCGCGGCGCTGTCCGAGTTGCTCGGCGTGCCCACCGGCCTTGCGGGCAAGCTCCTGCAAGTCCTCGTCAGCGCGCGGTTGCTGGCCGAAAACCCGCAGAGCGAAGCCGCCTACCTGCCCGCCCGGCCGCTGGAGAAGATCACTTGTCACGATGTCCTCCACGCGCTGCGCTCGAACCAGAACGGCAGCGTGTCCACCCGGGACGACACGATGCGCGAACAGGTGCGCGGCCACTATGAGCACTTTCAGGAAGTGCAGAAGGCGGCTGCCAGGAACGTGACGCTCGCAGCCCTCGCCGCAGAAGCCGCCGCGTCGACAAAGCCAACGGAGTGAGCCCGAAGCCAGCCATCGCACACCGGCACGTGGCTGAGTGGCCCCATCTCGGCTTCCTCCAATGGAGCGGACGAGCGATGAGTTTTTGAAAGAACCGGTAAATAATCGCTTGCACCCATCGCACCTCGTTTCTACATTTCGCGCCCTCGGTAGCACCCGTAGCTCAATTGGCTAGAGCGTCTGACTACGGATCAGAAGGTTCCAGGTTCAACTCCTGGCGGGTGCACCAATAAAATCAGGGGTTTCCTCACGGTGGCTGAAACGGACAAGGTTTCCTCTACGGTTCCTCTACGGGTTTTGAGTGTGCGATTGTTGGAAGGTTCACCTCCCGAAGTGCTCCAAATCGCACAAACGCGCCTCAGCGACGAATCCTGACGCAAATATTTTGGCTCCGTGATGGTTGCCCGAGATCACGAACCAGTGCGGCTTCGTCTCTGGTTCGATCACCAACTGGTGACCAACGAGAAGCTTCGGAATCCCCTGCCCACGCAACAGCCCCCTCCCCCAGCGCTATAAACCTTTGAAGGTAAGCCTCGCTGTCCCTTCCCCGTCCCGGCCGTGATCTCCTGCCGCTGGCGGGAGCGGCTTCGCTACGGGTTCACGTTGGTCACCCCAGGAGATCCACAATGAGTTCCCACGCCGATACTGTCCTCATCGATGAAATTGTCCCCCGCCTCCGCAACACCATCCCACACCAGGTTTCTTTCGTCGGGGCCGAGGATGCCGAGGAGGTGTTGCAGGACGCGACCCTGATGGCCGCCCGCCTGCTCGCCAGTGCCCGAGCCAAAGGCAAGCAAGTGACGCCCGGCAACATCGCCTACTACACGATGCTGCACATCCGCTCTGGCCGGCGCAGTCACAGTGCGAGTGCCAGCGACGCCATGGGCACGCGCACGCAAATTGTTGGAAACAGCCGTGTCAGTTCCATGGAAGCCCCGGTGGCGTCTGACGATGCCTCACCGGAGGACCCGCTCACGCTCGGCGACGTGCTCGCCAGTGACGCGGAAGACCCGTCCGAAACGGCCGCCCGTAACCTCGACTGGCGGGCGCTGCTCGCCACCTTGGATGAACGGACGCTGGCAGTTCTGCACTCCATGGCCGACGAGGTCCGCTTGCAGGAGGTGGCCACTCGCCACGGCGTGTGTCGCACCACCGTCCACGGCTGGCGCAACCAGCTCACGGAGCTCGTGCGGACGTTCATGGGCGCAGATGTGCTTCGATTGATTCAGCGCACGCCGCGCTGGCGCGAAAACCTGTTCGCCCTGCGGGAGCAGATGGCGTGTCGGTTGGATCGCCGCATGGCGTAAGCACCGCGAATCGAGCCGTTCCGCGAGGGGCGGCTCCTTTTTACGTGCCCGGTCGCAACACGCCGGCTGTCGTTCGTTGTCAGGCTCACGATCCGGCTTCGCGCCTGCGCTGATCAGGGCTCTCGGGGTGTCCCCTGGCCGAAGTGTAATTGTCGTTCTACGCCGAAGACCGGATCGTCGGCCCGATACCGCGTCACGCGCGCGTGCGCAGGTGGGGCCGGCCACGGCGCGCTGGCTCATCTGGCCGCGACCGGCGTAACGGGTGCCTTGGGCTGGCTGAATTACGTTTAATTCTCCCTGGTCACCTACACGACCGTCGGCTACGGCGACTTCGTGCCGGTCGGCCCGACCCGTTTCATCGCGGCCACCGAAGCGCTCAACGGCTGAGTCCTGCTCGGCTGGTCCGCCTCCTTCACATTCCTTGAAATGCAACGCTACTGGTGGGATTCGAGCCGGTAAGACTTTGGGTGCCTACGCGCAGCTCAAGGGCTGCCGGAGGTCAGGACGACCGACCGCTTGCGTTCTGATTGCCGCGCGATTTGAGTCAGTGACCTGCCAGACCTGAACGGGTTAATCGCCCTTCGAACCACGCCACGGCTCGTGACATCAATTCTTCAGATTGCCCTCCGAATCCGCGCAGGAGTGCCCGCGTCTGAGACTCCGATGCCCGAACGACGCTTCTCACGCAACCCGCGCTTTGCTGGTCTGGTGGGGTTTACGCTAGCGGTGGTCGTAGGCGTGAGAGCTACGGCGCAGGCGGCGGAACTGCCGCTGCGGCAGGTGATCGACGCGCAAGTCCAAGCCGCTTGGAAGCAGGGGAAACTAAAGCCAGCGGCGAAGGCGGACGACGCCATCTTCTTGCGCCGCGTGCAGCTCGACCTGCTCGGCACCATCCCCACGCACGACGAGGCGCGGGCATTCCTCGACGACCCGGACTCGCTCAAGCGCGACAAGCTCATCGCGCGGCTGCTCGACGACCCGCGCTTCGCCACACACCAAGCGAGCCTGTGGGACCTCACGCTCTTCGGCCGCCAGCCGCCGAACCCGGACACGACGCGCAACCGCACGGCGTTCCGCGAGTGGCTGAACGGGAAGTTCGCGAAGAACGAGCCGCTCGACCGCTGGGTGCGCGCGCTCTTGCTCGCGGAGGAGGAGGGTTCGGAGCTGTTCTACGCGGCTTACAGCAACAAGCCCGAGGACTTGACCGAGGCCTTCAGCCGGATTTTTCTGGGCACGCAGCTCCAATGCGCGCGCTGTCACGACCATCCCTACACCGACCTGAAGCAGCGGGATTTCTACGGCATGGCGGGCTTCTTCGTGCGGCTCGTCGTGCTAGACCAAGGCTCCTCGGGCAGCGGCGAGAAGCAGGCGAAGAAGTTCAAGATTGGCGAGAAGGGCAGCGGCGACGTGCTCTTCGCGGGCAACATGAAGGACGCCAAGCCCGGCAAGAAAGGCGAGCCGGTGAAGCCCGCCTTCCTGCGTGGTGGGGCGCTCGCCGAGCCGTCCGTGCCAGTAGGGTTCAAGGAACCGGAGTTCAAGTCCGGCACGAAGTCGATGCCCAAGCCGGAGTTCTCGCGCAAGGAAAAGCTCGCCGAGTGGGCCACGGCTCCGGCGAATCCCTTCTTCGCCCGCGCGGCGGTGAACCGCGTCTGGGGCCAGTTCATGGGGCGCGGCATCGTGCATCCCGTGGACGACTTCGAGGCGGACAACAAGCCCGCGCTGCCCGCGCTGCTCGACGCGCTCACACAGCAGTTCGTCGCGCACCAGTTCGACCACAAGTGGCTCATCGGCGAGCTGGTCCGCAGCGAGACCTATCAGCTCGCCAGCACGGGCGCGGCGAAGGAGGCGCTGCCGAAGTTCTACGAGCGCGCGCGGCTCCGGCCGCTATCGGCGGAGGAAATCGTCACGGCGCTCAAGACCGCCGGCGGCGACGCGGCGATGAAGAGCGACGGCGTCACGGGCGACTACTTCACCCGTTACTTCGGCGAGCCGACGAACGGACAGGGCGAGTTTCAGGGGCGACTGAGCGAGCACTTGTTTCTGAACAACAGCGACAACGTTCGCGCGTTCCTCCGGCGCAAGAAGGGCAACTTCGCCGACTCCATCCTTCTCTCGACCGAGCCTTGGGAAGCGCGCGTGGACAGGATGTTCCTCTCAGTGCTCACGCGGCTGCCCAGCACAGCCGAGCGCGAGAAGTTCGTGGCCTACCTGCAGAACGACCCGAAGACTGAAGCCTTGGTGGAAGAGGCGCTTTGGGTGCTGGCGAACCTGAGCGAATTCCGCTTCAATCATTGACCGCATGATACCTCCACCCACCCCCGGCCACTGCCGCCCGCACGAGCATCTCTCCCGCCGCGCGCTGCTCAAGGGCGCGCTCGCCACCACCGCTGGCGCGACCGTCGCGAACTGGGGTGGCCTCTTCAACACGCAGGCTGTCGCCGCCGAGGCGGCCAAGCGCGGCAAGCGCTGCATCCTGCTTTGGATGAACGGCGGCGCGAGTCAGATTGACACGTTCGACATGAAGCCCGGCCGCTCCACCGCCGGGCCGTTCCGCGAAATCAAGACCAAGCTCCCCGGCTACCACATCTGCGAGTATCTCCCGAAGATGGCGCAGCTCGTGGACAAGCTCGGCATCATCCGCAGCATGAGGACGCAGTCGCCGGACCATCCCGACGGCATCTACCACATGCACACGTGCTACAAGCAATCCGAGCGCGTCCCGCACGCGGAGCTGGGCGCGATGGTCGCCAAGTATCTCGGCCAGGCCGATGCCGACCTGCCGAGCTTCGTCCGCATGGGTCCTACGGGCAACGCTGGCTCGGGTTACCTCGGCCCGAGCTACGAACCCTTCAGCATCGACCGCGGCGGCAAGCTGCCTTACTTCACAAGCCCGTATCTGCCAGCGGCAAATGAGGCGCGACGCAACGACCTGCTGCGCTTCATGGAGGCCGAGCACAAGAAGGAGAACGGTGCCGAGGCCTACGAAAGCCACCGCGTCGCGAAGGAGCGCGCGTGGCGACTGCTGCGGGCGAAGGAACTCTTCGACACCACCAAGGACTGGCCCAAGCACGAGTCGCTCTACGGCGCGACGGACTTTGGCCGCAGCGTTTTTCTCGCACGCAAGCTCGTCGATGCAGGCGTGCCGTTCGTCGAGGTCGGACAGGACAATTACGACAGCCACGCGGACAATTTCGTCTGCCACAAGGCGAACATGCAGGTGCTCGACCCCGCGTGGGCCGGGCTGCTGATTGACCTCGAACGCACCGGCCAGTTGCAGGACACGCTCGTCGTGTGGATGGGCGAGGTGGGCCGCACCCCCACCATCAACAACCGCGCCGGGCGCGACCATTTCATTCGCGGCTGGACCATCGTGCTGGCCGGCGGCGGCGTGAAGGGCGGCGTGGTTTACGGCTCCACCGACGCCGACGGCCGCGAGGTCGTGGAGAATCCCGTGAGCGAGGGCGACCTCTTCGCGACCATTTACACCGCGCTGGGCGTGAACCCGCGTGCAAAGCACTTCGCCGGCACGCGCCCCATCTGGGCCACGCCGGAAGGCTCCAAGCCCATCAAGGAGCTGCTGTCATGAGCGCCGAAGGCAAACCGAAGGACACCGCGCCCGCCGCCGCGAGCTTCGACAAGGCCGCGCTCCTCTGGTCACTGCCGTGGGACGCCGACTGGGTTTCGGCCGTGAGCTTCGTTGGGCCGAAGCACGTCGCCGCCGGCAACAACCGCGGCGAAATTCTCCTCTGGGAATTGCCCGACAAACCCGAGCCTGCGCCCGAACCGACGGAGAAAGCCAAGTCCGGCAGCGGCGAGAAAGGCGAGCGCCCGCTGCACATCGCACCGCCGCCGACGCGCCAATTCGTCGGCCACTCGAACGTCATCAACCGCCTGCTCTGCGCCGAGAACCGCTGGCTCCTCTCCGCGAGCCACGACCACACGGTGCGCTACTGGGATTTGCAGGCCGCGCCCGGGGCTGCCGCCAAGCTCGTGCTCAACGCCGGCACCATCGAGGACGCCGCGCGTAACAAAAGCTCCGGTCGCAAAGCGCCGCCACCGATGGAAGTCGAGGTCCGCACTCAGTCGGCGGCGAAGACGATTCAAGGCGGCGAGTGGATTGTCGGCCTAGGCATGAGCCACGACCAGACCACGCTCATCGCCGGCGACGACGCCGGGCAGGTCGTGCTCCTCAACCGCACCGCCGGCACGGAGCTGAACCGCTGGCAGGTGAAGGGCTGGGCTTACGCCGTCGCGCTGTCGCCCGACCTCAAGCAGGCGTGTGTCTCCGAGCGCTACCCGCTCGTGTTCGACTCCGGCCGCCACGTCGGCGTGAAGCTCTGGGACGCCACGAGCGGCACCGTGCAGCACGACCTGGGCAAGGAGTTCAAGGACATGCAAATCGCCGCCGCCGCCTATTCCGCCGACGGCAAAACGCTCGCCCTCGGACGCGGCGGCGAGGCCGATGGCAACAACGGCAAGGTCTTTCTCGTGAACCCCGCCACGGGCAAGAAGGAGCGCGAGTTCACGCCCGGCCACCAATACGGCATCACCGACCTCTGCTTCCATCCCTACGGCAAACACCTCGCATCCTCGGGCCGCGACACCGTCGTGCGCCTCTGGAATCTCGCGGACGGCAAGCTGGTGAAGGAACTCGGCAAGCCACGCGGCGGACAGTTCAAAGACTGGCTCCACGCGCTCTCCTTCTCGCCCGACGGCACGCGCCTCGCGGCGGCGGACATGGCGGGGTTCGTCCATGTCTGGCAGCTCGGCGGGTAAAGGGACAGCGTATCCATTGGCGGGTTGCACGTGGGACGCCCTGAAATCAATTTTCATCCTCCGGGAGCCGCATGTGTAAACGCCGGTTGAAAAGTGCGGCGGGTGGCGCTCGAAAAGTGAGACACCTTCCGGCGCGAAGGGAACGGTTTCTGGCCTTCGAGGTCAAGTCCGAGAAGTTCGCCGCGAGGTAGAACGAGCAGGAGGGCGAGCTGCGAGCCCCCA
>CALQJI020000069.1 GCA_943330855.2 Klebsiella pneumoniae
CGGAGCGAAGCCACGACCGACGCGCAGCGGTGAACCCGCCACCAACCCAGAGCGTCTCGGCATGCAATCAAACCCAACTCACACGCATTCCCTTAAAGGCTCTTCCATCCCTGCCTCGAACTTAGCCACGAAAATCCCCGAATATCCGACTTCTTCCAGAGCGAAGCCGAACTCCGCGCCCTCTGGAGCGCCCCCGACACGCGGGCAAAACTGCTCCAAGGTCTGGCTGACAAGGATTTCGGCCACGAGAAGTTGGTGGCGATGCAGCAGCTCATTGAGGCCGAGAAGAGCGACTTGTTCGACGTGCTGGCCTACGTCGCCTACAACACGCCGACGGTCACGCGGGCCGAGCGCGCGGACCATGCACGGGTGTATATCAATTCCAATTTCAACGCCAAGCAGCAGGCATTCCTCAACTTTGTCCTCTCCCATTACGTCAGTGTCGGCGTGGAGGAACTCGGTCAGGAGAAACTGAATCCACTGCTACGGTTGAAGTATCACGACTCGATCACCGATGCCGTAGCCGATCTCGGCGGCAAGCCGGAGGCAATCAAAACGGACTTCGCCGGGTTCCAAAAGTATCTTTACCAGACGGCGGTTTGAGCCCGTGGGCATTGGGGGCGCAGACAACTCTCCACCGCAAAATCAATAGGGACGGCATCGCTGCCGTCCCTTTCGCCTCGGTTGAGATTCCGACTTACGGGATGACCATGTCGGCCACCGTCCGACCGGCGGGGATGAAGGGCAGGACGTGCTCGGTGTAGGGGGTGATGATGTCGAGGAGGTAGGGTTCCTTGGAGTCGAGCATCCGTTGCATGGCGGCGCGGAGGTCTTTCTTAAACATCACGCGTTCGCACGGGACGCTGAAGCCTTTGGCCATCGCCACGTAGTCGGGGTAGATGGCCTTCACATTGTCGGGGTCGCCGAGGTAGGTGTGGCCGCGGTTGCCGGCGTAGAAGCGGTCTTCCCATTGCACCACCATGCCGAGGTGCTGGTTGTTCAGAATCATGGCCTTGGCGGCAATCTTCTCGATGTGTGCGGTGGCCAGCTCCTGGATGTTCATGAGGAAGGAGCCGTCGCCATCAATGTCGATGACCTGCTTGTGCGGGCAGGCGACTTTGGCACCGAGGGCGGCGGGGTAGCCGTAGCCCATTGCGCCGAGGCCGGCGCTGGTGAGGAACTGGCGGGGCCAGGTGTATTTGAACCACTGGCCAGCCCACATCTGGTGCTGGCCCACGCCGGTGGTGATGATGGCGTCGCCGCCGGTGAGTTCGTAGAGGAGCTCGATGGCGTATTGCGGGAGGATGACTTCCTTTTCCTGGCCGACCATGTGGTCCTGCATGTGTTGGGACAGGGCGACCTCTTCGTTCTTGGTGTAGCGGAAGGGGGCGCGGGCTTTCCACTCAGCGCACTGGGCGACCCACGGGGCGTGGTTGCGGGTGAGGGCGCGTTTGCGAAGCATCTCGTTGAGCTTGGTGAGGGCGAACTTGATGTCGCTGACGATCGGGAGATTGACGGGCTTATTCTTGTTAATCTCCGAGGGGTCAATGTCCACGTGGACGATGGTGCCGCGCTTGCAGAACTCCTCGATCTTGCCGGTCACGCGGTCGTCGAAGCGGACTCCGAAGGCGAGCAGGAGGTCCGCGCCGGGGGCGACGGGGACCATGGGGTCGGTGAAGGCGGCGCGCTTCTTGAACTCGCCGCTGACGGCCCAGTTCGCGGCGGCGGCACCGTGCATGCCGAGCCAGCGGAGGGAGAGGTCGTGCGTCTCGGGGAACGCGCCGCAGCCCATGATGGTGGTGGTGACGGGGATTTGGGTCAGCTCGGCGAATTCGCGCAGTTCAGCGGAGGCGTTGCCGGTGATGACGCCGCCGCCGGCGTAGATGACGGGGCGGTCGGATTTTTCGAGGAGGCCGATGATTTCGTTGAGGGCGAGGTCGCTGGCGCGTTGGTCGGGGTTGTAGCCGCGGAGGTTGATTTCCTTGGGATAGACGGGCTGGGTCTCGGCCTGCTGGATGTTCTTGGGCACGTCCACGATGACGGGACCGGGGCGGCCCGAGGTGGCGATGTAGAACGCCTCCTTGATGATGCGCGGGATGTCGTTGATGTCGGTGACGAGGTAGGAGTGCTTGACGATGGGGAGCGTCATGCCGAAGAAGTCGGTCTCCTGAAACGCGCCTTTGCCAATCATCGCCTGCGGCACCTGGCCGGTGATGGCGATGAGCGGGATGGAATCCATGTAGGCGTCCGCGATGCCGGAGATGAGGTTGGTGGCACCGGGGCCGGAGGTGGCCATGCAGACGCCGGCGCGACCGGTGGCGCGGGCGTAACCCTCGGCCATGAAGACGCCGCCTTGCTCGTGGCGCGGGAGGATGGTGCGGATGGTCGAGCGGGTGAGGGCCTGGTGGAACTCCATGCTCGCGCCGCCGGGGTAGGCGAAGATGACTTCAACGCCTTCGCGTTCGAGGCACTTGATGAGGATGTCGCTGCCCTTCATGCGGGGGCCGACTTCGGCCTTCTCGGTGGCGGACTTGGACTCGGCGTGTTCTGTGGTTGCTTTGCTCATGGCTGTTACTTTTGGGTTTGGCTGGCGGCGCGTGGCGAACAAAAAACCCACGACTGCGGCCAGCCGTGGGTGATTGTCGGAAGCTTGTTTATGCCCGACAAGGCCCAGCGGCGTCGCCTACTACGACGACTAGCTCAACTAGGATTTGTCCGACAGTGCCAAACATTGGCGTGAAGCTAGTCAGCACGAAAAGTGGGGTCAAGGCTGGATTGGCTGGATTGGCTGGGTGGATGCGTTGGCATGTGATTTCTCACAGTCACCACGAGCCGGAGCGCGGGGGGCGCCCGCAGCAAGTGCGCGAAGTCCGTTGGGCTACGAGCTTCACACCCTTGCGCGAATGAGCCCAATCACCACTTGCGAGCCAGTATCGGCTGTCGTCGCCGCGCCGCCCGTGCTAAAAACCGTCCGTGCCCAGTCTTCCAGTGTCCGGCCCGACAGACAGCTCCGCTTTGGAGCTGTCCATCGTGATGCCCTGTTTGAACGAGGCGGAGACGTTGCCCAAATGCATCGAGAAGGCGTGGCGGTTCCTGCGGGAGCATTCCGTTTCCGGTGAAGTGATCGTGGCGGACAACGGCAGCACGGACGGCTCGCAGGGCTTGGCGGAAACGCTCGGTGCGCGCGTGGTGTCGGTGGTGGCGCGCGGTTACGGGAACGCGCTGCGGGGCGGCATCGCGGCGGCGCGCGGACGCTTCGTCGTGATGGGTGATGCGGATGATAGCTACGACTTTGCGGCGCTCGGCGCGTTCGTCGAGAAGCTGCGTGCGGGGGCGGACCTCGTGCAGGGCTGCCGCTTGCCGGCGGGCGGCGGGAAGATTGAGGCCGAGGCGATGCCGGTGTCGCACCGCTGGCTGGGTAACCCGCTGTTCTCGGCCCTCGCGCGGCGGATGTTCGGCGTGCCGGTGAACGACATCTACTGCGGGTTGCGGGGCTTTCGGCGCGATTTGATTCCGCAGCTCGACCTGCGCTGCGAAGGGATGGAGTTCGCCACGGAGATGCTCATCAAGGCGAGTCTGCGCAGGGCGCGCATCGAGGAAGTGCCCGTCACGCTGCACCGCGACGGGCGCACGGCGCACCCGCCGCACTTGCGGACGTTCCGCGATGGGTGGCGGACGCTGCGGTTCTTTCTGATTTGCAGTCCACGCTGGCTGTTCGTTTATCCGGGCCTGCTGTTGCTGGCGTTGGGTGCGCTGGGCTTCGGCGTGGCGATGCCGGGGTTGACGCTCTTCGGCGCGACGTTCGACGCGCACACACTTCTCTTCGCGAGTCTGGCGCTGATGGTCGGGCACCAAGCAGTGCTGTTCGGTTGGCTGGCGCGGACGCTGGCGGCACGGGAAGGTTTCTTGGCGGAGACAAAGTTGCTCGGCTGGCTGCGGGAGGCGGTGTTGCTGGAACGGGGTTTGGTCTTTGGAGGTATGGCGCTGCTCACGGGCGTCGGGCTGTTGCTGGCGGCGGTGGCGCAATGGCAGGCGGCGGGGTTCGGGCGGTTGGATTACGCGCACACGATGCGTTGGGTGATTCCCGGCGTGACGCTGACGGCGCTGGGTTTTCAAACGGTGCTCGCGAGCTTCTTCGTCGCGGTGCTGGGGTGGTATCGAAGATGAACTCTGCCTCACGCAAAGACTGCGAAGGGCGCAAAGGAAAGCCGGGGAAGGGGCTCCCTCTTTGCGTCCTTCGCGACCTTTGCGTGAGGCCATCCCCGCCTTGCCCATGAGTGAACCCACCCCAACGGTCAGCGCGTGGGAGGCGGCGTATTTGCGTTTCGAGACGCGTGAGGAGGAGTTGCAGAAGTTCCTGCGCCGGCTGCGCAAGCTGGGCGCGCTGGCGTGGCCGAGGGACGCGCAGGTGGTGGAGATTTTCTGCGGGCGAGGCAACGGGTTGGCGGCGCTGCAACATCTCGGGTTCACGCGGCTGGAGGGGGTGGATTTCTCGGCGGTGCTGCTGGCGGATTACTCCGGGCCGGCGCGGTGCGTGGTGGCGGATTGCCGGGCGCTGCCGTTCCCGGACGCGTCGCGGGACATCGTGATTGTGCAGGGTGGACTGCATCACTTGCCGGCGTTGCCGGGGGACTTGGAGCGGGTAGTGGGCGAGGTCCAGCGGGTCTTGCGGCCGGGCGGGCGGCTCATGGTGGTGGAGCCGTGGCGGACGCCGTTTCTGCGGTTCGTGCATTGGGTCGGGAGCTTCCGTCTCGCGCGGCGGGCGTGGTCCAAATTGGACGCGCTGGAGACGATGACGGAGCTGGAGTGGGTGACTTACGACCAGTGGCTGAGGCAACCGGAGGCGGTGCTGCGCTGCTTGGAAACGAAGTTCGCGACGGAGCGGAAAGCCATCGGCTGGGGGAAGCTGATGTGGGTGGGGAGGAGAAATGGGGAATGGGAAATCGGGAATGGGGAATCGGGATGCGGTGTGTCGCGCGCTGTGAATGATGGGCTGCGGGAGGGCAGGAGAGGGTGAAGGTGAACTGTCAATTGCGGTGGGTGTTCGCGGTGCAGGCCGTGCTGCTCGCGGTCGCTGCGGCGCGGAATTTGCAACAGCTCAACCCAGACGCCATCGCCTACCTGCGCATCGCGGGCTACTACGCGGGCGGGCAGATGGAACTGGCGGTGACCGGGTATTGGGGGCCGCTGTTGAGCTGGCTGATGGTGCCGCTGTTGAAGGCGGGCGCGGCCCCACTGGTCGCGGGGCGCGCTGTGATGGCGGGGTCGGGCGTCGTGTTTCTTGCCGGGGCGGTATCGGTTTTTCGGGCGTTCCGGCTGCCGCGCGTGGCGTTGCTGATGGGCGCGTGCATTGCGGCTGCGTGGTCGGTGTTCTGGTCGGTGCGGCACATCACGCCGGATTTATTGATGGCGGGGCTGGTGGCGCTGGCAGTGAGCGCGACGGTGAAATTGTTTCTGCGTTGTAGCCGCCGAGGTGAGAAGGCGGGAGCGGGCAATTCCGAATTCCGAGTCCGCCTCCTGGCCTCGGCGGCTACGGCGGGCGGGTGGTGGGGCTTGGCGTATCTGGCGAAGGCGGTGGCTTTGCCGTTGGCGCTGTTGACGACGGCGGGGCTGGCGGTGTTTGCGATGAGCGGGCGGCGGGAGTTGCGCGCGAAGCTGGCGGTGCGGCTGGGGCTGGTCTGGCTCGGCACTGCGCTGGTGACCGGGCCGTGGATCGCAGTGCTGTCGCTGCACTACGGGCAGTTCAGTTTTTCGACGACGGGGCCAATCGCGCATGCACTGGCGGGGCCGGGCGAGCAGGCGGCTGCTCATCCGGCGATGACGACGCTGCACCAGCCGGAGGCGGGCCGCGTGACGCAGTGGGAGGAGCCGTCGCGGATGAAGTATCGGCACTGGTCGCCGCTCGCGAGCGGGGAGAACTTCCGGCATCAACTCGCGGTGGTCGGTGGCAACCTCGGCGTTTGTTGGGATTGGCTGAACCCGTGGCGTGGCTGGCTGAATGGCGCGGAGTTGCCGGCTTGGCGTCGCTGGCTAGGGACGTTCGACCTGCTTGGGATTGGCGGGTTGGCGTTGCTACTAGCGGGCGGTTGCGCGGTGAGGAGCTGGCAGCGGTTGCGTCGGCAAAGATGGTGTTGGGCGCTCGTGCCGGTGGTCGCGTTGGGAGGGTTGTATCTGCCGTTCTTCGTGATGGCGGAGGACAACCGGTATTTCTATCCGGCGCTGCCGTTCCTGTGGGTGCTCGCGGTTGGAGCATGGGGCGGGTGGGCGCGGGGGCGGGTGGGTTTTGGTGTGGTGAATCTTGCTTTCGGATTGGCCGCCTTGGCTTGGCTCGCAGCCGCTCTGGTTGGGATTCCAAATCAAGCCAGCCGCGAGGCGCACGCGCTGGCGGCGCAGTTGCGGGCCGAAGGTGTCGCCGGGCCGTTCGCGGGGAGCGCTCCGCTGCCAGGTGGGCGAACGGGGCTTTACACGGCATTTCTGCTGGGCGGGCGGTGGCTGGGGGATGCCCCGCAGGCGGGGCCGGGTGAGTTCGCGCAGTCGGGCGCACAGGTCGTGTTCGTGCGTCGGGGGACGCCAGCCCTCGCGGAGTTGACAGCAGATCGCGGCTGGCGCGAGTGGAACGCCGTCACGGAGAAAAGCAGCCTCATCGGGGAGTTGGTGACCGGGCAGATGCTCTTGCCGGCGGCGGGTGTGAACATCCGGGTTTTCGTGCGGACATCGCAGTAGGGCGAACTTCAGATTTTTGCAGGGCGACGGGGTTTGTGAATTCGTTGTTCCCAAGTCGCCTATGACTTTCCCCCTCACCCCGGCCCGTTCCATCCGAGGGGGGAGGGAGGCGTGGTTCGATCGGCCTGCGGGAGCGGGGAAGGGGAGAGTGGTCCGGCACCGACCGCCTGCTTGCAAAACGCGCTGATGCGCCGCTCGGAGCCACGCCAAGTTTGAAATAAACAGTTGCATCCAAGGCGCATTGCTTTATTAATTCGATCCGTCGCAACCAACTAGCGCCAAACTTCGGCATTCACGCCGGGCGCAGTTTTCCTGAAAGCAGACCAAAGGTCACTCCGGTTCAACGGACTTCAAGATATTGGCACATACTTTTCGTTGCCCGGCTTCAGGATTCGATTGCCACCAGACACGCCCATATGAGCAGACCAGGACAGCAACAGCACAATCAGCAGCATAACCAGCAGCAGCAGCAGCCCCAGCAGAAGACCCCGGAAATCGGCTCTGGCTATCTCGAAATCGCCGAGAAAGGATTCGGCTTCCTCCGCTCCATCGAGAATAAATTTCAGCCCAAACCCACGGACGTCTTCGTCACGCCCGACTGCATCAAGAAGAATTTTCTCCGCGAAGGTTGCCTCGTAGAAGGTAGGCTCCAGCCGCCCCATCGCGGCTCAAGTCCTCAGTTGCGCGAGGTCATTAACGTCAGCGGCCTTCCCTTCAACGACTACACCAAGCAGTCCCGCTTCGAGAATCTCACGTCCATTGACCCTATCGACAAGTTCCGGCTCGAGACCACCTCCGACGTCTTCGAGACCCGCGTGATTGACCTCGTCACGCCGATTGGCCGCGGCACACGCGGCATCATCGTCGCGCCGCCCCGCACGGGCAAGACGACCATCCTCAAGCAGATCGCCAACGCCATCACTACCAACCACCCGGACGTTTACGTCATGGTGCTGCTCATTGACGAACGCCCCGAGGAAGTCACCGACTTCCAGCGCAGCGTGAAGGCCGAAGTAGTCGCCAGCTCTAACGACATGGACCTCGAAACCCACGTCCGCCTCAGCCGCTTCATGATCGAGCGCTGTCGGCGCATGGTCGAGGGCGGTAAAGACGCCGTCGTCCTCCTCGACTCCCTCACCCGCGTGGCCCGCGCCTATAACTCAGTCCACGGTGGCTCCGGCCGCACGATGACCGGCGGCGTGGACGCCCGCGCCCTCGAGATTCCCCGCAAGATGTTCGCTTCCGCTCGTAAGATCGAAGGTGGGGGATCCCTCACTATCTTGGCCACCGCGCTTGTGGACACCGGAAGCCGAATGGATGAGCTGATCTTCCAGGAGTTCAAGGGCACCGGCAACATGGAGTTGGTCCTCGACCGTAAACTCTCTGACCGCCGCCTCTACCCGGCCATCGACATCCCGAAGAGCGGCACGCGCAAGGAGGAGAAACTCTTCCCCGTCAAATACCTCGAGCCCATCCGCAAGCTACGCCGCATGATGGTGGACCTCAACCCCGTCGAGGCCATGGACACCCTCTTGAATGCCTTGAAAAAATTTAAGACAAACGAAGAGCTCCTCGCGCAGATGAAGTAAATTCTGCCTGCCACACATTCCCCGCAAAGGCCGGCCACCCGCCGGCCTTTTGCTTGTAAAGGGCGGCTGGCAGTATGCCGACGCGGAACGAAACCGATGAGAACGCAATCCCCCGTCGCCTATTCCGGCCCGACGAGAGCAAAGCGGGTATGCCACTGCGGTAAGCGCTCGCTTTGCCGGACCGGCGTGAGGGAGCCCTCGCAGGGCTACCGGCTCCTCAGGGCAAGCGCAGTTTCTCGGTCTTGCCGCAGCGAGGTTCTTCACCTTGCGCCTGATGTGGCCGCAAGCGGCGCTGAAAGAGAAAAAGCCGCCCGTCACCGGGCGGCTGCAATTGGAGGGGGGCGCGCTTTAGGCCTTGCTGGCCTTGGCTTTCACCTTAACCGCTTCCTTTTTGCGCTTGATGTAGCTTTTACGACGCTGGCGTTTCTGCACTTTGTTGGTTTGTCTGCCCATAACTTCTTTACTTTGCCGAACTGGTTTTGTTGGCTGACAGAACTATGAAGTTCCGCTCGGTGCGCTTCAACTCCTATTTCTGCGTTCTCTTCGCCGCCTTGCTCACGGCGTGCGAATCCACCGATCCCAGCGGCTCGAAAAAGGTTGCCTCAGATGTCGCTACTCTGCGGATCCACTTGGAAACGCACCGCGACCCGATGGGATCGAGCCGCCAGATATCTGTCGACCGCGAGCATCCTAAGACATTCTTCGTCACCCCCCCGATGCTCAGTGAGCAGAACCTCACCGCCGCGCGCCTGTGGGAGGGGGCCGGTGAGGAGTTTGCCATTCATCTCCAATTCGACATCGACGGAATCCGCACTCTGGAAATGCTTTCCATGTCTTACCGCGGCAAGCGCCTCGCCATCGGCAGTCAATTCCCTGAGCCGCGTTGGATTGGCACCGCCCGCATGGACCGCCGCATCGCGGATGGCACCTTGCTTTTCCGCCCAGATGCCACGCGCGAGGAAGCTGTGAAAATCGTCCGCCTCCTGAACAACACCGTGAAGAAGCTCGAGAAATATAAGTAGTGATGCGCCCACAGCCCTGCTTCGCCGTCCTTCTTCTTTTGGCCGTCTCGCTCGCCGCCTTCGGGCAGCCGTTCCATTTGCCCACCCCCAACCGGGCGCTCTTTGACACGGGCGGAGAGGAGAAATACTTCGCCCCCACGCCGGGCAAGACATGGCTTGCGGGCACCTTCGGCTGCGTCCGCTCCGAGGGGCACCAACTCCACGAGGGCATAGACATCCGCTGGACCCAGTGTGACAAACGTGGCGAACCCACCGACCCCGTCGCCGCTGCTGCCGAGGGCACCGTCGCCTACGTCAATCGCAAGTCCGGCCTCTCCAACTACGGCAACTACATCATCCTTCGGCACCGCATCGAAGGCCTTGATGTGTGCACTCTCTACGCCCACCTCGCCAGCATTCGTGACGACTTGAAGAAGGGTGACAAGCTCAAGGCCGGCGAGAAACTCGGCGTCATGGGCCGCACGACGAACACCAAGACCCGCATCGCCACGGAGCGGGCGCACCTACATTTCGAAATCGCGCTCGTCGCCAGCGACCGCTACGCCGCATGGCATGAGTCCGCGCTCAAAGGCATCCGCAACGACCACGGCAATTGGAACGGTCGCAACCTCCTCGGCCTTGACCCGCGCGCCGTCCTGCTGCGCCAGCGCATCGAGGGCGAAAAGTTCAGCCTCCTGCGCCTCATCCAATCGCAGACCGAGCTGTGCCGCGTGTTGGTGAAACAGGCGGACTTCGCCTTCGCTCGCGAACATCGGCCCCTTGTCCGGTCGAATCCGGCAACGGACAAAGAAGGCATCGCCGCCTACGAAGTCGTGCTCAACTTCAACGGCGTCCCCTGCCAGCTCATCCCGCGCGCGCCCTCCGAGGTGAAGGGCTACTCTGCGAAGATTCACCTCCTCTCCGTCAACGACGTGGAACAGAAGAAGAATGGCTGTCGCAAATTTCTGACCTCCAAAGCCGGCAAGTGGGCACTCACCCCAGACGCGCTTCAACACCTCGACTTGCTGACGCAGTAACTCGTAGCTGCTGAAGTGAGCAGCAGGATCCCCCGGACACGCAACGAACGCGCCTCGGCTACGAGGGGTTCAGGGGGCAAAATCGCGCTCCGCTCACGGAACCTGCCGCACGCGATAGAACCGCTTCGCCACGCCCGCTGCACCGGCGTCCGTGATGAGCGTCGTATTCGCCACGGCGGTGAAGTCGGCGACGATGGGCGTCCACACGGCCGTGGGCAGGGCGGTGGCGCGCTCCAGCGTGTATTTGGTCCCGGGATAGGTCGTGACCGTCACGAGATTGTCGGCCCCGAACTTCGTCACGGCGAGGATGCCCATGCCGAGCCGGACGAACTTCGCCACGGCGGGCACCCCGTTCGTGTTGAGAATAAAAATCATGTGGTGGCCGGGCGGGCAAAGGTTCGGGTCGTTCGGCGCGGTCACGTTGAGCTGGCCGTTGCCGGCGGTGAACGCAAGCCGGTTGATGCGCTGGTTCTGGTCGTAGCCGTGCGTCGTGGTGCCAGGGCGAATCCACACGACGTTCGTGATGCTCGCGGCGTCCGGCGTGGTGAGCGTGAACTGCTCGCCGTAAGTCACGGTCGCGGGAGCGGCGGTGATAGTCGGGCGTGCGCCCCGGAAGAGATACGGCGGCGAATAAATCTCCGCGCTCGGCTCGGCGAGGTCGTCAGGCGGATTCGGATGGCCGCCGCCCGTCGCGACGACGCGGCCATCGGGCAGGAGGAAGGCGTTCGCGTGATAGCCGCGATAGCGCACGTTCGGAGCCATCGGGGTCCACTGCTCGGTCAGCTGACTCCACATCTCGCTCATCAGGATTTTTCCAAACGCGAAGTTGAAGCCCGGCGCGCTGCTGCCGTTGCAGAGGAAGACATTCCCGTTGGGTAGCAAGACAGCGGTGCCGTGGCGGCGCCCCGTGTTGGCGGGTGTCGTCTGCCGCCACGCCGGCGTTGCGTCGTTGAGGTTGATGACCTCGGTGACGCGGCTGGGATAGCTCAAGGCGATTTGTTGATACTCGGTCG
Source organism: Klebsiella pneumoniae (assembly GCA_943330855.2). Classification (GTDB taxonomy): domain Bacteria; phylum Verrucomicrobiota; class Verrucomicrobiia; order Limisphaerales; family SXTU01; genus SXTU01. Next base: position 11,364 of record CALQJI020000069.1, read on the forward strand.
GCTGTGGCAGACCCGCCGGGTTGCCGCCGTGAATGAAAACCTTCCCGTCGTCATACAGCACGGACGTGCCGTAGTCGCGGTAGCCCAGCAAGCTCGCCGCCACGTCCGTCCACAAGCCCGTGCCCGCCGTGTCGAGGTAACGGGACATCTGCTGCGGGCCAGCGTTGAAGACCTTACCGTTCGGCGCGAGATACATGAACGGGTAGTAATTCGCCCAGGCAGGGAACACGCCGTGTTGCACCGCCGCCCCCGTGAGATTGCGCCAGGTGCTGTTCGCGATCTGCCAGATTTGCGCGGTCTTGTTGACGTCCGTCGGGATATCCACTGTCCCGGCCTCCACGAGCAAATCGCCGTTGCCCAGCATCGTCACGGTCGGATACCAGCGCCCCGCGTTCATGTCGGGGATGCGCGTCCAGGTGTTCGCCGCGGGGTCGTAGATGCTGGCCTTCGCCTCGCCCACGCCGTCCGCGATGTGCCCGCCGGGCGCGAAGAGCCGGCCATCCGCCATCAGCGCGTGCCCCGCACAGAAGAGGTCGTAGCCGTGAAAGGGCGTGCGCGTGAACGTCCCGGCGTCCACATCCCAAATGTAAGGAAAACCATCTGTGCCGCCGAACGGCGTGTCGAACGGCGCGCCTCGGTCCCACAGCAGCACTTTGCCCGTCGGCAGTAAGTTGATGTGGATGGGCACGACAGGAAACGAGTTCGTCGGCATATCAATCGGCGGCCCCCATGCACCGACGCGCGCCGGGTCGTCGTTGTCCACGATAGTCACGGTCGCGACCGTCTGTGTGTCGAGCGTCACGCCGCCGCCGGGATTGCTGAGGTGAACGGTGAACTGGCGGTTGGGCTGAATCGTCGCGTTGTCTAGCGGCTCGACGCGGAAGAACTTCACCAACTCCGTCGCCCCGAACGTCAGCGTCCCGTTCGTCGCCACGTAATCCACGCCAGCGATGGCGGTCAGGTTTGAGGTCGTGAAGTTGATGGTCACGTCCCCCGTGCTGGCGCCGTAGCGGCTCACATACACCTGCGCCGGGAACGTCTCGGGCGTCGCGTAGGTCGCGAAGCCGAAGCCCACCGTGCCGAGGATGGGTTGCTCGAACTTCACGTTGATGTTGTCGAGGTCGTGGTCCGCCGTGACGCCGCCGGTGCGCGCGCCAAACATCACGCGGGACTCGTAGGGCAGTAGGCCGGTCACGACGAAGTTCGTGCAGACGGTTACGGCCGCGCCGCCGTTCGGAGTGAGGATGACGCTCACGTCCGAGTTGCCGCCGCCGGGCCGCACGATGATTTTTGCGTGGACCCACTGGCCACTCTTGAGGTTGACCGCCCCGGCGTCGAAGTCCTGAAGCTTCACCCCGTTGAAGTGGATGGAAACGTGATTGCCGTTCAGGTCGCCGGTCTCGTTGTTCTGAAACACATCGAAGCCCACGCCCAGCGACGCCGCGATGTTCGGCTCTTGATAAAATTCCCCAATCACCGCGATGGCCCCCGCCTGTCCCCACCGGAATGTGTCCAGCAACGCAAAGCTCAACCCATCGCCAGCCCCCGTGACGCGGAAGTCGAACTCAGCGCTGATGAGCCGGTAGGTGCCCGCATCGCTCTTGCTGAAGGCGACGGTGTTGACGTTCTGCGCCGCGCTGGCAGAGGCGAGCCGGAGGAAATTGCCCGTCGGCCCGCCGGCGACGACGCCGGGGGCGGGGTTCACGTTGTTCTGCGCCAGCTCGAAAGCGGTGCCGGCGGCATCAAAGTTCTGAACGGTGTCGGCGAAGGCACCACATGCCGTCAGCCACACTCCCAGTGCCCCGCCGAAGCGAAGCAGCCCGCTCAACCATCGTTGTCCAAGCGCGTTCATTTGATGTTCAAGAGCAACTCAAGCCGCGCTCTCTGCTTAACCCAAATCCGTGCTGCCAGCAATGCGCGTAAAGCCTGAGCGGCACCGGAAGCTCGGCCCGGGGCCGTGCGGGGACCAACCCGATATTGCCAAGTTCAGCGCGTAGGCCGGAGCGCGGGCGTCCCGCCCGCTTGGCGCGCACGGCGTCCGCAACGGCGCGGCTCAAACCGCAGTTTACCTTCCACGCGCCAAGCGGCCCGGCGGGCCGCGCTCCAGGGCAGCGGCCCGTGGCTCGCGTGCAACTCAATCCAACAGCCTTTCGCCCCGCGTGTATTTCTTCAGTGCATCCCGGTCGAGCGTGAGGCCAAGGCCGGGCTTCGTGGGAATCGCCAGCATCCCGTCCGCGTCGAGGTGCCAGCCGCCGGCGGTGATCTCGTCAATGAAGGGCGAGCCGGTCAGATACTCGATGATGTCCGTTCCGGGGAACGCGGAGGCGAGGTGCAGGTCCGCTGCGAGGCCCACCGCCGTGTTCCACCCATGCGGGATGAAGCGCACGCCGTGCTCTTGCGCCATCCACGCGATGCGCCGCTCCTCGCTGATGCCCCCGCACTTCGTCACGTCCGGCTGCACGATGTCGAAGGCCCGCGCTTCGAGGAACGGCTGGAACGCCTGCCGCCGTGTGAGCACCTCGCCGCCCGCGATGGGCACGGGCGAATGCTCGCGGAGCTTCGCGTAGTCTTCGAGCGCGTCGGGCACGAGCGCTTCCTCGAACCAGAACACGTCGTAGTCCGCGAGCATCTTGGAAGTGTTCAGCGCCCACTTGTAGCCGGGCGACCAGTAGGCATCGCTGCCGCCCGCGTCCACCATGAGCTTGTTCTCCGGCCCGACCGCCTCGCGCGCGGCACGCACGATGGCCTCGTCCGTCGCCGCGTTGCGACGACCGAACGGCCCCCAGCCAATCTTGAACGCGCGGAACCCCTGCGCCTTCACGCGCAGCAAGTGGTCGCGCAACTTCTCCGGCTCATCCATGAGCAGCGATGCGTAAGGCTGCACGCGCTCGCGGTAACGCCCGCCCAGCAAGCGCCCGACCGGCTGCCCCGTGGCTTGCCCGAGCAAATCCCACAGCGCGATGTCCACGCCGCTGATGGCGTGCGTGATGGACCCGCCGCGCCCGAGCCAAAACATGTGCTGGCTCAACTTCTCGCTCACGCGCTCCGGCTCCAGCGCGTTCTCGCCGCGATAGAGCGGCTCCAGCACGGCTAACGCCGCGCGCACGAGCGCATCATTGGTGAACACGCTGCCGAGGCCGACCAGCCCTTCATCGGTATGCACGGCGATGAGCGTGTGGACGCAGTCGTCAGGCCGAAGCTCATTGCTCCAGCCGCCTTCAGGGGTGGCCCCGCGCAGACCGGCGCAGCGGATTTCACGTATTCTCATGGTTTGGTTTTGTTCGTATCTGGCAGGTGAGGGAAAGTGTTCAGAATTTAGTGTTCAGTCAGGCGTCGGTGCGCCCACCGCCTTGGACTGAAAACCGAAAACTGAAAACTGAAAACTTCTTTCTTAGCCCCGCTGAAACACCTTCACCACCGGCGCAAACTTCACGTCCGCATCCAGCGGGAAAACCGGTCGGGCGCAGCGCGTGTGGCCGAGGCTGGGGAGGTTCGCGCTCGTGGAGCCGGGCGCGTCCACGTCCACGTAACGCGCCGCCCACGCCTTGAACATGTGCGGCTCGCAGTGCGGCGACTTCACCACCACTGCGCCGAAGTGCTGCGGGTCGCAGCCGTGGGCGTGGAACAGCGCGCGGTCATACAAGCTCACCGCGCGGCTGGTGAGGATGATTGTGAAGCCGCCGACCTGCACCACCGCCGTCCGCCCCGCCTGCCAAAGCTCACGTGTGGTCTCGCTGTGAAACCAGCCGTCGGAGAGCAGGCGCACGCGGCCTTCGATGGGCAGCGGCGTGAATCGACCTCGGTCCAGCGCACCACCGACGGTCGTCTTCACTGTATTCCCCACGCCCGCTGCGAAGGCCGCCGCCACCGCACCCGGGTCCACGATGGGAATCAGCGCGGTGCCTTGGTAGCCCGCCGCCAGCAGCGCGCGGAGGATGGCGTTGCTATCACCCGACGCGCCGGAGCTGGTCGCATCCGCCGCATCCACCAGCACCACAGTTCCGGACGCGTTCTCCTTCGCGAGGCGTGCCGCGTCCGCAAGGCTCGTGAGCGGCACCTGCATCTTCTCGTGATGCTCCCAGAACAAGTTGGCGATGCGCAGCGCCTCGCGCTCCGCCCGCGCCGGGTCGTTGTCCGTCACTACGAAGCTGTTCGAGGCCAGCGCGGGCACATCGGTGAACGGGTTGCCCCACATCATCGCCGCCGAGAGACCGCCGGGGCTTTGCTCGATGGCCTTTGCCGCGTTCACGGCGTGGCGGATGGAGCCAGTCTCGGTGATGAGTTCGTCCCCGCGCACCAGCGCCGGGACCGTGACCTTGGCCGTGACCGGCTTCACCTCGCCCGCCACGATGCGGAGCAGCAGCTTCGCCGCGCGCGCGCCCGTGCCGAAGAAGTCCACATGGGGATACGTGTGGAAAGCCACCGCCGCGTCGCTCTGCTCCAGCATCCGGTCCGACAGGATGCCGTGCAGGTCGAGCGAGATGACGATGGGCACTTGCTCGCCGACAATCCTGCGCGTCTCCGCCAGCAAGTAGCCTTCCGGGTCGCCCTCGCTCTCCGTGGCCATCGCGCCGTGAAGGGAGAAGTAGATGCCGTCCACCGCCGGAGCCGCCTTGATGCTCGCCAGCAGTTCGCCCGCGATGCGCGCGAATGCCCCTTCTGCCAGCGTGCCGCCCGACGTAATGAAGTGCGCGCTGCCCGTCGGCACGAGTTCCACGCCGGGCGTCGCATCGAACACGCTCAACGCCCCGCCCACCTCGCTGCGCACGCGCCGGTGATAGTCCAGAATTTCCTGACCGTGACGGAGGGTGAAGTCCTCGTAGCTGCTCAACACGGGGTTGAACGTGGATACTTCCTGTTTGCACTCGGCGATGAGGATGCGTGGCATGGTGATTACGGAAAGAGGTTAATGAGTGCGTGAACAGCGAACAAGCGTGTCATCGCACATTCACAGATAGCAATTGCCACTGCTCATCGAAGTAACCCGCGCGGATGGCTTCCTCTGGAAACGCCGTCAGACCTGGCTTCCAAGTCTCCGCACCCGGCGAGAGGCGCATCACCGCCCAGTCGCCGTGGCGGGGGAAGAGCAGGTAGTTGAACGCGGCGAACTCCTTCTCGTGAAACGTGTGGCCGCTATTGATGACCACGTAGCGGTCGCCTGCGCCGGGGAAGGGGCTCGCGTTAATGAGCACGGGCGCGTGGTCCTTCGCGGCGTGGCTCTCCGTGCCGAACTTCACCTCGTCCCGCGTCCAGGTGAGCGGCAGTTTGGGCAGCGCCTTGGCAATCCACTGGTTGCTGCCGGGGTCGCCGAAGAGGATGAGGTGCTTCGTGCGCACGTCCGCCTCGGTGACGTCGGTGTCGTTCTTCACCGGCAGGTCGCCCCTCATGCAGCGCGCCCACTCGTAGGCGAAGCGCCGCAGGCTCGCGTCCGCCCACGCGCCGACGGCGGGATTCCACGGCGTGCCCGTGCTGCGCACGCAGAGAAACGGCGTGGCGAACGCGTCGTCAATCGGGCCTTGCACGCCGGGGCGCTTGCCCGTGAGCGCGACAGAGTCGCGCGTGCCGGCGAACTTCCACTGGCCCTTCTCTTGCGTGAACACGAGCGCCGGTGCTTCGCCCGACTTCCGCTTCGGCAAAGGGACTTCCACTCCAGCAATGCGGACTTTCGCGCCGGGAGAAGCGAGCATCGGCGGGTGAATGGAAAACTGCGTGATGTTCTTCGCGAAGCTCACCTCCACCGAGCCATCGTCCGCAGCTTTTGCAATTATCTCCGCGCGCTCGTAGTGCTCCCCGAGCGCCAGCAGTTCGAGCCAATGGCAGCGGTTGTATTTCAGGGTCCAGGTCACGAAGCGCAGCTCCTTGCGCGCATGGTCCAAGCCCTTCGCGACGTGCTCGCCGATGCGCCGCATCTGCTCGCGATGCGTCACCGGGTCAATCGTGTGGCCGGTGCCGGGCGAGATGAGGTTCACCATTTCGAGGCCCTCCTTGGCCATGACCTCCTTCATGTGGACGTGCGACTGGAAGAACACATCCTTCTCGCCGATGGCCGCGATGGCGGGCACGACGGCGGCGTTCGCCGCGTAGTCAATCGAGTCGAGCAGGTGCAGGCCGCGCTCCTGATGCAGCGGCAGCGGACCGACCCGTATGAAGCTGGCAATCGGCGTTTCGGAGAAGCGGTGCGTGTCCACGTAGCCGCAGTAAGGCCCGAGCGCGACGAACCGGCTCGGGTGCTTCAGCCCAAGATGCCACGTGCCCGACGCGCCCATGCTCATCCCGCGCAGCACGATGCGGTCGCGGTCAATCTTGTAGTTCCGGCACACGGCCTCGATGGCCTCGAAGACATCCGTCTCGCCCGCCCAGCGATAGCAGTTCTCCACGCGGCCCAGCGGGTGCAGCTCGATGAAGTCCACATCGGGCGCGGACTTTGCGGCGTCGTCGCCCTCGTCAAAGCGCGCACCGAACCGCAGTTCGCTCATGCCCACGGGCTTCGAGCTGCCGTGTAGGACCACGTCGAGGCGCATGGGTTTCGTGCCGTCGTAGCGCACGGGGATGATGACGCCGTAAGGCTGCGTGGAGCCGTCCACCGCCGAGACGTAGGCGCGCAGCACCTTCCCTTTGCGCGCCGCCCAGGGCGTCGGCGTCACCCAAGGCATTTGATTGGTGAGCAGCACGCTGACTCGCTGTTGTCCGCGCAGCAGCGCTTTCTTGAGCGCGGCCACGTCGTTCGTCGTGAGGCTGGGTTCGTAGCGCAGCGCCCAGGTGACTCCTTTCAGGAACAAGTCCGCGTCCGCGAAGTCATACGCTGGCGCGAAGCGCTCGTCAGGCCGGGGGCGGAGGCGGGCAAGTCCGGCTTGCAACTTGGCCGTCTCAGCGGCGATGAAACGCTGGTCCTCCGCCGAAATCCCCGCAGGCACCAGCGGCGTTGCGCTCGCCTCGCGCAGCACGAACTCCAGTGCAGCCGTGGTGTCTTCATAAGTAGTCGCGTGGCCGCCTTGCTCGCGGTGGAGCGACAGCGTCTTGCGCCCGGCCTGCTTCAGCTTCTCCGCGAGCCGCAGCACGCTCTGCGGCGGCACGAGTGCGTCCTGTCCGCCGGTGGTGAAGGCCACGGGCATGGTGAACTTCTCCGGCCACAGCTCGGCGCTGCGCTGCTTGTATTCCGCCGGCACCTGCGCCTTCGTGCCGCCGAAGGACGCGGCGATGGCGTCCTGAAACTTGTCGTATTCCACATGGTTCGCCGTGCCGTTCAGGCTGCACACGCCCGCGACCAGCTCCGGGTGCAGCGCGGCAAACGTCAGCACCGCCGTCCCGCCCATCGAGCCACCCACGAGGAAGACGCGCCCGACTCTGTGCCGCTGCCGCAACTCGGCGATGAGTTGCACTGTGTCCGCCTCGGCCAGCGGCCCCATCCACGAAGTCTTCGCCCGATAATCAGGGCAGACGAATATCATCCCAAACCGCGCCGCGACATCGCGCGAACCACGGCACTCCCCCCGCGCATCGCGGATGAACTGCCAGCGGTCCGAGCCGTGCCCGTGGAAGGCGAGCAGCGCATCGTTCGTGGTGGCGGCATCAAATCCCGGTGGCAGCCACTCGACGTAGCTCTGCATTGAGCCGTCGGCCTTCGCGCGAAACTCCAGGTCCAGCGGGGCCTGCGCCAATGCGGCGTGGTTCAGCGCGACGAGGAAGGCCGCGGCGGCGAATCTAAGCCAGCGGACGAGGGCGAGGTTGGCGGCCTTGTTTGACATGGTCTTGAGTGGTTTCCCCGCTGGCTTACCGCCGGGGGATGATCGGGAGGACGAGATGGGATGGTTGCGCGGCCGTGTGCATCAGCTTTTGCGTGGCGACGACGGAGTTGGTTTCCAGGCCGATGTTGTCCGCGCCCGTGTTGAGGTTGCGCAGGTAGTAGGGGAAGTAGCTGCTGGAAATCTCGACGCGGATGCGATGGCCCTTCGCGAAGGCGTTGGCCGTCGCCCGCCAGAATTCGATGGTGTATTCATAGACCCGGTCCGGCTCGATGACGCTCAGCGTCTCCGCGTTGAACGCACCGTTCCGCGCGGGGTCGCGATGCCGGGCGCGCATGACGCCCTCGCAGAGCATCGCGGCGAAGCCATCGGGCCGCACGTCAATGAGCCGCACCATCCAGTCCGTGTCGCGCGCGGAGGTGGCGGCGTAGAGCTTGGCCGTGATCGGCCCGGTGACCTCGACCTCCTCCTCCAACGGCGGCGTGGTATAGACCAGCACATCGGGGCCGCTCGATGACTTGCGCGTGTCGGCGGCCCCGTCCTCGAGATGCCCGCCGGTGAACGGTGAGCGCGTCGGCTTGGCGGGATCGTAGGTGTAAGTGTCGAACGGCGTGGCCCCCGAGGCGGCGGGTGGCGACGTGCTCAACAGCCCATCGCCGCCGGCGGAGTTCGCCTTGCCGCCGCTGTGCAGAAAATACTTCGTCCAACGGGTCTGCGGCAACGGCCAGTCTTGCTCGGCGTGCCAGCGGTTGCGGCCCATCACGAAGACATGGACCGGCGGGTCGCTCATCACGCCGTTGTCGAGGCCCTTGAGCCAGTGGTCGAACCAGCGGCAGACGTAGCCATCCCAATTGATCACGGCCTCGGCCCCGTAGTCGAACGCGCCCACCTTGCGGTTCTGGTTGAAGATGTGCGGCCACGGGCCGACGACCATTCGAGGTCGGCGGGCAGCGTCGGTCGCGCCGTGCTGTTTCATGGCGAGATAGTTCATCGGCGAGCCGTTGAAATCGGCATCGAACCAGCCAGTCACCGCGAGCGATGGCACCTTCACCTTCGCGTAGGACTGCGGCGTCTGGTAGGCGATGCCGCGCCAATACGGGTCGCTCGCCGTGTGGCCGCGAATCCACTTCTCGAACCACGGTGCATCGAGCGCGCCACGTCGTTCGTTGAGCTTGAGATAGGGCAATTGCATGTAGTCGTTCAGCCGCCGGTCATTGGCCCCGAAGCCGCCGTAAGGCCCCGGGCCAATGGTTTGTGCCACGCGCCCGGCCACGCCCCCCGCCCAGTCCAGCATCACCCCCACGAGCACGCCGTTTTGGTAAGGCAGGTTGTAGAACTGATCGGGTGGCGCGACCTCCGGCACGATCGTGCGCAGCGACGGCGGCGCCTGCGTGGCCGTCCACCACTGCGTCCAGCCCATGTAGGACAAGCCCATCATGCCCACCTTGCCATCGCACCACGGCTGCGCTGCCAGCCACTCGACGAGGTCATGGCCATCCAGCTTGTGCGCCGGATCGAAGGGATCCCACTCGCCTTCCGAGTCGAAGCGCCCGCGCGAGTCCGCCACCACCACCGCGTAGCCCCGCTTCGCGAACCAACTGCCGCGCGCCTGATAGCCGGGGTTGTTGCTGTAAGGCGTGATGATCAGGATCGCGGGGAATTTTCCCCCGGCCTTCGGCTGAAACACATCCACCGAGAGGCGCACCCCGTCGCGCATCCGCGCCTTGTGCCCGCGCGTGGCCTTCACCTCGAACTGCTCAACCGAATACTGCCCCGGATTGGGTGCCTGGCTGGCTGACGGTGTTTGGGCGGGCAAGACGCTCGCGCAGGCGACGAGGATTGTGAGGCACAGGCGCAAGCGGATTTTCATAGTCGTGTTCTGGGATGGTCGCTCGGACGGATTCAGCGCTTCCCGCCCTGCTCTGGCGTGCGCAGAAACGCGATCAGGTCGGCCATGTCCTGTTTGCTCAGGCCGGCTTCGAGGCCTTCGGGCATCAGCGAGAGGCTGCCGCCGCGCAGGGAGACGATTTGACTGCGCGCAACGGTGCGCGCCGTGCCGTCGGGCAGCTTCATGGTGATGCTGTTGCCGGTCTCGGCGGCGACGAGTCCGTAGATTTCGTCGCCGGTGACCAGCACGCAGGTGTAGGCGTGGAAGCCCGGCTGGATGTCAATGTTCGGGTCGAGAATGTTCAGGAGCAGCTTCTCCGGCGGATGGCTGACGACCGAAAGCAAATCGGGGCCGACGTCCTTGCCCTCCGCGCCGCGCTTGTGGCACACGGCGCAGGCGCGCAGATAAATCTCTCGCCCCTTCGCGGCGTTGCCCGCCAGCTTCAGCGCCGCACTGAAGTCCTCCACCACCTTGGCGCGGCTCGGCGTGGCGGCGGCGTCGAACACCTTGCCCGCGAGTGTGCGGACGCGCCCGGAGTCGTGGCGCAACAGCCGCGCGCGGCGCGCGGGGTCAATCGCTGCCGCGCCCAGTTCCTCCTTCTCGATGCGTTGCAGAAGATTCAGCGCCCATGGCTCGCGCGAGAGCCATTCGTCGAGCATCACCTGCCGCGCCGACGGACCGAGCGCGGGCCACGCCTTCGCGAAGCGCGCCGGGACATCCGCCGCGCCCGTGGCCGCGAGCGCGCGGATGGCGGGCGGTTGGGCGTCGGCGGGGGATTGCGGCGTGAGCCAGCCAGCGAGCAAGTTGCTCGCCTCCACTCGCCGCGCGGGGTCGCGGCTCAACAAGCCCGCCGCAGCGATGCGGTCGGCGGCGGGCAGCGAGGTCTGCGTGGCGGACTCGCGGGCCTGCGCCAGCAGCGCGTCGCCGCGCGCGAGGAGTTGGGACAACTCATCCGAACCCGTGCCGCGCAACTCCGCGAGCGAGGACTTGCGCTGCGCCAGCGCGTCGAGCAGCCGCGCAAATGCGCTGACTTGCTCCGGCGTGAAGCGGCCCGACGCGGTGAGCACCGGCTGCACCAGGCGCGCGAGGGCAACCCGGTCGTTCAGTCCGAGCGCAAGGTTCAGCAGCGGCTCCATCAACGCCGGCAGCGCTGAACCGCCGGCCTTCGCGACCGCCTCCACCACTGCCCGCGCGTGCGGTAGGGCGGAACTCATCACGGCGGCGGTGAGGAAATGGTCCGCGTGGCTGGCGACGGCAAGTTGGCCGAGCGCGGCCCCGGCGCGCGGGTCGCTCCACTGGCCGAGCGCGTAGGCGAGCTGGAGGCGGACCTTCGCATCGCCGTCGCTCACGAGCCGCGCGGCGGCGGCGACCACGGACGGTGTGCCGCGCGGCTCGGCGAGACGCAGTGCGTTCTCGCGGACGCCGGGATGCGCGTCGGCCAGCGCGCGCTCGACGAGTTCCGCCTTCAACGCGCCCAGCCCATCCAGCGCACAGAGCGCGTGCAGGCGGGCGCGGGGGTTCCCGCTTTTTACCGCCAGCATTTCCAAGTGCGGCACGGCGGCGCGGTCGTTGCGCCAGAGCAGAAGCTGCTGCGCCTTGTCGCGCTGCCAGCCATTCGGCGAATCGAGCGCGGCCACGAGTCCCGCCGCGTCGAGCCGGTCGAGGCGGAGCGGCTTGCGCGCGGGGGCGTTCGCGGGCACCACGCGGTAGATGCGCCCGCGGTCGTCGCCGAGGCGGAAGTGCGGCTGCAACTCGTCCTTGCCGTTTTGCGGCAGCCACTGCGGGTGCTCAATCATGTAGCGATACATGTCAGCGACCCAGAGCGCGCCGTCGGGGCCGGTGCGCGTCATGACCGGGCGGCACCAGCGGTCCTCGCTCGCGAAGAAATCGCGCGTCGCCTCGCCCGGCGCGCGGTGCGCCGCGAAGCTCACCCCGTCGTCCGTGAGGACATTGTGCTGGACCAGATTGTGAAACGGTTCGCAGGTGAACGCGTGCGACTCGGCGTTGCGCGCGAAGAGCAGCTCGTCCCGGTAAATCATCCCGGCGCACGCGGAGGTGAAGTGGCCCGCCTCATTGAAGCTGTGGAAGCGTTTCTCCTGCGGGCTGGCCGGCCAGACCTTGGGACTCAACGGCACGACCACCATCCGGGTCGGGTTCGGCGCGGCGACGTGCGGGTTGCGGCGCAGGTAATGGTCGGTGAGCACGAAGTGCCAGAGCGGCCGGATGTTCTGCGTGCCGAACCACCGGCCCCAGTCGTCGCGGTTGCGGCCGAACTGCGAGGGGCCGCTCTGCGCGTCGAGCTCGCCCGTGTCGGGCCGGAGGCGGAAGTCGCGGCTGCCCACCTGAAACTCCGCGCCGGTGCGGACGGACTTGAGCTTCGTCGCGGCGGCGTAGCCCGCGTGGTGCGAGCCGGCGGCGCAGTAAATCCAGTTGTCGAGCCCCCACCGCAGGCCGTTGACGCGGAGCTGCTGGTTGCCCTCGGAGAATCCTTGGAACAGCGGCTCGCGCACGTCGGCCTTGCCATCGCCGTTGCTGTCCTTGAGAAACAAAATTTCCGGTGCGGCGGTGACAATCGCGCCGTCGCGCCAGGTGATGATGCCGGTGGGAAAGTTTAGGCCTTCGGCGAAGAGCGTGGCCTTGTCGTAGCGCCCGTCGCCGTCCGTGTCTTCGAGGATGCGGACGCGCCCGCCGGGTTTGCCCTTGCCATCCATGCCGAGCGGATAGTCCGCCATCTCGACGACCCACAAGCGCCCGCGCTCGTCCCAGTCGAACGCCACCGGGTCGAGCACGAGCGGTTCGGCGGCGACCAGCTCGACGCGAAAGCCGGCTGGCACGTGGATTTTCTTCAGCGACTCCAACGGCGCCAGCGGTTCACTCGCCGGACCGGGCTGGGGCGGGACGGCAGCTTGTGCGACGACCGTGGGCTGGCCGGCGGCGGCGTGGAGCCGCTTCGCTTCCTCGGCCGTCAGCGCGCGGTCGAACAACGCGAACTGCGCCAGATACCCGCGCAGCGGCGCGAAGTTGTCGCTCCGGGCGCCGAGGAACAACTCCCGACTACCCGGCGCGGTGGCTTCGATTTCCGCGTCAATCTCCGGCTTCGCCCCGCCATTGAGATAGGCGCGCACGTGTCTGCCATCGCGGATGAACACCGCGTGGTTCCATGTCCCCGGCGGGATGACCGTCTGGCCCGCCACGGCCTGGTCGGCGGCGTTGCCATTGAAGACCATGAGCCGTCCGGTCAGTTCACGACGATAGGTGCCGCCGATGCCAAGATGGTCGCCGGGCGCCTGCTTGTTGCCATTGGGACCGCGGGAGAAAAGATACGCGGTGACAAACGAGGCATCGTTCGGCGTTTCGTTGCGAAACCAGAGCGAGACGCTGAACGCCGCTCCAAGCTTGTCCGCGTTGCCACGGAGGCGACCCGCCTGAAACGCGGCGAACGTCGCCGGTGAAAGCTGCACTCCACCCTCGCTGGTCATTCCCTTCGGCTGTGCATCCAGCGGCGCGTGCAGGGCCGGCTTCAACGCTGCGATAGCAGCGGCGTAATCCGCCGGGAATTTCGGCGGCGCGGTGCGCTCGACGGCCGTCCGCTCCGCGTGCTCCCGCGCGGCGGTTTGCTTGGCGCGTTCTTCGCCGATGCCGGACACCTTCCACAGCGCGGCGATTTCGGCGGGCGCAAGCGCGCGATTGAAGACGGCGATTTCATCGAGCTTGCCCTGCAAGTCATGGCCGAAAACTAGGTTCTGCTTTGCCTTTTGCTCCGGCAGCAGCGCGCTGAGTTCAGGCTTTTCCCCGCCATCCCAGTGAACGCGCACCTCTTTGCCGTCCCGCACCAGCACGGCGAAGTGCCAGTCGTCCGCGCGCAGCCCGAGCTTCGAGGCCGCGCCGTTGAGCACCAGTTGCACGCGATGGTCCTTGGACTGCTGGCTGGTCAGCGATTCGCCGCCGGGGCCGGCAACGAGCGTGCCGTTGCGCTCCGTCGCGCCGCTGGCCTCGCCGAGCCAGAACCACAGCGCGATGGAATAACTCGCACCCACGCCGCCGAGGTCGGCCCGAATGTCGCCGCCCGCGAGTTGCACCGCGCGGTTGATTTGGTTGGGGCCGGAGAAAGCGGAGGCCGTGAGCTTCTCGCCCGCGCCAATGCCCGTGCCGCTGCCGACGCCGGGCAGATACCAGCCGAAGCCCTCGCTGATTTTGGCGGGCGGCCCGCCGGCCACGGCATTCGCGGCGGTCGTTCCGTCCACATCGTTGAGCCGCCAGTAGGTCGCTGGCTTTGCGGCCAACACCGCCTTGGCATAGGTCCCGTGTTCGTCCCGCAGCACGCGACGCTTCCGCCCGGTGACTTCCTCCAGCGCGCCGAGCATCGCCTCGACAATCTTCGTCTCGGCCTGCACTTCCAGCCCTGCCGAGCGCGCGGGCCAGGTGTTGTAGCCGCCGAGCGGATGAATCTCCGGCGGCGGGATGTAGCCTTCCTCGCCGTTGGCCAGTTCGATATTGAAGTGAGCGCCGAGCGGGGACTGCGCCTTGAGTTTCAAACCGGTGAGGGCGTAGGTCTCGGTTTCCAGCGCGCTGATGGTCAGGTCGCCGATGCGGATGGCCTGCAGCAGGACGGCGGTCTTCTGCTTCTCGTGTAGGATGATTGCTTCGTGCGCATAAATGTCGGGCAGCTTCGTGGGCAACTTGCCTTGCAGCGCCGCGACCCGCTGCTTCGCCCACGCCAGCCGCTCCGCATCCGGCACGCGATAGTTCAGCGGCACGGCCTTCTGCACCATGCCGAGCGGCACATGGTCGTGCCAGACGATGCGCTGGTAAGCCTCCAGTCCCTTCCGCGCGAGGGCCTCCGAGTAGGTTTGGAGCGTCAGCTCCGGCTTTCGCGGTGAACCGAAATCCATCCACATGAGGTCGCCGCTGGTGCCCTGGGAAAGCATCGCCACGAACGGACCCTCGCTCGACGCCTGACCGAGCAGCTTGGCGATGTGCCGGCTGAACGCGCCGTAGCAGTCCGCCGAGAGCAACGGCGACCCGAAGTAGTGCTGCGAGTAGTTCCCCATCAGCGCGAGCGGCTTGCCCTCCGGCGTCTGCACGGCGAGCACGCTCAAGCCCGGATCCACCGGGCCCGACGGCCCGATGATGTCGCGACTCTGATAGCCCGGCTGCATCATCGCCCGCACCGTCCGATTGCCGAAGGGATCAACGAGCATCGTCTCCGGCCGGCGAATCCACACGCGGTTGTGCGTGTGCTCCCAGTCATCCACCGAGGCCCAGCCGATGCGCGCCGGCTGGAGATTCTTCAGCGCCGAGACGATGGCCTCGGCGAGCTTCGCGGGCAGCCAGGCGGTGTAATCAGGATCAGCGCGGCTGCCCAGACAGCCCATCACCGACCCGCCGCTGTGCGTGTGCGTGGCCGAGATCATCATGCGCTCGGGGCCGAGTCCCGTGGCCTTGGAT
Organism: Klebsiella pneumoniae; assembly: GCA_943330855.2. Classification (GTDB taxonomy): domain Bacteria; phylum Verrucomicrobiota; class Verrucomicrobiia; order Limisphaerales; family SXTU01; genus SXTU01. The sequence continues at coordinate 26,442 of CALQJI020000069.1, forward strand.
GCGATGTCCTTGGCCCGATCCACCACGTCGCGCGGCATCAAGCAGATGTCCACCACGCACAGGGCGAGCTTGGTGGAGCCGTCATCGAGCGCGAGACAGCGCGCATGAAGCGGGTCCACCGCCTGCGTGGCCAGTCGCTCCGTGAACATGCCATTGGCGATCACCGGAAACTTCAGCGGCGTGATGTCCACCACGGCCGCGCCGGCCCGGAACGGCTTGTCGGCGGCGGAGAGTGGCGCGGCGGCGAAGGCGGCGTTCAAGCCGAGCCCGACCACGAGCAGCGTGGTCCGCACGAAATGCAGCGGAGTCCGTGCGCCCGTATGGAGTGCGGCGGCAAGCGAAGCGCGACGCCGCTTTGGCGTGGGGACTCCGCAACCGCCCCTCCGCGCCGAAAGCGCCGTCGCCGCTGCGCTCTGCCGGCGCACTGCATAGCGCGACAGCCAGTTCGATACGTCGTGGTGATTCATAGGCGAAGGCTGTCAGTGAACCCGCTCGTAGTCGCGCGGGAAAAGGAACCGGATGCCCGCGATGACCGCGAGGCCAGCCAGCACGTAGGCCAGCGCGGTGTAGGTGAGCAGGTTGTTGATGCCGACGCTTTGCTTGAGCGCGCCGCCCGCGAGCGTGGCAAAGCCGGAGATGACCGCGCCGAAGAGATTCAACACGCCCACCGCCGAGGCCCGCGCGTCCGCAGGGACGATTTCAAACGCGGACGGAAAGATGTTGCCCATGAAGAAGCCGCTGAAGAGGCCGAAGCCCATCGCGGCGAGGCGCGTGGCCTGTAGCGTGTCGCTGTTGCCGAGGTAGTGGAGGAACGGCGCGCAGCCCAGCAGACTCGCGGTGAGGAGCCAGAGCCGCGCGGCCTTCGTGCGACGGTAGAGCACGTCCGCCAGCACGCCGCCAGAGAGCATGCCGATGAGCGTCGCGCCTTGGAGGAAGACGGTGGCGTTGAAGGCAGCGTCGGCGAGGTTGAGCGCGAACTTCTCCTTCAAGAAGTTCGGCAGCCAGCCGTAGAGCAGCCAGAGGCCGAAGACGAAGACCGGGAAGACTACGCAGAGCAGCCAGTAGGTTCGCGTTTGCGCCAGCCCGGCCAACGCGCCGGAGCCGCCGCTCTTCTTCGTCTCCACTTGCGCCTCCTCACTCACGCCGCGCAGGAACGCGAAGTAGGGCAATGCGAAGACCAATCCCACCGTCCCGAGAATGAAGAACGCCGTGCGCCACTGCCCCTGCTGCGCCATCCAGCCGCCGAACCAGCCGCCGCCCACGTTGCCGAGAATCTGCGCCGTCGTGAGCGCAGCGATGGCGCGCGAGCGGGTGGCGGGCGGGAAGGCGTTCGCCGTGAGCGCGATGGCCGCCGGCATGAAGAGCGCCTCGGAGATGCCCATGAGCGCGCGCAAAGCCAGGAGCTCGTTTGGCGAAGTTGCGAAGCCGGTCGCGATGGTCACGAGGCTCCACAACGCGAGGCTCCACACGATGAGCCGGCGCTTGGAAAACTTGTCGCCAATCTGCCCCGCGAAGAAGCTGCCGACGCCATAGACCCAGAGGAACGACGCGCCGACGTAGCCAAGCTGCGTGTCTGTAAAACCGAGGTCGGATTTCAACACCGGGAACATCGAGAACACCGCCTGTCTGTCGCAGTAGTTCAGGAAGTAGGCGCACCACATGAAGGCCACGAGGAGCAATGCCTGGCGGGTGGGCGCGGGCTGGGATGAGGCGGGGTCGTTCACACTCGGGAATTTTCGCGAGTATCTGGCCAGGACTCATCCCAACGCAACGGCCAAGTCCCCCGTGTCGGAACTCCATGAGAATGTCCCCATCGTAACTCGATAAGAATGTCCCCCTGTTGGCGGGTTAGCGAAAGCAACCCGCCAACAACATGGAGACACTGACAATGAGCCGGAAAGAGCGGGCGC
>CALQJI020000070.1 GCA_943330855.2 Klebsiella pneumoniae
CTTTCGCATCACGGCGGTCAGCGCGACTTTGGCCGGTTTGCCCGCCAACCGCAGGCGGGCGTAGAACTTCCCCAGCGTGGTGGTTTTCATCCGGGCCAAGCCCACGGCGGACATGTAGAGGGCGCGCCGCACCGCCGCCCGCCCGCCGCCGATATGCCGTTGGCCTTCCCAGGGCCCGCTCTGCCGGGTCCACGGGGCCAAACCGGCCAGGGCGGCGGCCTCGCCCCGGTTGAGGTGGCCCAGTTCGGGCAGCTGGCTCAGGACACTCACGGCGGTGAGCCGGCCCACGCCGTCCAGCGCTTCGAGCTTGGCGATGGGCGGCTGCCATTGCGGGGCGCGCCGCAGCGCGGCGCTCATCTCCGCCTCGGCGGCGGCGATGCGTTTGTCCAACTGGGCGGCGTATTTGGCCTGGTCCTTGGTCACGTAGGCCAGGGCGGCGTGCTCGGCGTGGTTGCGCAGGGCGTTGCGTTGTTCGATGAGCTGGTTGCGCCATTGCACCAGGGCGCGCAGCTCGGCCAACGCGGCGTCGGGCAGCGGGGTGGCCGCGGGCTGAAGCGCCTGGCCAAAGGCGCTCAGGACGCTGGCGTCGAGGGGGTCGTTCTTGGCGCGCTGGCCTTGGGCCAGGGCGAAGTGGCGCACCTGCGCGGGGTTCAGGACGCTCACCGGGAAGGCCGCGGCCTGGAGGGCGGCGACGACGGCGCGTTCGTAGCCGCCGGTGGCTTCACAGACGAGGTGCGCGCCGGGGACGGCTCGCACGAGGGTCAGGAGTTGGGCGTGGCCTGCCGGGGTGTTGGGCAGGGCGTGGGCGCGGCCTTGGAGGTCGAGCTGGAGGCTGGCTTTGGCAATGTCCAGGCCGGTGTGGACGACGGGCGCTGGCGGGTTCAGGGTGTTCATAGTGTTGGGACTCATTCTTGCACATACGAGCGCGGCCTTGTGGGGCCGGCTCCATCAACGGTTCGAGTGACCGACATGAGGCGTGAGCGACTCGAGCTCCCCTGCGAACGCGTGGTAACGGTTCCTGAAGGCAACGAGCGCGCCCGCGCCGCCGTCCACCCCCCTGCAGGGGGGAGGACGGCTCCATCTTTCTGTTTGGCTGACGCCAAACAAGGAAGATGGAAAGCAACATACAAGAAGGTGGCCGCAGGCCGGATGAGGGGTGGGGTCACCAACGCCGACGCCCGTAACCCCTCACCCCGGCCCTCTCCCCTCATCCGATGAAGGGAGAGGGAGCCAGCGCGCGTTGGTCGTTCCTAAGCCGTTCCACCAAATGGCATTTGGAATTGGTATAAGCGGGCCACGCCGGGGTTTCGCCCCCTTCGCTGCCCGGTTTCAAGTGCCGCAGAAAGTGCGACACACTGGCGTTCCAGCGGGCGGAGGATTTAGCAATTCATCCGGCTGGCCGCCCTCCTCGTAGGGCCTGGCCAGCGCGGTGAGCAGGCGTTCTAAAGGTGCGAGATCATTTGCCGAGGCCGCCGCGAGCGCGGCTTCCACTACGTGATTCCGTGGAATCACCGCTGGATTGTGGGCGCGCATGAGCCCGGCCACTTCCGGCCACGGTTGCGGTTGCCGAGCGAGGCGCTCGGTCCAGCGCTGGAGCCAAGCAGTGAACGCAGTATCGGCTGCGGCGGACGGTTGCGCGATGGCCCGCAGGTTCCGGAAGGTGTGGGTGTAGTCGGCCCGGGAGTTGTGCATCCAACGAAGCAGTTCCTCCGCGAGCGCTGCGTCTTCCGGTTCGGCGGTGAAGAGCCCGAGCTTGGCCCGCATGGCAGCGAGCCAGTGGCGCTGAAAGCTCGCCGAGCAGGCTTCAAGAGCCGCGTTGGCAAGGGCCAGAGCCGTATCGGGATCCGGGTGTAAAATGGGCAACAAGGCTTCGGCGAGACGCGCCAAATTCCACGCGGCAATCCCAGGTTGCTGCCCGAACGCGTAGCGTCCGTGGTGGTCAATGGAGCTGAACACAGCCGCCGAATCGTAGCCATCCATGAAGGCGCAGGGGCCATAGTCAATGGTTTCACCCGAGAGCGCCATGTTGTCGGTGTTCATCACCCCGTGCACAAAGCCAACGCGCATCCAGTGGGCGATGAGCGATGCCTGACGTTCGCCCGCGCCCGCCAACAGTCCGAGCGCCGGATTCTCCGATTCGACCCGTTCCGGGAAGTGGCGTCGGAGCCCATGGTCCGTGAGCACGCGCAGGCTCTCGGTGTCATCGAGCGCCGCGAAGTAAACGAAGGTGCCCACCCGAATATGGCTGGCGGCTACGCGGGTGAGAACAGCCCCGGGCAGCGGCCGCTCGCGAAGGACCGGCTCGCCGGTGCTGGCCACGGCAAGGCTGCGAGTGGTCGGTATGCCGAGGCCGTGCATAGCCTCGCTGATAACGTATTCGCGCAGCATGGGGCCGAGGGCGGCCCGGCCGTCGCCCCCTCGCGAATACGGCGTGCGACCAGCCCCCTTCAACTGGATGTCAAAGCGTTGCCCCGTGGGCGTGCAGTGCTCACCCAGCAGGATGGCGCGCCCGTCGCCGAGCCGGGTGAGGTTGCCATACTGGTGCCCCGCATACGCCTGCGCGATGGGTTCGGAGCCGGGGAAAATCTGGTTGCCAGTGAAGTGAGCCGCCGCGTCCGGGCTGGAAAGCGCTGCCGGATCAAGCCCGAGGGTTTGCGCCAGCGACCCGTTGAAGAGGACGAGGCGCGGCGCGGCGACCGGCGTGGGGTTCACGCGGGAGAAGAACCTATCCGGCAGGCGCGCGTAGGAGTTATCGAAGCGCCAGCCAGCTCGGAGGGTGGTCAATTCAGGAGGCTTGGGCATGGAGTCTTGCGCGGCTTCGGTCAGAGAAGGTGGGGGACGAGCGGCCCGTCTGGCTCGTTTCGTTGTGCATCATGTTGCGTTGAGTGTGATGCGAACTCGCAGCGCACCGACAGGGAAAACCTGCGCCATACAGCTCAAGTCTGCGCTGGAGCCGTGGCCCGCGAATCACGCGAATCGCCGCGAATGGGGAGCAGGCGTCCGCCCCACCGGCGTTTCATTCGCGCAGGTTCGCGGGCAAAAAATCGGCCTCGGTTCCCCCTGAATGAGCCGGAAACTACCGGGGTCAAACGCACCGCTTATGCCGCTGAAGACCCGTTACGCCGTGCTATTTTTCGTCGTGCTGCTGCTTGCCGCGCCGCCCGCCCGGGCCGCTGTGTTCAGCGCCAAAACCGCCCCGGTGGACTTCAACCGGGACATCCGGCCTATCATGTCGGACACGTGTTTCAAGTGCCACGGCTTCGACGACAAGGCGCGCAAGGGCAAGCTCCGCCTCGACGTGCGCGACGAAGCGCTCAAGGCCGGCACGTCCGGCAAACCTGCCATCGTCCCCGGCAAGCCGGAGAAGTCCGCCATCATCGCGCGCCTCTTCACGAAGGACGCCGACGACCTCATGCCCCCGCCGTCCGCGCACAAGGAAATCACGCCTGCGCAGAAGGAGTTGTTCCGCCGCTGGGTGGCCGAGGGCGCGAAGTATGCGGGGCACTGGGCGTTCGACGCCGTCGTGCAGCCGACGGTGCCGAAGCTGGACCCGAAAGTAATTAGCAAGGAAGTGATGAGTAAGGGCAGCGGGGCCACGAAGTCCGGCGGCACACTTCTGACTCCATCACTCATTACGTCTCCCCCCAACTCCATCGACGCCTTCCTGGCCGCAAAGCTCGAGGCCGAGAAACTCAAGTTCCAGCCCGAAGCCCCGCGCGAAGTGTTGTTCCGCCGGATCACACTCGCGCTCAGCGGCCTGCCGCCGACTCTCGCCGAGGCGGATGCCTTCCTCGCCGACAAATCCCCACGCGCCTACGAACTCGTCGTGGACCGCCTCCTCGCCTCCCCGCACTTCGGCGAGCGCGTCGCCGTCCCGTGGCTGGACCTCGCGCGCCACTCAGACTCGGCCGGCTACCACAACGACTCCCTGCGCGAGACCTGGCTGTGGCGCGATTGGGTCGTGCGCGCGTTCAACGAGAACAAGCCCTTCGACAAGTTCACCATCGAGCAGCTCGCTGGCGACCTCCTGCCCAACGCCACCGTGGACCAGAAGGTTGCCAGCGGCTTCATGCGCAACGTGATGACCTCCGACGAGGGCGGCATCATTGACGCCGAGTATCTCAACATCTACCTCGTGGACCGCGTGAGCACGCTGGGCACGACGTGGTTCGGCATGAGCATCGCCTGCGCGCAGTGCCACGACCACAAATACGACCCCATCACCACGAGCGAGTTTTACAGCCTCTACGCGTTCTTCCACAACGTCCCGGAGAAGGGCAAGGACGGCACGCGCACGCTCAACCCCGAGCCGCGCATGGCCGTGCCCTCGGCGGAACAGGAGAAGGAATTGGCGAAGCTCGCCGGGCAAATCGCCGCCGCCGACACCTTGGCGAAGGACCACGAAGGTAAACTCGACGCCACCCAACTCGCGTGGGAAACCAAAGTCTCCACCGACCCGAACGCCCGCAGCGTCGCCGGCCCCTACGACCACTTTCCGCTCAACACCAACGCGCATGGCGTGACCCACGACGGCAAGGAAATCGAGGCCACCCTCGCGGGCGAGACGGGTTTCGCCGACGGCGTGGAGGGCAACTCACTTCTCCTCAACGGCAAGGGCCATGCTGATCTCGGCGGGCGCTATGACTTCGACAAGGCCGACAAGTTCAGCGTCGGCCTCTGGCTCCGCACGAGCGCCAAGACCACCGGTGCGCCCCTCGGCAAGATGGAGAACGGCCCGGACTTCCGTGGCTGGGACATCGAGTTCAACGGGGCGAAGGCCAGCGTCCACCTCATCCACAAATGGCCGGAGGAAGTCATCCACGTGCAGACGGAGAAGGACTTGCCCCTCGACACCTTTCAGCACCTCGCCTTCACCTACGACGGCTCGGGCAAGGCAGCGGGCCTCAAGCTCTTCGTCAACGGCCAGCCCGTCCCGACCAAGGTGCTCAAGGACAAACTCCCCGGCACCATCAAGACCACCGCGCCCTTCGCCATCGGGCGGCGCGGCGGCGGCGGCTCGCCCTTCACGGGCCGCGTGGATGAGTTGCACATCTTCCCGCGCGCACTGACGGAAAAGGAAATTGCCACGCTCGCCGGCGGGCCGACCATCGCGCTCGCGGTCATCGAGAAGGCCAAGCGCACGAAGGAGCAAGCAGACAAGCTGCGGAAGTTCTACCGCGAGACGCAGGCCACCGATTACCTCGCCGCGAAGAAGTCCGCCGAGGACCTGCGCAAGGCCAAGACCGACTTCGACAAGCTCATCCCCAGCGTGATGGTCATGGCCGAGATGCCGCAGCCGCGCGACACCTTCATCAAGGTGCGCGGCGCTTACGACAAGAACGGCGACAAGGTGGAAGCTGCCTTCCCCGCCTTCCTGCCGAAGCCCGCCGCCACCACCTCCACGAACCGCCTCACGCGCCTCGACCTCGCCCACTGGCTCGCGTCGCCCCAGCATCCGCTCACCGCGCGCGTCGCCGTGAACCGCTTCTGGGCGATGATGTTCGGCACGGGCCTCGTGAAGACGGTCAACGACTTCGGCTCGCAGGGTGAATGGCCCAGCCACCCGGAGCTGCTCAACTGGCTCGCCGCTGACTTCGCCCGCGACTGGGATGTGAAGCGCGCCCTCAAGCAGATGGTGATGAGCCACGCCTTCCGACAGAGCGCCGCCGTCACTCCCGCCCTCCTCGCCAAGGACACGGAGAACCGCCTCCTCGCTCGGGGTCCCCGCGGCCGCCTTGACGCCGAATTCGTCCGCGACAACGCCCTCGCCATCGCCGGCTTGCTCAACCCGAAGCTCGGCGGGAAGCCCGTCTTCCCGTATCAGCCGCCCGGCATCTGGGAAGTGAACGAAATGGCGGGCGGTGGTTGGAAGCACCAGCGCGATGACGGCCAATACCGCCGCGCCCTCTATATCTATCACCGTCGCAGCACGCCCTACCCGAGCCTCCTGACCTTCGACGCACCGAACCGCGAGGTCTGCGCCGCCGGTCGCCCCCGCACCAGCACGCCGCTGCAATCCCTCGTGCTGATGAACGACCCCGTCTACGTGGAAGCCGCCCGAGCCTTCGCCGCCCGCGTGCTGAAGGAAGGCGGAGCCGATGACGCCGCGCGCCTCAACTACGCCTGGCGACTCGCCCTCGCGCGCAACCTGAATCCCCTCGAACGCGCCGTGCTGGAGAAGACCCTCGCCCAGCAGCGCGAACTCTTCGCCGCCGAGAAGCCCGCCGCCGACCTGCTGCTGAAGGTCGGCGACTTCAAGCACCCCGAAGCCGCGAACCCCGTTGAGCTCGCCGCCTGGACCGCCCTCGCCAACGTCCTCCTGAACCTGAACGAAACCATCAGCCAGTGAGACACGCGCGAGAAAGTGAGCAGGTGGGCCGGCGGGAAAGTGAGCCACGACGCACCGCCTTCGCCCTTCCTCGGAGGAGGGGAGAAGGTGGCCGCAGGCCGGATGAGGGGTGCGGCCCCTTGCGCCGATGCCCGCAACCCCTCACCCCAGCCCTCTCCCCTCATCCGATGAAGGGCGAGGGAGAAGACGCTGCTCACTTTCCCACTTTCTCACTCTCCCACCTGCTTCCTTAATTCCGCCATGCATCACCACATAGACCCCGCCCAACTCACCCGCCGCGCCTTCCTCCAGCGCAACTCCACCGGCCTTGGCGCGCTCGCCCTCGCATCCCTCCTGAAGCCCGACGCCTTCCCCGCGCTCCCCGGCAACGGCCCGGCGGTCCCCGGCCTGCTGAAACGCCTCCACCACGAGCCGAAGGCCAAGCGCGTCATCTACCTCTTCATGTCCGGCGCGCCCTCGCACCTCGACCTCTACGACCCCAAGCCCAAACTCGTGGAGATGACGGGCAAGGACCTGCCCGAGTCCATCCGTCAGGGCCAGCGCATCACCGGCATGACCAGCGGGCAGAAGAACCACTTCTGCGTTGGCTCCCCCTTCAAGTTCACCCCGCACGGCCAGGCCGGCACTGAGTTCAGCGAAGTGCTTCCCCACATCTCCAGCCTCGCAGATGAAGCCACCGTCATCCGCTCCATGTTCACCGAGGCCATCAACCACGACCCCGCCGTGACCTTCTTCGGCACCGGCCACCAGCAGCCGGGCCGCCCCACGATGGGTGCGTGGGCCAGCTACGGCTTGGGCAGTGAAAACGCCGACCTCCCGGGCTACATCTGCATGCAGTCCGGCGGCGGCGGCCAGCCCCTGCAATCCCGCTACTGGGGCCCCGGCTTCCTCCCCGCGCAACACGGCGCCGTCACCTTCCGAGGCGCGGGCGACGCCGTCCTCTACCTCTCCAACCCACCCGGCCTCAGCTCCGCCGCCCGCCGCTCGACCATCGACGCGATGAACGAGCTCAACCGCCTCCAGCTCGGCGCCCTCGGCGACCCCGCCATCGCCGCCCAGATAGCGAACTACGAACTCGCCTTCAGCATGCAGACCAGCGTCCCCGAGCTGATGGACTTGTCGAAGGAACCCGACGCCACCTTTGAGCAATACGGAGCAAAAAAGGGCACGCCCAGCTTCGCCGCCAACTGCATCCTCGCCCGCCGCCTCGCGGAACGCGGCGCCCGCTTCATCCAGTTGAACCATCGGGACTGGGACCATCACGGCGGCCTGCCGGGAGCGCTGCCCGGCAAGGCGAAGGAAGTGGACCAAGCCGCCGCTGCGCTCGTGAAGGACCTGAAGCAGCGCGGCCTGCTCAAGGACACCATCGTCATCTGGGGCGGAGAGTTCGGCCGCACGGCTTACAGCCAGGGCGAGATCAAGAAAGACAGCTTCGGGCGGGACCATCATCCCCGCTGCTTCACGATTTGGGCGGCCGGCGGCGGCTTCAAGCCCGGCATCGTCCACGGCGCGACCGACGACTTCGGCTACAACATCGCCCGCGACCCGGTGAGCGTGCACGACTTCCACGCCACGCTCCTCCACCTGCTGGGAGTGGACCACCTCAAGCTCACCCACCGTCACGAGGGCCGGGACTACCGCCTCACGGACATTCAGGGTGAGTTGGTGAAGGGCATCTTGGCCTGAGCCGGACAGGGGAGGCTGCGGAGCAGGTGAGAAAGCGGGAAAGTGGGAAAGTGAGAAAGCGGGAAGCTGTGGAAGGAACACGAAAGGCTGCACCCGTCCTCTCACTTTCACACTCCCTCACTTTCTCACCTGCACCCGCCGGAGGTCAGCAGGTGAGAAAGCGGGAAAGTGGGAAAGAAGGCAGGTGGGAAAGCGAGAGAGTGAGAAAGTGAGAGGAGCGGGAAGCCTTCGGTAGCCCTTCCTCACCTTCCCGCTTTCTCACTTTCGCACTTTCTCACCTGCTCACTCTCCCACTTTCCCACTCCCTCACTCTCCCACCTGCTCCGCCCCCGGCCTCAGCCCCACCAGACACCTCGCCGCAAACACCCGTGGCCAGCACGACAGCACCCCATCCACCCCGCGCAGCGCGCCGAGCATCCCCGCCGGATACAGCGCCGGTTTGCTGAACCCACCACTCAACACGTAGCGAAACGCGCTGAACGCCTCGCGATGGAACACCTCCCAGCCCTCCGGCCACCCCGCGCCCTCGGCCCGGAAGAAGAGCCGCGTGGCATTGCCTTGCGCCGCGTAGTAATCGCGCGGCCTCGGCAGCTCCGTCGCGTAGTTAATCGGCTCCTTGATCGCCACCGGCTCGTGATGGAGCAGCCCATAGACGGGCCAGCTCGCCAGACTGATGTAAGGGTCGAACACGATGACGCGCCCCTGCGGCTGCAACGCCCGCCGCGCCTCGCGCAGGAACGCCCCCGGCGCGCGCAGGTGATGAAACACATCGAAGAGAATCAGATGCGACAAGCTCCCGTCCGCGAACGGCAGCTCATAGCCATCACAGACCACGTCCAGCCACGGATTGGGGAAGAGGTCCGTGGCAATGGACTGCGGCAGGCGCGACTTGAGGTTCCCCACGCCCGACCCGATCTCGACGATGGCCCCCGGCAGCGACGTGTCGATCTGCTGGACGATGCGTTCGTAGAACCCGGCGTAAATCTCGCGCAACAGCGGCTTGCCCTGCCACGCCCGGAGGTTGGCCTCGATCTCAATCTGGTGCTGTTCGAGGGCGATGGTCATGTGTTGAGGCGAGAATGTCGGAACCGAGGCGGGTGAGACAGTGAGAAAGTGAGGTGGTGTGAGCGTGCCAGCGTGTGAGAGTGAAAGAGTGGGAGACTGGCTGTCAGCGACGACGCAGGCCGCCCCGTAGTCGCAGGCTTCAGCCTGCGCTTCAGGCTGCGCGGGCAATGATCCGCAACCTAAAGGTTGCGACTACGGGAGAGCTACCCGTAGTCGCAGGCTTCAGCCTGCGGATGCGGGTGGACGAGCCATGATTCGCAACCTGAAGGTTGCGACTACGGGACGGTGTGCTGAATCGTGTGGCCGACGGGTAGAATCGTCTGGCAGGCGTGGTGAACCACGCCACCGACAACCAGAACCGACACACCAGCGTAGTGAATCGTGTTACCAGCGTAGTGAACCGTGCCACCAGCGTAGTGAATTGTGCCACCGACGACCGGAATCGGACCGCCGACGGGTAGAATCGTGTGCCCGACGTGCAGAATCAGCCCACCAGCCACGTCGGCCGAGTGATTCTACACGATGGCAGCGTGATTCTTCCCGATGGTGGTGTGATTCTAGCCGCTGGTGGAGTGATTCAGTCCACTGGTAGAGTGGTTCTGCCCGTCGGTAACGTGATTCTACCCGTCGGTGGCGAGATTCTACCTGTCGGTGGCGGGATTCTACCCGTCGGTGGCTTGATTCTACCCGTCGGTGGCTCATATCAGTCTGTCATGTGATGAGAGACGCAGGAGGGGGAGCCAGTTCTTCCGTAAGGACGGCTGAGGCGGTGACCCAAACACCCGTAGTCGCAACCTTTAGGTTGCGAAGAGTGGCCCGGCGGGAGGGCAGCGCAGGCTGAAGCCTGCGACTACGGGGGCGGGGGGCGGGGCCGGTCAACGGAGGAACTTCATCCGGCGGGCGGCGAAGAGGGTCATGCGCAGGAGGAGCAGGCCGTGCTTCCAGCGCTCAATGTTCGTGTCGCCGTAGGTGCGGGCTTGGTAGCGGATGGGCAGGTCGAGGATGCGGAGGTTGAGCTTCGCGGCACCGAAGAGCAGGTCGAAGTCGCCGAAGGGGTCGAAGTCCCCGAAGTAGTCGCGGTTCTGGGCGATGAGTTCGTAGTCTTTGCGGAAGAGGACTTTGGTGCCGCAGAGGGTGTCTTTGATGCGCTGCCCGAGGAGGTAGGAGAAGGCGTGGCTGAAGCAGTGGTTCCCGATCATGTTCAGGAAGCGCATGGCTTCTTGCTCCATCGGGTAGACGAGGCGCACTCCGTTCACGAAGTCAGCGGCTCCGCTGCGGGCGACTTCGTAGAACTTGGGGAGTTCCTCCGGGGGCATGGTGAGATCGGCATCTAAGATGAAGAGGAGGTCGCCAGTGGCTGCGGCGAAGGCTTCTCGGCAGGCGCCGCCTTTGCCTTTGCTCTGCTGTTTGAGGAGTTTGATGTTGCGGTGGGGATACTTCTGGGCGACGCGTTGGATTTCTTCCCAGGTGTTGTCCTTGGAGTGGCCTTCGATGAAGAGGATTTCGGTGCCGAGGCCCAGTTCCGGGGTGCGGAGGACGGCGGCTTCTATGTTGCCGGCCTCATTCCGCGCGGGGATGACTACTGAGCAGGTGTAGTGGCGGTCGGGCGGCACGGCGGGGCGCGGTCGGGCGACGTGGAAAACGGAGAGGTTGAGGGCGGGGAGGAGGGGGCCGAGCCAGCGGTTGCAGAGGGGCGCGAGGAGGGGGATGTCCAGGGGGCAGGTGATGCGGGTCTCTTGCTTGATAAGTTCCCAGCCGGCGAGGTGGAGGAGGTTCCTCATGTCGCCGGAGGAGAGCCAGTTCTGCTGGAGCGTGGGGGCCTTCTCGCCGAGGGATTCCGCGACGGCGAGGATGGGTTTCCAGAGGTCGTTGAAGAAGTTCAGGACGAGGCGGGTCTTTGGGTGCGCGAGGGTGAGGAGGTTCTGCAGGACGCGTTGCACATCCGGCAGGTCGTTCACCAAGTCGGAGAGGATGATGTAGTCGAAGGGTTCGGCGCTGGTGAAGTCGAGGGCGTCGGCGAGGCGGAACTGGAGCTGGGGATGGCGTTGCTTGGCGAGTTCGACCATCGCCGGGCTGAAGTCCACGCCGACGCCGTGGAGGGGCTTCACGGCGGCGAGGGTGTCGCCCAGGCCGCAGCCGATTTCCAAGACGCGCTGGCCGGGGGGGATGAGGAACTGGAAGTGGCGGTGGAGGAGGGTGTGGTAGTGGCGCGCAGTCTCGCGGGCGCGGTGCGGGGCGCGTTGGTCGTAGAAGTCGCGGCGGCGGGTCATGGGGGATTTTTGTTAGCGGAAGGGGTGTGTGTTGGCGAGTCGGAAAGCTCTTTGCGCGGGAGCAGGTGGGCGGGTGAGAAAGTGGGAAAGTGAGAGGACGGATGCAGACTTCAGGCTCACTTAGGCACTCGCTCGCTTTCCCACTTTCCCACTTTCTCACCCGCCCACCTGCTCCCCTTACCCGCATTGCGCGTGGTGGCGCAGGGCGTGGTCCGCGAGGACGAGGGCGGTCATGGCTTCCACCATCGGGACGCCGCGGGGAAGCACGCAGGGGTCGTGACGGCCGCGGGGCTTGAGCGTGGTGTTCTGGAAGTGGGCATCCACCGTGTCTTGTTCGTGGAAGATGGTGGCGGTGGGCTTGAAGGCGATGCGGAAGTAGATGGTTTCTCCGTTGCTGATGCCGCCCTGCACGCCGCCGGAGCGGTTGGTCGTGGTGCGGACCTTGCCGTCCACGTTGCGGAAGGCGTCGTTGTGGTGGGCGCCGGTGAGCAGCGTGCCGCCGAAGCCCGAGCCGATCTCGAAGCCCTTCGTCGCCGGCAGGCTTAACATGGCTTTGCCCAGGTCGGCCTCCAATCGGTCGAAGACGGGATCGCCCCAGCCCACGGGGACGTTGCGAGCAATGCCGACGATGACGCCGCCCACGCTGTCGCCTTGCGAGCGGACCTTCTCGATGTGGGCAATCATCTGCTCGGCGGCCGTGGGGTCGGGGCAGCGGAGGATGTTCGCCTCGATTTGTTGCGCCGTCACGGTGTCCACGTCCACATGGCAGCGGAGGTGTTGCACGGATTCCACGCAGGCGAGGATTTCCACGCCCCAGCGTTCGCGGAGGAGTTTGCGGGCGATGGCTCCGGCGGCGACGCGACCGACGGTCTCGCGGGCGCTGGTGCGGCCGCCGCCGGGCCAGGCGCGGATGCCATACTTGGCTTGGTAGGTGTAGTCGGCGTGGGAGGGGCGGAACTTCTCGGCCATCTCCGTGTAGGCTTCGGAGCGTTGGTCCGCGTTCTGGACCATCAGGGAAATGGGCGTGCCGAGGGTCTGGCCCTCGAAGGTGCCGGAGAGGATTTGGACGGCGTCGGCTTCCTTGCGGGGGGTGGTGATGCTGGACTGGCCGGGGCGGCGGCGGTCGAGGTCGGGCTGGATGTCCGCCTCGGTGAGGGCGAGGCGCGGCGGGCAGCCGTCCACCACCGCGCCCACGCCACCGCCGTGGGACTCGCCCCAAGTGGTGACGCGGAAGAGCTGGCCGAAGGTGTTGCCCATGGAGGGAGAGTGCGGGAAGAGCGCGCCAACGGCAAGGCGGCAGCGGGGGCAATGTCTTCTCCTGCTCGTAATCCTGATCCTAATCCTGCTCTGCGTTGAGCGACGGGGAGGAGCAGGATTAGGATCAGGATTACGAGCAGGAGGGGGGAAGCCACTCGGCGGCAGGAAAGCGAGAGGCGCACACCGGTTCAAGTGAACTTCTTTTTGTTCGCCCAGCGCGGCCAGCCGCCGCAATCTCCGGGCATGAAAGCCGTCCGTAACTCCATGCGTTTCCATGTTGCCGTCGCGCTCGCCGCGTTCCTCGTTTCCCTGGCGTCGTCGTTCGCCGCGGCGCGCGCGTTGCCCGCCGGGCAGGTGCCCGCCGATGTTCGGCTCGCGCCGCCGAAGGACTACAACGGCTATTTCCCCTTCACCCCGCCGACGGCGAAGGACGCGTGGAACCAACGTGCTGAGTTCGTGCGCCGGCAGGTGCTGGTCTCGCAGGGCTTGTGGCCGATGCCGACGAAGACGCCGCTCAACGCGGTCATTCACGGGAAGGTCGAGAAGGCGGATTACACGGTGGAAAAAGTCTATTTTGAGAGCGCGCCGGGCCTCTTCGTCACGGGCAATCTCTATCGGCCCAAGGGCAAGACCGGCAAAGTTCCCGCCGTGCTCTTCGCGCACGGGCATTGGAAGGACGCGCGGTTGTCGGAGGAAAGCGACGCGGCGTTGGCGGGCGAAATCGCCACGGGGCAGGAGCGGTTCGTCGAGGGCGGTAAGAGCCGGTTCCAGTCGATGTGTGTGCAGCTCGCGCGGATGGGCTGCGTGGTGTGGCAGTGGGACATGATGAGCGACTCGGACGCGACGCAGTTCTCGGCGCAGACGGTGCATCGCTTCGCCAAGCAACGGCCCGAGATGAACACGGCGGAGAACTGGGGCCTCTACAGCCCGCAGGCGGAGGCGAATTTGCAGAGCATCATGGGGCTCCAGACGCTCAACGCGGTGCGCTCGCTGGACTTCGTCCTCAGCCTGGCGGACGTGGACCCGGAGCGCATCGCGATGACGGGCGCGAGCGGCGGGGGCACGCAGACGATGTTGCTCGCGGCGGTGGATCCGCGCGTGAAGCTGTCGTTTCCCGCCGTGATGGTGAGCACGGCGATGCAGGGCGGCTGCACTTGCGAAAGCTCCTGCCTGCTGCGCGTGAACACGGGGAACATCGAGTTCGCCGGGTTGTTCGCGCCGAAGCCGCAGGGCATGACGACGGCAAACGACTGGACCAAGGAGATGTTCACGAAGGGTTTCCCCGAGCTGAAGCAGCTCTACACATTCCTCGGCGCGCCGAACAACGTGATGCTCCAGCGGGGCGAGCATTTCCCACACAACTACAACGCCGTCTCCCGCACGGCTTTTTACAACTGGGTGAACCAGCACTTCAAACTCGGCCTGAAAGCCCCGGTCCTCGAGCGCGACTACGAGCGGTTGTCCCGCGCGCAGCTCACCGTGTGGGATGACAGCACGCACAAGGCGCCGAAGGCCGACGACGCGGACTTGGAGCGCAAGCTGCTGGGCTGGCTGAAGACGGACGCGGACAAGCAGGTCAACGCGGCTGCGACTTCGCCGGAGAATTTCCGCAAGGTCATCGGCAGCGGCGTGGAGGCAGTCATCGGACGCACGCTCGCGACGGCGGGCGAGGTCGAGTGGGAGCTGAAGAACAAGGCGGATCGGGGCGGCTTCGTCGAGATGACGGGGCTGCTTCGCAACAAGACGCACGGCGAGGAGCTGCCCGTCTCGTGGCTCTATCCGAAGAAGTGGAACGGTCGCGCGGTGGTGTGGCTGGACGACTCCGGCAAGGCTGCGCTCTTCAACGCCGACGGCTCCGTGAAGGCCGAGGTGAAGCAGCTCGTGGACGCGGGCGCGACGGTGCTCGGCGCGGACCTGCTCTTCCAAGGCGAGTTCCTCAAGGACGGGCAAGCGGTGAAGCAAACGCGGCTCGTCGCCAACCCGCGCGAGTTCGCCGGCTTCACGTTCGGCTACAACCACACGCTCTTCGCGCAGCGCGCGCACGACGTGCTGACGCTGGTGAAGTATCTCCGCAGCTACGAGACCAGCGCGCAGCACCCCAAGCCGACCAGTGTGGACGTAGCGGGCTTCGGCGGCACGGGCCCCATCGTGGCCGCAGCCCGCGTGGTGGCGCGCGAGGGGATTGACCGGGCGGCGGTGGAGACGGGCGGTTTCCGCTTTGGCAAGCTGCTGGATTACCGCGACCCGGGCTTCCTGCCCGGCGGCGCCAAGTATGGGGATTTGCCCGCGCTGCTCGCGCTCAACGCCCCGGCGAAGTTATGGATTGGCGGCGAGTCCGCCCCCGCGCTGGCGACGAAGCTCTACCAGTCGGCGAACGCGGCCGGCGCGCTGACGGCCACCGCGAAGGCGGACCGTGCGGCTGCCGCGAAGTGGCTGCTGGAGAAGTGAGGGCGGTGGAAAAGTGATTAGTAGTTAGTGCCGCGGATTGTCCGCACCACTGATTGCTAATTACTTTCTTCGGCCGCTTTCCCAATCCCCACTTGCCGCTCCCCTGCGCCCTCCTTAGGATTGCAGCATGGCCAAAGTGATGCTCGTGGAAGACGATTTGTTGAGCATCCAAATCGTCTCCGAAATCCTCCGTGCGGAGGGTCATGAGGTCGTTCCATTCAACGAAGGCGCGGTTGCGCTGGAGGCGCTGGAGCGGATCACCCCCGAGATCGTCATCACCGATCTCAACCTCGGTAGAGCCGGTCCCACCGGGATGGACATACTCAAGCGTGCCCGCGCCCTCACCCCCCCCGCCGCTCGTCATGGTCATCACTGGCTACGGGTCGTTTGAGATCGCGGTCGAGGCCACGAAGCTCGGGGCGTTCGACTATTTGCAGAAGCCGTTCAAAGCCGTCGAGCTGCGGCTCAAGCTGTGGAAGGCGCTCTCGCATAGCGCAGTCGTTTCCGAGAACGCGTTTCTGCGCAAGGAACTGAAGAAAAAATACCAGTTCAACCAAATCATCGGTAGCGCGCCGCCCATGCAGCAGGTCTTCCGCATGGTCGAGCGTGTGGCGGACACCGAGAGCACCGTGCTGCTGCGCGGTGAGAGTGGCACGGGCAAGGAACTCATCGCCAAGGCGCTGCACTTCAACAGCCGTCGCGGAGCCGCGCCGTTCGTGCCGATCAATTGCAGCGCGTTGCCGGAGCATTTGCTTGAGTCGGAGCTGTTCGGCCACCGGAAGGGCGCGTTCACCGGGGCCATCGCGGACAAAAAGGGTTTGTTCCAGGAGGCCGACGGCGGGACGATCTTCCTTGATGAAATCGGCTCCATGTCGCCGGTGTTGCAGAGCCGACTGCTGCGGGTGTTGCAGGAGCGCGAGGTGCGCGCGGTGGGCGACAACGTGTCGGTGTATGTGAACGTCCGCGTCATCGCTGCGACGAACGAGCCGCTCGAGGAACTCATCAAGAAGGGTGGCTTCCGCGAGGACCTTTATTACCGGCTCAACGTCATCTCCATCCCCATGCCCGCGTTGCGCGAGCGGCTCGATGACCTGCCGCTGCTGGTCACGCACTTCCTCCGCCGCAAGGCCGCCGATCGTGGCCTCCAGCCCTTCAGCATCAGCCGCCGAGCGATGGAGGCGCTGCACGCGCACACTTGGCCGGGCAACGTGCGCGAGCTGGAGAACGCCATCGAACGCGCCAGTGCGTTGTGCGAGGAAGGCTTCATCAAGCTCAACGACCTTCCGCCCATCCTGCACCCGCTGGGCAAGTCTGATTTTTCCGATGCCGAGGTCGCTCTCGCGCCCAGCGGTGACACCGCCTTGATTACTGCGGCGTCGCTCAAGCCAGCGAACGGAAGGCCTCCCGCCACTCCCGAACCGAGCGCACTAAACCAGCCGCTAGGGCAGCTCAAGGACTTCATGCGCGACCAGGAATCGGCCTACATCCAACGCGCGATCGCGCAGGTCGGCGGCGACAAGGAGCGGGCCGCAAGGGTGCTCGGGGTCAGCCTCGCCACGCTCTACCGCAGACTCGCCGAGGGGGAGTGATGCTGGGCCTGGATTCGGAGTAGCTGCGGCGAGGAGTGCCGCACTGCTCAACTGCGCGCGCCAAAGACACTGCCCAGCACCACGTCCCGCGTCTTCCACACGAGCGACATCGTCATCGAGACGGGTAGCAGCACGAGGACGACGACGAGGGTGAAACGGATGCGCGCAAGTTGTGCGAGGTCGAGCGCCTCGATGATGGCTTGCGGTAGTGATTTCAGTTCCGCAAGCAGGTGGTAGCCGCCGACCAGCCCCAGCGCCAAGACCATCAAAGTCAGGTTCAGCCGCGTGAAGAAGCGCGTGTCGGCGCGGAGGGTTTCGTCCGGCAGCATCGCGACGAGGCGCTGGAGGACGTGGTTCAATTGGCAGAGGAACAGCAAGCCGGTGAACGCGAGGGCGAGGACGATTTGGAGGTAATACGCCTCGCCCGGCTGGCGACTCCAGAAATACACGAAGGGCGAGAGGCCGAGGTTCACGAGCCCGAGGAGTTGGGCACGTTCGAGGGCAAGCTGCCAGGTGCGCTCTTCGGGCTTGAAGCGCGCCAACTCGCAGACGCCGAAGAGCAGTAGCCCGGTCGTGATGACCGGCGGCGCGCAACCGAACGCGCGGGGGAATTCCGCCACCGACATGAGCACGCAGATGAGCAGCGTGGTGGGCAAACCCCAAAAGACGGCGGTGAGGCCGCGGACCAGGTGCCGGAGGGAAGGCAGGAGGTCGGGGGTGGTCATGGGGAAATGACCGGAAGGGGACAACGTTCAACGCTCAACTTCCAACGTTGAATGTTCAAAGCACCGCAGTTGAAGGTTGAACGTTGTGCGTTGAGCGTTGGACGTTTCATCTTCATTTCCTCCCCCCGCTCAGAACGTGAGGTAAGTGTAGTCTTTCAACCCGCGCTCGTAGTCGTCCAGCAGCCGCATTCCTTCGCTGGGCTTCATGCGGTCGGACTTGATGGCCTCGTCCACCTGCACCTTCATCAGGCGCTTGATTTCGTTCTCGTCATACTGCACGGCGGCGAGGGTCTGGACGATGGTGTTGCCCTCGATAATTTCCTCGATGTAGTAGCCGGTCGGCTCGTCGGGCTCGAGGAAGACGTGGACCTCGTTGACGCGGCCAAAGAGGTTGTGGAGGTCGCCCATGATGTCCTGATACGCGCCCATCAGGAAGAAGCCGAGGTGGTAAGGCTCCTGCTGGCCGTTGCCGTTGGTGATGAGTTCGTGCAACGGCAGGGTGTCGCGCACGTCGCGCAGATCAATGAACTTGTTGATCGCACCGTCGGAGTCGCACGTGATGTCCACCAAGGTGCCTTCCTTCTGCGGCCGCTCGTCGAGCCGCGCGATGGGCATGATGGGGAAGAGCTGGCCCAGCGCCCAGTGGTCGAGCAGCGACTGGAATACGGAGAAGTTGCAAAGATACTGGTCGCCGAGCAGGTCCTCCAGCTTGCGGATTTCCGCCGGGATATAAGCCTGGCCCTTGAAACTGGCGACGACGGCCTGGCTGATTTCCCAGTAGAGCGTCTCAATCTTCGCTTTGTCCGGCAGCTCCAGCAGCCCGAGCGTGAACATCTGGTGCGCGTCTTCCTTGCGCTCCTCGGCGTCGTGATAGGCCTCGAGCTTGTTGAGCTTCGCGAGGTTCTTCTTGATGTCGAGCAGTTCGCGGACGAGCGCGTGCTCGGTGTCGCCGAAGGTCAACGCGTCGCCGCCCTTCGTCTTCGCGATGGTGCCGAACACCTCGACCAGTAGCACGGAATGGTAGGCCACGATGCCGCGCCCGCTCTCGCTGACGATGTTCGGGTGCGGCACCTTCTCCGCGTTGCACACGTCGGCGATGTAGTAAACGATGTCGTTCGCGTATTCTTGGAGCGAGTAGTTCGTCGAGGAGTCGAACGCGCTGCGCGAGCCGTCGTAGTCCACGCCCAAGCCGCCGCCCACGTCCATGTATTCCACCGGGAAACCCATCTTGTGCAGCTTCGCGTAGAAGCGCGAGGCCTCCTGCACGGCCTTCTTCACCGTGAGGATGTCCGGCACCTGCGAGCCGATATGGAAGTGCAGCAGCTTGAAGCAATGCTCCAGCTTCTCCGCGCGCAACAGCTCCGTGGCCGCGAGCAACTCCGCCGTGCTCAGGCCGAACTTCGCATTCTCTCCCCCGCTCTCCGCCCACTTGCCCGCGCCCTTGCTCGCGAGCCGCGCGCGGATGCCGATGAGAGGTTCCACGCCCACCTGCCGCGATACCGCGATGATTTGTTTCAACTCCTCGAGCTTCTCCACGACCATGATGACCTGCTTGCCGAGCTTGATGCCCATCAGCGCCATGCGGATGAACTGTGCGTCCTTGTAGCCGTTGCAGATGATGAGGCTGCCCATCTGGTTCTGCATCGCGAGGCCGGCGAAGAGCTCCGGCTTGCTGCCCACCTCGAGGCCGAAGTTGAACGGCTTGCCCGCATCCAGAATCTCTTCCACGACCTCGCGGAGTTGGTTGACCTTGATGGGGAAGACGCCGCGATACTGGCCGTTGAAGTTGAACTCCGTGATGGCGTTGCGGAACGCCTTGTTAATCGCCTCGACTCGGTGCCGGAGAATGTCCTGGAAGCGGATGAGCAACGGGAACTTCAGCCCGCGCCCGCGCGCCTCCTCCACGATGTCCGTGAGGTCCACGCTGACGCCCGCGTTCTGGAGCGGGAGGGCCACGACGTGCCCGGCGTCGTTGATGTCGAAGTAGCGCGCGCCCCAACGGTCGATGTTGTAGAGGGTGCGGGCGTCCTGAATGGACCAAGCGGAGGGACTGGCGGCGGAGGGTTCGCTCATTTTTCGTTCAATTGGGGCGCACTATAGAAACCGACTTCGCGATTGCAATAGGATGGATGCAAAATTCTGCGGCGGCGAGCGCAGGCTGACCTGAGCACGTGTGCCCCGGAGCGCGGGCGTCCCGCCCGCAGCAGCCGCGCGAAGCCGCGGGCTGTGAACTCCCGCCTCGCGCGAATCACCCGCTTCGGCTTGGACTGCCGCGCTCCATGTCCGCAGGTTCACGGAGAGTCGCCACGGTATGGACTCCTCTGCGTTGACCGTCCCGCGCGGAGTCGTTAAGGCTAACGCCCATGAACCCGCAAGACCGTCGCTTCGTGGAAATCACGGCTGCACTCCGTGAGACCAACGCATGGACCAACAATGAGTGGCTGTGCCGCACCGACATCGTCGCCGCAGACAAGTTGCTGCTCGTCCGCGCGAACATGGACCCGGAGCATTGCCATCCCTTCCACTACCATCCGCATCGCGAGGAAATCATCTACGTCCTCTACGGCCGCGCGGAGCAATGGGTCGGGCATGAACATCGCATCCTGAGCGCGGGGGAGATGGCGCACATTCCGCCCGGCACCATCCACGCCACCTACAACCCGCATCGCGAGCCGCTGGTCTTCCTCGCCATCCTCTCGCCCGCGAACCTACCCACCGACAAGGCCGGCGACCCCGACCCGATTGATGTTTCCACGCAAGAGCCGTGGGCATCTCTGCGGAAGGGTTTTAAGCCCTGCAAGCTGTTGGGTTAAACCCGCCGCCCCTTGTAACTCGCCGCCAGTCCACCCCGTCCAAGACCGCATTATGCGCCCATTGATACTTGCCGCCGCCATCCTCGCCCTCGGCCTCGACTGCGCCCAGGCCGCCGCCGCGCAGAACCAAAAGAACAACAAGGGCCAGACTTCCCAGCAGGCCAAACAGGAACTCGACGCGGCGAAGGACAAGCTCAAGGACGCCAATCAGGATTTAAACAAAGCCGAGAAGGACGTGGACAAAGCCGAGGCAGCTCACCAGTCCGCGCAGGCGAAAATCCAGAAAGCCCGCCAAGCGGCCATCGTCGAGCACGGCAAAAAGCTCGGCCTCCCCGCCGCCACCGCACAACACACGGCTGCTCAACGCGGGTTCGATACGGCGCACAGCGCGTTGGTGAAGGAAATCCGTGCCAGCGCAGAGCATCAAGCCGCCACCAAAGCCAGCGAACAGGCCAGCGCGCAGATGCAACAGCTCCGCGACGACTCCGCGTTGAGCGCCGAGAAGAAGCAGCAACTCACTGCGGAACTCGCCAAGACACTTCGCCGTCCCGGTGAACTGGAGCGCGAACGCACCGAGGCCGACGCAAACCTCCAGCAGTTGCGCCTCAAAATTGCGGAAGCCGGCAAGCAAGTCACCTCCATCCAAGCTCAAGCGGCGAAGGCCGCCGAGGGTGACAGCGATCTGAAGGCCGCCCAGCAAGCCGAGCGCGACGCCACTGACAAGTTGAAGAGCGCCCGCGCCGAGGTGGACAAACACAAGAAGGAGGTCGCCGCCGCACAGAAGAAGGCCACCACCGAGTCGCAGCAGTATCAGAAGGCGCAGAGTCAGACGAAAACCAAGCCGGGCAAGAACGAGAAGTGACTTGGAGCGCGGACGCCCACGTCCGCAGTAGGGGAATTGGCCGGCCAGCTTGGGGGAGAAAGGTTCACAAGTAGGGCGACCCCAGTTTTTCTCACCTGATTTTCCGACCTTTCGCTCGGCAAAAGCTCCAGCGGCGCACGGGGTGCCCCCACGCTCACCTTAATTACTTTCTCTTCGGCCGACTTTTGAATTTCCAAATCTCCGCTTCTGGGATAAGTGAAATGCCATGCCTGAGCGCGCCGCCATGGGAGAAGCGATTTTTCGCGGCATACCCGTCTCCACCGGCGTTTGCGTCGGCAAGATTCTCGTCCTCGGCCAACAGCGCGCGCAGATCACCCGACAGGAAATTTCCGAGGCCGACATCGCCCTGCAACTGGAGCACTTGGAGCAGGGGCTGATGACCACTCGCAAGCAACTCAACGAAATCCAGCAGCAGGTCACTCAGGCCATGGGGGCCAAGGACGCGAGCATCTTCGAAGCCCACCTGCTCGTGCTGGATGATCCCACTCTCCTCGAAGGCGTCGCTCGGATGATCGCCGAGGAAAGGGTCACGGCGGAATGGGCCTTTTACACCATCGCTGAGCGCTTCGCCCAGACGCTGGAAGCGCTGCCGGACGACTACCTGCGCGAACGCGTCGCGGACCTGCGGGATGTCGCCTCGCGCGTCGTCAATAACCTCGTCGGCCACGAGGAGACGGTGGACCTCGCCAACCTCAAGGAGCCGTGCATCGTCATAGCGCACGATCTCTCGCCCTCCACCACCGCGCGGCTCGACAAGAACATGGTGCTGGGCTTCGGCACGGACGTGGGCGGCAAGACCTCCCATACCGCCATTATAGCGCGCTCGTTGCGCATCCCGGCGGTCGTCGGCTTGCAGAAGGCCAGTCAACAGCTCCACGCCGGCCAGACCGTCCTGCTCGATGGCTTCACCGGGCAGGTCATCCTTAACCCGACCGACCAGACGCTCTTTGAGTATGGCCAGATCGAGCAGCGGCAAAAGAGCTTCGATGAGCGGCTCCGTGAAATTCACGACCAACCCGCCGTCACGCTCGACGGCGCGCAAATCATCCTGTCCGCCAACATTGAGGAAGCCACCGATGCTGCCGAAGTGAAAATCGCCGGTGGTGAAGGCGTCGGCCTGTTCCGCACCGAATTCCTCTTTCTCAACCGCACCACGCTCCCGACCGAGGAGGAGCAGTATCTAGCTTACCGGCAAGTAGCCTCCGAGCTGAAGCCCCAGCCCGTCATCATCCGCACGCTCGATCTCGGCGGCGACAAGCTCCCCACCATCGTCGGCCTCGCGCAAGACACGGCGGAGATGAACCCCTTCCTCGGCTGGCGGGCCATCCGCTTCTGCCTCCAAGAGTCCGCCATCTTCCGCGCCCAACTCCGTGCCATCCTCCGCGCCAGCGCCGAAGGCAACGTGAAGATCATGTATCCCATGATCTCCGGCATCGAGGAGTTGACGCAGTCCAATGCACTCGTCGAGCAGTGCAAAGCCGAGCTGCGCACGGCCGGCGTGCCCTTCGACGAGAACATCGAGATCGGCGCGATGATTGAAATCCCCTCCGCCGTGATGATCGCTGACTCGCTCGCGAAGCGCGTGAAGTTCTTCAGCATCGGCACCAACGACCTCATCCAATACACGCTCGCCGTGGACCGGTTGAACGAGAAGATCGCCTATCTCTACGACCCCACGCACCCGGCGGTCCTGAAGCTCATCAAGCTCACCGTCGAGGCTGCGCACCGGCACGGTATCTGGGTGGGCGTCTGCGGCGAGATGGCCAGCGACCCCGCGATGGTCCCGCTGCTCCTCGGTTTGGGCGTGGACGAACTCAGCACCACGCCCCCGTTGGTGCCGCCCATCAAATACATCATCCGCCGCCTGAAACTCGCCGAGTGCGTGGAACTCGCCGATTTTGCGCTTACCTGCGAATCCTCTGCCGAAATCCTCACCCGCGCCCAAGCCCTCGTCGCCCGCGCCGCGCCGGACCTGTTCGGAGGCACGTGATTGCTCGCTGGCGGGGGGTGTCTGTGTGGCATCTCCCAAGCGAAGTGGCTGCCTCATTTTGTTCGCGGCTTCCCCGCCCGGTGCACGCGCAGCGTGAAGCCGCGCCGGTTCTCGAATGGCTCCACCGTCGCGGATACTTCGAGCACCGGGTAGCGCACCGTGGCCAAGCCGTAGCTGCGATACGTGTTGGCGAACAGCTCTGTTTCCACCATCCCCGTCCGATCCGCCAACGTCAGGAACTTCATCGGCTCGCCGGTGACTTGATGGTGCGTGCGCTGCTCGATGATGAGGCCACACAGCACCACCTCTTGCCCGACGAAATCGCCCAGCCGCCGCACCGGGCAGTAGGTGTCCCACGCGATGTCGGGAAACAGCTCCAGCGGATGACCGCTGACCGCGAAGCCGAACAACTCCGTCTCCCAGCCAAGCCGCTCCATCCGCGTTGGCTCGTTGAGCGGGACGCCGGGGAATTGCTCTAATCCGGGCGGCGGGAGCAGCCAGCCTTGGCCGGGGGTGGTGGTCGCAGCGAAAGTTTTGACGAGGTGCCGAGCTTCCCAGTATTGGCGCGTGCGGGTTTCGCCGAATTCGTCGAAGGCCCCCGCACGGATTATCGCCTCGAACTCCTCCGCAGCCGGCCCTACGCGCCGGAAGAAATCCAACCCCGAGGCGAACGGCCCGTGCTTATGCGCAGCGAGCAATCGCTCCGTGGTCTTCTCCGTCAGCCCCTTCACCCGCGTCACCGGCACACGGATGGCAGTGCCATGCGGCGCGAAGCGCGGCCCCGGTTCGTTGATCGAGGGTGGGAGAAATTTCAGGCCCAGCCGGTGGCATTCCAGCACATAAACCAGCGGGTGGTAGAAGCCCTTGCCGTGCGTGAGCACCGCCGCCATGAACTCCGCCGGGTGGTAGCGCTTCAGCCACGCCGCTTGATAGGCCTCCACGCCATACGCAGTGCTGTGCGCCTTGTTAAACGCGTAGCCGTTGAAGCCAGTGACCAGCTCCCACACTTCCGCGATCTTCGACTCGTCGTGGCCGCGCAACCGGGCCGCGTCATGAAACTCAACTGCGATCTCCGCCACCACGGCTCGCTTCTGCTTCACCAAGGCCCGGCGCAGCACGTCCGCCCGGCCCGGCGGCAGGCCCGCGAACGCCTCGCAAATTTGCAGGATGTGCTCCTCATAGACGACGAGGCCGAACGTGCTCCGCAGGCACGGCTCCAGCGATGGATGCGGATAAACCACCGGCTCCATGCCTTGATAGCGTCGCGTGAAGGAAAGCTTCTTGGACTCGTTGGCGGCGCCCGGGCGGATGACGCTGACAATCGCCACCAGCCCGTCGATCTCCCGCACGTTGGTCATGCGGCACAGGTTGATCATCGCCGGCGACTCGATGTGATGCACGGCCCGCGCGCCGCCGCCGGCAATCATCTCCCACACCGCCGCATCCTCCCACGGCTCCAGCGTGGCGAAGTCCACGGTGATGCCGCGCCGGTGCAGCGACTCCCGTGCATCGCGCATCACGGCCAGACCGCCCTGCGCGAGGATGTCCATCTTCACGAGGCCGATCGACTCCACGCTTTCCATGTCGAAGTGCGTCGTGGGATAGCCCTTGGCCGAGGTGAAGGTCGGCGTCAGCGCGTGCATCGGCTGGCGCGAGAGCACCACGCCACACGGGTGCATCTTCGGGTAGCGCGGCGCACCGTCGAGGCACGCAGCCATTTCAATCGCCGAGCGGTAAGGCTCTTCGTCGAGTGGCAACGTGTTGGTTTCAGGATTGGCGCGAAGCAGGTCGAGGAGGCCAGTGCCGCTCTTGGGCGCGGGTTCCTCCGGCACCCAGCCACCACCAAAGCCCCACGGGAAATGTTCGGTGAACTTCCGCGCCTCCCGTTCCGCCACGCCCAGCACCTTCGCCACCTCCGCAAAGGCGCTGCGAGCCTGGAACGTGGAGAACCCGCCCACCACCGCACAGTGCTCCGCGCCATATCGGGCGAAGATCAGGTCCACCACGTCGTCCTTCCGGTCGTGGGGAAAGTCCACGTCAATGTCCGGCAGCTTGTTGAGCGCCATCCGGTCCTTGTTCAGAAAGCGGCGGAAGTAGAGGTCGAAGCGGATCGGGCACACGTCGGAGACGCCCAGGCAGTAGCAGACCAACGAGTCGGCGGCGCTGCCCCGGGTGATCCATTCGATGCCGTGCCGCCGGCATTCTTGGAGGATGTCCCAGACGACGAGGAAATACTCCTCGTAGCCCACGTCGGCGATGATGCCGAGTTCCTCATTCACCTGCGCGGCGAACTGCGCGTGCCGTTCGCCGTAACGGCGGCGCAGACCTTCATGCACCAGCCGGTGGAGAAACTCGTGCGGCGGGGAACCGTCCGGCGTGCGGAACGCGGGGAACTGCGGCTTGGCCGGCTCCAGCGTGAACGCGCACCGCTCCGACAGCTCAGTCGTATGGCGGAACAACTCCGGGCGGTTGCCAAACCACTGCGCCAGCTCCCGACCGGTGTGAAAGTGAAACTCTCCACCCGCGCGCTTCTCCGGGTGCGCCTGCTTGAGCAACGTGAGCGTGCGGATGCTCTGCACCACGTCGAACTTCCAGCGGTCAGCGGGGACGGCGTGGTGGATGGGCAGGTGCGGCACGCAGGGGAACGCGGAGCGCACCGGCCGCGTCGGGTCCGCGATGGCGCGGTAGAACCGATCGGGAAAGTGGCCAGCCCAATGTTCATCTGTGCCAACGGCCAGCAGGCCATCGGTCAGCCCTGCGAGCCGCTTCACCGGCTGCGAGAGCAACCGACAGAGATTCGCGTAGCCCGCCCGGTCCTGCACGTAGAGCCAGAGCGGCTGGCCCGCCACCGTCACCTCGGCGCCGACGATGGGTTGGATGCCCGCTTGCTTCGCCAACGCGCAGAACTCGACCGCGCCATGCAGGTTCGGATCGGTCAGCGCAACCGCTGGGGAACCGCGCTCCTTCGCCAGCGTCACCACGACCTCGGGTGACAACGTCGAGTCGAGAAACGAGTAGTGGCTGTGGACGTGCAGCGGCACGCACGTCGCCGGTTTACGAACCGCGACTCGCACCGTCGCGGGCCGAGCCACGGGCTCAATTCGCTGGCCGCCTTTTAACAACAGGTCATGTCCACGCAGGATGACGCCGTGGCCCTTGCGGCGGCGCAGGTCGTCCACGGCGGCGGCCAAGCGGCGCTGCGCCTCGGGTTTCCCCGTGGGTCCATCCAGCGCCAGCTCCCCGCTGAAGAGTCCGTCATGCACGTTGGACAGCTTCAACGACACCATCCGCAGGCTCACGCGCCGCCGCCATGCCTGCCGCAGCAGCGTGTGCAGTCGGCTGTAGAGGTCGGTTTCGAGATTAGTCGGCTCCGAGAGGCTGGAGCCGCACTGGTCCTCGGCCATGTCGTTGTAGCGCACCTTCACGGTCAGCGTGCGGATGGTGTGGGCCTCCTCCCGCAAGCTGGCGCAGAGCTTGTCCGCCATGCGGCGCAGCGTCGCCTGCGCAAACTCCTCGTCCGTGACATCGGCGGCAAACGTCTCCTGCTGGCTGAAGGACTTGGCCGGGTTGCGCTCCGAGACCACGGGCCGTTCATCAATTCCCCTGGCAAACTGTCGCAGCATTAAAGCCTGCCGCCCGACAATGAGTTCGAGCAATTCGACCGGAGTGCCCGCCAGTTGTCCGATATGGGCGAGCCCAGCCGCGTTGAGCTGCTGGCCTAACTTGGGCCCAACGCCGGGCAGCCACTGATTACGCAGCGGCGCGAGAAAGCCTGCCTCCCGGCCGGCGGGCACTTCCTCGAACGCCGCCGGCTTGTGGAGCTTCGAGGCCACGGCGCTCACCAACTTGTTGCTCCCGATGCCCTCGCTGACGATGAGTTTGAGCTTCTGCCAGATGGCCCGGCGGATGGTTTGCGCGACCTCAGCCGGCGGCTTGCGCACGGCGCTCAGGTCGAAGTAGCCCTCGTCAATCGAGGTCTGCTCCACGTCGGGAGTGAAATCGAGCGCGTAGCCAAACATCCAGTGCGAGAACTGCTCGTAACGCTCGAAGTCGCCGGGGAGTAGAATGAGCTTGGGGCACAGGCGCCGGGCCTGCACAGAGGGCATGGGCGTGTAGATGCCGAAGCGTCGGGCCTCGTAGCTGGCGCTGGCGATGATGCCGCGCTTCTCGCCGCCGACGGCCACCGGCTGGCCGCGCAGCTTCGGATCGGACGCCTGCTCGACCGAGGCGAAGAAAGCATCCGCGTCGAGATGGACGATGACGCGCATGGGGCCAGTTTGCGGGAGGGGCACGGACAAGGGCTGTCTCAGCCCCTCACCCCGGGGCGCGACGGATGAGGGCTCGCAGAACGCCCTGAATCATCAACTCCTCGGCGGGAATGAGATCGGGATACTTGGGGTTTTCAGCCTTGAGGCAGGGCTTGCCGTTCTTCAGCACGAACGTCTTGAGTGTGCTCTTACGGTCCAAGAGGGCGGCGACGACTTGGCCGGGGCGCGGCTCCGGGCCATGTTCGAGCAGCACGATGTCGCCGTCGCAGATGTGCTTTCCAATCATGGAGTCGCCCGTGACGCGCAGGGCGAAAGTGTTGCGGGTGGGCTTGAAGCCGATGCTCTCAATGTCCACGGACACGCAACCCTCAGCCGCCTGCTCCCGGTCGCTGCCCATCCCGGCCGGGATGGTGCCGAACACCGGGATGTCCACGATGCGACGGCGAAACCGTTGCAGCGGCGAGATGGGCTTCAACGCACGTGCCCGACCATCGCTGGCTTCGAGGCAGCCCTTCTGGCGGATCAACCGCAAATGATCGGCGACGGTAGTGAGGCTGCGGAAGCCAAAGTGGCGGGCAATCTCGGCGAGGGTGGGTGCGACGCCAGCCTGCTCCTGCTCCCGGCGGATGTAATCGAGTATCTGCTGCTGGCGGCGGGTGAGTGGTGTCATACCGTATGCAATTACGGTATACCCCAGCGTCCTTCCGTCAACGTGGAGTTTTTCACAGGCAACCGCACCGCACCAGCCTGCTCCTCCAGAGCCCGCGCACGGGTCGCTGTCTCACGCTGTCGCACGCTTGTCAAAACTCTTTAGAAATGTCCCCTGTTTAACTCACGAGAGAATGTCCCCTTTGTTGTTTGTTCTTCGTCTTCCACGGCTGGGGGTGCGGGACGCAGGGAGGCCGGAGCGTAGCGTAGGCTGACCGGAGTCCA
>CALQJI020000071.1 GCA_943330855.2 Klebsiella pneumoniae
TGAAGCGGAAGTGAGTCCAACGAACCTTTGACCGCAGGCGGGCGCGAGCTGGGGGCTCGCAGCTCGCCCTCCTGCTCGTTCTACCTCGCGGCGAACTTCTCGGACTTGACCTCGAAGGCCAGAAACCGTTCCCTTCGCGCCGGAAGGTGCCTCACTTTTCGAGCGCCACCCGCCGCACTTTTCAACCGGCGTTTACATCTTCAACCCCAAGGGCAAGCCGACGGAGAACGAGATTTACGAACTGCCCGTCAATAAAACCATCTCGCTCGCGGGTAGCCGTAACTGCAAGAGCGCCGACCTCATCATCAACGCCACCACTGCGGAGATGGGCAGCAAGGAGGCGCAAACCCTGCTGGTGCTCCTCCTCCCGACCTTGCATCCGTGAACAGTTTCGCTTCCATGAGCCCGGATTTTGTAGCCGCCGAGTTAAGTAGTCGGACTCGTTTGGTTGCCGCGGAATCCGCATCCTCGCCTCGGCGGCTACGCACGAAGCCATGTTCATTGGCTCGGCTCTCGCTCCTCCTCCTCGCCACGTCCGCCTTCGCCCAAGTCACCTTCATCAACTCCGACGACATCCCGCCCGCCCCCTCCACGAACCTCACCGCCACTTCCACCAACACCCCGCCCCTCACCCTCCGCGTTGCCGTCGTCCGCTTCCTCCCGGCCAAATCTGGCAAGGCCGCACCGGAATTCCCCGGCGTGCCCACGATGCCATCCGTCATCTCCACCCTTGCGAAGCAAGGCCAGGTCAACCTGCTCTACGTCGGTGACCGCCTCACCCCCGGAGGCACCAACGACTCCGCCACTTTCGACTCCGTCGAGCGACGCCCCGCTTTCTCCACGAACGAGCGCCTCAACCACAGCCTCACCAACCGTGAGTTCGGCCTCCGCCTTCACCTCCGCGCCCGTCCGCTCGTGGACGGCACCACAGAGTTGGACTGGCAGGGCCGCTTCAGTTGGTCCTCCGATCTGCTCAACGCCTGGGCTGGCGAGAAGTATCTCGTCTTCGGCATGCGGGTCGCGCAGTTGGTTCGCCCCGGCCTCTTTTATTACCAGAGCGAGGACCCTGATGAGGACGACCGCGCGGGCATCGACCTGCGCGCCCTCTTCGGCAGAAAAAAGGCCGCCCCCCCCAAGGAAACCGTGCCCGACATCTCTTTCCTCTCCGCCGAGGATCGGGAAATTGCGTTGAGTGGCCAACGCCCCGTGAAGCCCGGTGAATTGATCATCCTCGCCACCCCGAGCCACCAAGACCCGAAGCAGCCTGAGTTCATCTACCTCCTGATGCAATTCAGCGACACGGACTGAGCCCGAGGACGGGAAGTAATCATTATTCAGAGGCGCGCGCCGCCTTGGCCGGCACCTTTCTGACCACTGACCACTGAATACTTCTTCCCACACCGTAACCTCCCGCTCCACTCACACCGTCTTCCCCCTCACAACCCGCCGCGTTGCCTGTGGCCAGTTGCTGAAACCATGTTGCACCGACCTTTCGCGATGATCCTCCGCAGCACCGCACTTTTCTCCGCCAGTGCCAGCCTCCTCGCGGTCGTAGCAGTCGTCACCGCCGCCGACAAGCCGACGGAGAAGATTTCCCCGGACCAGCTCGCGTTCTTCGAGAAGAAGATTCGCCCGGTGCTCGTGGCCAAGTGCTACAAGTGCCATTCCGCCGAGTCTGAGAAAGTCAAAGGCGGCCTGTTGCTCGACACGCGCGAGGGCATCCGCACGGGCGGCGCGACCGGTCACGCCGTCGAGCCGGGCGACCTCAAGGGCAGCCTGCTCATCGCGGCCATTCGCGGTGAGAAGAAGGACCTGCTCATGCCGCCGAAAGAGAAGCTCCCGCCCGAGGTCATCGCGGACTTCGAGAAATGGGTGCTCATGGGCGCGCCCGATCCGCGCGACGGCAAGGCCAAGCTCGCCAAGAAGCCCGACCTCGCGGACGGCAAGAACTTCTGGGCCTTCCAGCCGGTCAAGCCCGTCGCCGCGCCGAAGGTGAAGGACACGAAGTGGCCCACGACTGAGCTCGACCGCTTCGTGCTCGCGAAGCTGGAGGAGCACAAGCTCAAGCCCGTGGCCGATGCGGACGCGCACACGCTCATCCGCCGGCTTTACTTCGACCTCCTCGGCCTGCCGCCTGCGCCGGAGCAAGTTGCGGCGTTCGTGAAGGACTGCGGTTCGCCCGCGCCCCATTCCGCATTCCGCATTCCGCATTCCGCATTGGAGAAGGTCGTTGACCAACTGCTCGCCTCCCCGCAGTTCGGCGAGCGCTGGGGCCGGCACTGGCTGGACCTGGCGCGCTACGCGGAGTCAACGGGCAAGGAGCGCAACTACGCATTCACCGAGGCGTGGCGTTACCGCGACTACGTCATCGCATCCTTCAACACGGACAAACCTTACGACCGCTTCCTCCGCGAGCAGGTGGCTGGTGATCTCTTGCCCGCGAAGGACGCCACGCAGCGCAACGAACTGCTCATCGCCACCGGCTTCCTCGCCATCGGCCCGAAAGGTCTCAACGAGAAGAACCGCGACCAGTTCATCATGGACAACGTGGACGAGCAGATTGACGTGACCACGCGCGCCGCGCTCGGTCTGACCGTGAGCTGCGCGCGCTGCCACGACCATAAGTTCGACCCCATCACGCAGCGCGACTACTACGCAGTGGCCGGCATCTTCAAGAGCACCGAGACGCACTTCGGCGTCGGCGGCGGCGAGAAGGGCAAGAACCGCCAGCCTTCGACCCACGTCCCGCTCGTAAAGTCCTTCACCCCGCCGCCGCCGCTCGCGCAGTCCGCGGCACCGGTGCAGGTCGCATCCGCGTCCGGCGGCAAGTTTACGCCTGAGATGGAGGCGAGCTTGAAGAAATTCGTCGAAGGAAACCCCCGGCTGGCGACGCGATTCCAGGGCATGAGCGAGGCGGAAAAGGTCGCGGCTTTTGAGCGCTTGCGGGGAAATCCCAAGGCCGCCGTCAAGGTCGGCAAGCCCGCAAAGAACGCCTCGAAGTATCCCGCGACACCCGCTGCCCCGAAGGCCCTCGGCGAACCCAGCGGCCAGTGGGCCATGGCCGTGCTCGAGGGCAAAGTTGCGGATTGCCCCATCTACATTCGCGGCGAGCTGGAGGAGAAAGGGCCCATCGTCCCGCGCGGCTTCGTGACGGTGCTCGGCGCGACCGGGCCGGCGAATATTGCGCCCGGCCAGAGCGGTCGGCTCGAACTCGCCAACTGGCTCACCAGCCCCGAGAACCCGCTCACCGCCCGCGTGATGGCCAACCGCGTCTGGCAGCATCTCTTCGGCGAAGGTATCGTGAGCACGCCCGACAACTTCGGCGCGACCGGCGAACGCCCGACGCATCCCGAGCTGCTCGATTATCTCGCAGCCCGCCTCGTCGCAAACGGTTGGTCCGTGAAGAAACTTGTCCGCGAAGTTGTCCTCAGCCGCACTTACCAACTCAGCAGCGCGAGCGATGCGAAGAACTTTGCCGCCGACCCGGACAACAACTTCTTCTGGCGCTCCAACCAGCGGCGGCTCGACGCCGAGTCCATTCGCGATGGCATCCTCGCCGTCAGCGGCCGGCTCGATCTCAAAGCCCCGGTCGGTTCACCACTCAGCGGCTTGAGCGACACCGACCTCGGCCGCGGCGCCCGCACCGCGCTCAAGGGCGACGCGCACCACCGCAGTGTTTACCTGCCCATCGTCCGGGACATGCTGCCCGAGGCGCTGGACCTCTTTGACTTCGCCGAGCCCAGCCTCGTCGTCGCCGCGCGCGAGGTGACCACCGTGCCGTCGCAGGCGCTCTACATGTTGAACAGCCCGTTCATCCGAGAGAATGCCGCCGCGTTCGCAAAACGTTTCCAAGGCACCAGCGCCGACCCGAAGGAACGCATCAACGCGGCCTACCTCACCGCGCTCTCCCGTCAGCCCACCGCCGCCGAAGTGACGCGCGCGGAAGGCTACTTGAAGACGCACGCGGCGGAACGTGGCGGCTCGCCCGAAACCGCGTTGACAACTTTCTGCCAGGCCCTGTTTGCTTCCGCTGAGTTCCGCTACATCAAGTAAGTCTATGAACACGAACCGTCCCTTCGACTGCCATCAAGTCCAGCCGCTCGCGCTCACGCGCCGCGACATGCTCAAGAGCGTCTCCGCCGGCTTCGGCTACCTTGCGTTTGCCGACCTCAGTGCGCAGGCCGCCGCCGGATATCAAAGCCCCTCGGTGCCGAAGGCGCCGCATTTCCCCGCGCGCGCCAAACGCGTCATCTTCCTCGCCATGCAAGGCGGGCCGTCGCACCTCGACACGTTCGATTACAAGCCCAAGCTCATCGCCGACGCCGGGAAGCCCGGCGACAAGGGCAAGCTCGTCGCCCCCGTCGCCGAGTTCAAACAACGCGGTCAGAGCGGCCTGTGGATTTCTGATGCCTTTCCGCAAGTCGCCCAGCACGCGGATGAGCTGTGCCTGTTGCGCGGCATGCACACGGACATCCCGAACCACCCGCAAGCCTTCGTGCAGCTCCACACCGGCAGCGCGCGCTTCGTGCGTCCGTCGCTCGGCGCGTGGACGCTCTACGGCCTCGGCACGGAGAACCAGAATTTACCCGGCTACATGACCATCGCCGCGCCCATCGCGCTCGGCGGCGCGCAGAACTACGGCAGTGCCTTCCTCCCTGCGTCCTTCCAAGGCACGCGCATGGACGCCCCGCCCAGCACCGGCCCGGTCGCCAAGAAGGGCGGCAAGAACGACACCGGGATGAACCAAGGCATTGGCAACATCCGCAATACGCACCTTTCCGCAGATGCCCAGCGCGCGCAGCTCGACCTCGTGCAGTCCATGAACCGCGATTTGCTCGCCACCGCGGGCGCGAACCCGGAGGTCGAAGGCATCATCGAATCCTACGAACTGGCCTTCCGCATGCAGACCGAGGCCCCCAAGGTGATGGACCTGAGCAAGGAATCCGCCGCCACGCTCAAGGCCTACGGCATCGGTCAGGGCGGCACGGACAATTTCGGCAAGCAGTGCCTCATGGCTCGCCGGCTCGCCGAGGCAGGCGTGCGCTTCATTGAGGTCTGCCATCAGGGCTGGGACCATCACAGCGGCTTGAAGGGCCGCATCGCTTCCAGTTGCGCCGCCGTGGACCAACCCATCGCCGCCCTCCTCGCTGACCTCAAGCAACGCGACCTGCTCAAGGACACGCTCGTCATCTGGGGCGGTGAGTTCGGTCGCACGCCCGGCAACGGCGGCGCCGACGGCCGCGGCCACAACGCTAAGGGCTACTCCATGTGGCTCGCGGGCGGCGGCGTGAAACCCGGCATCTCGCACGGATCCACCGACGACCACGGGGGCAAAGCCGTCGAAGACAAGACCCACGTCCACGACCTGCACGCCATCGTCCTGCACCTCCTCGGCTTGGACCACGAGAAGCTCACCTACCGCTACGCCGGCCGCGACTTCCGCCTGACGGACGTCCACGGCCAAGTGCCGAAGGCCATCCTCGCGTAATTCGGGCTGTAGCGGCGGTCTGTGACCGCCGTTCGCAAGACCCGGCGGTCACCAAGCACCGCTACAACCGCAGAGAGGCGTTCCCCTTCTTACACCGAATTCCGAAGTTGAAGCACGGATGGAAACGCATCGACGCGGCTACCCTCGGGGACGAGGCGTCGCAGCTACGGGTGCGGTGGCCGACTGCATCGTTCCGGCTTAGGTGTCAGTGCCACTTCTGCAGCTCGACGATGTTGCCCTCCGGGTCGGCCATGTAGACCAGCGTTAGCCGGCCTGCGCCCGGAATGTCAATTGTCACGAGCTGCCCCACGTCCTTGCCGCCCCACGAGAGGATCTCCGCTCGCTTCGACTTCACCTCCGGCACCTCGAAGGCGAGGTGCGCGAAGCCGGGGCGGTTCAACGCCGTGGGCAGCAGCGGCTGATTATTTTCGTAGGTGAAAATCTCAATCGTCGGGCCGCGCTCGCCGTGGCCGGGCAGGCGCAGGTGCCGACCGCGAATCCGTGCGCCGGGCATCGCGGTGAGCGCGTCAATGTGAGGCCCGTGATGGTCGCGTTCCGCGCTCACGGGCTCGCACGCGAACACCTGTGTGTAAAAATCCGCCAGCCGCTGCCAGTCGTTGGCGATGAGATTGGTGTGCGCGTAGCGGATGCCGGGAGTTGCGGTCGGTTGCATGGTCAGAGTGTGTGGACTCTGACGAGGCCAGCGGCGGCGCGTCAACTGGCCATCGTCTCCGAGAGAACAAGCTTGTCCGCCGCCTTACGAGCCGGTAACTCAACCGGGCCATGAACCAACTCGACTTGAAGGGTAAGAACGGAATTGTCACCGGCGGCGCGCGCGGAATCGGTTTCGCTATCGCCACGCGCCTGCTCCAGTCCGGCGCGCGCGTTTGCCTGTGGGACCGCGACGCGGACGCCTTGCTGGACGCGCAGCAGAAGCTCTCCGCGCTCGGCACGGTCGCCACGCAGACGGTGGACCTGACCAATCCGGATGCGGTTTCCGCCGCCGCTGCAGCGACGAAGCTGGAGTTCGGCTCCATCGAGTTGCTCGTGAACAACGCGGGCATCGCCGGGGTGAACGGGAAGCTTTGGGAATTCACGCCGGACCAGTGGCGCGCCGTCATCGAGACGAACCTCAACGCGGTCTTCTATGTCTGCCGCGCCGTGGTCCCCATCATGCTGGAGAAGCAATACGGACGCATCGTCAACATTGCGTCCATCGCGGGCAAAGAGGGCAACCCGACGGCCTCGCACTACAGCGCGGCGAAGGCGGGCGTGATTTGCCTGACCAAGTCACTTGGCAAGGAACTCGCGCAGCACGGCATCCTCGTGAACTGCATCACCCCGGCGGTCATCCAGACGGACATCCTCAAGCAGGTGGCTCAATACCACATTGACTACATGCTCTCGAAGATTCCGATGGGTCGCTTCGGCAAGGTGGACGAAGCGGCCGCGCTCGTCTCGTGGCTCTGCTCGGACGATTGCTCGTTTACGACCGGCGGCGTCTTCGACCTGTCTGGCGGACGCGCGACTTATTGAGCTGCTGGGAGAGGTAAGCGACTCGGGCTGTCGAGTCCCAGACTTGTCACTTAAGGGGCTGATTGTGGAGGAGGCGGCGGTCCGCTCCGAAAGCGATGTCGCCGCTGTGCGCTGCCAACGCACTTTGTATCACGGCGTGTGCTTTGCCACCGGCTGGCCGCGATGGAAGTGGACGCGCTCGCGAGTCCAGCTCGCGAGGAGGAGGCCAGCATTGTCCGTCGCGAGGTAGTGGTAGGTGAGGCCGGTGACAGAGCCGCTGTCGGCGAAGCCGCTGCGGTTGGTCAACACACTGGACATGAAGAGCTCGGAGACGCTGCCGCTGAAGTCAGCCACCGTCACCCCTTCGCCCACGCGCATCGCGGCGGCCACCAGCGGAGTGGGCGGGCGGGCGGGGGCGACGGACTTGAAGAGGTGCCAGGCCGAGGCGTTGGGCAACGCGCGGAGCACGAGGAGGTTGGTTTGGCCCGCGTCGTCGGTGACTTGATACTGATGGCTGTTCCACTGCGCGTTGACCTTGGTGTAGGCGACCACGCGCTGGCCGACGACGCGGAAGGCTTGCCCATCAAGCGTGATGTTGGTGCCAACGGTCAGCGGGGCCGGTGGTGCGCTTTGGCGCTGCACGCTTGGTGGTGGGGCAATTGAACTGTAAGTGACCTTGGGGTTCAACAAACCAACCCGGTGTAAATTGAACGCCGTGATTCCAATTACAGCGATGGCAAACAAGGCGCCGCGGACGCCATAACTCAACCCGCCTCCGCCTCCGCTTCCACTGCTCGCGGACGCCGTCTTGAAGGAAGTCACCGGCAGGTTTAGCGCCTGCGCCACCAGGTCGGGATGCAACTGCATCCCTTTGTAATATTCCACCTCGTCGCCGCTCCAGCTCACCACCCACATCTTCCCGCCAGCCTCGGCGTTGAAATACTGCGCCTCGTCCGCCACGGAGACCCAGTCCGGCGCTTTGCCCTCGATGTAGTAGACGCGCGTCTGGTCCACGACGGTGACTTCGGCGGACACGCCGTCGAGGCTCACGGTGTCGCCGACCTGCTTCAGCCCGGCTTCGCGCGCGGTCAGCGGCGTCGTGGGCGTGAACTCGGTGAAGAGCCGCCATTGCTGCGCGCCATAAACCTCTTCGCACACGAGCATCGCGATGCGGTCGGAGCCGTCGCTGAGGTAGAAATCGTTCCAGAAGTAAGTCTCGCCCGCGTCCTCCATGCCCATGACCACGCGCGCGATGATGGTGTAGCTCTTGCCGCCGAAGGAGCCGGTCGTGCCGATGCGGATGGGCGTGGGGTTGGCGTTGCTCATGGCTCAGTTGAAAAAGTGCGGCACGAAACGGCTCAGGTTCCCCGTGATGCGACGCGTGTCCTCGCGGATGCCCAGGCCCGCTGCCGCGTGGTCCACGACCCAGACGCCGAAGATGGGATGGTTGCCCGCGAACTCTGGCAGCGGCGCGAGTGCCTGATACACGTAGCCTT
The DNA here is from genome assembly GCA_943330855.2 of Klebsiella pneumoniae. GTDB lineage: Bacteria > Verrucomicrobiota > Verrucomicrobiia > Limisphaerales > SXTU01 > SXTU01. The sequence continues at coordinate 8,500 of CALQJI020000071.1, forward strand.
CCGCGCCGTAGTCGCCGCCGACTTCCTCGGCGACGCGGCCCGCTTGCACGAGCGTCACGTTCGCGCCTTCGCGACTGAGCTTTGGCTTCTTGACGAAGTTCTGGCCAAGCGGCTCGGGGGCTTCGTAGGCGGGCAGGAGATTCGGGTGGCCGGGGAAAAGCTCCCAAAGAATTGGCAGCAGGCCCTTGTTGCTCAGGAGCATTTTCCAAGTCGGCTCGATGAAGCGCGTGCGCGCGTGCGTGAGGTGCGCGCCGAACTCCTCGTGCCACAGCCATTCCCACGGGTAGAGCTTGAAGCACTGCGCGATGGGAGCGTCCGCGAGGTCCACGAAGTTCGTGCCGTTCCAGCCGATGTCATCGACGTGGACGAACTGCGTGGCCACACCCGCCTGCTCGGCGGTGTCGCGCAGATAGAGCACGGTCTGCTCGTCCTCGGGATGGTCCCGGATGGCACTGAAGTGCAGTGCCTTGCCGCCCCAGCGCTGCCACGCGGCAATGAGTCGCTCGTGGATGGAGTTGAACTGGTCGCTGGCGGGGCGCGTGTCTTGCAGCCAAAACCACTGGGCCACGGCGGCTTCAAGCAAACCGGTCGGCGTGTCGGCGTTGTATTCGAGCAGCTTCGGCGGCGACGCGCTGTCGAAGGCGAAGTCGAACCGGCCATAGACGCTGAAGTCGTCGCGCTCCCAGCTCTGGAGAATGGTCGGCACGGCCGCGGCGGGGATGCCGAGGCGGTCCCACCAGCCGTGCTGAATCACCGCGTCCGCCGCCTCGATGCAGAGTGGATGCAACGCGTTCGCGGCGGACTCCAGCGCGGCGACTTCATCGGTGGACAACTCGTAACACGCCGATTCGTCCCAGTAAGGTCCGTGCGGGTGCGAGTGGTAGGTGAGGCCGACCTGCTCGACCTTCGCCGGCCAGTCCGCGCGCGGAGTGAGGGAGTGGCGGGTCATACCCAGTGGCATGGAACGCGGACGCCCACTTCCGCAGCCGCGTTTGCACGAGGGGAAGAACTGCGGATGTGGGCGTCCGCGCTCCACGGGCGAAGGGGCGTTCGGTGCCAAACCTTCACGAGCTGCTACCTCCCCACGAGTGCGACGTGCCGCCGAAGCCGCTACGGTGCGTCGTGCTGCTGGAATTGACCGGCGGTTTGGGCTGATTAGCCAGTGCCACGGCCACTGCATCTGGCAACGGCGTGGAGATGTTCGTGAAACTCTGGTGCGGCTGTTCGCTCCACAGACCACCGTGGAAATACTTCTTCTGCTGCGGGTCGAAGTGATTGTAGCGGTGGACGAACCAGGCGCGGTAAGGCGCGTGGTAGTAGCCGGCGTAGGCGAGGTAGTGGTCGTTGGTGAAGGCGTTGCCTTGCAGCGCGTAGGCGCGCGTGGGCTGCGCCTGCGCTTCGCTTGTGCCGCCCGCCAAGGCCGCCGTGGACAACCCGCCCACCAGCACCAGCCGGATGTGTTGGCTCCGTTTCACCGTGGAGAAATCACGCCGCGTTCAGCCGACGATGGCCGCCGCGACGATGAGGCAGACGCCGAGAATGACCGCCGCCGCGACGATGGCCACGGCGACGTTCTTGTTCTCGATGATTTCCTTGTGGAGGTCGCCGGGCGTGAACTTGTCGAAGAGCCGGTAGCCCCCGATGGCAGTGACGGTGCCCACTAGCGCGAAGACAACCATCGAGAGCAGCGCCTCGGTCAGCGAGTTGCCGCGCACGGACAACGGGCCGGTGGACTCGGCGGCGAGCGCCAGCGTGGGCATGGCGAGCAGGGACAGGGTGAGGAAGGTGAGTTTGTTCATAGGCGTGTTGGAAGACGGGGCGCAGCCTGCCGAGCGGGAAATGGGTCGTCAATCCCGCGCGCATTTTTCCAACGCCTGTAGCCGCCGAGGTGAGGAAGCGGACTGGTTGCGCTAGGACAAATCCGCCTCCTGAGCTCGGCGGCTACGGCGCGCTCCGCATCGCCTCCGGCAGCAGCGCGCGGAGGGCCTCGACGCGGCGGCGGTTCACGCCGAAGTCGCTGTGGCCCACGCGCGAGGCGGAGCGGACGTGAATGGTCTTCGTCGCGTCGTCGAGGTGGAACTCCACGTCGTCTACGAAGCGAAAGAGGAAGCTGCGGCACTCGAAGCGCAGGTGGTTGTCCGACTCGCTGATGAGCTTCGTGCGCGGCAGTTTGGCGACGGCTTGCTTCAGTTCTTCCTTCGCCGCACCCAGCGAACGGTGCAGCGCAAACCCAGTGATGCCGTGGCCCGGGTCCGTGGTGGTGCTGCTGACGCAGTTGGGTGAGTCGGGGCAGGGCGCTAGTTTGCCGCAGGTGAGGCCGAGCGAGTTGGGCGCAGAGTCAGTCATGGACAGCAACGCGAGCACTGCGAACACAATCAACACGGCCCGCCCCAGCGGCTTGGCAAGGCGACGCGGCAACGAAGGCTCGACGGACGGTTGCATCAGCGCACCGGACGGTTGCGGTGGAGGCTCGGATAAAAGCGTTTGTGAAGTTCGAGCAGGCGCGACAGCTCGACGTTGGGGTCCGGGTGGTCGTCCACGCGCACGTCAATGTAGCGGTCGGTGGCGCGGCCGTAGCCGCCGTTCTCACGCACCACGAGCAGCGCGGCGGATTGACGACCCCGCACGTCACCGCCCTGGCCTTCGCCCGCGTGCAGCGCAGCGACGAGCCAGTCCGCCAGTTCACTGCCCTCGGCGGACTGGGCCTTCTCGTAGGCCGCAGCCATCGCCTTCACCACCGCTTCACCGGCGAGGATATTGCCTTGCACGGCGAAGTTCGGTCGCACGATGTGGCCGGCCCATGCGTTGCACTTTACGCCGGTGTGGCTGGCGGCGCGGCCCTTCGCATCCACGATGCCGAGTTGGCGGCTGTCGCGGCCCTCGTCGGTCTCGGTGAGCAGGCGGACGGCTTGCTCGGGGCTGCTGCCGTTGGCCAGCAGGTCCAGTCCGCGCGGGCCGTAAGTGATGTTCGCCGAGGACTGCGTCGCGACAGCTCCGACGCCCGCGCGCGCCCACGGGACAACGGTGCCGACACCGAAGAACTTGCTCTGCACGGCGACGCCGAGGTCGCCGCTCGCAGGGTCAAAGGCGACGATGGAGTAGGTGGCGATGACGGGTTCTGAGTTCATCAAGTTTTCCTCACGCAGCGAGCCACTCGCGCAGCACACGGAGGTCTTGCTGCATCTTCGCAATCATCGGCTTGCCTTCGCCGTGGTCGTATTCGTGATGCTGCGAGAGCGGGCCGTTGAAGGAAGTCTTCTTCAGCCATGCGAAGAAGCTCTTGTTCACCATGCCTTCGCCGAGCGGACACCACTCGGCCTTCCAGCCCTTGTCGCCCTTCTTCCAAGCGAAGTCCTTCACGAAGACAGCGGTCAGGTGCGGCTCCACAAGGCGTGCCTCCGTGGGCCACGAGTGGCCGCCCTCCAGCGTCGCGTGGCCGATGTCGAAGCAGATGCCGGCATGCTTCGGGTCGAGGTCGCGCACGAGCGACCAGATGTCCCAGATGGGCGCGCCGACGTAGTCCGCTCCGGAGTGATTTTGGTAGCCCGACTGGAGGCCAAGTTCCTTGTTCAACGCGGCGAGGTCGCGCAGTTCGCCACGGATTTTGTCGAGCTGCGGCGGGATGGGTTGGTCCTTGGCATATTTCCAATACGCCATCCGGTAGCGCTTGATGCCGAGCTTGGCGGCGGTGCGAAGCACCTTTTGCGTGGACGGCTGCGACGGGTTCAACACGTCCGTCGTGATGATGCCGATCTCCTTGCCGCGCTTCCGCAGCGCTTCGACGAGCTTGGGCAAATCCTCCTCCACTCGCTCCGGCAAGACCTGGCCCTTGGCTCGCACCGGGCACTCGATGCCGTCCCAACCGATCTCCGCCACAGTGTCAGCGGTTTGATCGGGTCCGAGCGATTGAAAGGGTTTGCTGAAGCCGATGATGGGCCAGCGCTTCGGGGGGGCGGCGGCGGACAACGGTGTGGCAAGCGTGGCGAGGGATGCGCCAGCGGCGAGTTGTGCAAAGTGGCGGCGGGAAAGCGCGTCGAGGTTCATGATATTGGTGGTGCTACGATGAACAAATCCTGCGCGGCGAGGCGGACAATGCAAGCCGGTTGATCGTGCTTGGCAGCAGGCAGGGCAAGTCAGCCTACTTCCCCAGCACGCGCTTCAGCCCCGCGAGGAAGCGCGTGTTCTCCGCTGCGGTGCCCACGCTCACGCGGAGCCACTCCGGCAACTGGTAGCCGGCCATCGCGCGCGTGATGATGCCGAGCTTCTGCAACTCGCTGAAGACCCGCGCGCCCTCGCCGACGCGCAGGAGGATGAAGTTGCCGGCGGTCGGGACGAACTCGATGCCGAGCTTCTCAAACTCGGTTTGCAGGTGGCGAACCCCGGCGAAATTCGTTCCGCGCGTGCGCTGGACGTGCTCGTCGTCGTCGAGCGCGGCGAGGGCGGCGGCTTGGGCGAGGCTGTTCAGGTTGAACGGTTGGCGAATCTTCTCCAGCGCGGCAATCAGCTCCGGGTGGCCGATGCCGTAGCCCACGCGCGTGCCCGCGAGCCCGTAGATTTTGGAGAACGTCCGCATGAGCAGCAGGTTCGGCTTCGTGCCGGCGGTGATGAGGGGAATCAAGTTCACCGGGTCGTTGAGGAACTCGATGTAAGCCTCGTCCATCACGAGCAGGACGTGTGGCGGGACTTCGTTGACGAGTTCGATGAGGTCGGCGCGCGCGGCGAGCGTGCCGGTGGGGTTGTTCGGGTTGGCGACGAACAATACGCGGGTCTGCGGCGTGATGGCGGCGAGCATCGCCGGCAGGTCGTGGCCGAGACCGTGCGCGGGGACGGTGATGAGGTTCGCGCCGGCCATCTTCGTGATGATGGGGTAGATGGCGAAGCAGTATTGGGAGACGACCACGTCGGTGCCCGGGGCCATCAGCGCGTGGCCGATGAACTCGATGATTTCGTTCGAGCCGTTGCCGAGGATGAGGTGGGCGGTCTCGACGTTGAGTTTGTCGGCGAGGCGGCGCTTGAAATAGAAGGCGTTGCCGTCCGGGTAGAGATGCACGCTGGCGGCGGCGGCCTGGATGGCGGCAAGGGCTTTGGGCGAGGGCCCGAGCGGGTTCTCGTTCGAAGCGAGCTTGATGATGTCGCTGGCGGGCAGGCCGACTTCCCGCGCGACCTCCTCGATGGGGCGGCCGGGTTGGTAGGTGGGGAGGGTGGCGAGGGTGGGGTTGAGGGCGAGGAGCATGGGGGATGGGGGACGGGGGTTGGGGAATCTCAGTTCGGGAACAGCAGTGGGTTTGGATGCTTCTCTTGCTCGTAATCCTAATCTTAATCCTGCTCCTCTCCCTCACAGCGCGCTGACCAACTTCGCCACATCCACATGCTTCGCAATCAGGTTGCGGATGACGGCAATTTTCTCGGCGTCGTCGGGGCGGGTCTTGACGATGATGTCGTAGACTTTGGAGGCTACTTCGTAGCTGTCTTCGGCGGCGAGCAGCACGGGGAAGTTGAGCTGGCGAATCACTTCCATGGTCGCGGGGCTGGGGCGGAGGTTGTCGGTGAGCACGATGCCGCTGAGGGTCTCGGCAGGGTTCGCCTGCGCGGCAGCAACGGCGGCGAGGACGATGTCTTCGCGGTCGCCGGGCGTGATGATGAGCGTGCCGCGCCGGAAGTGCTTGGCGACGTTGTCGGCGGTCATGGCGGCGACGACGATGTTCTCGACGAGCTGGGTGAGGCGTTTGCGGGCGCTCAAGTTTTCGGCGGCCAGCTCATCGCGAATGGAGGCCAGGGTGGGCTTGACGAGGATGGGCTGGATCGGGAGGACGCCGAGGAGTTCGAGGCCTTTTCGCTTGAGGCCCTTGCGGGTGAACTCGGCGATGTAGTCGAGCTTGTCCGGCAGCACCTTGTTGATGATGACGCCGATGACCTCGACGCCGTGCTTCTCGAAGAGCGCGTGGTTCAGCGCGACTTCATCCACCGGCTTGCCGATGCCGCCGCGCGTGACGATGACGACCTTCGCGCCGAGCGCCTTGGCGACTTGGGCGTTGGAGAGGTCGAACACCGCGCCGACGCCCGCATGGCCAGAGCCTTCGCAGAGCACGAAGTCCTTCTCCCACGCGACGCGGTCGAATGACTTCTGAATCCGCTTCACCAGCGCGTCGTTGCTCGTTTCGGAGAGATACTTGCGCGTGAAGTCCGGCTCGACGGCGATGGGGCTCATGTCCACGAGCGGGCAGTTGAGCTTGTAAACGGCGTCCATCAGCACCGTGTCCTCGTCAATCTTCTGCTCGGCAATTTCCACGAAACGTTGGCCCACGGGCTTGATGTAGCCGATGCGCGGGAACTGCTGCTGGAGCGCGGAGAGCAGGCCGAGCGAGGTGGTGGTCTTGCCGTCGTTCTGCCGCGTGGCGGCGATGAAGACGCGGGGCGTGAGGAGGTTCATGCGCGGAGAAAACTAACCGACTTAAGCGCTACGCGACGTGCACCCCGGCATCGGGATACAGCAGCCGATACTCAATCGCCTGCAAGCCGACGATGGCCGCGACGCCGAGGATGTCGTGCGAGCTGGCACCGCGCGAAATCTCCGCCGCCGGCATGTCGAGGCCGAGGAGAATCTGGCCGTAGGCGTTCGCGCGGGCGACGTGCTGGACGAGCTTGCTGGAGATGTTGCCGGAGTTCAGGTCGGGGAAGACGAGGACGTTCGCGACGCCGGCCACATGGCTTTCGGGGAGCTTGCGCGAGGCGATTTCCGGGACGAGCGCGGCGTCCACTTGCAACTCGCCGTCGAAGTCCGCTTCCAGCGCACGTTGCTCCGCGCGTTGGCGGGCGAGGATGGTCGCAGCTTCGACTTTCGATGCCGACGGATGCTTCGCGCTGCCCTTGGTTGAGAAGGAAAGCATCGCCACGCGCGGGCGGACGCCGAGGAGTTGGCGCGCGAGAAAGCCGCTGGCCACTGCGATGTCGGCGAGCTGGTCCGCGGTCGGATCGGGGATGACGCCGCAGTCCGCCATGAGCATCGCGCCCTGATGGCCGAAGCGCGTGTCCTCAACCTCCAACACCATGCAGCTCGATGCCGAGCTGTAGCCGGGCGCGAGCCGGATGATTTGGAAGACGGGCCGCAGCACACTGCCGGACGCCTCGCTCGCGCCGGAGACGAGGCCGTCGGCCTGACGCATCGCGACCATCATCGCGCCGAAGTAGTTCGGCTTGCGCATCGCGTCGAGTGCCTCCGCGTGCTCGACGCCCTTGGCGCGGCGGAGGCGGGCGTAGGTTCTCGCGAAGCCCTCGAGTTCTTCGCTTTCGTCCGGGTTGATGATGCGGATGCCTTGGAGGGAAAGGTTGAGGCCTTCGGCGGCGCGTTTGATGCGCGTGCGATCCCCGAGGAGGATAGGGGCACCCAGCTGGAGCGAGCAGAACTGCCGGGCCGCCTGCAACACGCGGGGCTCGGTGCCTTCGGGGAAAACCATCCGCTTCGGGTGCCGTTGCAGCCGTTCGATGACGCTGCCGATGAAACGCATGACCACTTGGTAGCCGACGCACTGGCGGACTGCAATCGGCAAGTCCGCTCCAAGGATAGCCGCCGAGGTGAGGGGGCGGATTTGGTTTCAATCCGACAACCAATCCGCCCCCCTTACCTCGGCGGCTACTTTGCGTCCGACGACTTCACGCCCTTGCCCGTGTCGAGGAAGTCCAGCCCTTGCTCCAGCCACTTCGCCGGCGGGAGGTTGTGCCCCACGCCGGGCGCTTCGAGGTAGAGCACGTTGGCGAAGCCTTCCTTCTTGAAGCCTTGCTCAAAGACCGCCTTCGTCCCCGCGCGGTTGAAATCCTTCTCGCCTGTCACCAGCGCGTAGCGGCAGAACTTCTTGGCGATGGCCAGCACCTCGTCGTCCGGGATGAAGTTCGCGCCGAGTGTGTTCTTGCCGTCGCCCGCCGGGATGTCTTCGTAGAAGTTCACGCCCATGAACGGAATCGCGCCGCTGAACATGTCTGCGTAAGCCACGCCCACCATGCTCGCCACGCGCCCGCCGCCCGAGTGGCCGCTCACATACACGCGCCGCCCGTCCACGTTGAAGCGCGCGCGCACCCCGTGGTTGGCGGCCACAGCGAGGCGCACTCGGTCGAAGAGGTTGCGCGGGTTGCCGGCCTTGAGCGCACCGATGAAGAGAAGTTTTCGCGCCGCGAGCACCGGCTCCCAGTCGGCGGGGACGGACGCCGTGTCGCCCGGTGAAATCCAGATGAACACGCCCCACTTGTCCGCGTGCTGGTAGGTGGCCGGGACGATGAGTTGGAACTTCTCCTTCGCGAGGTCGAGCGGGGCGGGGTTCTCGACCGAGTGCAGCCGCCACTTCACTTCGTCCGGCTCGGCCTGCTGGGGCAGCGCGGTGAACGACACGGTGCTCTTGCCAGCGGTGAAGGGCGGAAGCTCGGCGGCCCCGCTCACTCCGGCGAGCCAGCCCATGAGAAACAGGAAGGCGGATTGACCGGCGAACGAGCGGCGGGAGAGAGTCAGGGGTTTCATGGATGGCGTGTGTCGGCTGGCTGGCGAAGCTACCGGCCCGTTGACCGAAGCAAAATGATTTTCCGCCCACTGAACTCGCTGACCGTCGGACGCCTCGCCGTCGCGCTGTGGCTTACCTGCCTGCCCGGGCCGGGGCTATCGGCCCAGCAATCCGCCACGAACCAGACCCGCCCGAACATCGTCATCATCCTCGCCGACGATTTGGGCTGGGGAGACTTGAGTTGCTACGGGCAGAAGAAGTTTTCCACGCCGAACCTCGACCGCCTCGCCAGCGAGGGGATGCGCTTCACGCAAGCCTACGCGGGCAGCCCCAGCGGTGCGGCCTCCCGAGGGACGCTCTTCACGGGCAAGCACACTGGCCACGCGCGCATCCGTGGCAACTACGGGCCGGACGGCCACCCGGTCGCGTTGCGCGGCGAGGACGCGACGCTCACGGAGGTGCTCAAGCGCGCGGGCTACCACACCGGCGTCATCGGCAAGTGGGGTCTCGGCGGCGACGGCACGTCGGGAATGCCGGAGAAGAAGGGCGTGGACCAATGGCTCGGGTTGCTCGAACTGCGGCACGCGACGAACCAGTTCCCCGCCGTGGTCGCGCGGCACGACCCGTTGCAGCGGCTCTTCAACGACCCCGTCTTGTATCCGACCACTTACTACCTGCCCATTTTCGTGAACGCGAATGGCCTGCAGGCCGACCACACGCAAGACCTGTTCACCAGAGGCGCGTCGAACTACTTCGCCAAGTTCTCTCCTGCGGAGTTCAACAAGTTTCGCCCCCTCTTCCTGCACCTCGCGTTCACGCTGCCCAACGCGGGCGAGGAGTCGGGCACCAACGTGCCGACGAAGTATCTAGGCAGCCCAGCACGATTCGCTTCGGAGAAGTGGCCCGCTGCGGAGCAGCGCAAGGCCGCCGCCATCGCGCATCTCGACGCCTCGGTGGGTCAGCTCCTGAAGCAACTCGACGACCCGAAGTTCGCCGAGCACACCGTTATTCTCCTCACCAGCGACAACGCAGCGCAGAAAGATGGTCTGTGCGACCCCGCGTTCTTTCGCAGCAACGGCCCGTTCCGAGGCGCGAAGGGCGACCTCACTGAAGGCGGCCTGCGCGTGCCGCTGCTCGTGCGCTGGCCGAAACACATCAAACCCGGCACGACCAACGACCAACCTGTTGCGCATTGGGATTTGTTAGCGACCGTCGCTGAACTGGCCGGGGTGAAGGACGCGCCTGCGACCGACGGCATCTCACTCGTGCCAGCACTCCTCGGTCAGCCGCAGAAGGCGAAGCGCGAGTTCCTCTACTGGGAAAGCCACACGCCGCAGTTTCAGCAAGCCCTTCGCGTCGCCGACTGGAAGGTGTTCCGGGCCAAGCCCGACGCGCCGCTGGAGCTGTTCCACCTGGTGCGGGACCCCGGCGAGACCCGCAACGTCGCCGCCGATTATCCTGCCGTGGTGAAGCACATAGAAACCCTCCTCAAGTCCGCGCGGACGGAGAGCCTCGTCTGGCCGACCGGGGAGAAGTAGCGGGGCGTAACGCCGTTTTGACCCTCCGTTACGCCGTAATACACCGCCGTAACAGCGTGACGCGGGTCTGAAACGGCGTTGAAGGTCGGCAGCGAAGCCCCGTCTGAAACGGGCGACTCGTGGGCGTGGCCCGGCGGGGAGTTCCCGCACGCCGTCTGCAAGTTCCGCAGTGGGCGACGCGCTCCTGCCTCAGGCGAGCCCCTGCTTGCGCTTCACAATCCACTCCGTGCCGAGCGTCTGGAGCGTCTTGGGCTTCAGCCATTTCTCGGCTAGCGGGAAGATGACGCGCTCCTCGCGGTCGAAGTGCTGGCGGGAAATGACGACCGCTCCGTGGAGGAGTTTCTTGGCCTTCTTCAAATCGCGGCACAAGCGCACCTGAGCGAGCATCGCTTCGATGTGCTCGTGCTCCGCGTGAATCGCCTCGTTCTGGCCGAGCTGGTCGAGACAATGGGCCAGCGGCTCCATGACGAGCTCGTCCTCCACCTTGCCGTGAGCCTCCTGCATGGCGTCGAGAACGCCGGCCAGCGCACGGACTTCGCCCAACGTCTTCAGCTTCGGGGTCGTGCGCTCCACGTAGTCGAAGAGGTTGTGGAAGACGACGTGTTCGGCGAGCAGGGCGTCGGTGATTTTCATTGGCGTGTCAGACTGGCCGGGCTGGCTGGCTGTTCAATTGCGCGCGTGCCGGCGACTTGCAGTCGCCGTCGGTGGGCCACAGTAGCACATACCCGCCTCAATGAATGAACCCACAACTCGGCGGCTGCAAGCCGCCGGCACGGGCTACTGGTAGTTCTCCATCCCCACGCACGAGCATACGAGGTTGCGGTCGCCGAAGACGTTGTCCACGCGGGCCACGGGCGGCCAGAACTTGTAGTCCACGAGGCTCTTCACCGGGAAGGCGGCTTGCTCGCGCGTGTAGGGGCGGTTCCACTCGCCAGCGATTTGGTCGGCGGTGTGGGGCGCGCCTTTGAGAAGGTTGTTCGCCTTGTCGGCCTTGCCCGTTTCCACGGCGGTCATCTCGCCGTGGATGGCGATCATCGCGTCGCAGAAGCGGTCCAGCTCGCACTTGGGTTCGCTCTCGGTCGGCTCGACCATCAGCGTGCCGGCCACGGGCCAGCTCAAGGTCGGTGCGTGGAAGCTGTAGTCCATCAGCCGCTTCGCCACGTCCTCGGCGGTCGTGGCCTTGAAGCCGCGCAGGTCCAGGATGCACTCGTGCGCGACGAGGCCACCGGTGCCTTTGTAGAGCGTGGGGAAATACTCCTCCAAGCGACGGCTGATGTAGTTCGCGTTGAGGATCGCATACTTCGTCGCCTCGGTGACGCCGCTGCCGCCCATGCACGCGATGTAAACCCAGGAGATGGGGAGAATGCTCGCGCTGCCCCACGGCGCGGCGCTCACCGGGCCAATCGGGTCTTCGCCACCGAGCGGGACAACGGGATGGTCCGGCAGGAAATCCACGAGATGCTCCGCCACGCCAATCGGCCCCATGCCGGGACCGCCACCGCCGTGCGGGATGCAGAAGGTCTTGTGTAAGTTCAGGTGGCAAACATCCGCGCCGATGAAGCCAGGCGAGGTGAGGCCGACCTGCGCGTTCATGTTCGCGCCGTCCATGTAAACCTGACCGCCGGCGTCGTGGATGATCTGGCAAATCTCGCGGATGGTCCCCTCGAAGACGCCGTGCGTGCTCGGGTAAGTGACCATGAGGCAGGCGAGGTTCGCCGCTTGTTCGGCGGTCTTCGCGCGCAGGTCAGCCACGTCAATGTTTCCCTGCACATCGCACGCGACGGCGACGACCTTCATGCCTGCCATCACAGCGCTGGCGGGGTTCGTGCCGTGCGCGCTGTTCGGGATGAGGCAGATGTCGCGGTGCGCCTGGCCGTTCGTCGCGAGATACTTCGCGATGACCAGCAAGCCCGCGTATTCGCCCTGCGCACCGGAGTTGGGTTGGAGGGAAATGCCGGCGAAGCCCGTGATTTCGCCGAGCCATTGCTCAAGCTGCTTGAACAGCTCCTGGTAGCCGAGGGTTTGCTTGAGCGGCGCGAAGGGATGGATCTTGCCGAACTCGGGCCACGTCACCGGCAGCATCTCGCTGGTGGCGTTGAGCTTCATCGTGCAGGAGCCGAGGGGAATCATAGCTTGGCAGAGCGAGAGGTCGCGGGACTCGAGCTTGCGCAGGTAGCGCAGCATCTCGGTCTCGGAGTGGTGGCGGTTGAAGACCGGCGCGGTGAGGAACTTGGAAGTCCGCGCGTGAGCCCCGTAGTCGCAAGCTTCAGCTTGCGGATAAAACTCCTCCAACTTGAACGGCGTCTCAAACCCCGCGTTGAACACACGCACGAGCAATTCCACATCCGCCAAGTCCGTCGTCTCGTCGAGCGCGACACCGAGGGTGGCCTTGTCCAGCACGCGCAAGTTCACGCCGTGCTTCTCGGCGATGGTGACGATTTCTTTGCTCGTGTAGCCCTTGAGCTGGATGGCGAGGGTGTCGAAATAAGCCGTGGTCAGCACCGAATGCCCGAGTTTCGCGACGCCCGCTGCCAGCACGCGCGTGTGCCGGTGAACGCGCTGCGCGATGGCCGCGAGGCCCGCCGGCCCGTGGTAAACCGCATACATCGCCGCGATGTTCGCGAGCAACGCCTGCGCGGTGCAGATGTTGGAGGTGGCCTTCTCGCGACGGATGTGTTGCTCGCGCGTGCCGAGCGAGAGGCGGAGTCCGACCTTGCCGCGCGCGTCCTTCGAGACGCCGACGAGGCGGCCCGGCATGTTGCGCTTGAAGGCGTCGCGCGTGGCGAAGAACGCCGCGTGCGGCCCACCGTAACCCAGCGGCACACCGAAGCGTTGCGCGCTGCCGACACATACGTCCGCGCCGAATTCACCCGGCGCGCGGAGCACAGTCAGCGCAAGAATGTCCGCCGCGACGACGACGAGCGCGCCGGCCGCGTGGGCCTTCGCCGCGAAGTCCGCGTAGTCCAGCACCACGCCGGTGGTGGTCGGGTATTGCACCAGCGCGCCGAAGACGGAGTTGTCGAAGGCGAACGTCTCGTGATTGCCCACGATGACTTCGAGCTTGAGCGCCTCCGCCCGCGTCTTGACGAGCGCGATGGTCTGCGGGTGGCACGCGTCGGAGACGAAGAACTTCGCCCGCTCATCGTGTGGCGGCAGCGCGCGATGGCAGAGCGTCATCGCCTCGGCGGCAGCAGTGGCCTCGTCGAGCATCGAGGCGTTGGCGATGTCGAGTCCGGTCAGGTCGCAGACCATCGTCTGGAAGTTGAGGAGCGATTCGAGGCGGCCCTGCGAAATTTCGGCTTGGTAAGGCGTGTATTGCGTATACCAGCCGGGGTTTTCGAGGATGTTGCGCTGGATGACCGGCGGCGTGATGCAGTCGTGGTAGCCGAGGCCGAGGTAGGATTTGAACACCTGGTTCTTGCTGGCGATGGCCTTGAGCTGGCGCAGCGCATCGAACTCGGACAGGGCAGGGGGGATGTCGAGCGGCGCGGTGAGCCGGATGTCGGCGGGCACGAGCGCGTCAATCATCGCGTCGAGCGAGTCGTGGCCGAGGGACTGGAGCATCGCGGCAGTCTCGTCGGCGCGGGGGCCGATGTGGCGGCGGACGAAGGTGTCGGGGTGGGCGAAGGCGGCGGGCATGGCGGTCATCAGGTCTGGAGTTGGTCAGTTTAGAATCGTAACCCCGCGAAGGTAGAAACGAGCGGAGGCAAAGCAAGTTTGATTTGGGCTCAGCCGACGGCGGGTAGGGCGCGCGGTCCTCAGCGCGCCGCCCGGTTGCAAGCGAAGCCCAAACGGTGCGGTGCGGACACCGCGCCCGGCCACGCTACTTGTTCGGTTCCGCCGGCTTCGTCCGTAGAAAATCCTCCATGTTCCGCTTCGGGTCGAAATCCTTCGTCAGGCTGTAGGTGTCCCGGATGTGCGTCAGTGCGTTGCCGCGATAGCTCTCCTTGCCGGCTATCGGCAGCGTGACGGTCTCGCGCGTGGCATCGGTGTGACCGAAGCGCAGGTGAAGTTCCCCCCGTTCGTGCGACATCTCTCCACCTTGCCGGAGAAATCCGAGAAGGATGCGTCCGAGGTTTCCATCGGCGTAGCTAATCTTGCGATACTCCGCCTTGGACAGCGGGAAGCGGAACCGAATCTGCTGCCCCGTCAGCGTGAAGAATGGTTCGGAGCGTGCCAGAGCCGTGTTGATGAGCTCTCGCTCGGTGGCGGTGTCCTTGCCCTTCATCTCGACTTCGAGCGCCCGCCGCAAGAGCGCGTTCCCCGCCGTGACGAGCTTGTTCACGTTCCGGATGGTCACGCGCTGCGTGCCGCAAGGTTGACCTTTGTCGTTGAGGTGGAACTTCCCGTTCTCGACGCGGACGTTTGCCACGAGCTGCGCCAACAAATTGGTCTTCGCTCGTCGGTAAGCCTCCTCCAAGGAGTTCGTTTTTGGGACAACAGCACCGGCGAGCTCTTCCTTGGAGCCCTCGACGTTCAACTCGAAAATCCAATTGGCGAAGAAGAACGTCCGCTGCCCCTTCATCACGTCGGCGAGTTGCTCCCGCTCCTTCTCGCTCAATTGCGTCACGTCTTCCGCTCCGTAGATGCCGTGGTAGGTCTGGTGGATGAGCAACGTGTCGGACTTCACGTCGTGCTCGTAAGTCAGCGTCTGCTTTTCGAACTCAATGCAGCCGGCGAGGGGGAGGGCGAGGGCGAGGACGGGGAAAAATTTTCGGAACATGGGTAGGCTGTAGCGGCTTTAGTGCGTGGGTGGCAAGCCGGAGAACAGGTCGGACGAGTTGGGCATCACACCTGCATCTGGACTGCGGTAGCTTCGGCCCTGTCGATTGTGCGCCCGAGACAACCGTGACCCGCTCCCGTGTCTGCATGAGTGATGGCCGGCGGCTCGGAAATTTGCGTTGAGGAACCGGACGCATTGAGTTTAATTGCTTAAGACAGCAACACCCCACCCCAACCCAATCCAGCGCTATGGAAATCACCGACACCGTCGCCACCATCCTTCAGCATAAAGGGCAGGTGCCCGTCCACTCGGTCGCGCCGGAGACGCTGGTCTTCGATGCCATCAAGCAGATGGCCGAGCGCAACATCGGCTGCGTGCTGGCGATGGACGGCGGGAGTCTGCTCGGCATCCTCTCGGAGCGGGATTACACGCGGAAGGTCGTGCTGCAAGGCCGCTCATCGAAGTCCACGACGGTCCGCGAAATCATGACCGCCGAGGTGATTTGCGTGACGCCGCAGCACGGGGTGGAGGACACGTTGCGCATCGTCACCGAGAGCCGCGTGCGCCACCTGCCCGTGCGAGATGGCGAGCGCATCGTCGGCCTGATTTCCATCGGGGACCTCGTGAAGTGGGTCATCAGCGTGCAACGCTCGGCCTTGAGCCAATTGGAGGCCTACGTGGCGGGCGGGTATCCGGGGTGAGGCGAGGCGATGACGTCGGCGCGCAGGCGTCCCGCCAGCGACACCTGAGTGAGGCCCGTGGGCTTGCGAACTCTACGCTCCGGCGCGGATCGCCCACGGCGGCTTGGAAGGCCGCGCGCCGCCTGAAGCAGCCCGGACTTTTCCCTTCCCATCAAGTGCCTCGCCGCTATCTTCGCGCGGTCGTTGCCGTCGCAGCGATCCGATTCGTTCGTCTCCACTCAGCAGAGCAGGGCAGGGGAGATGAGTCGGCTGATGGAAAATCAAGTTAGGATTACGAGCAAGAGTCACTGATGGACGCCGCGCACATACGGAATTTCAGCATCATCGCCCACATTGACCACGGGAAGACCACGCTCTCCGACCGGTTGCTGCACCGCACCGGCACGGTCGCCACGCGGGACATGGAGGACCAGCTCCTGGACGCGATGGACCTCGAACGCGAGCGCGGCATCACCATCAAGGCGCACCCGGTCACGATGTATTACACGGCGAAGAACGGGGAGGAGTATGAGCTGAACCTCATTGATACGCCGGGCCATGTGGACTTCGCCTACGAAGTCTCCCGGTCGCTCTCGGCGTGCGAGGGCGCGCTACTCATCGTGGACGCGGCGCAGGGCGTGGAGGCGCAGACGGTGGCGAATGTCCACCTAGCGATGAAGCAGAACCTCACCATCATCCCGGTCATCAACAAGATTGACCTCCCGCACGCCAACATCCCGATGGCGAGGCAGCAGCTCGAGGACATCCTCGCCATCCCCGGTGACTCCGCCCTCCTCGCCAGCGCGAAGGAAGGCATTGGCATCGAAGACATCCTCGAAGCCATCGTTCACCGGATGCCGGCGCCGAAGCCGACCAACGTGCCCTCGTTGCAGGGGCTGATTTTCGATTCCTTCTTCGACACCTACAAGGGCGTGGTCATCCTCGTGCGCGTCATGAACGGCGAGTTGAAGGCGGGCACGCAGGTGAAGCTGCTGCACTCCGGCAAGACCGTGGAGGTGAAGGAGGTCGGTTCGTTCCGTCCGAAGCCCTACGTCCGCGACAAACTCACCGTCGGCGAAACCGGCTACTTCACGGCGAACATCAAGACTCCGCGCGAGGTGAAGGTGGGCGACACCATCACGGACCCGCGCCAGCCCGCGCCGGAGCTGCCGGGCTTTCAGGAGATTCACCCCATGGTGTTCTCCGGCATCTACCCGATCAACACGGCGGACTACGAAGGGCTGAAGGTCGCCATTGCCAAGCTCCAGCTCAACGACTCCGCGCTGACCTTCATGGCGGAAAGCTCCGCGGCGCTGGGCTTCGGCCTGCGGTGTGGCTTCCTCGGTTTGCTGCACATGGAAATCGTGCAGGAGCGGCTCCGGCGCGAGTTCGACATGGACATCATCGCGACCTACCCGAGCGTCATCTACAAGGTGAAGATGACCGACGGTCGCGAGCTGGAAGTGGACAATCCCGCGTTCCTGCCCGACGTGACCTACATCGAGCACATCATGGAGCCGATGGTGAAGGCCTTTGCGATCTGCCCGAATGAGTGCATCGGGGACATCATGGGCCTGATCAAAGAGAAGCGCGGCGACATCACGAACACCGAGACGCTCGACATCCGCCGCGTGATGCTCACGGCCAAGATGCCGATGAACGAAATCCTCATCGACTTCCACGACCGCATCAAATCCATGACCCGGGGTTACGGCTCCATGGACTACGAACCGATCGGTTACGAGATCAGCGACATGGTGAAGCTCGACATGATGGTGAACGCCGAGGTGATGGATGCGTTCTCCTGCCTAGTGCATCGCGATAAAGCGGAATTTCGCGGTCGCGCCCTGGCCGCGAAGCTCAAGGAAGTCATCCCCAAACAGCAGTTCGCCATCGCCATCCAGGCGGCCATCGGCGGGAAGATCGTCGCGCGCGAGACCGTCGGTGCCATGCACAAGGACGTGACCGCGAAGTGCTATGGCGGCGACATCAGCCGCAAGCGCAAGCTCCTCGATAAGCAGAAGGAAGGTAAGAAGCGCATGAAGATGTTCGGCACCGTGAACATCCCGCAGGAAGCCTTCATCGAGGTGCTGAAGTCGTGACGCAAAGAGGAAGCTGATGCCACAAGGAGGCACACAAGGCACAAAGAGAACTGTCCTGACGAGGGCAGGGCACCGGTCTTTCCCATGAGCATCCTTCTCCAATGGTTCCTCTCCGGCACCGTCCGGCACGCGCTCGACTTGCGGAAGCATGTGCTGAACTTGGTCGCGGCCCAGCGGGACCTGCTGGCTCCCGAGGGCGTCAAAGCCATCGAGGAGGCCTGCGCCAAGCTGCGCGCGACCGTCGTGGCGCGGGCGGACAAGCCGGCGTTGCTGGCCGAGATGACGGCCGTGGAGACCGTCGCCAACCAGTGGCTTAAGCCCCATCCCCACGCGAGTTGGCGCGAGAACGTGGAAGTCGTGCTCGTGGCCATCGGCGTGGCCATGGCCATCCGGACCTTCTTCCTCCAGCCCTTCAAGATTCCCACCGGCTCGATGCAGCCCACGCTCTACGGCATCACGCACGGGGATTTCCGGAACCAGTCGGAAACGAAATTCCCCACCGGCTTCGGGGCGTTCGTGGACTCGTGGTTTCGCGGCACCACCTATTATCATGTCGTCTGCGAGGAAGACGGTGAGTTCCGCGGCGCCGAGCCACCCAAGACCGTGATCCCGCTTCTGGTGAAGAAGCAGCGTTTCCAAGTCGGCGCGCGTGCCTACACTGTCTGGTTCCCGCCCGACCAGTTGTTCGGAGGCGTGCATCGGTCAGAGCTGAAGCACGGCCAGCAGTTCCGCAAAGGCGACGACATCCTCAAACTCAAGGTCATCAGCGGCGACCACCTCTTCGTGGACCGGATGAGTTACAACTTCCGCAACCCTGAGCGCGGCGAGATCATCGTCTTCGAGACCAAGGGCATTCCCACCCTTCCGCAGGACCAGTTCTACATCAAACGCATGGTGGCAATGAGCGATGAGCGGGTCCGCCTCGGCGATGACCGGCATCTGCGCATCAACGGCCTACGCCTCGACGCCAGCACCCCGCGCTTCGAGAACGTCTATCACCTCACCGGCCCGCCTCGGGACAGCCAATTCTCCGGCCAGGTGAACGAACTCGTCGCTCGCCAGAACGACCGCCCCGGCTTAGCCCCACTCTTCGGCGACGGGCGGCAAGAATTCCACGTCCGCCCGAACCACTACATCGTCATGGGCGACAACACGATGAACAGCCTGGACTCCCGCGCGTGGGGCGACTTCGCGCAGGCCAACGTCATCGGCAAATCCGCCTTCGTCTATTGGCCCTTCATGAGCCAAGGCGACCGCCCCGGACGCTTCGGCTGGTCTCACCGCTGAGGTTTCGCAAGCGGGCTGCTTGAGTAGAAAAGGCAGGTATGCGCGAGCGCGCCATCACAACCCCGACCTTTGGCTCAATTCCCCGCATCTGGCTCCCCGCTGTCTTGAGCTGGTAACGGCGGCGGAGGTTCGGACGCTGATTCCAACCCTCTCACCCATCGGGGGAGAGGGAGTGGCGCCTCACCCACGAGCCTCCTTCGGCGTGCTTCACCCACTCAACCCAGCGAGGAGCCAAATGAGGCTTCGTCATAAACACACTTGAGCCGAGAACCGCTTTGGCTAGGCTGGAGGACGTGAAAACCTCTGTGTCCCTCCCTCCAGGCAAGACCTTCACATGGGTCGAGCTCGCCCATTTCGCCACGGCCTACGCTGGTATTCCCAGCCCAGCCCCTTGGTGTAAACGTCGGTCGAAAAGTGCGGCGGGGTCACGGATGTGACAGGGCGGTTCAAAAGTGCGGCGCCTTCATGAACAATGAAGCATGTATCGCATTATGGAAGACTGGACCGACATACGGGAACGGGTGGCCTCGGGCAAGGTGAGCA
>CALQJI020000072.1 GCA_943330855.2 Klebsiella pneumoniae
AAACCTCTCCGTTCGAGCCCTTACCGTGCATTTTGAGGCGTTGTGGCGTGCTGTTGGCGGGCTTGAAGACCGCACTTGAAAGACCAGAGCCGCTTCCAGGTGGGTGGGTGGAGTCTCCATGTTAGCCACTAAGATCCCCGAAGGAGCCAGTTTTGTGCATGCGTGGAGGGAGATACCAAATGCAGGATGGAATTCAATCCGAATCCAAGTGTGCAGTGTTGTTGTGTTGTTGCCTCGAACCAAAATGACTTTGCCCGCACGCGCGTTCTGTCGTTGAATCGCGCCCCACATGGTCGCCGCCACTCGACATTTTGACTTCCTCATCCTCGGCAGCGGCATCGCGGGGCTGACCTTTGCCCTTCAGGTTGCACCGCGCGGGCGCGTTGCCATCGTCACCAAGAAGAGTCGCGCGGACTCCAACACGAACTGGGCACAGGGCGGCATCGCCGCTGTCACCAGCCGCGAGGATTCCATCGAGATGCATGTGCGCGACACGCTCGACGCCGGCGCGGGCCTGTGCCGCGAGGACATCGTCCGCACCATCATCGGCGAAGGGCCGGAGCGCATTCAGGAGCTGATGGAGCTGGGCGCGCAGTTCAGCGAGCGCGAGCTCCCTGACGGCAACGGCAAGGAACTCGATCTCACGAAGGAAGGCGGCCATTCCAAGCGCCGCGTGCTGCACGCAAAGGACGCCACCGGCGCGGAGATTGAACGCGCCTTGCTCGACGCCATCGCGCGCGAGCCGAACATCACCGTGCTGGAGAACCACTTCGCCGTGGACCTCATCACCACGCAGAAGCTCGGCTACGTGGGACCGAACCGCTGCCTCGGCATCTACGTGTTGAACAAGGCCGGCGGACAGGTGGAGACGTTCGCCGCGCCGGTCATCGTTCTGGCCACCGGCGGTTGCGGGAAAGTCTATCTCTACACGACGAACCCTGACATCGCGACGGGCGACGGCGTGGCGATGGCCTACCGCGCGGGCGCGCAAGTGGCGAACATGGAGTTCATGCAGTTCCATCCGACCTGCCTCTTCCACCCGAAGGAGCGCACGCTGCTCATCACCGAGGCGGTGCGCGGCGAGGGCGGTTACCTGCTCGGCACCGACGGTCAGCGTTTCATGCCGCGCTACGACCCGCGCGCGGAACTCGCGCCGCGCGACATCGTGGCCCGCGCGATTGACAGCGAGATGAAGCGCACCGGCGCGGACAACGTGTGGCTGGACATTACGCACCAGCCCGCGCGCTTCATCATCTCGCACTTCCCGACCATCTACGAACGCCTGCTGCGCCTCGGCGTGGACATGACGAAGGAGCCGATTCCCGTCGTGCCGGCGGCGCATTACCAGTGCGGCGGCGTGGTCACGGACGTAAACGGCGTCACCGACATCGCGGGGCTTTACGCGGTTGGGGAAGTCGCCCACACCGGTCTCCACGGGGCGAACCGGCTCGCGAGTAACTCCCTTCTCGAAGCCCTCGTCTGCGCCCACCGTGCGGCTCGGCTCGTCCTGAAAAGCCCTTCGCCCCAAGCCGAGGTGAACATCCCGCCGTGGCAGTCCGGCAAGGCGCAGAACGCGGACGAGCTCGTCGTCGTCTCGCACAACTGGGATGAAATCCGCCGCCTCATGTGGGACTACGTGGGCATCGTGCGGACGAACAAACGGCTCCAGCGCGCGAAGGCCCGCATCGCGCTCTTGCAGGAGGAAATCCAGCAATACTACTGGGACTTCACCGTCACCAGCGACCTGCTGGAACTGCGCAACATCGCGACCGTCGCCGAACTCATCGTGAACTGCGCGCTGCGGCGACCCGAGAGCCGGGGGTTGCACTACAACTTGGATTTCCCGAATCCCGACGCAGCTTGGGCGCAGCGGGACACGGTGGTGCGGAAGGAGAAGTAGGACAGCAGGCCCTGCCTAACCAGTTCCCGCTCAAGCGGGGAATTTCATATGGAGGTGAGACAAGTTGCGCTGACCTACTTGGCTGCCACCTTGTTGACCGTGTTGTAGATGGTCTGGTTGATGGGCGAGCCGTCGGCGGCGTTGATGTTCATGCGGATGCGCATCTGCATCACGGGCTTCACGCCGCCTTCGACTTCGAGGAACACGGTCTTCTTGTCGGCCGAGAGCTTCGCGGATTTCACCACCAAGTCCTCGCCGCCGAACTTCGTGTTGTTGATTTTGTTCTCGCCGATGACTTTGCCCGGCTCGCTGACGGAATACATCTTGGAGCCGTAGTTCGAGGTCCAGTTGTAGTTCCACTGGTCAATCGCCCAGTTGCCGTCGTCGGCCGCCGTCTTGGCGTCGAGTGCGGTGGTGAAGGTGATTTCGAGGCCGTTGGGCTTCACGTGCATTTCCTTCGGCATGGCGACGGGCTTGCCGGTGTAGCGCACGCGGTGGAACGCGCCGGTCTTCGCGCCGCTGCTCTGCCACACGCGCAGGCCGGTGACGTAGAGTTGGCCGTCGCGCGGGCTGAAGTGGCCGCGCATGATGCCGGACTCGAAGTTCAGCGGGAACCGCACCGCGCCGCCCTGCACCTGCCCGCCGACCTCTTCCTTCATCACCTTGAAGAGCGAGCAACTGCCATAGCTCATGTGCAGCATATCGCCCTTGAACGGCCCCCACTTGTCGCTCGTGACCCAGACCTGGCCGCCGCTGGAGTTGTCCACCTGGTGCGGGAGCCAGAACAGCGGCTTGTCGTAATCGGTCGGCGGCGTGCTGGAGTGTGCGGTGTGGACGTGGCCGTAGAAACCGCCGGGCTTCATCAGGTTCACGCGCGAGCTAGGCACCCAGTTGCCCTCGTTGTCGGAGGAGGTCAACTCGTCGTTCGGGCCCATGCCTAGGCCGTTCGGAGCGCGGAGGCCGTTGGCCCAGGCTTCGAGCTTCGAGCCGTCTTTGGAGACCTTGGCGACGACGCCGTGGTGCGCGTGCTTCGCGCCGCCGAGGTTGCCGCCTTTGTTGAAGTAGAAGTTGCCCGCGCGGTCCGTTTCGAGGCCGAGGTTAAACTCGTGGTAGTGCGAGCTGATGGCGATGTCGTTGTTGAAATTTTCGTAGAAGTCCGCCTCGCCGTCGCCGTTCAAGTCGTGCAGGCGGGTAATCTGGTCGCGGCCCAGCACGTAGATTTTCTCGTCCACAATCTTCAGCCCGAGCGGCTGGAAGAGTCCGGTGGCAAAGCGCTTCCACTTCAACTTCGCCAGTGTGTCGTCAATGCCGCTGACCAGCCACACGTCGCCGCTCACGCTGCAAATCGCGGCCTTCGTCGCGTCCGCGAAGAAGTCGAAGCCGCTGGTGCGAATCCACGAGTTCCAAGGGTTGGCCTTGCCGTCGGGGAGGGTGAGCGTGTCCACGGTGTAAGCACTGTCGCCCTTGCCGAGCACGCCGGCGGTCTCGAGAACGGGCGTCCACTGGGCCGCGCCGCCCTTGGTGAGCGCGGGGAGATTCGCATTGCTGGCCTTCGGCGCGGCACCGCTGGCGGAGAGCGCGACGACGAAGGTGGTGGCGGCTTTGGTCGCGGGGAGATTCAGGACGAGCAGGCCGGCAGCGGTGGTCTCGACGGTTGCGCCCGCGAGATTGTGGCTGGCCTTGAGCTTCGTGTCCGTGGCGAGCAGGAGCTTCTGCGCCGGGGCCGCGCCTTCGAGGTGGAGGGTGCGCGTGAAGGCCTCGCTCGCGGCGTCGTAGCCGGGCAATTCGAGCACGCCCACCTTGCCGACGGTGTAGCTGAGGATGACCTGCTTGCCGTTCACGTAGAGGCCGCGCCACTTGGCCCAGTCCTTCGGCAACGGGCCGTGGGAGATGAGTTCGCGCCCGTCTTTCACCGGCGGCTTCGGCTCGATGAAGCCACCGCTCGCATCCGCCCAGCCGGGCAGCACCTCGGCCTTGAAGGCGACTTCCCCGACCGGCGATGCGACGCCTTCCAAGCCCTCGCGACCCGTGGGCAACTTCACGAAACCGCCGCGCCAGCCGAGACCGAAGCGCAGCCGCTCGGTGTCGAAGCACACCGCCGCGTCGTGGCCGAGATTGATGGTGAGGCCCTTGAGCGCGGGGCGGAACACGTCGCCCTTCTCGCCGGTGACTTGCAAGCCGCCACTGTAGAACGCGCCGAGGTCCATCGCGTCCCACTGCGTGCCGGCGGGCTTGGGCTTGGCGGCGGGCTTTTCCTTCTTCGCGTCAGCGGCGCCGAGCGGGAGGAGGGTGAGGGCGAGAGCGGCGGTGAGGGCAAGCGGCTTGAAGAGTGTCTTTTGCATAGTCAATTGGTCAGCAAATGTGGCGGGGGTGGACGGGGGGTGGCAAACGAAATTCAAGACCGGCGAGTGCTGGGCGCATCCGCGCACGGTCCCGGAGCGCGGCCCTCCAGGTCGCAGCGGGTGATTCGCGCGAGGGTGTGAAGTTCGCAGCTCGCTGGCTTGTGCCCGCGCGCTGTGGGCGGGACGCCCGCGCTCCGTCGGACGGACTCAATCCAGCGTCTTGAGCCCTTCCACCACGCTCATCCGTGCCGCTGCGAGTGCGGGGCCGAGGCTGGAAATTACCCCCAGCCCGGCGGCGACCAGCGTGCTGATGCCGATGATGCGGGGCGTGACCTCGAAGGTGACGAAGAGGCCCCCGGTGATTTTGGAGATGTTGACGCCGTGGTTGAAGAGCCACCAAGCCCCGCCGACGCCCAGCAACGCGCCGAGGAAGGCGAGCCCGAAGCTTTCGGCGAGGATGAACCCGAACAACTCCCACCGCTGAAAGCCCAGCGCCTTGAGCACGGCCAGCTCCCGGAACCGCTCGCGGATGGCCATGCTCATCGTGCTGGCCGACACGAGCACGAGCGTGAAGACGACCACGGTCGAGATGGAGCCGATGAGGATTTTGATGTTGCCCCACATGGACACCATGCTCATTTGAAATGCCCGCTCCGTCTCCGCACGGACTTCGGCAGAGGTGTTCTCGAACGCCTTGTTGATCGCCTCCACCACGGGGGTCATCTCTTCGATGCTGCGCACCTTCACCCACCAAGTTCCGATTTGGCCCGAGCTGCCGGACGCCTCATCCAGATACTTGTGGTGGAAGAAAACATTCCGGTCATCAATCGTCCCCTCGTAGAAACCCATCACCGTGAGTTCCAGATCACACGGCCAGAGGGTCCCGGTGAAGGGGAGGCGGTCGCCGAGCTTCATCCCGTATTTTTCGGCGGTGATTTTGCCCACGATGCAGCCGCGCACGTTTTTGACCCACGCGTCGTGCTGGTCGCGGGGCGTCTTCATCTCGGCCACGAGCGCGGGCATCGTGACGGGGTCCAGCGCGAACTGGGCGAAGGTCATGAACTTCTCATCGCGGAACTGACCGCCGAAAAAGGTGAACGGCGTGACGGCCTCGACGCCGGGGATCTTCTCCAACGACTGCCGTTGCCGCGCGGGCAGCAGGTTCGCCAGCGAAATTTTGTTGCGCACGATCACCCGTAGCGCAGCGCCGATGTCCTCGGGAGGCACGGTCATTTCGCGCACTACCACTTGCAGCATCACCAGCAGGAAGAGGCTCACCGCGACGCTCAACACGCACAGCGACGCGCGACGCTTGTTGCGCAGCGCGTTCTTCGTGATGAAGCCGGCGAGGGTCATGCGCGGAGCGGAGGGGGAGGGGATTTATAAGGCGGGCCGGGGGGCAGGAGGGAGTGGGCGCAGCTCAATGAACTGCACGGGATGAGCGGTTGGGAGAAACGGGTTTGCGCCCGACGCGGGAGGAGGACGGTGACTTCCAGCGCTCCTGCCTTCCCGCCCTCGTTATAAAGTCCTGTGCTGCTCATCCAGGGTGGTCAGTTGGTCAGCTCGCCTTTTTCCAGATGCACGGAGCGCGAGCCGAACGCTGCGGCCTTCGGGTCGTGCGTCACCATGATGACGGTCTTGCCCGCGTCGCGGCTCAAGGTCCGTAAAATTCCCAACACCTCTTGCGCGGAGTGGGCGTCCAGGTTGCCCGTCGGCTCGTCGGCGACGATGAGCCGCGGGTCTGTCACTAGCGCGCGGGCGATGGCCACGCGTTGCTCCTGACCGCCAGAGAGTTGCCGGGGCAAGTGATGTGAGCGGTCGCCCAGCCCGACCAACTCGAGCGCCGTGGTCGCCAGCCGCTTGCGTTCGCGGCCGCCGAGCTGCGTCAGCAACAGGGGGAGCTCCACATTCTCGAACGCGGTCAGGACGGGGATCAGGTTGAACGACTGGAAGACGAAGCCCACGTTCTGATTGCGCCAATCCGCCAGCGCGGATTCGTCGAGCTTGCCCACGTCTACGCCTTGCACGAGGCACTCGCCAGCCGTGGGCCGGTCCACGCCGGCGATGATGTGCAGCAGCGTGGATTTGCCCGACCCCGACGGGCCCATCAGTGCGAGAAATTCCCCGACGCCGATGTCCAGCGACACGCCATTGAGCGCTGTTACCTGGATGTCGCCCTGCTGATAAACCTTCGAGAGGTTGCGGATGCTGACCACGGGTTCCGTCATGCGCGCGGAGAAATAAACCGAAACGACGCAGTTACGAAGTCATTTCAACGACGGTCGACCGGGCGCTTGGCTCGGCGCGCATGAGGCATCCTTTGTCGGCGTGCGCGCGGCGGGTCGTTCGGCCTCTTTTATCCGGAACGATTCTTTAGCCACGGATGGAACACGGAATAAACACGGATGGGCACTGGGAGCACGCAACCTTCGAGGGAGCTGAAAGCGGCCACCAAACGGTGGGGACGAACACAGCTGCGCAGCGCCCAAGCTTTCATCTGCTGTTCCGTGTTCCATCCGTGGCTCAACCGCATCGTTTGGGTTAAGTTCAAGAGCGCGGCTGCCGATAATTGGGTGAACGAGTTATGAGTATTATCGCCGCCGCTGCTGACACGAATCTTTCCGGCTTCACCGTGGAAGGGCCGATGTTCTGGACGTTGATCGTCCTGATAGGCTGCCTCGTTTATATGCACAGCACTCAACGCTCCATGGAGCGGCAGGCGAAGATGGAGGCGGAGAACGGGCGACGACAGGAACAGACGTATCAAGCGATGGTGCAGCACTACCGCCAGGTCGTGCTGGAACAACAGGCGCGCATGGACTCGCCCGGCCATCGCAGTGGCAGTGGCAGTGCGAGTGGCGGGGTGGAAGCTGTGCAATTATTGGTAGAGAGCAATATGCAGCGTTCGGCCCGGCTCGAAGCGCGCGTCGAGACGCTAGCCAAGGAGTTGGAGCAACTCCGGCGCACGGTCGCGGAGTGCGAGGGCACCAGCTCGACGTTGTTTAGCAGCGTTTCGGACCTGCACCACAAGATGAACAACTTGAACCATTCAGTGATGAGCTTGGTGGATGCGGCTTAAATAGCCCGTGGAGAACCGTAGCGGCGCTCTGTGAGCGTCGAAGCTGTCGTCGGAAGTGCCTCAAACTCGGCGGTCACAGACCGCTGCTACAGCGGTTTCAGGCATTGTTTAAAGGGCTGCTAAGCCACCTTGCGCTGCCGCTTCCGCGCCAGCGATTTCACCCCCGCCACCGCAAACAGCGCCGCGCCTACGATGCCGGCGTCGTTGCCCATCGTGGCGGGGACGATTTTGGCCTCTACGTTTTCCAGGTAACGGAAGAACTGCTCCGGGTCGCTGCTCACGCCCCCGCCGATGATGAAGAGGTCGGGCGCGAGCATATACTCCAGCGTGGTGAGATAGCGGTCCACGTGCCGCCCCCACTGCTCCCAAGTCCACTTGTTGCGCTCACGTGCGACGGTGGAGGCGAACGTCTCCGCGTCCTTGCCGCCCACTTCGAGGTGGCCCAGCTCTGTGTCCGGCAGCAACGAGCCGTTGTGCAGCACGGCGGACCCGATGCCCGTGCCCAGCGTGACGAGCACAACAGTGCCGCGCACGCCGCGCCCCGCGCCGAAGCGCGCCTCCGCCAGCCCGGCGGCGTCCGCGTCGTTGCCTACGGCGACGTGGCTCACGGATAACGCACGGCGCAGGTGGTCCACGATTTCGTGGCGCACCCACGCGGCGTCGAGGTTGGGCGCACGGCGGACGACGCCGTGCTTGAGGAGGCCGGGGAAGCCCACGCCCACGGGGCCGTGCCACTTGAGCTTGCGCGCCAGCTCGGCGATGGCGGCGACGACGCCCTTGGGCGTGGCCGGCTGCGGAGTCTTGGCGCGGAGGACGGCGGTGGTGAGCGTGCCCTTGCGCGTGTCCACCACGGCGGCCTTGATGCTGGTGCCGCCGATGTCCACGCCGAGGATGAGGTGCGAATCGTTCATGAGTTGGGGTTGGTGGATTACTTCAGCAACTGACAAATGACCAGCCGCGAAAGCCCGTTGGTCCCAGATTCAATTCCCGACTCGACCGGCTGACTGCGGACACGCAATCTCCCGCCGCAGCCGCGACATTGACTGAACGGAACGTCCGCGAGACAACGTCCAACGCCGCAACTTTTATGACCGAGACCATCGCTTTCAAGCCGCCCGGCAGCTACACATCCGCTTCGGTTCCCAAGCACGTCGTCCAGCAGCGCTTCCGCACGCCGAAGAAGAACGTCCCGCAGACGCCCATCGAGCGTAACCACTTTCTCCACGTCATCCGCAACTACGTCGCCGAGTTCAATCCGGTGCCGCCCATGCCCACCGCCGAGCTGAAGGTCCACGCCGACCGCGTCATCGGCATGCTCAAGTGCGACCCCATCTACCGCGATTACATCGGCGTGCTCATCAACAACGAGATGTGGCGCGAGCAGCTCGCCGCCGTGCCCTTCGAGCGCCGGTTGCTGCTGCTGCCCAAGTGCCTGCGCGTCGAGGCGAAGTGCCCCGCGCCCTTCGATGAGTTCGGCCTGCTGTGTAAGCAGTGCGGCCTCTGCTCGATTCAGGACTTGCAGGCGGAGGCGGAGAAGCTCGGTTACGCGACGCTCGTGGCGGAAGGCTCGGCCATCGTCATGTCGCTCATTCAAACCGGCAAGGTGGAAGCCATCGTCGGCGTGAGTTGCCTCAGCGTGCTGGAGCGTGCGTTCCCCTACATGGAAGCGGCGGCCATCCCCGGCGTCGCGATTCCGCTGCTTCAGGACGACTGCATCGACACGACCGTGGACCTCGACTGGGTGTGGGATTACATCCACTTAACCAGCGACGACCAGACGCGCCGGCTTGACCTCGGCGCGCTGCGGGACGAGGTGGATTTCTGGTTTAGCCCCGTCGCGCTCGACACCATCATGGGCAACGCCGAGGGCGAGACGGAGCGCATCGCGCGCGACTGGCTCATGCGCGCCGGCAAGCGCTGGCGGCCCTTCCTCGCTGTGTCCACGTTCCAAGCGCTGCGCCGCGACACCGGCAAGCCCTTGCCCGAGGACATCAAGAAAGCCGCCGTCGCCGTCGAGTGCTTCCACAAGGCCTCGCTCATCCACGACGACATCGAGGACAACGACGCGTTCCGCTACGGCGAGAAGACGCTGCACGAGGAATACGGCACCGCCGTCGCGCTGAACGTGGGCGACCTGCTCATCGGCGAAGGCTACCGCCTGCTCGCCGCGTGCAAGGCCAGCCCCGCCGCGAAGATCGAGATGGTTCGCGTCGCCAGCGAAGGCCATCGCGAACTCTGCCGTGGCCAGGGCGCGGAGCTTTGCTGGGCGCGCAACCCGCAAACGCTCACGCAGCACCAAGTCCTCGACATCTTCCGCAAGAAGACCGCGCCGGCCTTCGAGGTCGCGCTGCGCGTCGGCGCGCTCTACGCAGGCGTCGAGCAGCACGAGGAGGTCGAGGATGTGCTGCACGTTTACAGCGAGGCGCTCGGCATCGCGTATCAGATTCGCGACGACCTCAGCGACCTCGGCGACACCGGCGAGACGAACGACATCGCTGGTCTGCGCCCGAGCCTCTTGCTCGCCGTGGCGCACGAGAAGGCCAAGGACGCCAAGAAGGAACTGCTCGCGAGCGTCTGGCGTCGCCAGTTACCTGCCGGTGTCAGCGTGAAGGACATCGAAGCCCTCTACACTGAAGTCGGGGCTGACCTGCGCGCGAAGACTTTGCTCGAAACCTACAAGGAAGAAGCCATTCGCTGCCTGCAAGACTTGGAGAACCCGAACTTGAAGGGCCTGCTCCGCCGCGTGCTGGGCAAGATTTTCAACGACGTGGAAATCAAGGGCTGGTGCAAAGAGCAGGAGCAGGCCAACGGCATCCGCGACGGCGTGCGGGTCGAGACCGACGTGCAAGCGCCCGCTCCGCGCGAGCTGGATGTCGTGATGGCGAAGTAGGGAGCCGCTCCTTCTCCACTGTGCTGCGGCGCGATGGGTAACAGGTTTTACGAGTCGGGTGGGCGTCGAGCAGAACGGGTCAACGACCTCTTCGCCGCCATCGCCCCGCGCTACGATCTCATCAACGACCTGCAAAGCCTCGGCCTGCACCGTTGGTGGAAGCGGCGTCTCCTTCAACTCGCGGCGGTGAAGCCCGGCGAGGCCGCGCTGGACGTCTGCTGCGGCACCGGTGACGTGGCCTTCGCGCTCGCAGCGGCTGGCGCACGCGCCACGGGCATGGATTTCAGCGCAGAGATGCTGGCGGTGGCGGAGGGGAGGAAGGCAAAAGGCGCTGTTCCGTCCGGTCCGGTTTTCCTGCAAGGCGACGCGCTGCACACGCCATTTCCAGACGCGCATTTCGACCTCGTGACCATCAGCTACGGACTACGAAATCTCGCGAGCGTGGAGGCAGGACTCATCGAACTGTGGCGCGTGCTCAAGCCGGGTGGGCGCTTGCTCGTGCTGGATTTCGGCAAGCCGGACAACGCGGCGTTGCGCGGGGCTTACTTCGCTTATCTGCGTTTTGCGGTGCCAGTGTTTGGGCGCGTTTTTTGCAAGAACGCGGAGGCTTATGCCTACATTCTCGAATCGCTCCAGCACTACCCCGCGCAACGCGGCGTGGACCAGCAGCTCCGTCTGCTCGGCGCGACGGACGCCCGCATCGTGAACTTCCTCGGTGGTGTGATGAGCATCAACGTGGCGGAGAAGCCTCCGACCCATAGCCCCGCCTCAGGTGGTGACTTCTCCCGCCCAGGTTAAAACCCCGTGCGGAAGTAGAGCCTCCGCGACATTGCCAAGCCGCCCGTCACTGCTACGCTCGCGCCATGATTCCGTTCCTGATCTTCCTCGGAGTGGTGGTCGCCATCGTCATTATTGTCGGCCTGTGGGGCGTGGGCATCTACAACGGCCTCGTCGCCCTGCGGCAGGCGGTGAAGAATGCGTGGGCGCAGATTGACGTGCAGCTCAAGCGCCGCCACGACCTCATCCCGAATCTCGTCAACACCGTCAAGGGCTACGCCAAGCATGAGTCCGAGACACTCGAACGCGTCATCGCCGCCCGCGCCCGCGCCACCAGCGCCACGACGCCCGCTGACAAAATCAAAGCCGAGGGCGAACTCAGTTCCTCGCTCGCCCGGCTCCTCGTCGTCTCCGAGGCTTATCCCGACCTGAAGGCGAATACGAATTTCACCTCACTCCAAGGCGAGCTGACTGGCACGGAAGACCGCATCGCCCTCTCTCGCCAAGCTTACAACGACGCCGTGACGAAGCTAAATACCGGTATCCAGACCTTCCCCGCCGTGCTCATCGCGGGGATGCTCGGCTTCAAGGAGGAGCCGTTCTTCGAGACGCCCGCCGCCGAGAAGGACGCGCCGAAGGTCCAGTTCTGAGCCGGGACCAGGCAGTTGAGCCACGGAAGGAACACGGAACAGGAGGCGGAAAATTTCCCGCTGCGCTTTCGCGTCCGTCACCCCTTTGGGGGCCGCGACACCCTCCCTCGCAGCCTACGTTCGTCGCGTTCCTATCCGTGGTTCATCTGTGTTCCATCCGTGGCTAAAAAATCCTTCCGGTTGAGCTGAGAAGCGCGCTTTGTGTTGCGTGCAACACGTCCCCTCACTGCAAACTTGCCCCGTTTGCCGTTCCTCGCCACGCTCGCCCCGTGCAATTTATCCGAGACATTCACGCGGCGAAAAAGGCGCAAGGCAACCCCGTCATCTCGTTCGAGTTCTTTCCGCCGAAGACCGACGAGGGCGAGAAGAACCTTTTCGAGAAACACATTCCCGAGTTGATGAAGCTGCGCCCTGACTTCTGCTCCGTGACCTACGGCGCAGGTGGCAGCACGCGCGACAAGACCATCGGCATCGTGGACCGCATCCAGCGCGAGCACGGTCTCACCACCATGATGCACCTCACCTGCGTCAACGCGACGAAGGAAGAGCTTGCCGCCGTCCTCGCCGAAGCCGCCAAGCGCGGCATCCAAAACATCCTCGCCCTGCGCGGCGACCCGCCCGCCGGTGGCGAATTTAAAGCCACCGAAGGCGGCTTCGAGTTCTCCCACCAACTCGTCAGCTACCTCCGCGAACTCGGCGGCTTCAGCATCGGCACCGCTGGTTTCCCCGAGGGCCACATCGCTTGCAAAGAAGGCCGCCAAGTGGACTGGGACCGTCTCAAGGTTAAGATTGATTGCGGCGCGGACTTCGTCGTCACCCAGCTCTTCTTCGACAACGCCGACTTTTATGCCTTCCGCGATTACCTCACCAAAAAAGGCGTCACCGTCCCCATCGTGCCCGGCATCCTGCCCGCGCACAGCGGCTCGCAGATCAAGCGCTTCACCGCCCTGTGCGGCGCGCAGCTCCCCGCGCCCTTCCTGGCGGGCCTCGACAAGTGCGGCGCGGACGACGCGGCCGCATCCGACTTCGGCATCGAATACGCCACCACGCAATGCGCCGACCTGCTCAAAAACGGCGTCGAAGGCATCCACTTCTACACGCTGAACAAAGCCCTCGCCACGACGCGCATCCTGCAAAACCTGAAGCTCGCGTAGCACGGTCCGCCCAACCCGCGCGCTGCGCCAGCCCCCTTCGTCGCATGACGCACCGCGCCTTCTCCACCGAACTCCTCGCCCCGGAATTCACCGGTGACGCGTGCGAATTGTTGGCACAGCTCGGGGCCCCCGAGGCCCTGCCCACGCTCGCCCTCGCCGCCACCTCGCTGACCCTGGAAGCCGTGCGCGATGAGGCGACGCTCCGGCGCTTCCTCGCTGGCTATCGCGAGCAAGTCCTCCTGCCCATCGAACTCCCCGCCATCCTCGCCGCGCACGGCCACGCCTGCCGGGGTGAACTTCGCGAACTCATTGCCCTCGACCGCTCTCTCGCTTCCGACTCACGGTTGCGCGAGTTCCGCGCCGCCAGCGCCGCCGTCGGACGTCGTCAACTCAGCAAGCTCCGCCCCCTCCACGACCAGCGACTCGTGCAGCGCTACCTCCGCGCCGTTGAAAATGCCGAAGCGCACGGCTGGCACACGCTCGTGTTCGGGATATTCCTCGCGCAGTATTCGCTGCCACTGCGACAAGGATTGGCGCTCTACGCGCAGCGCACACTGGGAGGTTTCCTTGATTCGGCCGGCGCGACGTTGCGGCTGCCGGTTGCGGTGTGCGATGAACTTTTCACCGAGGCAACTGCGCCCGTGACCAACGCGGTGAACGGCCTGCTCGCAATCCAAACTCCCGCACTGACCGTCGCGAAGTAGGAGGCGAGGTGACGAGACTCTCGCTTTTTCCGTTTCCGCACCGACGCAAAGTCGCCTGCGTTGTGAGCGGACAGGGACGACGGAAAATCAGAAAAAACGAGCGTTTCCGCCTCATTACTCAGACTTCATTGCTCGGCGGCTGGCGTGATTCACGGGCCAGCAACTAAGGCAAAGTCCTGATGAAAAACCCGTTGACCGGAAGCCGCTTATCTGCGACAAATACAGGGCACACGAAATACGAAAAGAACAAAGATATGAAAACAAAAAGCCTTCTCGCCGCCGGGTTGCTGATGGCAGCCACCGCAGCCTCGTCCGTCGCCCAGACCGTGTATTCCGTCAACGCGGTGGGATTTGTAAACGTGAACTTCCCCCCCGGATTTTCTCTCGCTAGCAACCCGCTTGAGGGCGCTAACAACACCGTTTCGATTCTGTTCCCAAGTGTTCCCAACGGGACTTCAGTGTTCAAGTTTGACAGTGCCCTTGGGCAATACACGGGGACAACCTTCCTTTTTGGAAATTGGGGTAACCCCTCATTCAGCCTCGTGCCGGGCGAGGGTTTCTTTTTCAAAAATCCAAGCTCCGCTACAATTACGAACACGTTTGTGGGAAACGTGAAACAGGGGACTTTAGTTACCCCTCTTTCTGCAGGATTTACACTCGTCGGTTCTCAAGTTCCTCAGGCTGGACTTGTTACCACGGATCTGGGCTTGCCTATCGGCAATGCCGAATCGGTCTTTAAATTCGATGCCGCAACCCAGCAATACACGGGAGCCACTTTCCTGTTTGGAAGATGGGGTGGCGGGGGAGAGCCTGCGATCACTGTCGGAGAGGGCTTCTTTGTTAAAAAAAATGCGTCGACGTCTTGGAGTAGGGCTTTCAGCGTAAACCAGTAACCTTGGCATCTGATAAATCACGAAAGACTAATTATGAAAAAATTCCTCAAACAAACCCTGTTGATTGGTTCTGTCCTGTTCGCGATTTCGAACGCCGAAGCGAACATCACTCAAAATGCTGTCACATTTAATTTCAACAATTCCAGCTTAGGTCAGGTGTTTTTTGACACGGTGGGCTCCGGTGCTTCCGCCAACAACACTGTCAGTGCGCAGTTCTTCTTTGGAAACTCTAATTCCAGAGGTGCGCTAACTGAGTCGAGTGGTGTGCTCACATTCGATAATTTGAATCAAGGATTCCTTAATGGGGATCCGTTTACTGTCACGTCAGCGGTTGTAGTCGGTGGCACCGCTGGATTCTATCAGATGCGTGCTTGGACCGGCGGTTCGTCCTTTGATAACGCGACTCTGAAACGGGGCGAATCCGGTATCACAGCTATTAATTTCGGTGGATTGACTGGTGGCAACACTAGCCTTCCTCCCGGCGATCTCAATTTGCATTCTTCATTTGCAATCACTGCCGTTGTTCCTGAGCCAGCAACCCTCGCTCTCGGTCTCTTCGGTGCCGCTGGCCTGCTGTTCCGCCGCCGCAAGTAATTGCCTCGGTCGTTCCCTCTCAAGCCGCCCGGAAACGGGCGGCTTTTTTGTTCTCTGCAATTGACTTCACGCAGCACCTCTCTAGCATCCTATCCGTTCTGGTTGGCCTGTTCGTCTATCGGCTAGGACACGGCCCTCTCAAGGCTGAAAGATGGGTTCGACTCCCATACGGGCTACCAACCTCCAGTTAACTCAATAGAATCAAGGGTTTCTCTCACTTCAGGCAGGTGCAACCCGAACCCCGGAGTTGAGCCTCGAAGGGTCGTAAAGAACACACAAGAACCGAGATGGCCACGACGGGACGCGGAAACATCTTCACCTGCAAAGGTTTCGTTTCAGAAGCTCTGCTTTGCGCCTGTTCGCCGCTGACCTTCGGGCTTTTGGCTTAATCCTAGAAGCCGCAGTTAACGCAAAGGCGCAAAGGCGCAAAGGCTCAAAGGCGCAGGGAAGAGGGAATTGTGTGTGGTCCCCGAGCTGAACAACTTTCACCTGCGCGGTGAGCGTGGAAGAGCAACCATCCAAGCCTGTTCCCTTTGCGTCTCTGCGCCTTTGCGTTAAATTTCTACTGTCGAAATTAGGTCAATCCTTCCCCGTCGGTAACAGCTCCTGCATCTGCCGCTGCACCATCGCGCGCAGCAGTGTCGCCTCAATGACGCTCAAACCCGCCTTCGTATAATCCACGGTGAAGGCCGGCAGCCACAGGTCACTCTCCGCGCGGTAGCCGAACTCCCGCCGCACGCGCCGCTCCAAATCGTCCATGTGGCCCGCCCCGTAGAAGATGCTGATGCTCGTGGGCGGCGCGGCGCGCTTCAGCTCCACGCGCAGGTCGCGCACCACCGCGTCGTTGCGCGTGTGGATGAGCACCTCCATGAGCCGCTGCATATCTTCCGGCAGGCTCTTCATCCGCGAGATGTCGCCGCGGATGCCGCCCAGCGCTTCGATGAGCGCGAGCTTGGTCATCGCCTGAAGTTTGGGATTGCCGCCCACCAGCCTGAACCCCGCCTTGAGCATCGTGCCGAACATCGAGTTGCCATCCATCGCCTTGAGCAGCTGCTCGAACGCCTCGTTCTTGCGCTTCTCCTTCGGCGAGTCCGGCGCAGCGGGTTCGTCATCCTTGTCCATCAAGTCGCGCAGCTCCGTCACCGAGAGGTCGCTGTTGCGGAAGTTCCCGCCCGTGTAATCGATGGCCTCGAGCTGGAACACCAGGCCCAGCGAGTTGGCCAAATCCTTTTGCAGCGAGGCGCTCCCGGCGGGCTTCGCCGCCGGCTCCGGCACTGCCGATTCCTTCTTCGCGATCGGAGGTGAACCGCCCGCCGGCTTTTCCACCGCGACCGCGTTCGTCGCCGTGACCTTGCGCCCCGCGTGAATGCCCTCGAACAGCACGAGCGCCTGCGCATCGAGGTGTTTCTGAAGCTGGGCGTAATAGTTCGTCTCCCCGATGTGCGACGCGCCCGTGAGCCAGATTACCGGCCCGACGCCATTGGTCGGCACCAGCTTGCGCACCGCCACCTGCAACTCCACCGCGCCCGTCGCGCCGTTGGTCACGCGCATGAACGGCTCGACGGCGAAGCGCACGAGAGCCGAGGAAGGCTTGTTGGTCGCAGCAATTTGGCCGGATGAAACCTGCCCAACGGCCAGCCACCCAAGCGCCACGAGCAACCAGCGCGCATCACGCAACACGGAGCACGCCACACGGCGTGCCCGGGACTGCTCGTGAAACTGGGTGCTCATGCATCGCCCTCACTTCACCTCGCGCACCGTGACACCCGCAACGTCCATCGTCCCGCTCCCCGGCATCACGAACATGATGAAGGCCTCTTTGTCGGACTCGAACGTGAACTCGAATTTGAACGCCTTCCACTCCTTGCCCCCGGACAAGTCCTGCTCGACGTAAAACTCATACGGGTCGCCCGGCTGGCGCACGCCCACCTTGAAATCCGCCGAGCCGCGCAGCGAACCCTCGATGGCGTATTTTAAGCCCTTCTTGAAGACGCGCTTGCCGGAGAAGCTCGTGAGCTGGAGCTGGCCCTCGCCGAGGTCCTTCACCTCGATGCGCACCGCCGTCACGCCCTCTTTCGGGCCGTCCTTGAGCTTCGTGTAAGTCGCGGCGAGCGTCGCCCAATCGGAGTTGTCGTCCCAGCCCGTGGGCAGCCAGCCCTTGATGGCCTTGCCGCCCTGCGCCTTGGCGGTGAACTCCCGGCCCTCCGCGCCGAACACGGGCAGGAGGCTGGCGGGTTTTTCCTGCGCGAACACGGCAATGCCGACGAGCAGAAGCGCAAGGAGTGAGGTGCGACGGAGTAGAGTTTTCACGATGGGTTAATGCGGATTGTGTGTCGGTCGTTTCTGGGGGCGAAGCTCGCCCTTCGCCATAATCTGGGCAAGCGGAATGACGCCCTCAGCACAACCCGGAGCGCGGCATTCCAAGCCGCAGCAGCCGCTTGCGCTGAGGGTCGTGAGAAAGTCCGTCACTTCCACCTCCTCCTCCGCCGGAGCTGCGGCCGGGACGGTCAGCCCCTCACGCCAGCAGCCACCAACCGCCCAGCACCACCGCCGCTAGCGAGCACGCCGCCATCATCTGCCGATACGCCTGCGCGCTGCTCGCCGCGAGACTCCGCGCCGACCAGCCCACCAGCGAGGAAAACACGACCATTGCCACCACCGTGCCCACGCCATACGCGCTCAAATACCACACCGCCTCCGTCATCGTCGGCAGCGCCAGCGATGGCAGCACTCCGAGAAAATGAGAGCTGCCCGCCACTCCATGCAACGTGCCGACCGCAAACGCCGCGTGCGTGTGCCGGTGTTCCCCCCCGCCCTCCTGCGGATGCGAGTGCGCGGTTGTTCCGTCGTGCGTGTGGATGTGGACGTGCCGCTGACCCTCGTGCTGGTGTTCGTGTGTGTGGACGTGACCGCGCAACGCCCGCCGCGCGCCCCACAGCCCGATGCCGATGAGCACCACGCCCACCAAGCGTTCGCTCCACGAGGAAATCGCCTCCAACGGCAGCCAGTCGCGCAGCAGTAGCGACAGCAGGCCGATGAACAGCACTCCACCTGCGTGCCCGACACCCCAGCGCAGCCCGACTTCCCAAGCCTTGCGCCGCGACTCCGCCGCGAAGGGCGCGACCGCCGCGAGATGGTCCGGTCCGGAGACGACGTGTGTCGCCCCCAAAACCAAGCCGGTGAGAACGGAAATCATGTGATGGTGTCAGAGCACTGCCTCCAACGGGCGGCGAGCGTAGAAATGCGCCGTGGTGAAGTAAAGGGGAGCTTTCCCCGCAGCGATTATCGAGTGCGCTGGCAGAGCGCAGCGGTGACAGCGCTTTCGGAGCGCCGAACCACTGCCCTCGGCAATCAGCCCCGTTTCTTAGCCACACATGGACACAGATGAAACACAGATGGCTCCAAGTGGCCGTAACTTCCAGCCCTCCTCATCTGTGTTCAATCTCTGTCCATCTGTGGCCAAAACTCCGGCCTCCCCTCCCAAGGGCGTCGATGCTGCGCTCTGCCGCCGCACTCCATACCGTCGGGAAA
Organism: Klebsiella pneumoniae; assembly: GCA_943330855.2. GTDB lineage: Bacteria > Verrucomicrobiota > Verrucomicrobiia > Limisphaerales > SXTU01 > SXTU01. The sequence goes on from CALQJI020000072.1 coordinate 18,515, forward strand.
CGGCCTTGCGCTCCGGCGCGTGCTGACCATCATCCCGCGCGATGAACAACGAGCCGTTGCTCCTACTCGACCTCCCCGGCGTCCCCAAAATCAAGAGCGGCAAGGTCCGCGAGGTCTTTGACCTCGGCGACCGCCTGCTCTTCGTCGCCACCGACCGCATCTCCGCCTTCGACTGCGTCATGCCCAACGGCATCCCGCGCAAGGGCGAGGTGCTCACGCAGCTCTCCCACTTCTGGTTTGGCCAGACGGAATCGCTCGTGCCCAACCACCTGCTCGCGAAGGCCGGCGACCCGTTGCCGCCGCCGCTCCAGCCCTTCGCCGCGCAGCTCGCGGGCCGCAGCATGATTGTGAAGAAGGCCACGCCGCTGACCATCGAGTGCGTCGTGCGCGGCTACCTCGCCGGGTCGGGCTGGAAGGAATACCAGCGGAGCCAGACCGTCTGCGGCATTCCGCTTCCCGCCGGCTTGCAGGAATCTTCCGAGCTGCCCGAACCCATCTTCACGCCGGCCACGAAAGCCGAGACCGGGCACGACGAGAACATCCCCTTCGAGACCGCTGCGAAGCTCGTCGGCGCGGACATCGCGGAGCGCGCGCGCGACTTGAGCCTGCGCATCTACAACTTCGCCCGCGACTACGCCCGTAAGCGCGGCATCATCATCGCGGACACGAAGTTTGAGTTCGGCCTCTTCAACGGCGAGCTGCTGCTCATCGACGAGGTGCTCACGCCGGACTCCTCGCGCTTCTGGCCAGCGGACAAGTTTCAGCCGGGCCAGGCCCAGCCGAGCTTCGACAAGCAGTTTGTGCGCGACTACCTCGAGACGCTCACGTGGGACAAGTCCCCGCCCGCGCCGTCGCTGCCCCCCCTCATCGTCTCCCGCACGCAGGCGAAGTATCTGGAGGCGTATGAGCGGTTGACGGGGAGGAAGCTATGAGCGGCGGGGAAAGTAATTAGTCATTAGTGGTTAGTCCCGGCAGCTACGCCCCACGGCCACTGACTACTAATCACCAATTACTTTCCCGCGCCCTCGCCATGCTGACCTACGAAGAAGCCCTCGCCTGCGTGCTCGCCGCGCTGTCCCCGGTCCGCTCGGAGCAAGTCCCCGTGGCCCAAGCCGCTGGGCGTTTCCTCGCGGAGGCCGTCGTCTCCACGCTCGACCTCCCGCCCTTCGACAACTCCGCGATGGACGGTTACGCCGTGCGCGCGGCGGACGTCGCTTCCGCGAGCGCGGAGAAACCCGTCCCGCTCCGGCTCATCGGTCAGGTGGGCGCGGGGCAGGTCTTCGATGGCGGGGTCGGCGTGCAGACCTGCGTGCGCCTCTTCACCGGCACGCCGCTGCCGGCCGGTGCGGACGCGGTGGTGATGCAGGAAGACACCCGCGCGGAGGGCGACACCGTGCTCGTGCTCGATCGCGCGCGGCCGTGGGAAAATGTCCGCCTGCGCGGTGAGGATGTGAAGACTGGTGCAATTCTCGCGACGCTGGGCACACGGCTGGGCGCGGGTCACTTGGGGTTGTTCGCCGCCACTGGCGCCGCGCGTTTGCGTGTGGCGGGGCGACCCCGCGTCGCGATTGTGGCGACCGGCAGCGAGCTGCGCTCACCGGGCAAGCCCCTCGCGCCCGGTCAGATTTACGAGAGCAACCGCACGATGCTCGCCGCGTTGCTCACCGCGTGTGGCGCGGAGGTGCGCCCGTTGCCGCTCGTGCCGGACACGCTCACCCGCACGCGCAACGCGCTGCAACGAGCCTTCGCCGAGAACGACGCGGTGGTGACGACGGGCGGTGCGTCGGTCGGGCAACTGGACTTTGTGAACGCTGCGTTTGCCGAGCTGGGCGGCAGCCAGGAGTTTTGGAAAGTCGCCATCAAGCCGGGCAAGCCATTCGTCTTCGGCACGCTGCAAGGCAAGCTCCTCTTCGGTCTGCCGGGCAATCCGGTCTCGGCGTTCGTCACGTTTCAGCTGCTGGTGCGTCCCGCGTTGCTGCGCTGGCAGGGCGCGACGGAGGTGGCGTTGCCCGCGCATCCCGCCACGCTGGCCGAGCCACTCGTGAACCGCGGCGACCGCCGACACTTCGTCCGCGTGCGCGTGGATGCCGAGGGGCGCGTGCACTCGGCGGGCACCCAGGCGTCGCACATGATGCACTCGCTCGCAGCGGCCAACGCCCTCGTGGACCTTCCACCAGCGACCGCACTCGCAGCGGGGGCAACCGTGCGCGTGCTGCGTGTTGATGGGTGGCTCTGAAGTGGGGAGCCGCCGAGGTAAGGAGGCGGACTGCTTGGGACGCGACCGAATCCGCCTCTTGACCTCGGCGGCTACGCAGCACCGCTTGTCGGCGTGCCCGGACTCCTTGATTTTCCTCGCGTCTGCTGCAAGCCGCGGCAATAAAACCACCCGCCACGCGTCAATAGCTGCCTCGTTGGTAAACTGTCATCACATGAAACTAAACCGTTCCCTGTTCCTTGCCCTCGCGTTGGTCGGCACCACGCTGCTCGCGCGCGCAGCCGAGAAATTTGAACTCAAGTCCGGTGAGAACGTCGCCCTCATCGGCAACGCGCTCGCCGACCGTATGCAGCACCACGGCTGGCTCGAGACCCTCGTCCACGCCAAGCTCCCCAAGCACAACCTCGTCTTCCGCAACCTCGCCGCCGCGGGCGATGAGGTGGCCGGCTTCACCGAGAAGCCCGATGCGAAGTTCCGCATGCGCTCGGAGAATTTCGGCACCTCCGATGACTGGCTCAAGCGCACGCAGGCCGATGTGGTCTGGGCGTTCTTCGGCTACAACGAGGCCTTCGCCGGCGAGGCCGGGCTGGGGACGTTCAAGACCAACCTCGTCCGTTTCATCAAGCACACGACCGGGCAGAACTACAGCGGCAAGGCCAACGCCCGCCTCGTGCTCTTCTCCCCCATCGCCGCCGAGCCTGGCACCGACCCGAACCGCCCCAAGGCCGAGCCGCTCAACGCCAACTTGAAGCTCTACACCGCTGCAATGGCCGAGGTGGCGAAGGCGAACAACGTGCCGTTTGTGGACCTTTTCGCCAGCTCCACCACCCTGTTCGCCCGCGCGAAGCAGCCGCTCACCTTCAACGCCGTTCACCTCACCGAGGCCGGTGACAAAGCCCTCGCGCCCGAGGCGTTCCGCGCGCTGTTCAGCGAGTCCGCGCCGGACGCAGCGAAGTTGGAAAAGCTCCGCGCCGCCGTGCTGGACAAGAACTTCGAGTATCATCGCCGCTACCGCACGGTGGACGGTTACAATGTCTATGGTGGTCGCTCGGGATTGGTCTTCGAGGCGGGCAAGGGCGGCTTCAAGCAGAACAACAAGGAGCCCGAGGCTCCCGCTCTCTCGAACTACCAGACGATGCAGGACGAGATGAAGCAGCGCGACACGAAGACGGCCAACCGCGACAAGCGCATCTGGGCCGTCGCCAAGGGCGGCGACGAGAAGGTCACCGACGACAACCTGCCGCCGGTGCGGTTGCTCGCGTCGTCGAACAAGCCGGACGTGAAGCCCTTCCTCAGCGGCGAGGAATCCATCAAGCACATGACCGTGCCGAAGGGTGCGAAGATCACGTTGGTCGCGGATGAAGTGCAGTTCCCCGAGCTGGCCAGCCCCGTGCAGATGGGCTTCGACCCCAAGGGCCGCCTGTGGGTCGCCGCTTGGCCGAGCTATCCCGAGCTGCGCCCGACGGACAAGGTGTTCGACAAGCTGCTGGTCTTCGACCTCGGCGCGGACGGCAAGGCGAAGAAATGCACGACCTTCCTCGACGGCCTGAACTGCCCGACCGGGTTCCAGTTCTACAAGGACGGCGTGCTCGCGGTGCAGGCTCCCGACGTGTGGTTCGCGCGCGACACCGACGGCGACGGCAAGGCGGACTGGAAGGAACGCGTCATCATGGGCCTCGATTCGGCTGACTCCCACCACACGGCGAACGCGATGGCTTACGGCCCCGGCGGCGACACCTTTCTCAGCGACGGTGTTTTCCATCGCACGCAGATGGAGACGCCCTACGGCCCGCCCGTGCGCAACAACGACGGATGCATCTACCGTTGGGAGCCGCTCACCAGCAAGCTCGAGCGCTACGTCCCCTACGGCTTTGCCAACCCGCACGGCAAGGTTTTCGACCGCTGGGGCAATGACATCATCACCGACGCCACGGGCAACGCGAACTACTTCGCCCCGGCCTTCAGCGGCTTCACCACCGAGCCCAAGCACCCGGGCTTGAAGGAATTCTGGAAGCGTCCCTTCCGCCCGTGCGCCGGCACTGCCATCGTTTCCAGCCGCCACTTCCCGGAGGACTGGCAGGGCAATTTCCTCAACTGCAACGTCATTGGCTACCAAGGCATCTTCCGCGTGAACGTCACCGAGGACGGCGCGGGTCTGAAGGGCGAGACGCTCGAAATCACGAAGGCCAAAGACGCCGCCGGCAAGGAAGTGGACAAGCTCGGCGGCTTGGTCGTCGGTGACAACGCGATGATTCCGAACTTCCGCCCGTCCTGTGTGGCGGTCGCGCCCGACGGCTCCATCTACTTCTGCGACTGGGCCAAGGAGCTCATCGGCCACATGCAGCACCACATCCGCGACCCGGGTCGTGACAAAACCCACGGGCGCATCTACCGCATCACCTTCGAGGGCCGCGAGTTGGTCAAGGCCGTCAAGATTGACGGCGAGCCGATTGAGAAGCTGCTCGAAGTGCTCAAGACGCACGAGGACGACGTCCGCACCCGCGCCAAAATCGAGTTGAGCAAGCACGACTCCGCCAAGGTCATCACCGCCACGAAGAAGTGGGCCGCCGGCCTGAGCAAGACCGACAAGGAATACGCCCACCACTTGACCGAAGCCCTCTGGGTCCACCAGTGGCACAACGTCGTGGACGAGGCACTCCTCAAGGACGTGCTCCGCTCCTCTGACCACCGCGCCCGCGCCGCCGCCACCCGCGTCCTCTGCTACTGGCGCGACCGCGTGAAAGACCCGCTCGCCCTCCTGAAGGTGCAAGCTGGCGACGACCACCCGCGCGTCCGCCTCGAAGCCATCCGCGCTTGCAGCTTCTTCCAAACGAGCGCTGCCGCCGAGGTGGCCCTCGGTGCGTTGGAGAAGGAAGCCGACCCGAACAAGCCTGATTACTACATCAAGTATTGCCTCGACCAAACGCTCAAGCAGCTCGGCAAATACAAGTAGGCTTCAAAGCCATTCGCGAAGAAGGCCGGCAGGAAACTGTCGGCCTTTTTCTTTGGAGCGCGCATGCCCACGTCCGCGTGAGCGAATGCCTGAGAAGAACGACTGCGGACGTGGGCGTCCGCGCTTCAGCTCAGGCGCGTCGCTTGCCGCTCCGCTTGGCTGTTTTCGTGACCGTGGGCTGCGGAGCCTGCGCTGCGCGGGCTTGCTGGCGGCCGCAGAACGTCTCGAACGCGCCGCCGAAGAGGTCCTGCACGTCGCGCTCGATTTCGGCTTTCGTCGGCTCCCAGCCAGTGGCTGCGAGGTCGGTGTATTTCTCCGCGAGCACCTTGCCGATGATGCGGCGCGAGTGCTCCCACTTGTAGAGGATTTGGTCCAGCACCCGCGCGTCCGAGTGCTGCGGGGTGACGGAGAGGCCGATGAGTTCGAGGCGCATGCGGGTCATCTCTTCGATGAGCGAGGGGATGTTCGTGAACCACCAGCAGCCGAAGAGGTGCAGGTTGCGGAACTTCCGCGCGGCGACGCAGAGCGAATACTGGTTCTCTCGCGCAAGGGCGGTGATGAGGAACTGGTTGTCCGGGTGCGCGGCGATGAGGTTTTCGTAGGTGCCCGTGTCGCAATGGCCGACGCCGTCGCCGGCCATTTTGAGCAGTGGGTTCACACCGCGCTTCACGCCGGGCATCATCGCGAAGGGCAGGCCGAACTCGCGGCAGTGTGGCAACACCGCAGTCTCCATCAAGCGCGCGCAGGCGTTGCCGCCGGGATAGGTGAACTCCGGCGGGAGCGACACCATGAGGTATTTCGCATCAATGCGGCGGGTCCAGTCTGCGAGGAAACGGCGGACCTCGGACACGGTCTTCTCGGAAAGCTCCGGCGTCACCGAGTAGCCCCAATCGCGCAGGCGCGGGGCGGCGGTGTCGTTCCACGAGAGCAGTAGCGGGTCAATGCGCAGCGCCGAGGTGAAGCGCTCGTCGCGCCGGAAGCCACGCTCCCAAACGACGCGCTCGGTGTCGTCGAAAGGCGAGTTGGTCATGCAGATGCGGCTCACGCCGGCCACGTCCATGCAGTGCGTCGTGTAGTCGGCGACCTTCCATTTGGCGAACCACTTGCGCAGCGCGGGCAGGTCGCGCTTCTTCACGTCGAGTCCGAGGCGGTTCAACGTGGTGAGCACGCCGCGGCAGGCCTCGGAGATGGGCGAGTGCTCGATAAAGAGCGCGTTCCAAATCACGTCCGCCTGTTCGCGTTTGGACATGGCCCAGAACTTGTCGTAAGTCAGGTCGAACTGCCGGAAGCCCTCCGCGACAAGGTAGTGATAAACCAGCAGGTCATCAATGCCCCACAGCAGCAACTCGCCGAACGCGGGGTCGTAGAGATGCGTGTGGATGTCATAGACCGGCGTGCTGAGGACGGTCTTTTCAACTTGGGCGGCGAGCGCGGTCCGGCGTTTGGCGGTGACGGGGTTAGTCATCAGGGGCGGAAGGTAACAAATTTCATAGGTCCTGGGCCATGAAAAGTTCGGATGGGCGCTTAGCGGGGCGCAGCTTGACACCGCCCCGGAGCGCTTCCTTTTAGGCCGCAGCGGGTGATTCGTGCGAGGACGTGGGAGTTCGCAGCCCGCAGGCTTGCGCGGCTGCTGCGGGTGGGACGCCCGCGCTCCAGTCGCTGAAGCGTCGCGCTCGTCTGCTGGGTTGGCTAGATTCCCTCGCGTGAACCGCGCCCATGCAATCGCTACCCTGCTGGAGCAGCCCACGCTTTGGGACGTGCTCGTCATCGGCGGCGGGGCGACCGGCCTCGGCGTGGCTGTGGACGCGGCAGCGCGCGGGCTGAAGACCGCGCTGGTGGAGCAGGGTGATTTCGCGAAGGGGACTTCCAGCCGTAGCACGAAGCTCATTCACGGCGGCTTCCGTTATTTGAGACAGGGCAACATCGCGCTCGTGCGCGAGTCGCTGCGCGAGCGCGGCCTGCTCTTGCGCAACGCGCCGCACCTCGTGCAGCCGCTGGACTTCATCGTGCCCTGCTATCGGTGGTGGGAAGCCCCCTACTACGGCACCGGGCTGAAACTCTACGACTGGTTCGCGGGAGAACTCGGGTTGGCACCGTCGCAGCGGTTCTCCCGCGAGCGCACGATGGAAGAGCTGCCGAACGTGAAACCCGACGGACTCCGCGGCGGCATCTGTTATCAGGACGGCCAATTCGATGACGCCCGCCTCGCCATCTCACTCGCGCAAACCGCTGCGACTCTTGGCGCGAGCGTGGCGAACTACGTCCGCGTCATTGCGCTGCTGAAAAAGGAGAGCCGCGTCTGTGGCGCGCGGGTGTGCGACGCCGAGTCCGGCAAGGAGTTCCCTATCCACGCCCGCGTGGTCATCAACGCGACCGGCGTCTTCACCGACGCGGTGCGGCGGATGGACGATGCGGCCGCGCCGCCGGTCATCGCCGCGAGCCAGGGCGCGCACCTCGTGTTGCCGCGTGAGTTCCTCGGTGGCAACACGGCGCTGATGGTGCCTCGCACGGACGACGGGCGCGTGCTCTTCGTCATCCCGTGGCAGGACCGCGTGCTGATCGGCACGACGGACACGGCGGTTTCCGAAACGCCGTTGGAGCCGCGCCCGCTCGCGGGGGAAATCCAGTTTCTCCTCGAACACGCCGCGCAGTATCTCGCGAAGGCCCCGGTCGCGAGCGACATTCTCAGCGTCACCGCCGGGCTGCGTCCGTTGGTAAAACTGCCCAGCGCGAAATCCACGGCCGCCTTGCCGCGCGACCACGTCGTGCTCGTGTCGGCGGGCGGGCTGGTCAGCATCGCTGGCGGCAAGTGGACGACTTACCGGAAGATGGCGGCGGACGCAGTGGACCGGGCGATGCAGGTCGCCGGCCTGCCGGCGAAGCCGTGCGCGACCGAGCGATTGCAGCTCGCCAACACGCGCCGGCGCAGCGGGCAATCGGCGGCGGAGACACTGCCGGGCACCGGAGGTCCGCGCTCGCGGCGGTTGCATCCCGACTTGTCACTGACGGCCGATGATGTGCTGCACGCCGCGCGTCACGAGATGGCGCGGACGGTCGAGGACGTGCTCGCGCGCCGCTCGCGTGCGCTGCTACTGAACGCGCGGGCGGCGGTGGAAGTGGCACCGGGCGTGGCCGCGCTGCTGACGAAGGGTTTCGGTCGCGGCCCGGTGTGGGAGGCGGAGCAAGTCGCGGTGTTCCGCGAGCTGGCGCGAGGGTATCTGCCGCTCACCAGCCCTTCGGACTTTCCGGCAGCGTT
>CALQJI020000073.1 GCA_943330855.2 Klebsiella pneumoniae
CCACCGGCTTGCCGGCCTTGACCATGAGCATGATACGGCGGGGGCGCTTGAGCTTGCCCATCAACTCCGGGATGGAGTGCGCGCCGACGACGTTGGTGCCCTTGGCCTCGTTGGCGAGGAAGTCATCCACCTTCGACGAGGTGCGGTTGTAAGCCACGACGGTGAAGCCGTGGTCGTTCATGTTGAGGATGAGGTTCTGGCCCATGACGGCCAAGCCGATGACTGCGATGTCGCCTGTAGGTTCCATGATATTGAGTCGGGTAAAAACCGAATTAGGGACGGCAGTTTATCGGTGCGCACCGAGGGGGCGAGATTTTTTTCAAGCGGGCGAATGAGTTCCGTAGCTCACTCCACCTTGCTCGTCCGCGTCACGATTTCCTGCTGGACGACGTCGGCGAGGTCCTGGAATCCGCGCAGTATGGCGGCGGAGAATTGCCTCGGGCGGGTGTCCACGAAGCAGAGGGTGCCGATGCAGCTCCCGTCCGGCAGGATGAGGGGAAAGCCCGCGTAGAAACGGATGCGCGGGTCGTCTGTCACCAGCGGGTTCTCGGCGAAGCGCGGGTCCAGCAGCGTGTCGGGGATGATGAGCACTTGCCGGAGCACGACGACGTGGGCGCAAAAGGCCACTTCGCGCGGGGTCTCTTTCGAGGACAAGCCCTGGCAGGACATGAACCACTGACGGTTCTCGTCCACGAACGAGATGTAGGCGATGGGCACGTCGGCGAGTGACTTAGCGAGTCGCGTGAGGCGCTCGAAGCGTTCCTGCGGCGCGGTGTCGAGGAGGTTCAGGCCGCGCAGGGCGGCCAGGCGTTGCGCTTCGTCGGGCGGCTTCGCGGCGCGTTGCCAGCGGCAGGTGGTGCGCATGATCCACGCCTGCATATGCGTGCGTGCGTAGGTGGGGGAGAAGGGCGGCGTGAGCCAGTCGGTCACGCCAGCGGCCTGGCCAGCGGGGCGGTCCTCGGCGCCCGCGAGGATGACGACGGGCACGTCGTGCCCGTCCGCTGGGCTGGCTCCGCGCAGGGCCCGGCAGAGGGCGAAATCCGCATTGCCCGGCAAGGACTCCTCCACGATGACCAGCGACGGATGTTCCGCCCGCGCCACGCGCCACGCGACGGCTCCGTCCTTCGCCTCGAGCACGCGCAGGCCATGGGAACGCGCGGCGCTGGCAAGCGCGCTGGCGTGCTCAGGATGGGCCACGGCCAGGAGCACGGAATGCTCGACCAACCCACCCAAGTCGCTGGCCACGGCGGACGGTGCGGAGGCGGAACGCTCGCTCGACTGCACGGCTTTGGAGGACAGTTCAACCACGCTTCCGTCAGCGGCGGCGAACACTTCCAACGGCGAGGTCGCGTCCGCCTTGGTCCCGCGCACCGCCGTCACGAGTTGGTCAATCGCGTCGTCGTCGCGCAGCGGGTCGTGGTGGGTGAAGGCGAGGCGTTTCGCGCCGGCGGCGCGGCACACGTCCATCGCGTATTCCATCGTGCTGTGGCCCCAGCCGAGCTTCTGCGGGTATTCCTCCGCCGTGTATTGCGCGTCGTGGATGACGAGGTCGGCTCCGGCGAGGAACTCGATGTGCCGCTGGTCGCGCGAGTTGAACTCGCGGCTGGCGACTTCCGCCGGTTTGGAAAACGGCTCGTGGTCGCACGCGTAAACCACCGCTGCGCCGCCCGCCTCGATGCGGTAGCCCAGCGTCAGCGTCGGATGATTCAGGTAGTGCGTCGTGACCTTGAGGTCTTCGAGGTTGAAGACACCCTCTACCAGTTCGTGGTAGCGAATGGTCGCGCCCATCTGTTCCAGCGCCACGGGGAAGTAGGTGTATTCCATCTGCCCCGCCAGCGTCTCGCGCAAGGACTGGCCCAGCCCGCGCGGCGCGTAGATGTCCCACTCGTTGCCGGCGACGAAGAGCGGGGCGAAGAAGGGCAGGCCCTGGATGTGGTCCCAGTGCGTGTGGCTGATGAGGATGTGGCCGCGCAAAAGCTTCCGCCCGCTCGCCATGAGCGCGCGGCCGAGGTCGTGGAGGCCGGTCCCGCAATCCAGCACCACGAGCGTCCCGGCGGCGGAAGTGACTTGGACACAGGAGGTGTTGCCGCCATACCGGACGGTGGCGCGGCCGGGCTTGGCGAGGGAGCCGCGCGTGCCCCAGAACTGGACGCGCAACGCGGGCGGGGCTTGGGAATTCATGTGGGCGAGTCTTTGGTGCGGTCAATTTGAGTCAAGCGCTATGTGACCTGCGGCGGCTGACCGGGGGCAACTCATACCAAGTTACAATGAGTTTCGGTGAGTAGCGTTCAGTGGTAGTTCGCACGCTTTTTCCCCTCACCCCGGCCATCTCCCCAGCGGAGAGGGAGCGCCGGGGTGAGGGGGAAAACGCGGCGGCTTGTGAGCAACGAATGCGCTATCCCCCTTTGGCCGTGCAAGCAACTGAGCTGCGCCCCGGAAGTCCTCCACTTCATCATCGCCGCGCAATTGCCGACCTGTAGAATCCTTCCCAATGCGTCACTCACTCCTGTTCGCCCTCTGTCTGTCGGCCCTCGCCAGCCCCGCGCGCGCCGATGACTGGCCGCAATGGCTCGGCCCACAGCGCGACGGCCACTGGCGCGAGACGGGCATCGTGAAATCCTTTCCCGCTGGCGGCCCGCCGGTGCGTTGGCGCACGCCCATCGGCGCGGGCTACACGGGGCCGGCGGTGGCGGGCGGGCGCGTCTTCGTGACCGACCGCGTGCTGGCCCAAGGCGCGAAGAACCCGGCGAGCCCTTTCGCCAAAGGATTACTCCCCGGCAACGAGCGCATTCTTTGCCTCGACGAAGCGACCGGGAAAATTCTCTGGCAGCACGAATACAATTGTCCCTACGACGTGAGCTATCCCGCCGGTCCGCGCGCCACGCCGGTCGTCAGCGGCGGCAAGGTTTGGACCCTCGGCACGGAGGGGCACTTATTCTGCCTCGACGCGAAGGATGGAAGAGTTCTGTGGTCGCACGAGTTCAAAAAGGACTTCAACGCGAAGACGCCGATTTGGGGCTTTGCTGCAAACCCATTGCTCGACGGCAACAAACTCATCTGCCTCGTCGGCGGCGAAGGCAGCGTGGCGATGGCCTTCGACAAGGACACCGGTAAGGAACTCTGGCGCGCGCTGTCCGCGAAGGAACCGGGCTACGCGCCGCCGATGCTTTTCCAAGCCGGCGGCAAGCGGCAGCTCATCATCTGGCATCCCGAGTCGCTCAACTCACTGGACCCCGAGACAGGGAAAACTTATTGGACTGAACCCTTCGCCGTGCGCTCCGGCCTGACGGTCCCCACGCCCCGCGTGCTGGGTGACAAGCTCTTCATCACCTCGTTCTACAACGGCCCGATGATGCTCAAGCTCGCCGCCGACAAGCCCGCCGCTGAAGTCGTGTGGCGCGGCACGAGCAGCAACGAACGCAACACCGACAAGCTCCACGCCATCATGTGCACGCCGTGGTTCGAGGACGGCCACATCTACGGCGTGTGCAGCTACGGCCAGCTCCGTTGTCTCAAAGCCGACACCGGCGAACGCCTCTGGGAGACCTTCAAGGCCACGGGCGCGACCGGCGAAAATGGCGGGCGCAACGACCGCTGGGCGCACGCCTTCCTCATCAAGCAGGCCGACCGCTTCTTCATCGCGAACGAGAAGGGCGACCTCATCATCGCGAAGCTCTCGCCGCAGGGTTACGAGGAAATCAGCCGCGCACACCTGCTCGAACCGACGAGCAACGCCGGCGCGCGGCCCGTGGTCTGGTCACACCCCGCCTTCGCGAACAAGCGCGCCTACATGAGGAACGACAAGGAACTCATCTGCGTGGACTTGGCGGAGGGGGCGAAGTAGCCGCCGAGGTGAGGAGGCGGAGATTTTTAGGCCACAGATGAACACAGAGGGGCAAGGCGCAGAGGCCCAATCTGTGGCTAACACCTCAGCACCCGCACGGCTTGCGCCGCGAGCGCTTGGACTTCTCGTGTGAGTGGCCGGCTTGCTGGCAGTCGGGGCACACGCCGAAAAATTCCAGCTTGTGCGTCACGGTCTTGAACCCGTGCGCGGCGGCCACGCGGGCCTCCAGTTCCGCCGCGAAGCAGTCGTCAATCTCCACGATGTCCGCGCAGCAGGTGCAGACGAGATGATGGTGGTGCGCGTGCGCGTCGCCCGTGACCAACTCGAAGCGCGCCGCGCCGTCGCCGAAGTCGAAGCGCTTCACCATACCCATGCCTTCGAGCAGGTGCATGGAGCGGTAGATGGTCGCGAGGTCGCAGTCACCCTTCGCCAGCGCGGCGTGGATTTCCTTGTTCGTCATCGGGTGCCGATGCTCGCGCAGCAACGCGAGGATGGCCTGGCGAGGCCCGGTGACGCGCTGGGACTTCTGCCGCAACCGCGAAGTCAGGTCAGACAACGGTTCGGCAGAGTGATCGTGCGCGTGGGAGTGGGTCTTCTTCATGGGCGGCGAGAATTAACGCAAGGACGCAAGGGCGCAGAGACGCAGGGAAGAGGCCTGCTTGGAATTGCTTTGCTTGGCCGGATAAAAATCATGTTTTCCTCGCGTCTCTGCGCCTTGCGTTAAACCGCTTTCGCCTTCACGGGTCGGTTCAGACAAAGTTTGCTCACCAGCAGGGAGCCGATGAACACCGCGATGCACGCCATCACGATGGCCGGGCCGCAGGGAATGTCCCAGTGGTAGCTGGCCACGGTGCCGGCCGCGCCGCCGAAGAGACCGATGATGAGGCTGAGGATGAGCTGCTGGCGGAGGTTGCGCGCGAGGTTGCGCGCGGCGGCGGGCGGGATGACGACGAGCGAGGTGACGAGGATGATGCCCAGCAGCCGAATGCTCAGGGAGACGACGACGGTGAGCACGAGGACGAAGGCGTAGTTCAGCCAGCGCGTGCGCACGCCGCAGACGTGGGCGAGGTCTTCGCTCGCGGTGAGCAACGCCAGCGGACTCAGCTTCGTGAACAGCCACACGCCGATGGCTCCGCACAGCACCACCGCGAGCCAAACGTCGTCCGGGCCGACGCTGAGGATGTCGCCGAAGAGGTAGCGGTGCAGCTCCCCGCGTTTGTTCTTCAGCATGCTCAACACGATGATGCCGAACGCCACCGAGCCGGAGAGCAGCAGCGCCATGATGGTGTCGGTGAGCAGGTCGGTGTGCTCCTTGAGCCAGAGAATTGCCGCCGCCACGAGCAGGCTGAAGAGGACCATCGGCCAGGTCGGGTCTTCGAAGCCGAGCAGAAAGCCCAAGCCGATGCCTGCCAGCGCACCGTGCGCGATGGTGTCGCTGAAGAAGGCCATCCGCCGTGCCGTGACGAACACGCCGAGCAGCGCGCACAGCGGCCCCATGACGACGGCCACCGCGAAGGCGCGGAGCATGAAGGGTTCGATGTCGGAGAGGATGTTCATTGGACAGTCCCTCCGCCGGGGCCGTGCGAATGGTTGTGGTGGTGATACGGCGTGACGTTCAGCCCGTAGGCTTCCTTGAGCGAGTCGGCGTTCATCACGTGCTCGGGCGAGCCTTCGCAGCAGACGACGCCATTGAGCGCATAGACCCACGAGGCGTGGCGATAGACCATCGAGAGGTCGTGCGAGACGAGCACGACGGTGAGTTTGTGGCGGCGGTGGACCTCCGCGATGGTCTCGTAGAAATCCTGTTCGCCGGGCGAGTCCACGCCGGCGGTGGGTTCGTCGAGGAGCAGGAGGTCGGGCTGTTTCAGCAGCGCGAAGACGATGAGCACGCGCTGAAGCTGGCCGCCGGAGAGCGCGGCGATGGGGCGGTCCAGCAATGACTCGGCGCCCAGCTCGGCCATCGCGGCGCGGAGGCGGTCGTCGGTGTCGCGGTGGCGGTGCCAGAACCAGTGCTGCGTCTCGCGCAGGCGCAGGGCGAGGAACTCGCGGACGCTGAGGATGAAGCTGCGGTCCAGCGCAAGGCGTTGCGGGACGTAGCCGACGCGTGGTAGGGCCTTCTTCAAGTTGCTCTCGCCGAAGAGGCGCACGTCGCCGGAGTCGGGCTTTTGCAGGCCGACCATGGCGCGCAGGAGCGTGGTCTTGCCCGAGACGTTCGGTCCGATGCGCGCGACGAGCTGCCCGCGATGAAGGTGCATGTTCACGCCGCGCAACACCTGCTGCCCGCCCAGCGTGACGCGCAGGTCGCGCACGGAGACGGCGATGTCAGCGGCGCTGTGGCTGCAGGTGGTGTGGGTCACTTCAAATGCTTCAGCAGCGTGTTCAGGTTCCGCCGCAGGCCTTCCTCGTAGGCGGTGGGCTTGAGCGGGCCGGTTTCGAGGGTGTCGAGTTCGGCGACGGGAATTTTGGCGTCGCGGGAGATGCGCTCGGCGAGCTTGGGGGAGAATTGCGGCTCGGTGAAGATGACTTTTACGTCCTTCTCGCGCATGACCTTGAGCAGGGCGGCGAGATACTTGGGCGAGGGCTCGGTGTCGGGGACTTCCTCGATGACGCCGATGAGGTCGAGGCCGTAGCGGCGCGTGAAGTAGGGAAAGGCGTGGTGGTAGGTGACGATGCGGCGGCCCTTGGCGGGCGCGAGCGCGGTGGTGAGGTCGGTGTCGAGGGCGTGCAGGCGCTCGACGTAGCGGGCGGCGTTGGCGGCGTAACCGGCAGCGTTCTTCGGGTCGGCTTTCTGGAGGGCGGTGAGGATGTTCGTAACGGCGTGCGCGGCGAGCGTGGGGTCGAGCCAGAGGTGGGGATTGGGGCCGTCGTGATGGTGATGGCCGCGCTCGCCGGGCAGGTGGATGTGCGGCAGTTCGGTGATAAGACGCTCCTTCGGCACACCGGCGAAGGCCTCGACAACGGTGGCGGTCTTCGCGCCCTTGGCGGCTTTCATCGCCTTGGCTAGCCAGTCTTCCATGCCGTGGCCGTTGATGACGAAGAGTTGCGCGCCGGAGAGCTTGCGGAGGTCGCGCGGGGCGAACTGGTAGTCGTGCGGGCTGGCGTTGGCGGCGAGGAGGTTTTCCACGTCGGCGAGATTGCCGGCTACATTTGCGGTGAAGCAATAGACGGGGAGGAAGCTGGTGAGGACACGGAGGTTGGCTGGGGCGGCAGCCGCAGCGGGAGTTGGTGCGGCAGCGCGGGTGCAGGCGGAGAAGGCGAGCAATGGAAGAAGCGCCAAGGTGAGCAATTGGCTTCGCCGTGCAGACGTGGCCGTTCTCCCTCTCCCCGGCCCTCGCCCGCTGGGAGAGGGGGGCACTTCGACAGCGCTGGGTTTGGTTGGAAGCTGATTCATGGCAGGAGTGATACCGGGGGCCGGCGCTTCATGCAAACGATTTGCAGACCGTAGACACAAAAACTCCGCCTCGGCACAGGGCCAGAGGCGGAGGGTGAAAGCCTACTTCATCAACAGCATCTGCCGGGCGCGCTTGATCGCGGTCGTCACACGGCGCTGGAATTGCGCGGGGAGACCGGTGTATTTGCGCGGCAGGATGCGGCCGTTGTCGGTGACGAACTGTTTCAGGAGAGTGACGTTCTTGTAGTCAATCGCGTCGAGGGTGAATTCGAGCTTGGGCTTGGGACGGGGGGCGCGCTTCTCGGTGCTGCGGCCTTTGGCGTCCTTCTTGTCGGTGTTGGTCTTGCGGGGCATAAAGTTTACTTAATTTCGCGGTGCATGGTGTGGCGGCGCAGCGCTGGGTTGTATTTCTTCTTCTCCACCTTCTCCTGCTGGAGCTTCTTGTTGCGGGTGGTCTGATAGCGCGAGGGAGGCTTGCCTAACTTGCGCGCTTCAGTGCATTCGATGGTTACGATTTCACGGGCCATAAATTATTCCTTTTCTTTTGCGGGTTTCTCGTCGGCTTCTTCCACGTCGCTGTCTTCACTCTCCGCCACGCTGGTGCTTTCCATGGATCCAAGAGCGGCGAGGCGTTTCTGACGGAGCGCGCCTTCGCGCTCGAGTTGCGCCTGCGCTTCCACAGTGAACCGAGTCCAAGGGATTGCTTCGAGGCGAGTCTTTGGGATCTGCTTGTTGGTTAACTCGCAGACGCCAAAGGTGTCTCTTTCGATGCGTTTGAGCGCCTCCTCGATCTCGAAAATAGCGTCTTGGTCAGACGAGAGAAGGCTGAGGGCGAAGTCGCGGTCGAAATTGTCCGTGCCAGAGTCGCCCATGTGGAGGCTATAGCCTTCCATCTGGGTGGCTGACTCCTTGGCGAGGCCATTCATCTGGAGCTGAAGCCGCTCGCGGAGGTCGAGCAGTGTGTTGTAGTAGCCCTGCCATTCGGGCTTGAGTTTCATCTTACCACTTGGGGTCCACATCACCGGCTGATTCGGTCTCTGCTTGGTGCTGGCTTTGCCAAGAATTGCGTCGAGCGTGGCAGATCCCACGTTCTTTGCTTTCCTGACCGGAGCAGCCGGCTTTTTGATAATCATCTTCTTCTTAGTCACGGCGTAAAACTTGTTTCTTTGCGCACTAACTCGCCATTTGCAACGCTGTCAGGCAAGCCCGCCCGCAAAAGAGTGCGCGAATGTAGCAAGGTCGAATTTTTGTGCCACAAAAATTTTCGGGAATGTCGTGTTGCTTGCAGAAGGACGCTTTCGCCTCCGAACGAATGGACGCGGGAGTGTCAGAAGGATGGACCCAACCGCCACCTCGTCGTCTTGCTCAGGCGCCCGCGCTTCCAAATGAGCCCCGTGCCTTTGAAAGCCACACGCGACGCAACGATTGTGGAATTGCCCCGCGCCGGGAGAACGAGTCTGATGCGCTGCATCATATGTCTTTGGCCATGAACTTTTCTGCTCTGCGTCGGTTTGGTGCGTTCGTTTTTCTGGCGATGCTGCTCGGGAACGTGCGCTTGACTCCGGCTGCGGTCCCGCTGGATGTCATTTGCGGCCAGGTAGCGACGTTTCCGGCCACCACGCTGCCGCTCAAGCTCGAGCGCGGGGCGCGCGTCGCGTTCATCGGCAATGGGCTGTTCGAGCGGATGCAGGAGCACGGGTGGTTCGAGGCGATGGTGCTGCAACGCTTCGCGAAGGAAGAAATCGTCCTTCGCACACTCGCTTGGCCGGGCGATGAAATCACGGTGCAGCCGCGGCCCGAGGCGTTCGGCGATTTGCACAAGCACCTCGCGGCGCAGAAGGCCGATCTCATCTTCGCGGCCTATGGGTTTAACGAATCCTTTGCCGGCGCGGAGGCGCTGCCGGAGTTCGAGCGCGACCTCGCGCAGTTCATCGTCAGCCTCCGCATCCGCCGCTACAACGGGAAGTCGCCGCCGCAGGTCGTGCTCGTGTCGCCCATTCCGCATGAGGACGTGCGCAACCCGAACCTGCCCGACGGCAAGGCCAGCAACGCGCGGTTGAAACTCTACTCCGAAGCAATGGCCCGCGTGGCGAAGCGCTGTGGCGCGGCGTTCGTGGATGTGTTCACGCCGGTGCGCGTCGCGATGGAAGCCGCGTCGAAGCCAGCGCCCCTCACCGGAAATGGCATTCATCTTACCGACGCTGGCTACCGCACCTTCGCGGAGCACCTCTTTCGTGGGCTGTTCGAGGAGTCCGCTCCCGCTCCGTCGCTTGCTGTCAAAGCCACTGTCGAGGAGCGGAACAAGCAGTTTGTCCGGCGTTACCGCGCATTGAACGGCTTTTACATCACGGGCGGGCGTAAGGAGCCATACGGCGTCGTGAATTTCCCCGGCGAATTCGAGAAGTTCGACCAGATGGTGGCCAACCGCGACCGCCGCGCGTGGGACATTTCACAGGGCAAGTCCGTCCCACCGCAGGTGGACGACAGCAACATTCCGCCGCTCCCACAAATCACCGGCACGCGCGCCATCAACGAGTGGCTCTCCGCCGCTGATGAGTTGAAGGCGTTCAAAGTGGACCCGCGTTTCGAGGTCAGCTTGTTCGCGTCCGAGGAGATGTTCCCAGACCTCGCCAAGCCCATCCAGATGCGGTGGGACACGCGTGGGCGGCTGTGGGTCTCTTGCTCGACGACTTATCCGCAAGTCATCCCCGGCGAGGAACCCAACGACAAAATCATCATCCTCGAAGACACGAATAGCGACGGACGTGCTGACAAATGCAGCGTCTTCGCGACCAACCTGCACATCCCGCTCTCCTTCGAGTTCGGCGACGGCGGCCTCTACGTCAGCGAGCAGCCGCACCTGACCTTCATCAAAGACACCGACGGGGACGGCCGCGCCGACCTGCGCAAGACCGTCATGACCGGCTTCGGCACGGAGGACTCGCATCATTCGCTGCACGACTTCACCTGGTCGCCGGATGGAGATTTGATTTTCCGCGAAAGCATCTTTCACCACAGCTCGGTGGAGACGCCCTACGGCCCGGTGCGCGCGCGGGACAGCACGTTCTTCCGCCTCACGCCGCGCACGCAGCGGTTGCGGGCGTTCGGCTCCTACATGAGCACCAACCCGTGGGGGCTGACATTCGACGAGTGGGGCTGGCATCTCGGCAGCCATCCGGTGTTCGCGAGCGCGGTGCATGCGCTGAACGCGCCGTTCCCGCAGCAGCATGTGCCGGCGGGGAATTTCTTTCCGGCCTACAGCGGCACGTGCGGGCAGGAGTTCATTTACAACCCGCACTTCCCCGACGAGCTGCAAGGCGGCTTCGTGCGCGTGCGCTACAAGCCCGTCAACACCGTCGAGCTGCACCGCTGGGTCGAGAAGGACACGCACTTCGAGGAGGAGCGCATCGGGCACATTCTCCAGTCCTCGAACCTCTCCTTCATACCGGTGGACGTGCGCTTCGGCCCGCGCGGCGACCTCTTCATTTGCGATTGGTATAACCCGGTGAAGGGCCACATGCAGTATTCGCTGCGCGACACGCGCCGCGACAAGACCAGCGGCCGCATCTGGCGCGTGACGGCGAAGGGCCGTCCGCTCCAAACCGCGCCGAAGATTGCCGGGGAATCGTTGCCCAAGCTGCTCGACCTGCTCAAGTCCCCCGACTACCGCACGCGCTACACAGCAAAGCTCGAACTTCGCGAACGCGACGCGACGCAGGTGAAGGCCGCGTTGACGCCGTGGCTGGCCGGGCTGAAGGCGAGCGAACCGCGCTACTTGCATCAACAACTCGAAGCGCTCTGGCTCACCCGTAGCCTCGGCACGGAGAATCCTTCACTGCTCGCCAAACTCATCGACGCCCCGAACCACCACGTCCGCGCCGCTGCCACGCACCAGTTGCGCTGGGCCGCGCCGAGCGCGACGACTCACGCCCAGCTTCGCGCGCGCGCCAATGACACCAACGGCCTCGTGCGTCTCGAAGCCGCCATCACCGCCAGTTACGTCGGCACCGCCGAAGCGCGCGCCGCCGCGCTCGACCTGCTCGCGCACCCGATGGACACCTACCTCAACTACGCCCTCCGCACCGCACTCGACTCCGAGACGTTGCGGAAGTTCGGGCCGGTGCCACCCAGCCCGCAGGCCGCCGCGTTCATCGCTGCGACCAATCCGAAAGCTAAGGGCGCGGGGAAGAAAGAAGCGCCCGACCCGTTCGACAAGTTGAACCCGACCGTGGTGCAAATCAGCACCATCGCGGAGCGGATGCTCTTCACCGTGATGGAGTTCAAGGTGAAGGCCGGCGCGCCGGTGAAGCTCATCTTCGACAACCCGGACGCGACGCCGCACAACCTGCTCATCGTGAAGCCCGGCTCGGAGGACAAGATCGG
Source organism: Klebsiella pneumoniae (assembly GCA_943330855.2). Taxonomy (GTDB): domain Bacteria; phylum Verrucomicrobiota; class Verrucomicrobiia; order Limisphaerales; family SXTU01; genus SXTU01. Next base: position 11,619 of record CALQJI020000073.1, read on the forward strand.
CGAGGCCGCGAACGAGATGGCGAAGCTGCCGGACGCGTTCGAGAAGAATGACTTCATCCCCAAGTCCGACCAAATCCTGCACGCGACGAAGATGCTCACACAGAACAAGAGCGAGACCCTGCGCTTCCACGCGCCGAAGCAGGCCGGCAAGTATCCCTACATCTGCTCCTTCCCCGGCCACTACCTCGTCATGCGCGGGGTGATGGTGGTGGAGTGATATTTCGCAGCCGCCGAGGTGAGGCGGCGGACGCCGCTGCGCTCGAACGAATTTGCCTCCTGACTTCGGCGGCTACCGCCTAGCGCCAGCGGTAGGCGGCCTGCGCGTTCTTTGCGAAGAATTTTTCCAACGCCTCGCGACCGCGCGCAGCGAAGTAGTCGTGGACGATTCCCTGCACCGTGGCGAGTGACGCGAAGCGCGCGCTCACCGGCCAGTCGCTGCCGTAGATGAGCCGGTCGGAGCCGAAGGCATTCCACGCGATGTCCAGCCACGGGCGGTAGAACTCCACATCGCGCGGGGCGGTGCCGTCGTTCTTGCCGGTCGCTTCGACCAGTGCGGAGACTTTGAGGAAGACCCGGGGAAATTTCGCGGCAGCTTCCAAGTCAGTGCGCCATGTGGGCGAGACGTTCTTCCCGTCGATGCGCGTGTTGGCGAGGTGGTTGATGACGATGCGCAGAGTGGGCAACTCCTTCGCGAGGCGAGCGACTTCGGGCAGGAGCGTCGGGCCGCCGTTCACGTCGAGTTCGAGGTCGGCGTCGTCGAGACGCTTGAGGTCGGCAAGGTAAGCGGCGTTGCCCAAGCCGGTGCGGAGCGCGCCCTCATTCACGCGGATGCCGCGATAGGTGGGATTGGCGGCGAAGCGCTTCAGATTGCCGGCGAACGCGTCCTCGCCCGGTTTCAAGTTGCCCACGAAGCCGACGATGAACTTGTCCTTCGCCGCGAGGTCGAGAATCCACTGGTTGTCCTCAACGAGTCCGCTGGCTTCAACAACGACCGTGCCGGTGACGGGCTGCGACACCGGCTGCGCGCGGTAATCCGCGGGCAGGGTGGTGCGGTGGAGCATTGCGTCGCCCTTACCCGGCCACGGGACGCCTCCGGGGCGCGTGGGATCGTAGAAGTGGGTGTGCGTATCAATGATGGTGAGCGGGGCGGGCTTGTCCGCGGCCAGCAGGGGCGTGGCGGCGAGGGCGGTGGTGGTGGCAAGGAACTGGCGACGCGTGGTGGGCATAGGGGAGGTTGAAGGTTGAAGGTTGAAAGTTGAAAGTTGTTTCTCCCCATCAATCCGGTGGCAATGGAGCGCGGACGCCTACGTCCGCAGCCCCTTGCGCTCCAGAGCAGCACTGGTTGCGGAGGCGGGCGTCCGCGCTCCGGGCCTCTGAGTTCAGGGGATTCACTCGACCGCCCCGCTTTTCCCGACCCACTGGTCGCGCCGATTTTTCGCGGTCTCGAAGAATTCGTGTATGGCCTTCGTGTCACCGGCTTCGAGTGCGCGTTGGAATTCCTGCAAGTCCTCGATGAAGACGCCGAGGGCGCGGGCGAGGTGTTTGCGGTTGGCGAGCGCGATATCCCGCCACATCTCGGGCGAGCCGGCGGCGACGCGCGTGGTGTCGCGGAAGCCGGTGGCGCAGAGGGCGGGTTGCTCTTTCGGGTGGGCGGGGCTGAGGACGTAGTTCGCCAACTCTGCGGCAACAACGTGCGGCAGGTGGCTGGACCTAGCGACGAGGCTGTCGTGCTGGTCCGGCGTGAGCCGCAGCGGACGGCCACCGAGGGCTGCCCAAAAATTCTCCATCTGCTTCGCGAGCGTTGCCGGGGTCTTCGGGCCGGGCGTGACGATGCAGACGGTTTGCTCGAACAAATCTGCACGCGCCGCCGCCGGGCCGGTCTTCTCTCCGCCCGCCATCGGGTGGCTGCCGATGAACTGCGCGCCGACTTTGCTGAAGATCGGTTCCAACTCTGCCACCACGGGGCCCTTCACGCTGCCCACGTCAGTGACGAGGGCGCCGGGCTTGAGCGCGGGCGCGCACTGTTCCGCCAGCGCCCGCATCTGCGCGAGCGGCGTGCAGAACACGACGAGGTCGGCGTCTCGCACCGCCGTGAGGAGGTCAGTGGTGGCACGGTCCACGACGCCGAGTTCTTCGCATTCCCCGATGCTGGTGGTGCGGCGCACGTAGCCCTCGACGTGGCCGGCGAGCTTGCGCTGCTTCAGCGCCAGCCCGAGCGACCCGCCCAGTAAACCGACACCAACGAGGGTTACTTTCGGGAAATGCACGGGGCGGATGATGCGACGCAGTGGGGGAAGTTCAAACGGAAATTGCGCCCTTGCAGCACTGGGTTTGCAGCGCGGGTTTGACTTCGTTTCCATCGGACTGTCTCCTCGGGAGATGGCTCCCAAACAACCGACGCGTGTGCGTCACAGTATCGTGGCCGTCACGACCTTGGCGGCGGGGCTGCTTTACCTCGACCGCATCTGCCTCGCGGAGATCGCCAAGCTCGATGAGTTCCGCCTCGAGTTGGCGCTGACGAAGGAGGACGTGGGCTGGGTGATGTCGGCGTTCTTCTACGCTTACGCGTTGGCGCAAGTGCCGGCGGGCTGGCTGGCGGACCGCTTCGGCGCGCGGGGGATGATGACGGGTTACATCCTGCTGTGGTCGGCGGCGACGGTGCTGACGGGCTGGGTGGGTGGGTTCGCCTCGCTGGTGACGGCGCGAATCCTGTTTGGCATCGCACAGGCAGGGGCGTATCCGGCGAGCAACGGGTTGCTGAAGCGCTGGACGCCGCTGGGCTCACGCGGTCGCACGAGCAGCATCGTGTCCTTCGGCGGGCGGCTGGGCGGAGCGCTCGCGCCGGCGCTGACGGCGTGGCTGCTCAAGGATTTCCTCGGTTGGCGCGCGGTGCTGATGGCTTACGGCGCGTCGGGCGTTTTCGTGGCGTGGATTTTCTGGAACGTGTTCCGCGAGTCGCCGGAATCCCATCCCGCGTGTGACGACGCGGAGCGGAAGCTGATCGGCTCTGCGCAGGAAGGTGGCGCGGCGCGGGCGAAGGGTTTTCCAGTCCGCGCGGTGGTGACGAATTTAAGCCTGTGGCTGATGTGCGTGTTGCAGTTCGGGGTGAACGTGGGCTGGGTGTTCCTCGTGTCGTGGTTGCCGACGTATTTCAAGGAGGTGAAGCACATTGACCCGAAGATCGGCGGGTGGATGTCCACGACGGTGCTGGTGGCGGGAATTTTGGGGATGATGGTGGGCGGCTGGGTGACGGACTGGTTGGTGCAGCGCTGGGGTCTGCGCTGGGGCCGGGCGCTGCCGCTCATCGGCACGAAAATCGTCGGGACCGTGGCCTACTTGTCGTGCCTGTGGCTGGACTCGCCGTGGGCGATCGTCGTCGCGCTGGCGGTGGTGGCGTTCATGACGGACCTAGGTATTCCGGCGGTGTGGGCGTTCATGCAGGATGTGGGCGGGCGGCACTCGGCGGCGATTTTCGGCTGGGCGAATATGTGGGGAAATCTCGGCGCGGGGCTGACGATCGTGATGGTGCCCAAGCTGCTGGGGCCGGAGGGCGGGCCTCAAAATTGGAACGCCGTCTTCATGCTGTGCGCGGCGGGCTACTTCGTGGCAGGGCTGGCGGCGCTAGGGTTGAAGGCGGACGAGCCGATTGAGAAGTGACGGGCGAAGTCCAAAGTCGCGGGACGGCGCGCATCCAAGACTTTGGACCTTTTGCTCAGAGCCCGCTAAACTTCCGCAGATACTTCACCGTCACGAACAGGTCCTTCGGCCACTCGGCGCTGATGACGATGGGCTCGCCGGTGGCCGGGTGCTTGATTTCCAAACGCTCGGCATGGAGGGCCACGCGGCCCATGAGCGGGCGCTCCGGCTTGCTCCACTTGGGCTGGTAGCTGGACTTGAGCTGCGAGAGGGAAAGCGGGGCCCCGGCGTAGTCCACATCGCCGACGGTGTGGAGGCCGATGGAGCGGAGGTGGACGCGAATTTGGTGCGTGCGGTCCGTGAGCGGGTTGCAGTGCAGCAGGGTGTAGCCGCGGAATTGCTCGATGACTTTGAACTGGGTCACGGCTTTTTTACCGCCTTGGATATCAATGCGCATCAGGCCGAGTTGGCGGGTCTGCGGGCCGATCTTGGCGTCCACGGTGAACTCCGGCTCCGCAGGCATGCCGCGTGTGAGTGCCACGTAGGTCTTCGTCGGGTGATTGGCACCGAACTCGTTGGCAAGGGCGATGAGCGTGGGCTTGGTCTTGGCCAGGAGCAGCACGCCGCTGGTCTCGTAGTCAATCCGGTGGGCGTTGGTGAGGTAGGCAAGGCTCCGTTTTGTTGCCCAAGGCGCACCTTGTGCGATGCCCTCGTGCAGGAGTTGCATGAGGCTCGGGCGCTGCGGATCGTTGTGGTCCTGCGAGGTGAGCAGTCGGGAGGGCTTGGCGACGGCGAGCAGGAGGTCGTCCTCGTGGAGGATGGGGACGTCCCAAGACTCCTGCGTGGCGGGGCTGGCGAGCTTGATGACTGCGCCGGTGGGCATGGCTAGTCGCCGGTGCCCGCGCCCGCGCCCTTCTTGGTCTGCGGTTGCAGGGCGGCCATAACGCCGGAGCGTTCGACCTCGCGGCTCAACCACTCGCGATAGGCGTAGTTGGCGCGATTTTCGCGGAGGGAGTCAGTGAACTTGGTCAGTTCGGTCTTCACGAGTTCTTCGGAGACGGGCTGGAAGCTGCGGACATGGAGAACATAGCCGCCGCTGCTGCCGACCAGGCGGAAGCTGCTGACCTTGCCGGCCGCGAGCGCGAACGACTGGTCGCGGAACTCTTCCACGCCGAGGCCTCGGCTGCTGGCGATGGTGATCTCCCGCGTGTTGCGGCTGAACGGCGGCACTTCGAGGGCGACATGGCCGAGGGCCTTGGCGGCGTCCTTGAAGGACTGGCCTTTGGCGAGCGCATCGTTGGCGGCTTGCACGAGTTTGTTGCCCTCGGTGAGGGTGAGTTCCGTGGCCTGCGAGCGCTGGTAGTCTTCGACGACTTTGGTGCGGACTTGTGCGAAGGGCGGGTCTTCGGGCTTGAGGCGTTCCTTGAACGCGATGAAATACACGCCGTCCGAGCCGGGCAGCATCTGGCCGAGGGCTTCGTCCGCCGTGAGCTGGAACGCGGTCTGTCCGAAGTTGCCCGGCGCGTTGGTGAGTTTGGGCCCCTCGAACTCGGTAAACGGTTCGGTGACCTTCACGGCCAGCCCTTTGAGCGCAGCGAGCGTGAGGAGGCTGGAGACCTTGTTTTCCTGCTTAAACAGCTCATTGGCAAACTCGCCGGATTTTTTCTGGCCGATGCGCACGGCGAAGTCGTCGCGGAACTCGGTCCGAATCTTGGGCATGGCCTGTGCGAAGGTCATCGCCGTGCCGTTGGTCTCTTTGAAGCGGAAGATGTTGGTCGTGTAATACGCCTCCATGATGGAGACGAGGTTGGTGTTCGCGGCCAGTTCCTTGTCCGCCTCCGCGTTGTGGTTCGTGTAGGGGAGGTAGACGTAGTGGACGATGGCGCGCTCGGGGATGCGGTAGGTGGTGAGGTTGTTCGTGTGGTAGGTGCGCAGGGTGGCATCGTCGAGCTTCACCTTGGCGAGGTTGTTCGAGCTGGCGAGGAAGACGAACTCGGTGAGCGCTTGCTCGTTCTCGCGGCGGTAGAAGCCATCGGCGGCGCGGCTGGAGATGAGCTTGCCGGAGAGGCCGAACACCCGCGCGAGCTGCAGACGGCCCAGCTCATTCTTCAGATATAGCTCGAAGCCCGCCTCGCTCACGCCGCCCGCTGGCAGCCGCTGCTTGGTGAAGGCGTCATACTGCTGAAGGTTGAAGGTGCCGGTTTCTGGATTGCTGAAGGTATCCTTGATGTTTTGCACCACAGCGTCCTTGCCCACTTCGATGCCTTCCTGGCGGACATGATAGTTAATGAGCAGCCGTTGGCGGGCCTCCGTATCCATGTTGTAGCGATACATCATCGCCTGCTCGGGCGTGGGCCACTGGCCGGTGTTCAGGAAGAAGAAGAGCTTGGCGTCGGTGTAAGCCTGCGCGAGGTCGTCGCGCTTGATGGGCTGACCGTAAAGTGTGCCGTAGTCTGCCTCGCTCCGGCCCTGACCGGGGCCGACGTTCGGGCTGAAGAACACGACGAAGGTGATGATCACCACCGTGATGATGATGCCCCAGAGCCATTGCGAGTGTTTGCGTAGCGTTCCAATCATAATCAGGCCGAAAAAATTAGGGCGGAAACGTAGCCGCGCGTTTGCAAGCGGGTCAAACTCTAAAGCGGTCGCGTGCGGCGGTTCGGGTCAACTCGACACTGTCCCCGCCTGCGCACCGACGCTTGCCGGATTCACCCCCCGGTTATTGACGTTGCAGTCCACCCGCCAGCAAGGCGCGCCCATCCAGCCACTCGACGAATCGCTCGGGCCACGCGGCGTGCGGACCTTTGTTACTGGCGCGCAGGCCGAAACCGTGACCGGCGTTGGAATACATATGCAGCTCGGCCGGGACGCCCACCTTTTTGAAACGCAGATACACCTCGGCCAAGCCCTCCGAAATATCCGTCCGGTCACCGAAGCCGGCGCAGAGGAACGCGGGCGGAACCTCTTTTGTCGGCAGGATGGTGGCGGAGCGACCGGGATAGATGAGCGCTTGGAAGGCGGGCTTGCAGCCCAGTTTGTCCACCGCGTCCTTCGCGTCCGACAGGCCGTTGTCATGGCGTAAACTTACAAGCCACGCGAGTTCACCGCCGGCGCTGAAACCCAGCACGCCCAAGCGCGCGGGGTCCAAGCTCCATTCGGTCGCGCGGCTGCGGATGAGGCGCATGGCTCGTTGCGTGTCGGCAAGGGATTCAACTTCGATTTGGTAGGTGGAGTTGGTTTCCTTCGCGAGCCGGTGCTTGAGCACGAAGGCCGCGATGCCGCGCTCGCGCAGCCACTCGCCGACGTTGTAGCCCTCGTGCTGGATGGCGAGCACGCGATGGCCGCCGCCGGGGATGACGAGCACGGCGGTGCCTGTGGCCTTGCCGGGCGCGGGGAGGTAGGGCGTGAGGCTCGGCTTGTGGATGCGCGAGACGCTCGTGACATCGCCGCCGGCGTTCTTCACGTGCAGCTCATTCTCCGTTTTACCATCGGAGCCGGGTGCGCCGTTGGGCCAGAGAGGGATTTCCTTCGGTAACTCGGCGGCGAGTAGCGCGGCAGGCAGGAGCAATGTGGCGAGGAGAAGTTTTGGATTCATGGGTCAGTTGTGTTGCAGAACGGAAATCACGGCTTCGATGCCACCTCGACGGCGTAAACGTGCCGTTCGCCGTGCATGTTACTGCGGAAGACGAGCCACTTGCCGTCAGGGGTGAAGGTGACGTTGGGTTCGAGGTTGTAGTCGTGCTTGGACAGGTCCACGAGTTTCTCGGCCTCGAAGCGGCCCACCTTCACGGGCTGGCCGCTCACGGTTTCGGTTTTGAAATCGGGCTGCGGGCGGAAGAGGTATATCCATTGGCCGTTGCCGGGCGGGTTGCGCTTTCGCTTCTCGGGTAGCGGCGTCTGGTTCGCGACGCTGTCGGGGCCGCCACCGTCGCCGGCGAAGAGTTTGCTGTCCCACGAGACGTTGTAGTGGACGCTCCACTCGCTGCGGGCGACGGAGTAGCGGATGCGTTCGCCGGTCGTGAGGTGAACGCCCGCGAGCCAGAACTCCTTCGCGCGCGGGGTCTGGAGGTCATACCAAACCCAACGGCCGTCATGGCTGAAGAATTCGTGGCCGGCAATCTCGTAAGGCATCGTGCGCGCGTGCATGAGCTTCGGCGTGTCGGTGCCGACGCGCAGGGTCCAGACGCGGTCCACCTCGTGCCAGGTGCCCTCATGGCAATAGAGCATCATGAGCGGATCGGTGGGCGAGGCTTGGGCGTGGTTGAGCCAGTTGGTGCTGGGATTGAAGGTTTTCACTTCGCCGGTCTTGAGGTCGGCGGAGTAGAACTTCATCGCGCGCGGGAGGTTGGTGCGTGCGGCGAGGCTGGTGCGATTGCCGAAGTTCGAGCGCGGAGTGGCGGCGGGTTCTTTGGCGTCCTTGCTATCGGCCTTGGCATCGGGCGGCGGTGGTGGACGGAAGCCAGGGCCGCGTTCGCTCATCGTGCCGAGGAGCAGGGTCTCATCGGCGTTGATGCCGTTGACGGTGGCGAAGAAGGGGAGGTTTACCACGTCGCGCGTGGCTTTGGTGTCGAGGTGGGTGGCGCGGATGACGGTGCCAGTCTCGCCGCGCACTCCGTAATAGACTTGGCGCGATTTGCGTCCGACCTCGATGCCGCTGCTGCCGCCCATGCTGCAGCTGGCGCGCGGCACCACGAGTTCGAGGGAGCGGTTGGTGAGGTTGACCGTGGTGAGGCCGCTGGGCGTGGCGAGGAGAAGTTTGTCGCCCTCGGAAGTGTAGGCGTTCTGGTGGAAATAGAGGCTCGCACTGCCCGATTCGCGCGAGAGCCGCACGACGCGGTGCCCGGTGGCGGGGTCAATCCAATCGGTCGGTGGCTCGGCAAGGGCGGGGGCGCTCGCCGCCAAGAGGAGAGCGAGGTGAAGTGCTGGTTTCATGGGAGATGCAGTTGCGTCACGTCGAGCCATGCTCGGCGCTCTGCTCAAGCCTCCGCCGGCGTGAGCCCCATCACCACATCCCAGCGGGCGGTAAGTTCGCCGCCCTTTGAGCCCTTGAGCGGGGCGAAGTTCACGGTCACGTTTTCGCGTTGCTTCGGGTCTTTGATGCCCTTCCAGATGAAGTCCTTCTCGTTGCCGGGGTGGCCTTGGATGTAGCACTGCGAGACGAGTTCCTTCTTCCCCTTGAGCTTCACGGCGAGGTGGATGTGCGGTGCGCGACCGGGATAGGGCACGGGCTTGATGGTGCGGAAGAGATACTCGCCCGTGCTGCCGGTGAGGAAGCGGCCGAAGCACTGGAAGTTCGCGTCGCGCTTGGCCTTGTCGCCGCCGGTGCGGGTGTGGAGATAAACTCCGGTTGAGTCGCACTGCCAAATCTCGATGGTGGCGTTGCCGATGGGCGAGCCGCTCGCGGTGAGCAGGCGGCCACTGAGCCAGGTGATTTCACCGACGGCGGGCGTGAGGCCGTTGTTGATGATGACGAGGTCGTTGTCCGTGTCGAGCGGGAGCTTGTCGGGATAGAACGGCCCCTCGGTCTGCTTGGGCGTGAGCGCGAGCTGCTCGGCGAAGAGGCCCGGCACGGTGCAGAGCGCGGCGGCGAAGGCGGCTTGGCGCAGGAACTCCCGGCGCGGGGAATGGAGCTGGAACGGGCGGGGAGCGAAGCTGGTTTTCATAAATGGAATTAACACCGGCGGAACGAAGCGGTCACGGAAAAGTTCATCGCAGGTGCGGGCCATGTTTGCCCAGATGGCCGACGCTTCAATTGCCCTGCCAGACGAGTTCCGCGCGTGCGTCTTGTGCGCAACTGACAATGGACTTGTTTCCGCTTGGTCCCCGCCTACGCTCGCGCACGTCCGGTCCGCATGAAGACCATCACCCTCATCCAACGGCTCCGCACCGGGTTTGGCGCCTTGTGTCTGATCGCCGTGCTGTGCGGCGTGGTGGTGGCTGGGTTGGGCTGGAAGTCGGTGCGGCGGCAATTCGATGCGGAACAGTTTCGGGGCCGCGCCGCGATGGCAGCGGAGCGGATGCGCTTCGTCACGCTGCAAATGGGGGAGGCGCTGCTGGGGGTGTTGCTGGACCCGCAAAGCCAGACCGAGCGCCGCAAGAAACTCAAAGCCGACGAGGAATTATCCCGCATCGTCAGTGATCTGCGTCCACTCCTGCGCCAGCACCGGGAAGTCTTGGCTGCACTCGATGCCATCAGCGAGCACGACACCACGAAGTTGAACGCCATCGAGGATCGCCTGCTCACGCTGGCCGCGACTGACCCCGCGCAAGCCCGGCTCGACTACGCGCTTGAGTATCTCGAAGCGCGCCGCAGGCAGGAGCAATTGATCGCCGATTTCCTCCTCCGCACCGAGCGGTTGGGCGCGGCGGAACTCGACTGGCACCCCATCGCCTTCAGCGCGGCGCTCGCGGCCCTCGTCCTCGTGGCCGTCGGCGCCTTCCTCGCCCGGCGCACCGAGGTGGCCTTGGCGAATTCCCTGCAAGCACTCTGGCAAGGCGTGGACCGGCTGCGCAGCGGTGTGCTCGAGGAACCGATCCAAATGGCCGAGCGCAATGAATGCACCGTGCTGGCCGAGAGCCTCAACCGCCTCGGCTCCGAGATGGCGGAGCTCGCCGCCCAACTCCGCCAATCCGGCGGCGACGTCCTCACCACCAACACCTCCCTCGGCGCGGCCCTCGGCGCGGGCAAGCAGAGCCTATCCGAGATGGAGTTACTCGCCGCCGGCCTCGGCGCCTCCGCGCGCCGCGTGCTCAATACCTCCGCCGAGCTGTCCCGCACCGTTCATTCTGTCTCCATCGTCGCGGATCAGACAGCCATGCTCACCGACTCCAGCCGCAGCGGCCTCCTGCGCATGGGCGACACGATGCAAGCCATCCACCACGCCGCCGACGGTATCAACGCCAAGCTCGGCATCCTCAACGAAAAGGCCGCCACCATCAGCCAGGTCATCACCACCATGGCCAAGGTCGCCGACCAGACGAACCTGCTCTCCCTCAACGCCGCCATCGAGGCCGAGAAGGCCGGCGAATACGGACGCGGCTTTGCGGTCGTCGCCACCGAGATTCAGCGCCTCGCCGACCAGACCGCCGTCGCCGCCGAAGACATCGAACAGATGGTGCGCGAGATGCAGGGCGCGGTGACGGCCGGGGTGATGGGCATGGACAAGTTCGCCGAGGAAGTCCGTCACGGCGTGAGCGATGTGCAACACGTCGGTGGGCAGCTCGACCTCGTCCTCCAACAAGTGCAGGGCATCACGCCGCAGATCGAGTCGGTCAACACCACCCTGCGCGCGCAGACCGAGAGCGCGCGGCAGATTTCCGAGGCCGCCACGAAGTTCGGTGATTTCTCCCGCAGCACGACCGACGCGCAACGCCGGGCGTGGGGCGCCGTGGAGGAATTCGAGACCACCGCCCGCCGCATGCAGGCGCGCTCCGCCCGGTTCAAACTCAAGACCTGATTACCGCACGGCCATGAAACGATTCAAATTCTGGCAAAAACTCGCCCTGCTCGGCGTCCTCTTCGCGTTGCCATTCGGGGCCGTGGTCTTCCACGACTTCTTCGGCACGAAGCTGCCGCGCGAACTGACGCAGGTCCGCAACGAGCAGGCGGCGGTCGAAATCCAGTCACGCCTCTTCCGGTTGACCTATGAACTCCACCTCTACCGCGACCTCGGCCACGGCGTGGCGAACACCAACATCGCATTCGAGAGCTTGTTCAATCAGCAAGGCCCGGCTGTGCGGCAAGCGGCCCAGGCGGTGGAGACAGCTATCAAAAGGCGCGTTGACGAGGTGGACGTGACGATTGAATGGAACCAGTTGGCATCCGAGATCGACGTCGTGCTGAGGCCAGCGGCCACCCTCCGCGCAGGTGAACTTTTTGCCAGCCGCAGCCAAGTGGCGAACTCCTGCCTCAAGCTCCTGGAAACCGTCGGTAACCGCTCCAAGCTCACCGAGGAAACAGGCGAACGCTACCGCCTCATGTCCGCGCTGCAATATGGCGGCCCCGAGCTGCTGGCCGCGTTGGCAGACGCACGTGGCATCGGCCTCGGCATCGCCACGCGCGGAGCCAACGCCACCAGCATGACGAACCAATCACAGACAGCGGAGTTCGAGCGGTTGAGCGATGCGCTGAAGAAAGTGGAGGACTCCCTCAAGAGCAGCGAGGGCGCGCTCTTCCACCACGTCGAGTCGGTGATGAAAGAACGGCCGGAGTTCAAAACCGATTTGGAAAGCCCCAACACGCTGGGCCGCGCAGGCGCTGACACGGCCGCCAAACTGATCAGCGACACCTTAAAAAAACATCAGGCCGCAACCAGCGCCATGGAGTTCCACACCTCCATCACCAGCGCGATCAAGGCGCTGCTCCAACTGGAGGACAAAGTGGCCTTCGTGCTCACCACCGTGCTCAAGGAGCGCGTGGACGCCTTTTACGCGGGCTTCGGCAAGACCCTCGCCCTCGTGGCCGTGGGGTATCTTATCGTCGCCTTCGCCGCCGGCTGGATCATCCGTGACATCACCAAGCCGCTCAACGACGTCGTCTCCATGGCCGGGCAAATTGCTAGCGGCGATCTCACCGTCAACATCGCCGCCGTCGAGCGCACCGACGAGATCGGCGGCCTCCTGCGCACCCTGAACCGAATGGTGCGCAGCCTCACCGACATCGTCTCCCAGGTGCAAAAATCCGGCCTCCAGGTCAACACCTCCGTCAACCAGATCTCCGTCACCGGCAAACAGCAGCAGGCCACCGCGAACGAGATCGCCACCACCGCCACCGAGATCGGCGCGACCGCCAAGGAAATTTCCGCCACCTCACTGGAATTGGTCAACATGATGAAGGATGCCACCGCCGTGGCCGAGGACACCGCCACCCTCGCCGGCAAGGGCCAAGAAGGCCTCGCCCGGATGCGCGAGACGATGGCCCAGCTCACCAGTTCCGCCACCCTCATCCAGTCCAAGCTCGGCGTGCTCAACGAAAAGGCCGGCAACATCAACCAAGTCGTCACCACCATCACGAAGATCGCCGACCGCACCAATCTGCTCTCCCTCAACGCCGCCATCGAGGCCGAGAAGGCCGGCGAATACGGCCGCGGCTTCTCCGTCGTCGCCACCGAAATCCGCCGCCTCGCCGACCAGACCGCCGTCGCCACCTACGACATCGAGCAGATGGTCAAGGAAGTGCAGTCCGCCGTCACCGCTGGCACACTGGGCATGAACCAAACCGCCGAGGATGTCCGCAATAGTGTGAAGGAAGTCCAAGCCGTCGGCGCGCAGCTCGCCCAGATCATCCAGCAGGTGCAGGCCCTCGCCCCGCGCTTCGAGCTGGTCAACTCCGGCATGCAGTCGCAGGCCACCGGCGGCCAACAGATCAGCGACTCCCTCAGCCAACTCACCAAAGCCGTCCACCAGACCGCGCAGTCCCTCGATCAATCCAACCAGGCCATCGAGCAGCTCAAGAGCACGGCCTACGCGCTGCGCGAGGGGGTGGCGCGGTTCAAACTCCCGGGGAGCAGATGAGCGGTCAGCGATCAGCAATCAGCGATCAGCAAAGACGCAACCGCGCCGTGCTGAAGGCTGACCGCTAACCCGATGCTCTTCCTCGTCTTCCAAATTGGTGCTGACCGCTACGCGCTGGAAGTCGCGCGCGTCACCGAGGTGCTCGCGATGGTCGAGCTGCGGAAAATCGCCGGCGCCCCGGTGGGCACGGCGGGTGAGTTCACCTGTCGTGGCGAGCCGGTGCCAGTGCTGGACCTCTGCCAGCTCACATTGCGCCGCGCCTCGAACCTCCGCCTCAGCACGCGCATCCTGATGCTCCGCTATGAGCCTCAGCGCGGCGTATCGAAGCCGCTCGGCCTCATCGCCGAGCACGCCACCGAGCTGGCGCAGAAAAATCTCGGCGACTTCAACACCGTCGGTGACTCCCTCATCGCGCCCGACCCGCGTGGGCGCCTGCGCCTGTTGCAACTGGACAAGCTGCTCACCCCGGAGCTGCGCGACCTGCTCGCGGTCTATTACTTCACGCAAACCCTCGATGCGGAGGAAGTGTCCAATGGCCAATGACGTAATACCCAATCAAGGCTCGATGCCCAATGCCCAACGGGGCGCGTGGGGTCGCATGGCCCGGCTACCGAGACTGATGTCCGGGCATTGGCCGTTGAAATTGGGGCATTCATTGGTCATTGCGTCGCTGGTCATTGGTCATTGTCCACGGGTCACTTTCCATGCTGTCTGACTTCAAGAACCGCCGCCGCAGCGCAACCGAGGTTTCCACGGAAGCTGCGCAGTCCGCCACCCACGCGGTGTCGCTGGATACGCCGAGGCCGATGACGGATTGCTGGCAGCACATCGGCGTCTGGGGCAACAACTCGTGCGGCGAGCTCAAGGCACATCTGCATTGCCGCAACTGCCCGACTTACGCCGCCGCCGCCATGCGCCTGCTCGACTCCCGCCCGCCTGCCGGCTACCGGCACGAGTGGACCGAGCACATCGCGGTGAAGGCTCCCGTGGCCGACACCGGCACGCCGCTCCTCGTCTTCCGCATCGGTGACGACTGGCTCGCGCTGGCCATCGGTGTGATGGAAGAAGTCGGCGAGTCGCGCCACATCCACACCCTGCCGCACCGCCGCGAGGGCGTGCTGCTCGGCGTGGTGAACGTGCGCGGAGAGCTGCTCGCGTGCGTCTCCGTGGGCCGCCTGCTCGGAGTGGAGAAGGGCAAAGGCACCAACTCCGCCCTGCCTGGGAGATCCACCGCCCGGATGCTCGTGGTTCGGCACGGCGGCGAGCGTTACGCATTCCCTGTCACCGAGGTCCGCGGCGTCCAGCATCTCGTGTTACCGATGGAGCCGCTTGCGTTCGTGCCGGACGATCGAATCATGGGCGCGGCAGGCCGCAGCCGCGTGGAGTGGCGCGGCCGCAATGTCTGCTGTCTCGACGAGGAAAAGCTCTTCGCCGCCCTGAACCGCAGCCTCGCATGAACGTGTCGCACACACGGGTAGGGCGAGACTCCGTCGAGCCCCATTTCGAACGCAGCGAGGCGAGCGCAGCGAGCAGTTCGGGCGTCGTCACGCGCGGCCAAGCAACTCGCTTCGCTCGCGCCTCCTCCGTCGGCAGATGGTGTCCGACAGAGTCTCATCCTACCGTGCCGGTGCGGCCAACCTCGTATCTTCTCCAGCAACGGTGTCCATGACATGCGCTGAAAATAGCGACGAGAACGACGCGTGCCGCGCGTATAACGCCGGTCCGCAGGCCGATTCTACGCGGGTCGCCGCAAGCCTCCCGACCGCGAAAAGCCCCGCCAGGAGGCGTATAACTCCAGC